>NZ_CAJUCP010000021.1 GCF_910585425.1 uncultured Acetatifactor sp. | reverse complement strand
TGAGTCCTATAAAACGGACTCAAACCGAAACCAACACAGTTATTGACTAACACGATCAAAATATATGTTTATTAAATGCAATTTTTTCTTTGTCAATCGCTGTTAAGTCTTCTTTAATTAAATCGTAAATGTTATTAGATGCTAACCTTGTTTCAAAATTATACCTCCATTTTTTTCGCTCTTTTTCGCATAAGCCATAACAATCAAGAAGTTCCTCCCCTTTTCTAGTTCGAAAAGCATTTGTATACTTATCGATTATCTCATCATGAAATATTTCTCCTACATAAAAGAATATATAAAACATATAAGGAAGAATTTCATACTCAGCACTTATCGTATATAATTTGTCTAAGGTTATATCGTTAACATTATTTTTCAGCAAAAAATACACATCCCGCAGCATATCACGTTTTATTATTTTACGCGTAGAAAGCAAAAAAATTGAATTCATATCCTTATAATGATGTAGCACCAGTTGAACCATATTTTTTAATGGAGGAAGAGTTTTTATAGCAACGCCATATATTTCTTTATATAGAGCATCTGACAGAAAACTGTTTATATCAACCCGCTTCCCCTCATACTCTCCCCAAAAAATATCAAAGTTAATATCGACTGTCACATCACCATAACCGGGGAGTCTTTTTGTAAATGGTAAAATTTGATGTGAACACAATATTGCACTAATCTGTTCTTCACGAGTCACCTTACTTGGTTCAAATCCATCCATATCTAGACATTTTAAAAGATTTCCCATGTTATCACGCGAAATCAATATATCAATATCTCCAACATGTCGCATAGCTGTTTTGCCATATGCTAACAAGGATAGGGGTTCACCTTTTATAACAGCATATGGCTCATCCAGCAATGAAGAAAACAGATTTTCTGTATTTCTAAATCTTTTGCTCAAAATAGCTTTCCTAAGATTGACCATGCCAAAAAGTCTCTTTCTTTTATATATTCTTTATATACAATACTTTTCATTGTTTTTCTTAAATTACAATGGTTATTCAAAAATTCTCGGTTAACTGCCAACGATAAATTTATAAACTTATCAGCAGCTACTGGCAATGTTAAAATGCTATTATCTTTCTTTACAAAAATCACTTTACCTAATATATTTTCCTCTGATATTATTTCTATCCGGAATGCATTGTCCCCCTTACAATAATATTGACTATTTCGCCCACAATATAATATTCTATGTATTATATGTACCTTTTCTCCATAATCAAAAACAACAATATCGCCTCTTTGATATATATCAGAATGTTTAACTACCACAACATCTTTTTTGTTCAAAATAGGAAACATGCTGTGTCCAGTAATATTTACATTAAATATTTCTGATTTATCATAATTCATGGTAAATTTCTTTCCTTATCAAAATAGTTCTAATATAAACTAAATTTGCTTGTCAAATTTCGGATTATATGCTCTTTTCCAGCCAATGCAACTCCAACTGGGTGTAAGTCAAACAAACTGTTACTTTTAATAATTCGCATATACTCCTCAAATCGATTATTTAAAGATTGTCCTTCCCTAGTGAAAATGATTGTTATTATCTGTTTTTGATAATCACCATCGCTTATACTAGTACAGAATTTCATCAGCTTTGTTTTGTTTGTCTTCAAAACTATTGTATTACACATTATCCCACTATGCTGAAATCCCGATTTATCAATAATACATTCGTTAGAATACACCGGTAAATAATTTACTGCTAATTGTCCCATTAAAATAGCCGCAACATTTGCCACTTCTCCATTATTCAATGATTTGTCCACTATAATTGCAACTCTATCCATTCAAATCCTTTCCGGTCTTTCCAAAGCTTATCCAAGGCATAAATACGCCATTCCTCAACACGTTAATGACATTCAGTGAAAAATATTCTGCACATAATTTATTGGTTATTGCAAGAATATTCTTACTGTCATCCCTTAGCAGACACTGACATGCCTCAATATTTGAATTGACATAACATAATTCAACTTTTTGAGGCTCTATACCTAAATCTCCCAGCAATTTATATGTTGCTTGATGCAAATAAATCTTATCTACGATTTTAACATTAACATTGGCATATTTTCCTACACATACCAATGATGGAATTTGCTCTATGAACACTTCTTCCGTTATTAGCTCTTTATCCATAATGAATTCACTTATTTGCGGATATGCAGCTGGGACTAAGATAGAGCATAACTTATTCTCCTTCAAATCAATAGCAGCTGCCTCAAATGTCATATAGGGAATTATTTCTTCATATTTATGCCATTTCTGAGCAATATACATTGAGCAAGTAAGAAATCCATTATTATCCCCCAAAGTACCCAATTTCCCCTTCATACACGGACAACCCCCATTTAATATATCTATATAAAAGCTAATCGAATTTAGTATTAATACAAATTTTTCTATCGTCAACAACTGTAAATTCGTACTTTAATGGTCCCTTAAAGCAGTTAGCATTAACTAATGTAGTATGGAATTCTCCTCCTTCGCCAAACGAATCAATGCCCAAAATTTCAAAACAGTGATACATTTCTCTATTAAAAGTTTTTCCCAACCATTTGCTTTCAATAGATGAATGGTTTATTGTTGTAATTATGCTTTCAATATTCCTTTTTTCTATTTCATCCAGTAAGCAATCGTAGGGAAGAAATGCCAATGGGAAACATGGCACTACTCCTGCACTTCGACAA
This sequence comes from uncultured Acetatifactor sp., assembly GCF_910585425.1. GTDB lineage: Bacteria > Bacillota > Clostridia > Lachnospirales > Lachnospiraceae > Acetatifactor. The sequence goes on along the minus strand of NZ_CAJUCP010000021.1, from coordinate 76,033 downwards.
AGCTTAATCTGCACATCCATATTTCCTTCTGAGTTCAAATCTCCAAAAACGACATATTTTACACCTTTCTCTTTGTATTCAATGTATGTTTTGACTATTTTATCCCAACGTACCCACCACTTATACTCCAAATATCTAATCGGAATATTCAACTGGCTCGCCTGAGCATTCATGACGTCTCTCTTCTGTTCATGAAATAAAGACTCATCATTTTCTAAACAATGTAATAAACTAACCGGTTTGCCATACTCAAGCGCAATTGATAGAGCTAGGCCTGAATCCTTTCCTCCACTATACATAAAAACAAAGGGAGCATTCTTTGGTATATAACGTAGCATGTTTAAATCTTTTTTCCAAATATACTTGTCATCCATATCGCCCTCCGCCTCTTCATGCTGTCGCTGTCCTGTCAACAGATATAGTTTTCTGCCTGTTTAGAAAACATTTCGCTATACTTCCCATGCATAGCCATTAATTCATCATGGGTTCCCATCTCTGCAATTCTGCCCCCATCTACTAAAACAATCTTGTCCGCATCCCTTATAGTTGACAATCGGTGTGCCACGATGATAGTAGTAGATTGATTGCTAATGTCAAATATAAGTTTTGTCATCTTATGTTCTGCAATAGGATCCAAAGCAGAAGATGGCTCATCTAAAATCAATAGGCCGAATTCTGAAACAAAAAGTCTCGCTATAGCCATTTTCTGCCTTTCTCCTCCAGACAGCATAATGCCTCTTTCATCAAATTCTTTCGTCACTTCCGAATCGATTGTCGCGTTATTTTTTTGTAGAACAATCTCTAATCCGACATCCCTTATAATCTGCTGCATCTTAACATAATCCACCCTTTTGTATAAGCCGATATTCTCTGCAAACGATATCGCATATACATTCGGATTCTGGAACGCCACTCCTATTTTCTTTCTCAGCCCTTTCAGCTCATAATCTCGGATATCTCTCCCATTCAATAAAATCGCACCACTATTTACATCATAGAAACGCATCAACAGTTTCACCAGCGTAGATTTTCCTGCACCGTTCTCTCCAACAATAGCAATTTTTTCTCCTGCATTGATCTTGAGATTGAAATCTTCAATATGAAATTCTGAGTTTTTATATCGGAACTGAACATCCCGAAATTCAACTGCAAAAGCTCCGTCCGATACTGAAACCTTCTCTTTCATGTCTGTCTCTATATGGGATTCAAGATCAAAAAAAGCCCGAATCCTTTTTGCATACATCCCCAGTCGATTCGCATCTTTCACATAATAAAACATCTCATTCATAGAATTTTTCAGCACTTCTACCGCTGCCATCATAGTAATATATGTAGCAACTGTTGGTATATCACCGACATAGATTCCATATGCGATATTCAAAATAACAAATGTGCGAGCAACATAAAACGCCAGGTCTCCTCCCAATGCCCATGGAATCATCTTATATCCATATTTTTTTATGGTATTAAGCTTGCTCTGCTGTGCCCTGTCGTATCCCTGTAATAAATAGGTTCCCAGATTCGTACTTTTCAAATCTGCGGCATCCGCATTGTCATAGAATACTTTGTGGTAATACTCTTGTTTTCTATCGTAGGGCAGAACTTCCTCCTCTTTTTTCATATCATAATAGTTTACTACAATATACATGAAATTCTCAATGATAGTGCCTACAATAGTGACAACTACCGCAAAAGGGCTAAGGACTGCAATTACAGTAAGCATCGAACAAATGACAATAGTAGAGGAAGACATCCTATTCGTCATTTCCTGTGCATCCTGGGCTTTCGCTGCATATTGGTTTACGGCCCATGTATAATTATCAAAATATTCCGGATCATCGATGTATTCATAATCTGTTTCCACTGCTTTTTTATATACATCCTGTTTTAGTTTGGCCTCTATATATGGCAATGCCCTATTCTTACAGAACATATTGAATACATCTTCATATACGGGTTGAAGCATAAGCATCATTTGCATGCCTATGACACATATGACAACATTTTGATAGGACTCACCTGCCTGAAGCATATTTATGATGGTACTTGGCAAATGCACTGTAATAATCTGCACCACTGGTACAATGCAAATCCAGAATATCCACGAACAAAATACAAACCTTTTCCCGTATTTTAGATATGGTTTGTACAACCAAAAAATATTTCTATAGGTCTCAACAAAACGCTTCACTTATCCACTCCTTACAAATAATTGAATTTATAATCCTATACGCATTTTCACTGGTCGAGTACCAGATGGAAAAGGCCTTTATATCTTTAGAAAGTTCACACACATCATGAAACAACTTACTGATACTTTGAGAATGTCTAACATTATTAATAATCTTATTAAATAACACACCCTTTTTAATCTCGATCGCTCTGTTGATATTTTCAGTATTGTATACCGGAAACAATATAAATTCTATTGACGACAATTTGTCAATACAGTCAAATGGCCTAAATAGCATTCTCTCGATATTCTCTCCATCGTAAGCAGTACAGACCAAATTATTTAAAGGCAATTTATCAACATTTTTTCTTACTGCAATCGGCATATTAAAGCCCCATATTTCATCTTCAAAAAAATATACGCAATCATCATCTAAATATTCTGCATTTCGATTCAATGCCAAGTAACCCGTAAGAGTAGTTTTCCCAAACTTTCTCGCACCCATCAATAAGATATTTTTATCTAGTAGCCTAATGCATGACCCATGTAGAATCGTACATTTCATTGTTGTTGCATACCATTCTTCCAAAATTCCTATTAGTTCTGTCACCCATAGCGGATCACATGTATTACATTGTATAAAATATGATTCATTTTCTAAATTTCGTAAAGTCACATCTGTGGAAAAAATATATATGCTATCCCTCATCGAGCTTTCATCTGATATATAAGCTTTATTTTTTCTAAAAGTACTAAAAATACAATTAAAAATCGAGAGATTTGCATTATACAAATCTTCATCTATTTGAATATGCAGTTCAATTCTCCCTATCTTCCGTGTAAACAAAATCATACAAGCCCTCTATCAGCACTAGTCTAGTTTTACATAACAGAATTTCTCACAATAAACTTCGCAAATCAAGCTTTTCTTTTTATTAAATTTGCATCAATAAACTGATTTAAAATATCATCAACATCATCATATACTTCTTTTTCTTCTATTTCTTTTATATGAAATGTTTTAAATATTTTTTCTGTGATTTGTTTCGTAGTAACATTAACCTCCGTGTTTTCCATTTCCATTATAATACTCCAAATAAATGATGCCGTCTTATTGAATGTTATAATCTTGTTATCTTTTGCATTGTATGCCACCATTTCGTCCTCAATAGTATCGATTTCTAGTAATGAAATCATCACTTCATTTCCGTTAATCTGCATCTTGCTTTCTCCTTTCCATATCCCTTAATTGAAAGACTTTATAGCCTTCAAACTCATCTTTCTCTATCTGCGAAGCTCCCCATCCAAAGCAATAACCACCTCGCAATATTTTGTGGAAGACGTATTCCCAATATTGCACTATCATCTGACACTCATACTTTCGATAATTCGTTCCGTATTCTTCATCGCGTATTGTTTTCAAAGGACAGCCGCCTTTACAGAATCTATATGCCAGACAATTTCTACAATTATCAAATGTATCCCTTACAATATCTAGATACAAATCCACATAGCAATCATAAAATAGCACCTTATCATTTTCGATTCTGCCAACTTCAGTTTTAAATCTTTCTGCTTCAATACAATTTACAATCGTTTTATCTGGCATTAGCCAAAAGCACTCATCAAAAGTTGCTCCGCAGCAATATTCTACAATACTGTTGTTAAATACCGCAGATGATATATACAATCCAGTTTCTTGATTTTGGACATATTCGATTAACTCTATGTAATAATCAAAAAAATTTTTCTGATTTATGTCGTATTGCCCGGGCTTTGCATTTACTAAAGCTCTTCCCGACGGAAGAATGGGCATTATGCTCCACTCATCAATTGCAGCATAATTTTTTGCCAAATTATTATATATCTCTTTTAGTGCCACAAAATCTTCATGCCAAACTGTAGTCCTGACAACAAGGAATAGCTTGCTCTCCATAAACGCTCTGATAGATTCCTCAACAGTTTTAGATGATTCTGTTGTATTTGCGCATTTTCTGTTCTTGTTCTGAATTTCTGCGATACCATCATATGATACCATTACCTTATTAAAATGATCAATGACAAAACTTCTCTGGTTATCATTTAACATGCCGTTTGTCGTTAGTTCTAAATAACATGGAATCGAATACTCTTCACACTTTTTCTTTATTGCGCAAACGGTTTTTTCAAATAGGTTCCAATCGAAAGTAGGCTCTCCGCCTCCTGTAAAAAAGAATCTTAAAGGCTTATCATAAACAACATGATGAGCCATTTGATAAATCATCCTGATTTTAATTGCTTCTACTACAAAAGCTAATACATCCTTTGTATCTAAATCATTATAATTTCCGCTAGTCGAAGAATAACTACAATAATTACACCTCAACTGACAATTATATGTTAAACACACACCAATCAAATCTATGTGTTTTCCCTTAGCAGACATATTGTTTTTATCTAGGCACTCATATCCACTCCTTAATTTTTCATAATAGTCCGATACCTCAATACACTCTTTCACTTTCTTGATTACATGTTCCGGCATATCTCTTTCATAAAAAATCAATCTATCCGAATCATATATATAATCCCCAATATAATGCATCCTAGCATATCCCTCCACTTTATCAGTAGTCCTTAACAGCCAATAAAATGCAATCATCTTTCTGTTACAATCATTTGTGCGAAATGACGAATATTTCCCCATAAAATGACTTTTTTGGGGTATACCACTTCTTTCAACATTTTATAGCTTCAAAACATTCAAATTACATGGCATTTTACTTTCAAAAACATTATAGCTTACATTTGCTACCGCAATCAGGAATTAGTTTTTCCTGTAGGACAGCATGAGGCAGCTTGAGCCTCAATAGCCTGTATGTCTTCCTCATTGTAAATAACAATTTCCGGTTTTTCGTATGTCATAGACAATCTCCTTTCCCTGCTTTACATTTTATTAAAATCTGTTAGGACTACTGCGCATAAAACATAATAGTTACAAATCAATTATATTTGCATCAGCAGATATAATTGACCCTCTTTAAGATTGCAATTTGTATCCTCGATAAACTGCCTCAAACAACTCCCCATCCTCCGTAGCCTGGTAAGAGGAAAATCTCGAAATTGCCAGCACCGTCGACAGTCCTATCTTATAAACTACCTTAAGCACCCCATCAAAAAACTTTGAACCCATCTTTTTCATAAAATCATCTTCCTTTCATCTACATTTTCCAATGCCCGCCGTTCTCCACGGCTTAGCCGCCAGCACCATCCATGCAATGACATTCATCGTCATGCTGATTTTAACCGCAACCGCACTATCCCACGCAATGCCCATGCACATGGCGGAATACCATATAAGCAGAATCCGCAGCGCTTTCCGCCGATTCCCGGCCTCATCATCCGGGGTATACCTCTTTGTGATATCCGTCACTGGGACAAACCAAAACAGCACACACCCCAAAGCAATCGAAATCCCTACATAACCATAAAGCAGTATCCCAAAACTCCCCGCAACCATCTCCGACATCAGGGAGACGAAACAAAATGCAGCTACCATGACCATCAGGCACTTCGCCCTGGTCTTCGCATGGTATCCCCCACAGTAATTCCTCACTGTGCAGAAGCATAGCAGAAACAGTGCCGCTCCCCCTGCATCCCGCAGAAAAAAGCCAACTGCCAGAATCACGGAGCTGTTTGCCAAAGTCCCGATCATCACGTCAAACCCGACTTTATAGATCCTTTTTTCATCCTCCCTGATAAGCCCTTTTCGGCATAATTTATGGACAATAAAATCTGCCAGCCTCTCTGTCAATTTCCTGCCCCCTCTTTGTCTACATTCACCATAGCATATCCTCTCCGAAAAAGAAAGCGCAATGTCCTGTTCGGTCATATTCTGGCAAGTTTGGTAAAATATTACGAAAAATAGTCAAAAAAATACCATCCTGTCAAATTCAGGATGGCATCTTCAGCAAGACCGTCGCTATGACTTTCCCATCGCCCACTTCGAATTCCAGCGTCCCGCCGTATCTTTTGAGAATCTCCTTCACGCTCCGGATTCCGAAGCCATGCCGCATCCGGTCATCCTTGCTGGTTTCCCACAGCCTGACGGATCCCCCGTCGGCGACCCTGTTCTCCAATCGGATGTATATCACTCCTTTGTCTTCCGACATGTGGAGCCCGATCCAGCCACCCTCCACGCTTTCCTGCGCCTCCACTGCATTGTCCAGCAGATTCCCCAGGATGATGCAGAAATCTATGTCATCGACTGCATCGTAGCTCCCTTTCCCTATCCTGCTCTCCACAGAGATCCCCTGCTCCCTGGCATGGGCCAGCTTATCCTCGACCACTGCCCGCCAAGGGCATCCCCCGTCTGCAAGCCCTCCTACATGCCCGCTGCAGTCTCCCAGCAGGTCATCTATCTTCTCTATCCCCCTGGCAGTCTCACCGGAGACGAAATAGCTCCTTATCCCCAGCAGCCTGTTCCTCATGTCATGTTCCATCATCCGGATGCTTTCCTGATGCCTGAGCAGGTCCTCATATGCCCTCTTCTGCTGTGCCGCCATGGCCACGGCATATTCCCTTTCCTGCTCCAGCCTCTCTTTTTGGAGCACCCTGCTGTAAAGATACAGGCTGACCGCAAACAGCGCCACGATTCCGCCCATGATGCCCGCTGCTATCCGCCCCCGGCCATCCATGTAATAGACTTCAAGCAATAGCCCAAGCAGGCTGGCGGCAAGCGTCAGGATGATGGCAGGCGCGAGGAAGACAGTCAGCATCGTTTCCCGGGATCGCCTGATTCTGAAGCGCCCTCTCCACCTCAACAGGAAAAGCGCATACAAAAGCAGCATGAGCTTGCTGAGGGCTACCATCCACATCCTCTCAGAAGACATCGTATCCATCCACAGCAGGATGCCGTTGTCCCTTGCAAACGCCAGAAGCCATATCACGGTCACGCTGCTCCCCAGAAGCCCCATCTCATACAGCATGACGCTCCCCAGCTGTCTCCATATCGTCCCCTCCAGGCACAGCCTGGCATAGCACATGGCGATAGCGAAATCAAATATCGTGGGCACATAGCTGTAGAGCGTCACCATATCAGAGGCAAGGATGTTCCCGAACAGCAGCGCAAAGCACACAAAGCCTCCGGCCAAGGCCTTTCTCCCCCGCGACCGGCGCCCATTGAACAGATCCAGAAAAACCACGAACAGGGCAGATTCAAAAAGATCCGCCCCTATCTCAACAATCGTCACAGCCTCCCCCTTCGCTCAGGACTGCTGGTAAAGGGACTCGAACCACTCCCTGATGCCTTTGTCCACTTCCCTCTGGCAGTTCCTGCTCACTCCCAAGGCCGTCCCATCTTTTAATACTACCTGACTCCCCTCAAACCGGCGGACATATTCCAGGTTCACTATGCGGCGGTTATGTATCCTAAGATAATGGAAATCCGAAAAAAGGGCCGCCAGCTGCCTCAAGCCGGTGCGGAGCACAGCTTTCCGGCCATCGTCCAGATATATGTCTACATAGTGCCCCTGGCTCTCACACCAGAGGATTCTCTGGGGATATATCTCTGTCCCGCCGCCTTTCCAGATTACCTTTACGCTGGCATGTCTTTGCTGCCACTGCCGCTTCAGGAACATGACCACATCCCGCAGATCCTTTTCCAGATTCACCTTGCAGACGAAAAATCTGGGCCTTGCCAGCATGGATTTCTGCATATACTGATCATAGGCGCTTACGAAGACAATCTCCTTGCCGGGACTGCGTTTCTGCAGCCCCATGGCCAAATCTATCCCTGACACCCCGCCAAGCTCGATGTCAATAAAGAAAAGGTCGATATCGTCTGCCTCTTCCCAGCCGATGTCCTCCAGGCTGCTCCTGCATGTCAGGTCGATAGGAAAGTCCGCCCGCTCTGTCTCCATCTCAAGCGCTTTCTGAAACGTCCAGTGAAATTCCTCGTTATCATCGATCAATACGGCCTTCATATCGCCCTTTCCTGTGCAGATTCCCAGCCGCCCATAGCCTTTGCTGGATTCATCCCTTGTTTATTACTACATGTTAATAGTAATGTAATCTGCCTCCTTTGTCAACCCTCACCGTGGGTTTTCCTCCAGGCCTCGATGACGCAGGCATGCTCCTTGCTCTTCTTGTCGTAGTTGATGCCCACCAGGAGGATGTCCCCGGTGTAGTCCGCAATCCAGGCGGCATAGCGCCTGTCCTTGACCTGGGCGATGGCCCCCTGGGCGGATTCGTTCCATTTCAGCTCCACCACCAGGGCCGGGCGGGCTGTGTCCCGTTTTGGCAGATAGACCACATTGGCGTAGCCTTTTCCGGAGGGCAGCTCCATGATGGGGTTCATGTAGTAGGCTTTTGCGCTGTAGTAGGCCATCAGCACCGTGCAGGTCAGGGAGTTCTCGTTGTTGTATTTCAGGAGGGATGCCGTCTCGCCGTGGATGGCGGACATCCCCGCCGCCACGGCCTCCCCGTCCAGTGCCCAGGTGCTGCGCAGCAGCTCCTCCGAGCGGTTCAGGGCATCCGTCAGACCGCCCCAGCTCGGGCTGTCCACCACGTTCAGGAATTCCTGGGTAATCTCCAGGTTCGGGATAAACACTTCGCCAGACTCCCCGTCATAGGAGAGGTAGCCCAGATGGACCAGCAGTGTGAGCACGTCATCCTTTGTCCCGAACGTGGTTATGTCGTTCTGGAACTTCTCCGGCCTGATCCTGCAGGGCCTTCCGCCAAGCATCTCCACCACCGCCTCCTTCAGCCCGTCAAAGTCCCTCTCGATATAGACCTTCAATGCCTCATAGGTCTCCGTTCCCGTCCAATAGCTCCTGAACCGCTTCCATGTCAGCGCATCCGCCACTGACTTCGGGTTATAGATATGGCTCCCGCCGATCAGGTAGCCGTCGTACCACCTCTCCATCTCTCCGTAGTCCACTCCCTGCTTTTCACATTGCCCCAGCACCTCTTTCTCCGTAAAACCGAAATATTCCTCCAGACCTTTAGGATCCGTCATGGAATACTCGTCAAAAATATTCAGGGCCGAATGCTCCCCATACTTCTTGATGGGCAGGATTCCCGTCATGTACGCTAGCTCCACGTATTCCGCGCCCTTGAACAGACCCCGCAGGAAGTCCAGATATGCCTTCTGTACCTCCTTCTGCTCCTTCGCCATGCGGAACACGCAGTCCCATTCGTCGATGATGAAGACGAATCCCTGGCCGGTCTGGCCGTATATCTCGTCCAGTACGCTCTTCAGCCTGCTGCCCTCCGGGAAATCGCCGCATTCCGGGAACTCTCTTTTCAGGTCTCGGATGACCATGCGCTCGATATCATCGATGAACCTGTCGTAGCCGCTTTTGCTTTCCAGGAAACGCTGCACGTCCCACCGGATTACGTTATGGCGGTTCAGGTGCACCGGAAAGGATTCCTCCCCCTCAATCGCAAGCCCGGAGAACAGCCGCCCGGAATCGCAGCCTCGGCTGTAATAAGCAGCCAGCATGTTAGCCGCCATGGACTTTCCAAAACGTCTGGGCCTGCTGACGCAGAGGAACCGCCGCTCCGTCCGATAAGCTCTGTTCATCTGGGCTATCAGCATGCTTTTATCTACATAAATATCGGAATTCCGCGACATTTCGAATGATGCATCGCCCATATTCACATATATCCCCATAGTCCCGCACTCCTTCCGCCGTCTTTTATGACTCTATGATAATATGCCCTGTCGGAAGCGTCAACAATCGCCTCCGAAGTATCGCTCGTCTTTTCCGCAGTCCGCCATCACTCCTCCAGAACCTTATACAGCCTATGGAACGCCCCTTCCCTCTCCATCAGTTCGTCAAAGCTTCCCCTCTCCACGATCCTCCCGCCGTCCATCACGATGATCTTGCTGTACTTCCGCATCAGCGTCCTGTTGTAATCGTATGGTCAATCCTTGTCTCAGGTCTTCCTCCAGGTCTCGATGAGACAGGCGTGCTCCTTGCTCTTCTTATCGTAGCTGATTCCCACCAGCAGGATGTCGCCCGTGTAATCCGCAATCCAGGCCGCGTATTGCCTGTCCTTAATCTGGGCTATGGCTCCCCGGGCGGATTTGTTCCATTTCAGCTCTACCACCAGAGCCGGGCGGCCTATGCCGCGTTTGGGCAGATAGACTGCGTCTGCGTAGTCCTTTCCAGAGGGCAGCTCCATGATAGGGTTCATATAGTATGCCTTTGTGCTGTAGTAAGCCATGAGGACGGTACAGGTCAGGGAGTTCTCGTTGTTGTACTTCAGGAGAGAGGCTGTCTCATCGTGGATGGCGGACATCCCCGCCGCCACGGCCTCCCCGTCCAGGGCCCAGGTGCTGCGCAGCAGCTCCTCCGAGCAGTTCAGGGCCTCCGTCAGGCCGCCCCAGCCGCCCACCTTTATGGCCCGCATATATTCCTGCGCTATCTCCTGGTTCGGGATGAAGGCCTCCTCTGTGCCCTCATCATAGGCCAGATACCCCAGATGAATCAAAAGTGTGAGCACATCGTCCTTGGTCTTGAAGGTAGTCATGTCGTTCTGGGAGGTGGTGGCGTCTACCCTGCAGCGCGCGCCGCCAAGCATCCCCACAACTGCCTCCCTGAGCCCGTCGAAATCCAAATCGATATAGACCTTCAGCGCCTCATAGGTCTCTGTGCCGGTCCAGTAGCTCTTGCACTTCCCCCGCCGCACCGCGTCCACCACAGACTTTGGGTTGTAGATATGGATGCCGTTCATCAGATAGCCGTCGTACCATCTCTCCACGTCCTGGAAATCCATACCCGTACTGGTGCACAGTCCATGGACCTCCTCCTCTGTAAAACCGAAAAACCTGGCCAGCTCCGCAGAGTCAAGCATGGAGTATTCCTCGAAGATGTTCAGGGCCGAATGCTCCCCATACTTCTTGATGGGCAGGATTCCCGTCATATATGCTAAGTCCACGTACTCCGCGCCCTTGAACAGGCCCCGCAGGAAGTCCAGATACGCCTTCTGTATCTCTTCCCGATTCTTCGCCATGCGGAACACGCAGTCCCATTCGTCGATGATGAAGACGAATCCCTGGCCGGTCTGTCCGTATACCTCGTCCAGAACCGTCTTCAGCCTGCTGCCCTCCGGAAAATCGCCGCATTCCGGGAACTCCTTCTTCAAGTCCCGGATCACCATATCCTCGATGTCATTGACGAATCTGTCGTAGCCGCTTTTGCTTTCCAGGAAGCGCTGCACGTCCCACCGAATCACATTATGGCGGTTCAGGTGCATCGGAAAGGATTCTTCCCCTTCGATAGCAAGCCCGGAGAACAGCCGACTGGAATCGCAGCCGCGGCTGTAATAGGCTGCCAGCATGTTAGCCGCCATGGACTTCCCGAAGCGCCTGGGACGGCTGACGCAGAGGTTCTTCTGCTGGGTTCGGATGACACCATTGATATAGGCTATCAACCCGCTTTTATCCACATAGATTTCAGAGTTTATCGCCTCCTGAAACGATGCATTCCCCGGATTCACATATATCCCCATAGCCTCATGCTCCTTCCGTCATCTTTCTGTCTCTATGATAATATGCCCTGTCGGAAACGTCAAGCAATCGTCCTCGGAATATCGCCCAATCGTCTTTTCTTATAAATCGTGCGTCTCCCCCTGTTCAAAGAATATCCTTCGTCTGAACCTTCCACATCTCGGCATATCTTCCGTTTTCCTTCAGCAATTCCTCATGGGAGCCCGTTTCGGCTATCCTTCCTTTTTCCAGGAACAGGATCCTGTCCACATCCTTCGTTATCGCCAGCCTGTGGGAGATGACGACGCAGGCCCGCCGGGCGCATAGTTCCAGCATGCTTCTGCACATCTCATATTCGCTCATGGGATCCAGCGCGCTTGTGGGCTCGTCCAGGATGACGATGTCCGATTCGCGGGCGAACGCCCTGGCAAGGGCTATCTTCTGCTGCTGCCCGCCGGACAGCTCGATGCCGTCTTTGTCGAACTCCTTCGTCATCCTCGTATGAATCCCATTGGGATAGGAATCTATCTTGTCCAGGATGCCGCACTTCTCCAATGCCCTCCGGACCTCCCCCTCCTCCCCCGCCTCATGATCCCTCATCAGGACATTCTCCGCGACAGAGAACGCGTACAGCCTGAAGTTCTGGAAAATCGTGCTGAACGCCGCCCTGTATGCATCCATGTCGTACTCCCGCACATCATGGCCGTTCAGCAGGATCTGCCCCTCCGTGGGCTCGTACAGGCGCATAATCAGCCGAACCAAGGTGGTCTTCCCCGCGCCATTGTAGCCCACAATGGCTATCTTCTCGCGCGGATCTATCCGGAAGCTGATGTCCCTCAGCACCCATCTCTCGCTGCCAGGATAGCGGAAGGATACATGGCAGAAGGAAAGCTGCAGATTCCCCTGCGGCATCTCCCTGCTGGGCATCGCCGCAGGCTGCCCGATGTCCTTTGCCATGAATTCCTGAAAGCGCCTGGAATACAGATCCCTTTTTTGCATCCTGCCGGCCACGTCCGCAAAACTGCCGAACTGCCAGAACAGCCTCCAGCAGCTTCCCGCCGCCGCCGCGAAACCGCCGAGAGAGATGCTTTTCGAGACCTGAATCTTATACAGCAGGATGAGCAGGATGCCCACATTGAAAAAGGTGGTGGAGAAGAGGTCGAACCCCAGATGGATCCAGAAGCGCTTCCTCCCGCTTTCCCTCAGGATATGCTTTTCCCTGGCTATCACGCCGTCCAGCTCTCTGTCGATGATGGCGCTGACATCGGTGGCGTGTATCTCCTTGGCGTAGTCCTTCGAGATGTACAGATTGTTCAGGTAGCGCTCCTTCCGCTTCTCGCTTCGGATGGCTTTTTCACAGCCGTATTCCGTCTCCGTCTGCAGGTATTTCAGAAAAAGGCAAAGCGCCACCGAAACCAGGATGCAGGCGGCAATCGTCCAGTCCACCGCGGACAACAAGACCGCGATAGTCCCCACCGAGACCATCCGGTTCACTATGGTGCCCATATCCTTCACCAGAGAATATATCTGCGCATCCGCCTCGTTCATGATCCAGATAAAGCTGTCGTAGTACGACGGGTCGTCATAGCATGCGATTTCGACTTTCGGGAGCTTTTCGAACAGGTCTCCCTGGACAGCGGCATGCAGCTTATATTTGAACCGCTGTTCAAAAAGGTGCATCTGGAGGACGTGGAAGACATAGCCTGCCACAAAGAGCCCAAGCAGCCACGCGACGGAGCCCATCAATTCTTTGAAGGGGACTCCCGCCTCGATCTGGTCGAATATTATCTTAAGGAAGACTACCGTTGCATATGAGTTCAGGAACCCCAGGAACAGGCCGTCCAGCATGGCAAGGAGGACGAACCGGGGCGTATGCCTGAGGGCATATCGCAGCAGCTTCCAGTTGTTCCTAATGCTCTTCATCATGCCCGCCCTCCTTATACAGCCGAACCTGCTTGTCCCAAAACGCCGCGTACTTCCCGTTCAGGGCCAGCAGCGCGTCATGGGTTCCGACCTCCGCCACCTCACCGTCTTCCATGTAGTAGATCCGGTCCGCAAGGACAGCTGACGACAGCCGATGGGAGATGAAAATCACCGCCCTGCCCTCGCAGTAGTCCAGGATGTTCCTGAAGACCTTGTACTCCGCCAAAGGATCCAGCGCCGAGGTGGGTTCGTCCACGATCAGATAGGGACATTCCCCTGCAAACAGCCTGGACACTGCCAGCCGCTGCATCTCGCCGCCGGACAGGACAGCCCCGTCCTCATCGAACTCTTTCGACAGCCCCGTATCTATCCCGCTCTCCAGCGCCTCTATCCTGTCCCGCAGCTCTGTCAGGTCAAGGGCATGCAGGGCCCTCCTCCTGTCTTCCCCATCGATGTGATCCTTCAGGAGCAGATTCTCTAAGACGGAGAAAGCGAAGAGACGGTAATCCTGAAACACCGTGCCGAACATCCTGCGGTAGTCCCTGACGAAATATTCGCATATCTCTCTGCCGTCAAGCGCAATCGCGCCGGAATCCGGCTCATAATACCTCATGATGAGCTTGACCAATGTGGACTTTCCGGAGCCGTTGGGGCCAAGTATGGCGATCTTCTGCCCCCGCTGTATGTCCATGCAGATGTCCTTTAAAGCAGGGGCGGCGTTCCCGGGATATGTATAGAAAAGGTTCCTGACCGTCAGAAGCCTGCTGCCCTCCTGGGGGCTCAGCCTGGCGCGGTCATCATTTATCCGTGGCTCATAAGCCAAAAACTCCATGAACGTGCCGATGTACATGGCATGCTCCTGAAACTCTACAAGGATGTCCGAAAAGCTGCGGATCGACCAGGAGACGGAGCTGATGGTGTTCGCCACTACCAATGCGCCGCTGACCGCAACCGTCCTGGTGACTACCGCCTTATATATGGCAAGCACGATTCCCCCCAGATAGACCACCACATCCATCAGCATATAGTCCAGATATTCATAGAATGCCATCCGTATTCCATGCTTCCTGACGATCCGCTGGAACCCCTCCATGATATCACCAAAATGTCTTATCAGGACACGGGCAATCCCTGTGGTGCGCATCTCCTCTGCGTACTCCTTCGAATAGAATATGCGCCTTATATAAGCCTCCTCCCGCTCATTTGCCTGAGTCTCCATACGGCAGGCGAATCTCGTCTTTCCCTGGGCTTTTCCGATGAAGAAGCTCACGAACAGCGGGATCAGCGCGATGGCCAGGAAGGCAGGGTCAATCGTAAAGATCACGAAGGATGTGGAGAAAATGGCGAACAGATTGTTGACGAAGGAATTCATCGAGGCCAGGAAGGCGTCCGAGCGCCCTTCAACCTCATTCATCGCCCGGATATATCCATCATAGAACTCTGGGGCATCATAGCAGAGCAGGTCGATCTCCTTCATTTTCCCGGAGACGAGCTTCCTCATATATTGGGATATCCTTAGGTTCGATTGGGGCACATAGCAGCTTTCGTACCAGTTCCTAGCCGCCAGAAAAACAATCTGCGCCAAGCAGATGAGCCCGACCTTCCGGCAGATGTTCCAAAATCCATCCCCATTCTGCCAACCGTCAAGCACTATCAGGAAAATATACACATCAAAAATAAAATTGAATACAGCCTGGATGATGGTCATCAGAATATTCAGGAATATCCTGGCCTTGCTCGCACAAAAAATATGCCGCATCCAAAATATATTGTTGGTAATCGCATTCGTTTTCACGCGTCTTGCCTCTGCCCGCTCCCCTGAACTCTCCACATCCGTCTCCCTGTCGAATTTCCGCCCTCGCTTTGTCTATATCTACTATAACATATCCCCTTTCTTAAAAAAAGTGTTTCCCAGTCCTATTTGCGTATTTCTTTGCTCTTCCGAAGCATACCAATGGCTCTGGGCCAGGTACATGGACGCGTACACGCCCTCCCTCTCCATCAGCGAGCCGTGGGTCCCGTCCTCCACCAGCCTCCCGCCCTCCAGCACCAGGATCCGGTCCGTGTACCTGGCCACCGCCAGCCGGTGGGAGATCAGGATGCAGGCGCGCTCCCGCATCATCTCCGTGAAGTTGGCATACAGTTCGTTCTCCGCCACGGGGTCCAGGGAGGCCGTGGGCTCGTCCAGCACACAGATCGCGCTGTCACGGTAGCAGGCTCTGGACAGGGCCAGCCTCTGCCACTGCCCGCCGGAGAGCCCCGTGCCCTCCGAGGAAAGGTTCCCCAGGGGCTTTTCCAGCATCCCCGCCAGGTCCTCCGCCAGCCCCTGGCGCAGGGCAGCCCGGACGGCCTTCTCCCGCTCCCGGACAGGGGCCCGCATCTTCTCCACGTCGCCAAGCTCCACGTTTTCCCGGACGGTGAAGGAATACTTTCCGTAGTCCTGGAACACCACGCTGAAATGCCGCCGGAGCGCATCCGGGGACATCTGCGCTACATCCTGTCCGTCTATGAAGATATGGCCCGAGTCCGGCTGGTAGAGCCCGCACAGCAGCTTCACCAGGGTGGACTTTCCGGAACCGTTGTGCCCTACCAGGGCTGTCCGCGTCCCGGGGGCCATGGCGAAGCTCACGTCCCGGAGGGCAGGCTCCTTCCGCCCCGGGTAGGTGAAGGTCACATGCTCGAAGCGGATGCCCTTCCCCGCTGCCTCCCGGGTTCCCTTTTTTCCGGCCAGGGCTTCCTTTTCCGTCAAGGCCGTTTTTCCTGCCGGGGACTCCTCCTGATCGGTCAGGGCCGTTTTTCCTGCCAGGGGCTCCTCCTTTTCCGTTAAGGCCGTTTTCCCTGCCGGGGACTCCTCCTGATCCGTCAGGGCGGTTTTCCCTGCCGGAGCCTCCGCCAGCTCCAGGAAGGCCACATAGTATCCCACGTAGGCCGCCCGCCTCTGCAGTTCGGAATATTTCTCCCCCAATGCCCGGAACGTGCCCGCCATCTGCTGCAGGGAGCCCACCAAAGCCACGAACAGGCCCAGGGTGGCTTTTCCCTTTAACAGGGCGTTCACGGAAAAGAACAGCACGACGGCCATCCACAGCACCGTGGCCATCTCCCCGTAGGAGTAGACCAATTGGGACTGTATGGTCCGCCTGTACCGCTCTTTTACGATGCGGTCGCTGAGCCCCTTCCTCTTTTTCAGGAAAAAGGGCACGGCCCCGGCCACCCTCAGGTCGTAGAGGGTCTCTTTGCCGCTCAGGGCCCCCTCGTAGCTCTCCATCAGGCGCTCCTCCCGGGTCTGGCCCTCGTACAGGCCCATCATCAGGCGGATGCGCTTCAAATCGAAGTAAAGCATGGCCCCGAAGGCCGGTATCCCCAGAATCAGGCACCAAAAGGAGAGCCCGGCGAAGACAGCGCCGTAACAGAAGATGCGGATCAGCTCCGAGGCGGCCTCCAGAAAGGTGGTGAAGAATTCCAGGATGTGCTCCTGGGGCGCGTCCCCGGCCCGCTTTATGGTGTCAAGGGCCTCCTGGGACTCATAGGCGGCGTATCGGATCCTGGAGAACTTTCCCAGCACCTGTTCCGAGAAATGGCCGTAGAGCTTCTTGCGCATCCGTTGTCTGCCCAGGCGGTTGCCGTAGGTCATGAGGAGGGACAGGAGAAAAATGCCTCCGAAGAGCAGCATCTCCCCAAAGAGCTTCCCCTCTCCGGAGACTGCGGCGTCCAGCAGCCTGCCCCGGCAGAGGAGGGACAGCGGGCCCAGGAGGGCAAGGAGCAGCATGGTGAGCAGATACCAGAACATCTCTGTCCGGCATGCCTGGAAAAGGGATGAGACTATCACTTTATATCTGGTCGGTTTCATGGTCGGCTTCATGGCTGTCATCCTGGTTCCTTCCGCCCGTTTCTGCGGGTTTCTGCGGGCATCCTGTCTCTACGGGCATCCCGCCGGGGGCATCGGCGGTATCCGTGTACCATCTGCTCTGCATGTCGTAGAGGTTCTTGTATGCTCCCCCTTCCGCCATCAGCTGCTCATGGCTGCCCCATTCCGCGATGCTCCCGTCCTGCATCACGGCGATTTTGTCCACCTGGCGGCACAGCCCTACCCGGTGGGAGATGATGATCGTGGTGCGCCCTCTGGACAGGCGCAGGAATTCCTCCAGGATACGGTTCTCCTGGAGGGGATCCAAAGCGGAGGTGGGCTCGTCCAGGATGACCAGCTCTCTGTCGGCAAACAGCACTCTGGCCAGCGCCAGGCGCTGCTTCTGCCCTTCCGAGAATGCAGGGCCTCCGAACTCCCGCCCTAAAATGCCGCCGGAATCTCCGGGAATCCCGGGAATCTCCGGGCCTCCGTTCTCTCCCCGGCTTCCGGGAACTTCCTGGCTTTCTCCCTCTCCCCAGCTCCTGGGGGCTTCCTGGCCTTCTCCCTCTCCCCGGCTCCCGGGAATCTCCGGGTCTCCATTCTCTCCCCCGCTCCCGGGGGCTTCCTGGCCGCCGCCTCCCTGACTTTCGCTTTCTCTCAAGGCTCTGCACCCTCCCCAGCCTTCCGCTCCGCCAAGCCCTCCGTCCATGTCCACCCGTCTCAGCACTTCCCGGACGCGCTCCCTGTCCCCCACCCGGCCGATGTCCGCCAGGGCCACATTCTCCGCCAGGGTAAGGTTGTACAGGGCGAAGTCCTGGGTCAGGAGCGCCGCATGCCTGTACAGGGATTCCTTCCGCAGCCTCCGCAGATCCGTTCCGTTATAGCGGACCTCTCCCCGCTCCGGCAGGTAGATTCCCAGCAGCAGCTTCACCAGCGTGGTCTTCCCGCTCCCGTTGACCCCCACCAGCGACACCACCTCCCCCTGCCGGATCGTCAGGGAGACGGATTTCACTGCCTCTTTCCCGCCATGGGGATACCGGAAGCTGACATCCTTCAATTCAATGGTCCTGATGGGCTCCGAAAGCTCCAGAAGCCCCTCCTGTTCCGGAGCGCCGTCATCTATAAAGGCAAAATAATCCGCCGCCAGCCCCAGGAAGCCCGGAATTTTTCCCAGGGAGCCGAAGAAGTTCCCCACCACGTCCTGGACGCTGGCGAATGCCACCAGGCACGCGCCGAACACCGGGGCGGATATCATGCCCTCCCGGACCAGCCACAGGCAGAAGGCCACGCCCGTGAGGTAGCCCAGGGTCTTTACGGCATCGCAGAGCAGGTGATAACGGCTCTTTTTCCTGTCCAGCCTCCACTGGGCCTCATTCACGCTGTCCCGCTCCTCCTTCCATCGGTCTGCCAGGTAGCCGTCGAAGCCCATGACCCGCATCTCCTTCACGTTTCCCGGACTGGTGAACAGGGACCATATATAGTCCCGCTGCCGCTTCCTTCCGGTGACTGCCTCCTCCAGGCGATAGCCCTCCCGCTCCAGCAGCCAGTGGGACAGGAAGAACTGGGCCACGCTGGCAGCGGCGATGATCGGGAGCAGGGGATGGTATGCCCACAGGGCGGCCAGCAGCGAGAGGATGCCTGCAACGGATGTGGTCAGGACGATCAGCAGCATGAAGATTCCGGGGATGCGGTCGTTCTGCACGCATTCCTGGGCCCGTTTCCTGCGGGCAAGCATCTCCCCGTCCTCAAACCGGACCAGGGGGAGCCTGGATGCAGCCTCGGCCAGGTCGTCCTTCAGCAGGAACATGGCCTTCTCGTAGACGCCTGCATTGATGCATATGCTGGAGAAGGAGCGCAGGATGTTGTACGCAACGAAATAAAGTATAATAGCAGACGAATAGGTGAAAATCTCTGTGGCCCCGCCATCTCCCGCAAGGCAGTTTCCCGCAGCCTTGAACAGGGCGGCGGAAAGCAAAGTCATGATGGTGGGATGGAGATGCTCCAGGATATAGGCCAGGCTTGAGAAGGCGCTCTCCATGGGTATTTTCCGAAAAAAGAATGTTATGATACGCCAAAGCGTTTTTGTCGATGCCATCGCTTCCCCCTCTGTTCCGTCTCCTGAATCTGTTTCGTACATTGTATTATAGGGCGGGGTGGCATGCAAGTACCGAGAATGCTTATAAATAGATGTCGCCACTTCGGAAAAGACAGGGCCCGGCTTAAGGATTCATGGCCCGGGGGCCTGTCTTTCCTAATTCCTTAGTAACTGTCGGAAAATAACTGCTGCAATTTCTGTAGGAAAAAGCCTTGAAACACAGGGAAAACAGCGTTCAACTCGCAGCAGTTATTTGTAGACAATTCCTTACTATCGTTTTACGATCATGATGCTTGAAACGATTGCATAGACAATCGTAATGGCTACGCTTATTCCCACAAGCCAATACAGCCAGTCAGCGCCCTGCAGAAGCGCCATTCCGTTGAATATGAAACTGAATCCCAGCAGCAGGAACACGATAGCGGACTGACGATAGTACGGTTTCTTTTCCATGCGCTCTCGTTCTTGCTCTGACGCATAAATGCATGCGTTATTGAGCAAAAAACCTTTTCCCGAAAAGAACGGTAACTCAGGACGAACAGTCCTGCCGATATCAAGAAAAGAACGCATGCGGCTATTGTTTCTTCTATAAAAATAAATCCTTCCGTCAAATCATGGCCAGCATTTCGGTTTTTTGAATATTTTCGCACTGTTTACAGTATATATCTGCAAATCATTTTCCAATGGGTGCATAAATCTCTTCCCCCATTTACGGATAGTATATTGATTCACAGATTGTCCTCTTCCTTCCTCCAGGCCTCAATGGTGCAGGTATGTTCCTTGCTCTTCTTATCGTAGCTGATTCCCACCAGCAGGATATCCCCTGTGTATCCCTGAATCCATGAAGCGTACTGCCTGTCCCTGATCTGGGCTATGGCTCCCCGGGCGGATTTGTTCCATTTCAGCTCCACCACCAGCGCCGGGCGGCCTGTGTCCCGCTTTGGCAGATAGACCACATCGGCGAAACCCTTGCCGGAGGGCAGTTCCATGATTGGGTTCATGTAGCAGGCCTTTGCGCTGTAGTAGGCCATCAGGACAGTACATGTCAGGGAGTTTTCGTTGTTGTACTTCAGGAGAGAGGCGGTCTCGCTGTGGATGGCGGACATCGCCGCAGCCACCGCCTCCCCGTCCATAGCCCAGGTGCTGCGCAGCAGCTCCTCAGACCGGTTCAGGGCCTGCGTCAGGCCGCCCCAGTCGCCTACCTTTATCGCCCTCATATATTCCTGCGCTATCTCCTGGTTGGGGATGAAGACTTCCTCTGTGCCCTCATCATAGGCCAGATACCCCAAGTGTATCAGAAGGGTAAGCACATCGTCCTTGGTCTTGAAGGTAGTCATGTCGTTCTGGGAAGTGGTGGCGTCTACCCTGCAGCGCGCGCCGCCAAGCATCCCCACCACCGCCTCCCTGAGCCCATCGAAATCCAGGTCGATATAGACCTTCAACGCCTCATAGGTCTCTGTGCCGGTCCAGTAGCTCTTGCATTTCCCCCGCCGCACCGCGTCCACCACGGACTTGGGGTTGTAGATATGGATGTCGTTCATCAGGTAGCCGTCATACCATTTCTCCACGTCCTGGAAATCCATACCCGTACTGGTGCACAGTCCATGGACCTCCTCCTCTGTAAAACCGAAAAACCTGGCCAGCTCCGCAGAGTCAAGCATGGAGTATTCCTCGAAGATGTTCAGGGCCGAATGCTCCCCATACTTCTTGATGGGCAGGATTCCCGTCATATATGCTAAGTCCACGTACTCCGCGCCCTTGAACAGGCCCCGCAGGAAGTCCAGATACGCCTTCTGTATCTCTTCCCGATTCTTCGCCATGCGGAACACGCAGTCCCATTCGTCGATGATGAAGACGAATCCCTGGCCGGTCTGTCCGTATACCTCGTCCAGAACCGTCTTCAGCCTGCTGCCCTCCGGAAAATCGCCGCATTCCGGGAATTCCTTCTTCAAGTCCCGGATTACCATATCCTCGATATCATTGATGAACCTGTCGTAGCCGCTCTTGCTTTCCAGGAAACGCTGCACGTCCCACCGAATCACGTTATGGCGGTTCAGGTGCACCAGAAAGGATTCTTCCCCTTCGATAGCAAGCCCGGAGAAGAGCCGACTGGAATCGCAGCCGCGGCTGTAATAAGCTGCCAGCATGTTAGCCGCCATGGACTTCCCGAAGCGTCTGGGGCGGCTGACGCAGAGGAACCGCCGCTCCGTCCGGCAGACCCTGTTCGTCTGGGCTATCAGCATGCTTTTATCTACATAAATATCCGAATTTCGAGACATTTCAAACGATACGTCGCTCGGATTTACATATATCCCCATAACAATCATGCTCCTTCCGCCATCTTTCTGTCTCTATGATAATATGCCCTGTCGGAAACGTCAAGCAATCGTCCTCAAAATATCGACCAGCTTTTCCACAATGTCGGTCTCCAATGCCATCAGCCTGTGAAACCTTTCCGCCACATATGCCCGATTGCCGCGCCCTGTCATATTGTATCTCATGATGATATTCAACAGATTTGAGCTACACCTGCATGCCTTGTTCATTTCCTCTAAAAAGGCGGAATCCTCTATATGCAGCATTTCTGCCCTTATCTTCATGACTGCGTCAAAGCATCGCATGATGTAGAGGGGCTTCAGGTTCACCTGCTCATTTTCGTCCATGGCCTTCAGCACATATCCCTTTATTGCACTCAAAAAATCCCCAATCATGTGCCGCTCAATCTCCCTGCCCAGCGCCCTGCAGGATACACTGAATAGCGTCAGCCTATCGCCTGTCATCTCCATGGCTCCTATCAGTCCCAAATCAGAATACCTATCCTTTAGATAAACCGAATATATCTTTGTACCAGAACACTCCATGTTCAGCCCGATGTCTGTCACGGAATACCTTTTCCCATTCGTACACCTGTTGGTCCGCTGGGAAAGCTCTGCAATACGCGCGTGCTCCAGCGGCACGGCCTCATGTATCCCTATCTCCATCCCGAGGGATGCCAGATAGCCACTGTAGCTCCCGCTCTCTTCCCTAAGCTGCTGCCGGTGTCGGTTCGTCCGGTAGGTCTCATTCCGCTGTCCTAATTCTCCCCTTTCGTATCCCCTTCTCAGATTGAAGCAGCGGAATTGACCATACATCCTTTCCCTGTGATAGGGTATCGCTGCGACCTCTGGGAGAATCGCCCTGACCGCCGGTATTTCCAGGGGCGAATCGTCCACGAAGACAATGCTCTCCAGGCCGATGCCCAGCGTTTCGGCAATCTTTCCTATATTGTCCGGCTTATTCCCCCAGTTCACCTGGAAACATACGATATGCTCCTCCCGCAGGACCATACCGCTATGTTCCCTGAACACCATCAGCACGTTGAGTATCTACAATCTCATATCTTGCTTGCACTCTGTTTGTCAGCGTTATTGATAAGTTGTTATGAATACTTCCTTATCAACGTAAACCTAAGGAAAACAGCGTTTAACTCGCAGCAGTTATTTGTAGACAATTCCTTACTATCGTTTTACGATCATGATGCTTGAAACGATTGCATAGACAATCGTAATGGCTACGCTTATTCCCACAAGCCAATACAGCCAGTCAGCGCCCTGCAGAAGCGCCATTCCGTTGAATACGAAACTGAATCCCAGCAGCAGTAACACGATAGCGGACTGACGATAGTACGGCTTTTTTTCCATACGCTCCCGTTCTCGCTCTGACGCATAAATGTATGCGTTATTGAGCAAAAACCTTTTTCCCCAAAAGAACGGTAACTCAAGATGAACAGTCCTGCCGATATCAAAAAAAGAACGCATGCGGCTATTGTTTCTTCCATGAAAAATAAATCCTTCCGTCAAATCATGGCCGGCATTTCGGTTTTCTGAATATTTTCGTTCTGTTTGCAGTATATATATATACAAATCATTTTCCAATGGGTGCATAAATCTCTTACCCAATTTACGGATAGTATATTGATTCAAAGATTGTCCTCTTCCTTCCTCCAGGCCTCAATGGTGCAGGTATGTTCCTTGCTCTTCTTATCGTAGCTGATTCCCACCAGCAGGATATCCCCTGTGTATCCCTGAATCCATGAAGCGTACTGCCTGTCCCTGATCTGGGCTATGGCTCCCCGGGCGGATTTGTTCCATTTCAGCTCCACCACCAGCGCCGGGCGGCCTGTGTCCCGCTTTGGCAGATAGACCACATCGGCGAAACCCTTGCCGGAGGGCAGTTCCATGATGGGGTTCATGTAGTAGGCCTTTGCACTGTAGTAGGCCATCAGGACAGTACATGTCAGGGAGTTTTCGTTATTGTACTTCAGGAGAGAGGCGGTCTCGCTGTGGATGGCGGACATCCCCGCAGCCACCGCCTCCCCGTCCATAGCCCAGGTGCTGCGCAACAGCTCCTCAGACCGGTTCAGGGCCTCCGTCAGGCCGCCCCACTGTGGGCTGTCCACCACGTTCAGGAATTCCTGGGTAATCTCCAGGTTCGGGATGGAGGCCTCACCGGTCTCCCTATCATAGGAGAGATAGCCCAGATGCACCAGCAGCGTGAGCACATCGTCCTTCGCCCCGAATGTAGTCATGTCGTTCTGGAACCTCTCCGGCCTGATTCTACAGGGTCTCCCGCCCAGCATGCCCACCACCGCCTCTTTCAGCCCATCAAAGTCCCTCTCAATGTAGACCTTCAGGGCCTCATAGGTCTCCGTCCCCGTCCAGTAGCTCCGGAACTCCTTCCACAACAGCGCATCCGCCACGGACTTCGGATTGTAGATATGGCTCCTTCCAATCAGGTAGCCGTCATACCACCGCTCCATCTCCCCATAGTCCACGCCGTGCCTCCCGCATTGCCCGCGGACCTCCTCCCCGGTGAAACCGAAGTAATCCCCCAATCCCTTGGGTTCTGTCATGGAATACTCGTCGAAGATATTCAGCGCCGAATGCTCCCCATACTTCTTGATGGGCAGGATACCCGTCATGTACGCCAGATCCACGTACTCCGCCCCCTTGAACAGGCCCCGCAGGAAGTCCAGGTACTCCCTCTGTACCTCCTTCCGCTCCTTTGCCAGGCGGAACACGCAGTCCCATTCATCGATGATGAAGACGAATCCCTGGCCGGTCTGTCCGTATATCTCGTCCAGAACCGTCTTCAGCCTGCTGCCCTCCGGGAAATCGCCGCATTCCGGGAACTCCCGCTTCAAGTCCCGGATCACCCTGTCCTCGATGTCATCGATGAACCTGTCGTAGCCGCTTTTGCTTTCCACGAAACGCTGCACGTCCCACCGGATTACATTATGGCGGTTCAGGTGGCCCATGAAGGACGCGTCTTCCTCCGCCTTAAGCCCGGAGAACAGCCTGCCGGAGTCACAGCCCCTGCTGTAGTACGCCACCAGCATGTCCGCCGCCATGGACTTCCCGAAGCGCCTGGGGCGGCTGACGCACAGGTTCTTCTGCTGGGTGCGGATGACGCTGTTGGTGTAGGGAATCAGTTCGCTTTTGTCCACATAAATCTTAGAGTTTATGGCCTCCTGGAACGATATGTTCCCCGGATTCACGTATATCCCCATAGCCCTGCGCTCCCTTCTTCCTTCTTCTATTTCCATGATAATATGACCTGACACAAATGTCAAACAATCCTGCCCCAAAATATCAATTTCCCCATTCCCATCCCCCCGGAAATGTGGTAGAATAGAAAAGTATTTTTTGAAAAAATCAGGAGGCGGCAGAATGAAAATCGGTTTTGACAATGACAGATATCTGAAGATGCAGTCCGAGCATATCAAGGAGCGCATCGCCAAGTTCGGGGACAAGCTCTACCTGGAATTCGGCGGCAAGCTCTTCGACGATTTCCACGCGTCCAGGGTGCTTCCCGGTTTCGCGCCGGACTCCAAGCTGCGGATGCTGATGCAGCTTTCCGACTACGCAGAGATAGTCATAGTCATCAGCGCCGCCGACATCGAGAAGAACAAGATACGGGGAGATCTGGGGATAACCTATGACGTGGACGTGCTGCGGCTGCGGGACGAGTTCCAGGGCAGGGGCCTGTATGTGGGCAGCGTGGTCATCACCCACTACGCCGGGCAGCACAGCGCGGAGCAGTTCAAGGCCAAGCTGGAGAAGAAGGGCATCAAAGTGTACCTCCACTATACCATCGAAGGGTATCCCTCCAATGTGCCCCTGATCGTCAGCAAAGACGGCTACGGAAAGAACGACTACATAGAGACCTCCAGGCCTCTGGTGGTGGTGACGGCCCCGGGCCCGGGCAGCGGGAAGATGGCCACCTGCCTCTCCCAGCTCTACCATGAGAACCTTCGGGGCACCAAGGCAGGCTACGCCAAGTTCGAGACCTTCCCCATCTGGAACATACCCTTAAAGCACCCCATCAACCTGGCCTACGAGGCTGCCACCGCGGACCTGAACGACGTGAACATGATAGACCCCTTCCATCTGGAGGCTTATGGCGAGACAACGGTAAATTATAATCGGGATATCGAGATATTCCCGGTGCTGAACGCCATCTTCGAGGGCATCTACGGGGAGAATCCCTACAAATCCCCCACGGACATGGGCGTGAACATGGCAGGGAACTGCATCATAGACGACGAGGCATGCTGCGAGGCTTCCCGGATGGAGATCATCCGCCGCTACTACGCCTCCCTGAACCGGATGGTGCGGGACGGCGCCTCGGAGACGGAGGTCTACAAGATAGAGCTGCTGATGAAGCAGGCCAAGATCGCCACTGAGGACAGGAGGGTCACTGCCGCCGCCAGGGAACGGGCGGAGGAGCTGGGCGTGCCCACCGCGGCCATCGAGCTGGCGGACGGGCGCATCATCACCTCCAAGACCTCGGACTTCCTGGGGGCCTCCGCCGCCCTGCTTCTGAACGCCCTGAAATACCTGGCGGGAGTGGAGCACGATACGAAGCTGATCAAGCCCGAGGCCATCGAGCCCATCCAGAATCTGAAGGTGCGCTACCTGGGCGGGAAGAATCCCAGGCTCCACACGGACGAGGTGCTGATCGCCCTGTCCCTGGAGGCCTGCCATGACGACAATGCCAGGCGCTCCCTGGAGCAGCTCCCGAACCTCCGGGGCTGCCAGGTCCATACCTCCGTGATGCTCTCCGAGGTGGACATCAAGATCTACAAGAAGCTGGGGGTGGATCTGACCAGCGAGCCTGTCCAGACGGCCAGAAAGAAATATTAGGAAAAGACAGAGAAAACCTCCGCAGGCAGCTGCCCCCGGAGGTTTTTATCTGCATCATGCACTTCCCCACATACCGCCAGCGTCAGTGCCGTTCCTAACGTCAGTGCCGTTCCTAACGGCACAAACAATCGCTGCAAAACCGGAAGAATGCCCATGCATTTTGGGCATTCTTCTGTGTGAGACCGGCTTGCAAAGCGAATCCATTCGCTTGCAAGCCTAGAAGTTCTTGGGCGACGTCCTTTGGCGCCCTAGAACTTCTTCTCACACTTCACAGCTTCTTCAGGAAATTCCCGTCTATGGTCACGCCCTCGTTGATCACGATGAAAGCGTTGGGATCGTACTTGTGGACCACGGCCTTAAGCCTGGACACCTCGTACTTGGACAGGGTGATGTAAAGCATATGGGACTGCTCATAGGTGTACGCCCCCAGAGTGGTCCACTTGGTGAGGCCCCTGCCGATCTCCTCCATGATGGCCTTCTCCAGGTCCACATTGTTCAGCTTGGTGATGATATTGGCCTCCACGTTGATGTTCTGGATATGTACCTTGTCTATGGCCAGGGAATGCACCGCGGCGAAGATCACAGAGTACACCACGATCTCAATGTCGAACAGGAAGAGGCAGATGATGTACAGGGACAGGTTCACGATCAGGTACACCTTCCCCACGCTGAAATCCCTCCGCCACTTGGTGAGCAGCACGCCCACCACGTCCAGCCCGCCGCCGGAGGACGCCATCCGCAGGATGATGCCGATCCCGGCCCCGGATATGATACCTCCCACCACGCAGGCCGCCACGGTATCGTCCACCACCTGCACGATGGGCACCACGGACAAAAACACCGTCATGGCCGTGACGGTGACCAGGGTCTTCGCGAAGAACTTCCGGCCCATCCTGGTAAAGGCGATGATGAATATGGGCACATTGATGATATAGTAGATGATACCCGCGATGTCGAAGCTGTGGAAGTTCATGTGCAGATATTCCACCAGCAGCGTCCTGATCACCTGACAGATGCCCATGAGCCCGCCCGAGTACAACTGGGCGGGCACCACGAACAGGTTCACGCCAATGGCGTACATCAGTGATGCCACGATGCAGGCCAGCGTCCTCTTCCCCTCATATACCATGTTCTCTCTGCTCATATCACGCCAGCACCTGCTCAATCTTTGCCTGGAAATCCGCCGCCGACATGGCGCCCACATAGTTGGCCACAGGCTTGCCGCCCTTGAAGACCACGAAGGCCGGGATGCTGGAGATGCGGTAAGTCTGGGCTAACTGCATGTTTTCATCGATATTGCATTTCCCCACCTTGAGCCGCCCCTCAAAGGCCTCCGCCATCTTGGCCACCACCGGGCCCATCATCCTGCAGGGATTGCACCAGTCCGCGTAGAAGTCCACCAGCACGGGCTCGGCTGCCTGCAGTACCTCCGCATCGAAATTGTCCGCCGTAAATTTGTATTCCATGATTCTACCTCTTTTCTGCACCCTTCCGGTGCGCCGTTATCATCTTCCTGACTGTCTTCCACACCGCAGACCTGCCCCGCTGTCTGCCCCGCAGCCGCCTCCGCCCGGGCTGTCCTATGGGATTTCCCCTTCGCCTGTCCCAAAATCCCCGCGCTGTCCCGCGAGCCTTCCTGCCTCATATGGGCATCCCGGTTCCGTTCACTGCCCGGGATGGGAGATGTACTTGCAGATGGGGTTCCCCAGACATGAGAACTTCTCCTCGTACTCCGTCATCACGTTCCCCTCCATCAGGCGCGAATCGCTGTGGAGGTCATAGGTCACCTGGTCGGCTGTCCACCCCGCGGGCGCAAGCTCCTCCAGGGCGAAGTCGAACAGCTCCCTGTTGTCCGTCTTGAACTCCAGCCTGCAGCCGGGCTTCAAGATCTCCCGGAAGCGGGCCAGGAACTGCCTGGAGGGCAGCCTTCGCTTGGCATGCCTGTCCTTGGGCCAGGGATCCGAGAAGTTCAGGTAGATCCTGTCCACCTCCCCGGGCCCGAAGACCTTCGCGATGTCCTCCGCCTCCATCCGCAGGAACTTCAGGTTCGGCAGCTCCTCCGCCTCCATCTTGTGGACGGCCCGAATCAGGACGCTTGAGTATTTCTCGATGCCCACGTAGTTGACGCGGGGATGCTCCCTAGCCATAGTATGGATGAATTTCCCCTTTCCCATACCGATTTCAATGTGGATAGGATTTCCATTTCCGAACATCTCCCTCCATCTGCCGGGGCACTGCGGCTGCAATTCCTCCGGCACCACATAAGGGCTCCCGGCGATCGCCTCCCTGGAGCCCGTAATGTTGCGCAGTCTCATCTCATATACTCCCTGTCAGGAATCTCCTGTTCCTTCTAACTATAAATGTACTGTAAAATCCCATGCTTGTCAATCCATGATTTCGCCCTCTGCCTTTTTCTGCTGGTATTCCCTGAGCCTTTCGTTCATCTGTTTCGCCTCCTCCAAGGCCTGGGCCCAGGTTATGGCCGATACCAGGGCGAAGACCACGGCAATGGTGAGGAGCATGGACGCCACGCTCCCCAGCCGGTCGATCCGATACCATTCGAACCAGAAGCCCGCCCCCAGCACGATCCCGTTGACCAGAAGGTAGTGGATTACGGTGCGGATTCCCATCTCTGTCTTCCCCGGAGTCCTGTTCCAGGGATAGATCAGGCAGCTTAGGGTGCACAGGGCGGACACCGCCGGAATCTGCCACAGGACAACCGTCTCTATCATAGGGGCCGGCTCCAGTATGGTGGTGAACACCGCGACGGCCACCACCACGAGGGCCGTCACCGTCGAAAATACCTTGAACAAAAACCGTATTTTTATCATATCAATCCTCCGCGCAGGCCTACAATCCCAGCTTTTCCTTCAGAACCGGCACATACTGCCGGGAGACGATCAGCTTCTCCCCGTTCTTCATGGCCGCCTCGAAGCGTCCGTTGAAGGCGGGGCTTAAGCTCTCCACCTTGGCCAGGTTGATCACCGTGGACTTGGACGCCCGGAAGAAGTCCGTGCCCGCCAGCCGCTCCTCCAGCTCATACAGCTTCAGCTTCGTCTCGTAGACCTCCTTCTCCAGATAGGCGAACACCCTGTTGTCCACGGCCTCAAAATAGTAGACCGCGGACGGCAGTATCCGAAACAGCCGCTCCTGCCTGGAGACGGTGAGCTTCTCCCGCCCCGCCCGCAGGGCGTACACCAGCTTCAGGAGCTGTTCGTCCATGCCTCTGCACCGGATGACGATCTCCTCTTCCTCCCCCTCCGGCAGATCCTGTATCGTAATCTTCATTCCCGTCCCCCTGACTCGCATCTGCCCCCAAAGCTTCCCTGCCCGGGGCTTTC
This sequence comes from uncultured Acetatifactor sp., assembly GCF_910585425.1. Lineage (GTDB taxonomy): Bacteria > Bacillota > Clostridia > Lachnospirales > Lachnospiraceae > Acetatifactor. The sequence continues at coordinate 45,998 of NZ_CAJUCP010000021.1, read as the reverse complement.
TGCCGCCCTCTCTCAGCGCAGCTTCCTGCGCCTGCTCAGGACTGCTCCTGCGCCAATGGCTATTATAGCATAAAGCAGCAGAATCAGCACCTGTTCTCCCGAAGAAATTTTATGCTCCCCCGCCATGACGGTGATTCCCATGGCCTCCCGGAAGATATCCTCTGCGCCCCGGGGCATTCCCGCAAAGGCTTCCCCTATGGCCTCCTCCGTGCAGACCTGCCGCATCATGGACGCGCCGTGGAGCACAGGCAGGCATTTCAGCGCCGACTGTACCGGGGCGGACAGGGAATCCATGGGCAGATAGATTCCTCCCACGAAGCCCACCAGCGTGCCGACGATCGTCAGCAGGCCGCTCCAGGCGCTGCTGTTGTGGACGGACAGCGCGAACAGGTAGGCGATCGCAGCGAAGACGAAGGTGTTCAGGGCGATCATGCCCACAAGCGCAAGCACTCTCCCCGCCTTCAGCAGCCCGTATCCCTGGAGGGCGAAATACCCCTCCCCCGCCGCCAGGGTCAGCAGGCACATCCCCGTCCCCACCAGCCATGCGGACAGGATATAGCCCAGGGAGAGCTTCAGCCTGCTCACCGGCGTCACATAGAACGCCATAAGCCGCTTCTCTGTCTCGTCCTGCACCATAATCCCCGTCACCGTGAGGGTCACCGTCACCGCATTGACCACCAGAATCCCCGCCAGGGTCCAGAGCTGAATCAGATAGGCCGCATTCCTTTCATCCGCCGCCAGATCCCTCTCCCCGCCCCATTCCGAGAGCAGGTCCACCAGAGCCTGGCTGTTCATCCGCCCCAGGAATATCACCATCAGCGCCAGCACGATGAGCATGGACAGCAGCGAGAAGAACACTGCGGAGCGCTCCCTTAAGAACAGCAGGCTGTTCCTCTTTACCAGATATCCGATTTCCTTCATGATTCTCCCCCCTGTTTTCCCAGCGCTTTACCTGTTATGTTCAAAAATACGTCATCCATGGAGCCCTGTACCAGCTCGAAGCCCCGCAGGCACCGCTCCGCCTCCCGGAGGATCGGGATGGCCGCCAGGCTCTCCGGGAGGGTCACCACGAATGTCTCCCCGTCGCCTTCTTCCGCCGTCATGCAGCCCTCCTTCCCTCCCCCGCCGCCAGGCTCCCCCTGGTGCCTGGCCAGGATCTCCGCCAGCTCCCCGCGCTTCCCCTCCCTGGGAATCAGCAGGAGCCGGTCTCTGGCAAAGCGCTCCTTCAGCGAAAAGGGCGTTCCCGTCTCCCGAATCTTTCCGCTGTCCATGACGGCGATATGGGTGGCCCGGGCGGCCTCCTCCATATAGTGGGTGGTCAGGAAGACGGTGACCCCTTCCTGCCGCAGCTCCTCCAGGCTCTCCCAGACCGTCTGTCTTGTGGCGGGATCCAGCCCGGTGGTGGGTTCGTCCAGGAACAGGAGCCGGGGCGTGTTCACCAGCGCGGCCCCGATCTCGCAGCGCCGCTTCTGCCCTCCGGAGAGATGCTCATACCGTCTGCCGAACAGCGGCAAAAGCCCCAGCTTCTCGCCCACTCTGCCTATGCTTTCCTTAAGCCTCCCGCCCTTCAGGCCGTACAGGGAGCCCCTGACGGTCAGGTTCTCCTGTACGGTCAGCTTGTTGTCCAGGCAGTTGTTCTGCCACACCACCCCGATTTGGCGCCGGATGGCTTCATCCTCCCTGCCCAGCCTGTGCCCACAGACCGCCGCCTCCCCTGCCGTGGGCGCAAGCAGGGTGCACAGCATGTTGATGGTGGTGGACTTCCCCGCTCCGTTCACCCCCAGGAAGCCGAACAGCTCCCCCTGCTCCACCTGGAAGTCGATGCCGTCCACCGCCTTGACCTGCTGGAAAGTTTTTTTGAGTCCGCTGACCTTTATGACCGGTTCCATGTCGTCTCCTCCTGTCTGCCCGTTTCTGTACTTATAGGAAAGCATAAAAGGGCGACCCGTGCAAGCGATCGGTGGTGAGCTGCGTTTTTTCGCCCCTAAGTTGCATGTACCGCAATTTCTCCCTTTGGTTTTTGAGGAGAATGGTGTATAATAGAATCTAAAACAAGATTCTATTATCCAAAACCTATAATGGGAGCATGATACAGGAATCTTTAGATGTGAATGAATATATGCGAGGTTGACAGATGTCCGCTAAACTTTTCCATAAATATATCCGGCTTTTCGCTGCCGTCCTCTGCGCCGGCAGTCTGGCTCTGGCCCCCGCCCTCCCCGTGAAGGCCCAGGCCCCTTCCGCCGCGGAGCTGCTTCTTGCAGCCAACCGCGCCCTGCCCGTCCAGTCCAACGAGGTGCCCAACTGGCCCGCTGGCCCTGTGGTGGGGGCGGAGTCCGCCATTTTGATGGAGCTCCAGACAGGCACCATCCTCTATGCCAAGAATATCCACCAGCGGGAATACCCCGCCAGCACTACCAAGATCCTCACCACCCTGATTGCCGCGGAGCGCTGCCAGATGGACGAGATCGTCCCCTTTTCCCACGACGCCGTCTTCGACACGCCCTGGGACAGCAGCCACATCGCCATGGACGTGGGGCAGGAGCTGACCATGGAGCAGTGCCTGAACGCCATCCTGATCCGCTCCGCCAATGAGGTGTGCTATGCGGTGGCGGAGCACATCACGGGCACCACGGACTGGCAGGTCTTCTCGGACCTCATGAATGGGCGGGCCGCTGAGCTGGGCTGCCTGAATACCCATTTCATCAATCCCAACGGCCTGCCGGATGAGGATCATTATACCACGGCCTATGACCTGGCCATGATCGGCAGGGCCTTCTTCGACAACGAGATGCTGTGCAAGATCACCCTGTCCCCACGGATCGACTTCCCGCCCACGGACAAGCTGCCCCAGGGGAAGCTGGAGAACAACCACATGGAGATCATCCCGGGAGGATCCTATGCCTACGAATATATCGTGGGGTGCAAGACCGGCTACACGGACGATGCCAGGAGCTGCCTGGTGTCCTGCGCGGAGAAGGACGGGCTGAAGCTAATCTGCGTGGTGATGCGGGACGAGGCCCCAAACCACTATGAGGACACCATCTCCCTCTTCGAGTACGGCTTCTCCAATTTCGAGCGGGTGAACGTGGCCCAGACGGAGACCAGATACAATATCGACAACACCGGCCTGTTCTACAGCGGCAATGACATCTTCGGCAGCTCCCGGCCCTTCCTTTCCCTGAATAGGGAGGACTTCATCGTCCTGCCCCGGACGGTCTCCTTTGAGGAGGTCTCTTCCTCCATCTCCTACGAGTCGGCGGACGAGAGCCAGGCGGCGGTGATCTCCTATTCCTATCAGGAGGTGCCCCTGGGCACTGTCCGGGTGGATTTCAACGCAGACAGCCAGGAGCCCAGCATCTTCGATACCGAGGAGGGAGCCGCAGGGCACGGCAATCAGGAAGACGCTTCTGTCATATTCGTCAATCTGGCGTTCCTCCTCACGGCCGGGGGCGTGCTGGCAGTCCTGCTGCTCCTCTGGCTCATTGCGCGCCTGATCCTGAAGAACTACCACATCTCTCCCCGCAGCGGCAGGCGGGGATGGCGGAAGCGCAGCCGCCGCAGAAAGCGCGGCTCCAGAAAATACAGAGGCCCTGACTTTTGAGTCATGGCCTCTCCTTTGTCCCGCGGCTCTTCCTGCGGACCCGCTTCCTGTGCATATCGCTTGCACGCTCCCTGCGGGCCTTCAGCGCCTCCGCGTCCTGGTCTGAAATCAGCTTCGTAGTCTTTACCACATAGACCTTCCCGGCGGGGGATTTCCGGATCCTGATCTTCCCCTTCAGGTAGCCGTGCTTCTCGCAGTAGGCCAGGCAGACGTAATGCTTTCCGCCCGGCGAGAACCAGCGGATCTTCTTGCGCAGGTTCCTGCGGCAGAGGTAGCATTTGCTGGACGCCACCTCCCTGTCCTCCAGAGCCTCCTCCTTGGTGTCGAATTCCCTGGAAATGTATTTTGCGTAATTGTCGAACTGTACCTTCAGCTCGGATTTCCTGTCCTTCGGCGGGTGGAACACATCGTAGGAGAGGTTCCGCAGCGCCGCGGGCTTCTCCGCCAGAATCCTGGCCAGGATCTTCGCCGTGTAATGGGCGTCGGCAAAGGCCCTGTGGAAGGGGATGTCCTTCTCCAGCTCCAGGAAGTCCACAGCGTATTCCAGGGATTTCCTGCTCTTCCCGTCCTCATAGGCGATGCTGAACAGCTTCTGCACGTCCAGGTAGGCCAGGGGGCCGTCCGCCAGTGGCTCCATGTGATAGTGCTCCATGTTCCGCTGCAGCTCCGTCAGATCCGCGCTGCCCCAGCTGCAGAAGCGGTACTCCTCCTCCCCGCACCAGGCAAAGAACGCCTCCGCCACCTCGGGAAAGGGCCGGCCTTTCTTCAGCTCCTTCATCCGCAGATGAATCAGGCGGCCGGTGGCCTGATTCATCTCATGGTACACAGACGGCCTGATGAGCTGGTTGAATTCTCCTGCCCTTTCTATAAGGAACGCGCCGTTGCCTACGCCTCCGTCTTCTTTCTTCGTACTCCGGTCCTTTACAGGTCCTCCGCCGCTGCCGGAATTCCCGTCCCCGGCAGGGCTGCCGCCATCGCCCGGCTGTCCGCAGGGGACGGTGTGCAGCTTCACCGCGCCGATCTCTATGATTTCAAAGGGAATGGCAGGCACCTCGTGTTCCGTGATCCCGTTCGCCTGGTTCCATTCCAGATCCAATACCACATAGTTCATCCAGATTCCTTCCCACGGCTGCGAAGCTCTGTCCTGCTTCCAAAAATGCGCCTTAAGCGGAGGCCTCAGCCGTTCTTATGCCATATTGCGCCTCGATCCAGGTATGGGCCAGGGCAATCCAGGAAGCGCACTCCTCCTGGATGGCAGTGCCCCCCTGTCCCTGGGTGAGCTGGTTGGCAAGGGACAGCCCGTGGCCTCCCACAGGGTACACATGGAGCTCCGAGGGCACTTTTGCCCGGCACATCCCGTTTACGAACATCACCGAATTCTCCACCGGCACACAGTCGTCCGTATAGGTGTGCCAGAGGAATGTGGGAGGCGTGTCGCCGCTCACCTGGTTCTCCAAAGACAGCGCCTCCACCGCAGGCGCCCCCAGCAGCGCGGAGATCTCCGCCTCGCTGTCCCCGATCAGATTCTCGAAGGAGCCTCTGTGGGCGTATTCGCCGGAGGTGATGACAGGATAGCACAGGATCAGGCCGTCGGGCCTCCAATGCCTGCGGTCGCCTCCCTCCGCGCCCAATGCCTTCGCCAGGAAATCCCTGTTCCAGAACACGCCCAGAGACGCCACCAGGTGGCCTCCGGCGGAGCAGCCCAGCACGATGATCTGCTCAGGGTTCACATGCCACTCCGCTGCATGCTCCCTGACCAGGCCCACGCTCCAGGCCAGCTCGCACAGGGCCATGGGGAACACCGCGGGTGCCACGGAATAGCGCAGCACGGCCGCGTGGTATCCCATGGCCAGGAACTGCAGGGCCAGCGGCTCCGCCTCCCGGTCCGAGGTCATGGCGTATCCGCCGCCGGGGCAGACCAGCACCAGAGGCCTGGTCGCGATGCCGATCTCCGCGGAATCGTCCTGGATGTAGGTGACCAGCTTCGCACAGGGCTGGGAACCGGGCAGTTCTATTTTGTAGGTCTCATTTTTCATATTCTCTTTCTCTCCTCAATCCTCTCCTGAATCAATATGGCGGCGCTCGCCGGACCTGTTCCCATCCGCCCGGATATGCAGCCATGGCTTTTATGTCCGCGCCGCCATGGCTTCCGGCGTACACAGATTACGAGGCTGCGCATGGGCGATGGGGCTCCGGCATCCGCGCCCCGGTCCTGGCATTTAATAAGCCCTGCCCCAGTACACCATCTTCCTGGCGGGCCTGCCGCAGCACACGCAGGTGTCCGCGATATGCTCCTGTTCGAAGGGCATGCAGCGGCTGGTGACGCTGAGCTTTTCCTTGATTACGTTCTCACACGCCTCGTCCCCGCACCACATGGCCTTGACGAAGCCAGATCTCTCGTTGAATATCTTCTCGAACTCCTCCATGCCCACGGCCGTGAAGGTGTTCTCCTCCCGATGGGCCCTGGCGCGCTCCAGCATCTCCCGCTGAATGGTGTCCAGCAGTCCGCCCACCTCTGCCTCCAGCTCGTCTAAGCTCACCTCAATCTTCTCACGGGTGTCCCTGCGGACGAGGACGCACTTTCCGGCCTCTATGTCCTTGGGGCCGATCTCGATACGGACAGGGTAGCCGCGCATCTCCGCCTCCGCGAACTTCCAGCCAGGGCTCTTGTCCGTGTCGTCCACCTTCACCCGGAAGCCGCCCTTCAGCCTGTCCCGGAGCTCGTAGGCTTTCTCCAACACCCCTTCCTTCTTCTGCTGGATGGGCACGATGCACACCTGCACGGGAGCTACCTTAGGCGGCATCACCAGGCCCTCGTTGTCGCCGTGCACCATGATGATGCCGCCAATCAGACGGGTGCTCAATCCCCAGGAGGTCTGATGGACGTATTTCAATGTGTTGTCCTTGTCCGCGAACTGGATGCCGAAGGCTTTGGCGAAGCCGTCCCCGAAGTTGTGGCTGGTGCCGGACTGCAGGGCCTTGCCATCGTGCATCAGGGCCTCGATGGTGTAGGTGGCGACGGCTCCGGCGAATTTCTCCTTATCGGTCTTGCGCCCTTTTATCACCGGTATGGCGAGCACCTCCTCGCAGAAGTCCGCGTACACGTTCAGCATCCGGATGGTCCTCTCCTGTGCCTCTTCCTCCGTGGCATGGGCGGTATGGCCCTCCTGCCAGAGGAATTCCCGGGAGCGCAGGAAGGGCCGGGTCTCCTTCTCCCAGCGCACCACCGAGCACCACTGGTTGTAGACCCTGGGGAGGTCACGGTAGGAGTGGACGTCGTTTTTATAGAAATCGCAGAACAGGGTCTCCGAGGTGGGGCGCACGCAGAGCCGCTCCTGGAGGGGCTGCAAGCCGCCGTGGGTCACCCAGGCCACCTCCGGGGCGAAGCCCTCTACGTGGTCTTTTTCTTTTTGCAGCAGGGACTCCGGGATGAACATGGGGAGGTAGACGTTCTCCACCCCTGCGGCCTTGAAGCGCTCGTCAAGCTGCCTCTGGATCAGCTCCCAGATAGCATAGCCCGCGGGCTTGATCACCATGCATCCCTTTACGGAGGTGTAGTCGATCAGCTCCGCTTTCTTTACCACATCCGTGTACCACTGGGCGAAATCCACGTCCATGGATGTGATCTCTTCTACCATTTTCTTGTCTGCCATTTTTCTTTCCTCCTGATTCATGACAATAGAAAGCCTGCTTTCTATTGTACCAGTTCCGCAGCTGCCCTGTCAGTACCAGTTACTGCACAGGGTTTCCGGCCGCAAGGACATGCGTCCGTTCATCCTATGGGCACTGATCCGGGCAGATGCTGTTTTCCAGTTCCGCAGCGAATTTTCACGCTGCCTGGGATGTTGTCGCATAAAAAACGCCGGACTTCCATCCCACAAGGGACCGAAAATCCGGCGGTACCACCCTAATTGACGCGAATGCGCCCATCTCTCATGCCCTTAACGCAGGCCTGCGCCGCGCTTTCGCCTGCTGCGGGCTTTTTGTCCTCCCACAGGCCTCGCGCGGAGCTCCGAGGCAGGTTCCAGCTCCTCCGCATAAGGGCCTCCCAGCCGCATGCCTTCACCGCCCTCCGCAATGCGGATTGGACATGCCACGCCCTCTCTCTGGAATGCTTCCGAAAGCTGTACTATCCCTCTTCACAGCCACTCTATATGGATAGGATTATAGTGCAGGAAATGGGGGTTTGTCAAGGAGAAAATGGGGGACATGCGCTTTTGAATTCGCTGACGTTCTCGCTTCTTGTAAACTCCTGCGCTTTACCCACATCCGTACAATATTCAATCTCATCCTCAAAGTTCAGAACCTGCGCTATGGTTATCACTTCAACGCGAAAGCTCAGCGACTTTAACAGTTCTACATTCTTTTTCAATATCGCCGTTTCTTCCTTATCTGTGTCAAAGACAAGCACAACACTGCTTCCGGGCTGGAAGCCCATCAATTTATTGGGTTTCAGCGTTCTCTGTATCACATTGAAGCTTTCTACCTTTCCGGGATGAATCAGCGCAGGCTTCACCTTTAATGCCTTTAGAAGCTTTTCCTCGCACTCCCCCTCAGCCAGGTAATAGAACCGCCTGTTATCCATCACTCATCCACCTCCAAATCATCCAGGAGGGAATCGTCCGGCAGAGAACCGAACATGTCATTCTCCATAGCGCACTTCACGGAATCCGTATGCCTCTTCAAGACATCTGAAGCGAATGTCGCCGACACCTTATACTCGCCGCCCTGGATTTCCTTCTTCAGAAAAGCGAAAGCGTGCTTGGGAAGGTTCAGATTGAGCATGTCAGTATTGTGTGTCGTAAAAATAAGCTGTTCGTTCTTTCCAAGCCTTTCTGCCATCAGGCCAAAAATCCGCTTCTCAATATCGCTCTGAATGTAGGAAAAGTGCTCATCGCAGTAGTAAAAGGAGTTCCTGCCGGAAAGCATCGAGGCCAGGAATACAGCCACATCGATTCCTTCGGCGGTCCCACTGGAAAGAAGCTCTCGATTGAGCAGCTTCCCTTCCTGGATAATGATTTCTTTTCCACGGCGGCGGATGACAAAGGAATCCTTGAGATCCCTGGCGACAGAAACATCCGTCAGCGACGGATCGAGCGTTCCAATCACAGCACGGAGCGTTTTCAGCAGGGCCGCCTCTTTGATATCCGCAAGCCTGAGGGATGTCTCAATCTCAGGATAAGCGAACCGGAATTCCATCTGTCCAACTGCTTTTCTAAGCACCTTAAAGCTTCCTGCAATCTCTTCTGTCCTGTCCTGCAGTTTCTCCACTGCCATCTCATAGGAATCCATCTCACCTATTTCCGCCGATAAGTATCGGATACTGACATTTTCACCGTCCACAACCCCACAAAAGCGATGCAGGACATAGCCCTCATTGACAAAATCTACCCGGAATTCTGCTGGTCTGTCCTCGGAGTTCAAGTCTCTTAGAATCGCTTCGTTGGATTCCCTGATAGAACTGAAGATTTTCAGCAGCGCTTTACCCAGGCTGGTCTTTCCGGCAGCGTTGGCCCCCATCAGAATGACCGCCTTTTTATAGCGGAACCGCTCTCTTCCTTCCAGCGCTTCGCTTCCAAGCAGGGAGACTGACAGCTTTCTTGGATAGGTGAAATTGATGCGGAAATCATCGAAGCTATAGACATTGTTGAGATTTACGTCCATAATAATCATAGCGGTTCCTCATACATTCGTTTTTTATGAATTTATGATAATTGAATTATGGCGGAAAGTCAAGTCCTGCAACCGGATAAAAACCCGCTTGAATGAGAAGTATCTGCCATCGTGCCCGTTGCACTATCGCTCCGCCCGCATGGGATTGCTCAGGAAGTCCTCATAGGACAGCCGGATGCCCTCCTCCAGCTCCGTGCGGTAAGTCCAGCCTAACCCCGTGGCCTTGGACACGTCCAGGAGCTTTCTGGGGGTGCCGTTTGGCTTGCTGGCGTCCCACCGGATCTCCCCGGCGTAGCCGATGACCTTCGCCACCAGCTCCGTGAGCTCCCTGATGGTCAACTCCTTGCCCGTGCCCGCGTTGACGGTCTCGTTGCCGCTGTAATGGTTCATGAGGAACACGCACAGGTTGGCCAGGTCGTCCACGTAGAGGAATTCCCGCAGGGGCGAGCCGTCCCCCCAGCAGGTGACGTATGGAAGCCCCTGCTCCTTTGCCTCGTGGAACCGCCTTATCAGCGCGGGCAGCACATGGCTGTGGGTGGGATGGTAGTTGTCATTAGGGCCGTATAAATTCGTTGGCATGACAGAGATGTAGTCCGTCCCGTACTGGCGGTTCAGGAACTCGCAGTATTTCAGCCCGGAAATCTTGGCCAGGGCATAGGCCTCGTTGGTCTTCTCGAGCTCGCTTGTCAGCAGGCAGCTCTCCGGCATGGGCTGGGGGGCCATCCGGGGATAGATGCAGGAGGAGCCCAGGAATTCCAGTTTTTTGCAGCCGTTCTGCCAGGCGCTGTGGATGACGTTCATCTCCAGGGTCATGTTGAACCACATGAAGTCCGCCAAAGCCTCCTGGTTGGCCACGATGCCCCCCACTTTCGCCGCCGCCAGGAACACGTACTCCGGCTTTTCCGCGGCGAAGAAGTCCTCCACCTGCTGCTGGCGGCACAAATCCAGCTCACTGTGGGTGCGCGTGATGATATTTTCGTAGCCCTGGCGCCGCAGCTCCCGGAGGATGGCGGAGCCCACCATGCCCCGGTGCCCGGCCACGTAGATTTTCGCGTTTTTTTCCATCATAATGCCTTTCTGTTCTAATGTCTTACTCTTCTTACATCTTCTTTTTCAAAAAAGTTTCCGCTTAGACAATCATTCTCAGTTGGAAAATCGTTTTGGTAATATTACAGATAAATCACATCCGGCCTGTATAGTCGGTCTACTATCTCATCCACGCTGATGCCATTTCCGGCCATTATCGTTCCGATGACCTGGCAGTTCGGGATACTTGCTGAAATTTCTTCCAACCACAGGCTCACCTCATCGTCATCGCCAAGACCCTGACGGATTTTCTCCACTCGTTCCTTTATCTCATCCCTGGTCAATTTTTTCATAAGATTTCCTTCACGAATTCCGATATGGCCGCCGCGGCATGTGCCCCGATGCATGAATCCTTGAGCAATCAGCACTCGCTGTCCACCCCAGTGCTGCGTTGTCGTCCTCCGCCTTGTCCTGGTGCGGCCATCAAGCACTGATCACTCGGGAATCATGCACCAGTGCACTAGCGGCAGCCTGCCATATACACGGCCTTCTCCCGTCTGGCCAGAATCCTGTCATGCTCTGCCATGATCTCTATCAGCCGTTCATAGCTGGTGGCCTGGGGATTCCATCCCAGCACAGTCCTCGCCTTGGTGGGGTCGCCCAACAGGTTGTCCACATCCGTGGGCCGGAACCACTGGGGATTCACGCAGACCAGCATCTTCCCTGTGGCGACGTCATACCCCTTCTCCTCCAGGCCGCTTCCCTCCCAGCGGATAGTGATGCCGTTGGCGGCGAAGGCCTTCTCCGTGAAGTCCCGCACCGTATGCTGGATGCCCGTGGCGATGACGAAGTCCTCCGGCTTCTCCTGCTGCAGCATCAGCCACATGCATTCCACATAGTCCCTGGCATAACCCCAGTCCCTCTTGGACTCCAGGTTCCCCAGCTCCAGATGGTCCTGCACCCCCTCGGCGATGCGGCCGGCGGCCAAAGTGATCTTGCGGGTGACGAAGTTCTCGCCACGGCGCTCGGACTCATGGTTGAACAGGATGCCGTTGGCGGCGAACATGCCGTAGGCCTCTCTGTATTCCTTCACGATCCAGAAGCCGTACTGCTTGGCCACGGCGTAAGGGCTGTAGGGGTGGAAGGGCGTGGTCTCGCTCTGGGGCACCTCCTCCACCTTGCCGTAGAGCTCGGAGGTGGATGCCTGGTAAATCTTCGTCTTTCCGATCAGGCCCAGGATGCGCACCGCCTCCAAAATGCGCAGCACGCCGATGGCGTCCACGTCCCCGGAATACTCCGGCACGTCGAAGCTCACCTGCACATGGCTCTGGGCCGCCAGGTTATAGATTTCGTCCGGCTGGACGATATTGATGACGCGAATCAGGGAGGAGGAATCCGACAGATCGCCCTCGTGGAGGGTGATCGATCTGGCCGCGATCAGGTGGTCGATGCGGGCTGTATTGGGCAGGGAGGCCCGGCGGATGATGCCGTGCACCGCATAGCCCTTCTCTAAGAGGAACTCTGCCAGGTAGGATCCGTCCTGTCCGGTGATGCCTGTGATCAGTGCTGTCTTTCCCATATTTATCTGCTCCTTTCGGGGTCTGTGCTTTCAGGGCGCCGTATCCTGCGCCCAGTCTGTCCCATTATTATATGGAAAATCCCCTGCCTTTACAATTCAGGATATTGCGGGAGTCTTGTACAATCTTGACTTTTGTGATAGACTTATTTTCGGCACCCTGTCACGAAGCCGCTTACAGGAGGACAGCTATGGATCACATGTTCCAGGGAACTTCCGTCCAGTCCAACCGCATCATATACACAGCCTCCCCCTTTGCCAAGGCCAACCTCCTCTACCTGCAGGAGGCCGGGGAGCTGCGCGCCCTGAAGCCCCATGTCAACAGCCGCCTGGGGCTGCGCTCTTTCCTGTTCTTCCTGGTGGCGGCAGGCTCAGGAAAGCTTGTCTACGAGGGCCAGACCTACCCCCTCCTGCCCGGAGACTGCGCTTTCATCGATTGCAGGAAGCCCTATGCACAGAGCTCGTCCGAAGACGATCTGTGGTCACTGAAATGGATTCATTTCTATGGTTCCAGTATGGGCGGAATCTACGAAAAATATGTCCAGAGGGGCGGCGGGCCTGTGATTGCCGGGGGAGACGGCACCTCCGCTTTCTCCGGCCTGCTCACCGAGCTCCTGGCCCTGGCGGGCTCGGAGGACTATATCCGGGACATGCGCATCAATGAGAAGATCACCTGCCTCCTGACCTGTGTCATGGCCCAGAGCTGGCACCCGGAGAACCGCTCCCAGACCTCCTCGAAAAAGCAGTCCCTCCAGTACGTCAAATCCTATCTGGAGGAACACTATCAGGAGCATATCACCTTGGACCAACTGGCAGGCCGGTTCTATATCAACAAATTCTACCTCTCCCGCACCTTCCGGGAGCAGTTCGGCGTCACGGTGCTGGGATACCTGGACCAGCTCCGGGTCACCCGCGCAAAGCGGCTGCTGCGCTTCTCGGACCTCACCGTGGAGGCCGTGGGCCGGGAGGTGGGCATCCCGGAGCCCGGGTACTTCAGCCGGGTGTTCAAGAAGGTGGAGGGGGTGGCGCCGGGGGAGTACCGGAGGATGTGGTGATTCCTTCCCCTACTCCCGCAGCTCCTTATACAAAGTCAGATCCACAAAGCCGTCCTGCACCCTGACCTCCGCCCGGTCCACCATCATGCCCACCAGCATCAGCTGGCTGGTCTGCCCATGGTTCCCGCTGCCCGCCAGCTCCCAGTAGATGTCCTCGATGCCGTCGTTTCGCTGCTCGCTGAGGCATTTTTCCATCTCCCTGAGCTTATCCTCACAGCCCGGGCGATAGTCCGCGCGGAAGTTTATCTTTCCCACACTGCCCTCGACCTCCACATGGGAGCTGATGTTCCCGGCCCCGACCTCCAGGAAGAACATGGTCAGCTCCGCTGTGATCCTTACGATTTTCCTCTGTTCCTCAAGCATTTTCCTTCTCTCCTTTTAAAGTCGCTGCACCACAGCGCTAAAGGGTCAAGTCCCTTCAGCGCACTCCCAGGAGAGAAAATTTCTTTCAAAAGTACACTCATGAAATTTTCTCTCGTGCGCTTTCGCGGCCTGACCGTCCATATGAAAGGTTTTCAGACGCGTTTATGATCTCCAGCCGGGCGCTTCCGCCGCTCGTATTCCATCAGGATGCTCTCTATGGCGGGCACCATGATGATGGCCACCCAGCCCGCGCTGAATCCGTTGTTGTACAGGTTCAGCCCCCCGTACATCTGGGAGGTGCACATGACGATGGCCGTGTGGAGCATGCCGGCCAGGATTCCGGGCACTATGCCGAAGCGGCCCGCGATGGGCGCCAGCCCCACCGCAAAGACCGAAGCCAGCTGCACGCCGGGCGTGGTGAGCGAAAAGCGGTTCAGGAAGGTGGACAGGAACACGCCGCCAAGCACCGGCAGATAGTTGCGCACATGGGCACCGAAGGCGGAGAAGCCGAAGGCCGTCAGGACAGCGCCCACCACCGGCCCGGAGAGGTCGCCCCCTACCAGACAGATGTAGGTGGTGCAGAGCGCCCCCATAAGGGCCATGTTCATCAGCGTGTTCCCCTCGCCCTCCATGAGGACGAAATCCGCCACCGCCCGGCCCGGATGCTTCCACACTTTCCCTATGCCCTTCCATTTCCACCCGCTTAGGTACAGCCCATACAGAAAAGTCAGCAGGAAATACCCATACAGCCCCACCCCGATCCACAGGGGCCTCCCCTCCCGCCAGATCATCACGGACTCGCTCTCTATGCCGAAGGACTTCAGCACGCAGACGATCACGAAGGCCAGTATGCCCGCCGAGAATCCTACGTTGAACAGGTTATAGCCCATGTGCATGGAGGCCGTATGTACTGAAAGGCCGGGAAGGATGAAGCCGATCGCCATCCCTGCCGCTATGGATATCAGCAGGTTCACCCTCCAGTCGAAGGGCAGCTCGTACACCAGCTCCGTCACCAGGGGCGCCAGGCTGGTGCCGAAGAACCCCGTATAGATGTACCTGCTCAACTGCGCGCCGTGGACCAGGGCATAGGCGGACGTGCCGAAGAGGATGGGCAGGATGTTCACAGGATTCTTTCCCCAGAAGCCGTAGCCCACGTTGATGAAGACCGCCGCCATGGTTAGCCCGGTGAATTTGACCTTCTCCCTGCACAGCAGCCACATCCCCATGCCCATCACCAGCACGCCGTTCAGGAAAGCGGCCCCGTGGCCTGTCAGCTCGAAGTAGTCCGTAATCAGCGCGTCCCGGGAGATTACGATAGTCCACAGGCCCCGGACCAGGGACAGCGGCCCCTGCCCTTCCCGGACCATGCCGGCCATGGCCGCCACGAACAGCATTGCCATGGAAAAGAAGCAGAATGCCTTCAGTTCCTTGCCTTTCAGTTTCTCTCTGAGTGTCATGTCAGGTTCCATACATACCTCCTAACTTTCCATGTGCCGTTCTTTTCCAGGGTCTTCGTCGATCTTGCTTATATGTGGAGCCTTTCGATTTCACAGGTATGCTCTTTCTTCTCAGGGTCGTAATTGATGCCGACTAAAACGGCCGCCCCTTCGTATTCCCGTATCACAGCGGGATAGTTCCTGTCCTTTATCTGCCCTATGGCTCCCTCAGCCGACTTGTTCCACTTTAGCTCGACAATCAGCGCGGGCAGTGGCGAACGCCTTTTGGGGATGTAGACAATGTCTGCAATGCCATGTCCGGACGGTAGCTCCTCTACCTTCATATATTGGTCAACCGCAGCTATATACGCGAACTTCACCACATATCTCAGCGACTGCTCGTCATTGTAGAAGGTGGGGGCATATTGTGTATCGCGTACCTCTGATATTGCCTGCGCGACTTTGCCGCTGTCTCCCGCAATCGTATCTTCTATGAGCTGCTTGGATTTCTGAATCAGCCAAATCCATTTTGCGTTTGTGTTCGTTCCCTTCAAAATTTTATTGAACTCGATTCTGACCTCTTCATTGGGAATGTCCACTGTCTTTTCGTCCTCATGATAGGTCAGATATCCGAGATGAATCAGCAGGGTCAGCACGTCATCTTTGCTCTTGAAGCTCTCAAAATCGTTCTCGAAGCCGTCCGTGTCCACTTCGATTTCTTCTCCGGCAATCAGGCGGGCAATCAGCTCCTGCAGCCCTTCGAAATCCATGTTGATATAGGTAAACAGGGATTCCGCTGCCGATGTCCGCTGCCAGTATGACCTGCACTTTCTGTCCCTGACAGCGCGCATCACCGAGTATGGGTTATAAATCGGCCCGCAGTCAGGAAAATCATACCCATCATACCATGCCCTGAACTCCTCAAAATTCAGTCCATGCTCCCGGCAAAGCTCCTGAACCTCCCTGGCCGTGAACCCGGTATATTCCGCGAAGCCGTCCGGATAGAGGATCGGATACTCTATAAAATCGGAAATGGCAGACTGGGAGCCATCCTTTTTGATAGGAAGGATGCCCGTCAAATAGGCTGCTGCCACCACTTTCGGGGTAAAGCTGATGTTCTTGAACCAGCCCCTCAGCAGGTTCAGGTAGGCTCTCTGTGTCTCCGGCCCGGCTTCCCGGATTACTGCATCCCATTCATCAATGATAAAGATGAATTTCTTCTCTTCCTTCTCGACACAGCGCAGCAGGCAGTCTGCCAGCGTGGATTCCGGGGCCAGATAGGGGTAGAGCGCCACCAGGTCTTTTTGTATCGCATTTGGAATCATCGCAGCAATCTCGTGTAAAGCTCCGTGCCGCTGCAGGATATCCGAAAGGAAGCCGGTGGCATCAAAGCAGATTACATTGTAGCTGTTCATATGCTCTGCATATCCGTCCATCTTTGATATCGCTCTGCCATCGAAGAGCACCCGGGAATCGCAGGAACTGTCATAATAGGCACATAGCATCTTGGCCGCATATGACTTTCCGAATCTGCGGGGCCTGCTGACGCACACCAATCCCTCGGAGCTGCCGATTCGGCTGTTCATCTGCCCAATCAGGCCGGTCTTGTCGATATATTCGGAGTTCAGGATTACTTGGAACCCGCTGTTGCCGGGATTGACGTACTGACCGTGTTCCATTGACAGCCCTCCTTCTTTACTGGTTTCAGGGTAACATAAAACAGGGGGATTCGCAAGACAAAGAATCAGGTTTCTTTGGATTTCGAGCTCCCTCGGCATCTCCTCAAACCATACGTCCTGCATGTTTTTATGCAGATGCAGTGGGCATTCTGCATATAAAGCGGTACGATTATATGCAGAAAGATTCTGTTATGAGCCAGTTGTTGTTGACGCCTAGCGTTCTAGCGCAGCGGCGAGCTGAATAAAGCCCCGTGTTTAGAAGTTAGCATCATAATCTTTAGGAGCAGACCGACACCCAAAACCCTCTTGAAAGCCTAGAAATAAGGCTTTTTTTATTGCTCCTGGGGCTTGCAAAATTATTTTTTCTGTGTTATAATGATGGTGTTAGTGGTGTTATATTTGGAGGACGGGATTATGGCATATTTTCTTAAGAAAACAAAGTTAAAAAACCGGACTTACCTTGCCATCTATGAGAGCTTTTACAGCCATGAAAAAAAGGGGACTGCCCACAGATGCTACAAGTCGCTGGGTTCAGTAGAGACACTCACCGCAGGCGGGATGGCTGACCCTGTCGCCTTCTTCCAGGCTGAAGTCGATTCCCTCAACCAGGCAAAAAAAGCAGGGGGTACACCCAAAATCTCTGCCGTCTCCCCGCTCATCTACATGGGTTATTTCCCGTTGAAAAGCATCATGGAGAAACTTAAGGTCAAAAAATACATGGACCTTTTCAAGCTGACCAATGATTTCCAGTTCGACCTTTATGGGCTTCTCTCATCCCTGGTCTATGCCAGGAGCGTAAACCCCTGCAGCAAGCTCAGGACATTCCATGAAGTCCTCCCCAGCCTCTTCCATCCCTGCAATTATTCTTATGACCAGCTCCTTGACGGCCTTTCCTTCTTAGGGGCAAACTATGAAAAGATTGCCGAGCTCTTCACGGCACAGACCAGTGCAGCCTACGGCATCTCCACTGACAGGACATACTTCGACTGCACCAACTTTTTCTTTGAAATCGACAGGGAGGATGGCTTCCGCATGAAAGGCCCCAGCAAGGAAAACAGGAAGGATCCCATCGTCGGGCTCGGCCTCCTTCTGGACAGCAACCTTGTCCCTGTCGGTATGAAAATGTACCCCGGAAACGAATCAGAAAAGCCTGTCCTGCGGGAAGTGGTCTCGCAAATGAAAAAACAGCACAATATCGACGGCAGGACGATACATGTGGCGGACAAGGGGCTCAACTGCGCGGAGAACATCGCTTTCTCAAAAAAGGCCGGGGACGGCTATCTGTTCTCAAAAGCGGTCAAAATGCTCCCTGAGAAAGAAAAAGCATGGGTCCTGCTGGACCAGGGATTCCAGGAAGTGAGGGATAAAAAAGGAAAGCTGCTGTACCGTTATAAGTCCTGCATCGACAGATTTCCCTATGGGATCCTGCACGAAGGGAAGATGAAGACAATCTTCCTTACAGAAAAACGTCTGCTTACATACAGCCCTTCCCTTGCGGCAAAAAAGAAACATGAAATCAACAGGATGGTGGAAAAAGCGAAGTCCCTTACGCTTTCCCAGGCAAAGAGGAAAGACTTTGGGGAAAGCGGGAAATATGTCAGCTTCACGGACGGGGAAGGCGGGAAGGCCAGCGTCAGCATGAACCAGAAAGCAATAGACCGGGATCTGAAATTTGACTTTATCAATAATCTGTCAGAAAAATTCCATCTCCCGCTTACGAATTATTTTCTATCAGAGACACAGTTAAAGTCCATTTTAAACTACTCGATATAATGCAGTAAAAGGGCCGATAAACGACCCTTTTACTGATTTCACTTCCAGTTTGCACTATTTTTCAGTCTTTACTACCAAAACAGGTTCTTTTTTAAAAAACAACTAATATTTTCTTAATATACCACAATTTTATCCAAATAATTGGCAAATGGTGGTATTGATTTGTGTAAACGATGGAGAAAGATTGTCTGACAAAATGGAATTAATGCCCCTTTTCCCTTGTACTTAGTTTAGTATATGCCGTAGCTGACCTCCCAGCAAGACACGGTGCAAAACGATCAATTAGGAAACTTAAAACGCATGCACATGTCAGCGTCCCAACTCCCGCTACTATTAACTCAATAAGCCAATACATGCTTATAACTTCAAAACATTTTCCAAACACATGTATTATCGGTTTTTGAACTGCAAAAATGACCAAAGTATTTGTCCCCACAAACGATAGCAGTCGCTTATCTACCGGAAGCCATTCAAGTATTCTTGACACACTATATACCATTAAGCATCCGCCAAAGGCTGAAATGAGAAAAACTATGGGATTTCCAATCCTCATATTAGCCATTAGTACATAGCTATTTGCTGTAATGGAGTTCAACCTATATGTAAATGTCAGTGCAACACCTATGATACACAGCAGCACCCACCCTCTCGTATTCATTATTTTATTAGCTATTCTTTCAAACAAATGGCCAAATAAAATAAAACCAGCGGCTAATAGCGAGACATCCGCACACCATGGATATCCAATATCAATTTTAGGAGCAGACACGGACACCCCAATTGCTCCCACGGCCATGATAGCTATTATCCATACCTTTTGGGATGCTTTAAAGACAAGCTGACAAAGTACGACACCAATAAACATTGTTGGGAGAAACCACAAAGACGTGAGGCTCCCTGCTCTGGATATCGAATGATAACTTCCATATCCAATTCGAACAGCGCTTCCAAAAGAACAGCCCGCATAGATGAACCCCCAAATAAAATATGGCACAATAAGCCCTTGGAATTTTTTAATAAAATAATTATAATCTATATTCTCCCTTTTTATGACCACCCCCGTTGCAAAGTAAAACAACGGCATATGAAAAGCATAGATCCACTCTTTAATAACATCATTCGCATAATTGATATGTCCTAAGATTACCAGTGTAATTCCTATAGCCTTTATGTAATCAACATGCTTTTTTCTAGCCATCATCAATCCTCAACTCTTTTTTCGCTTTCTTGTCTCAATATTGTAGAAGATATTCTATCAGTATATGGAAGGTAGACCACCCTAACTCCATATGGCTCCAATTCTTTCTCTGTCTGTATCCAACGCGCATCCCCCCTCCAATCATCTCCTATAAAAATAGCATTAAAGCGAAGCTCTTTCCATGCCACAACCTTATCAAGAGTTGTAGCAATGACACACCGATTGACCGCTCGGATATTAGAGACAATAATCCGTCGCTCTTTCTCATTAATTACTGGCATCTTATGTTTATATGATAGCACCAGTTTATCAGCATTTACACCTACAATCAAATAATCGCAAAATTCCTTTGCACGATTGATTAAGTTAAGATGTCCAATATGAAACATGTCATATACACCTTGTGTATAACCTACTTTATATTGCTTCTGTTTATTTTGCTGATTCACAAATTTTAACCTCCCTGTATTGTATATAAATCTCTTAATCAAGCTACTTACAATCTAAAATAATGCTATTTACTCGTTCAGCCGCAATTTTAGATGCGTCAGAATTTTTAATAATTCCGACTTTTTTACTGAATTTGGTTGCAGATTCTCGATATTCGTCTATATTAAATTTTAATAGATTATCTATCAATTGATTATTATTTGTCGCAAGCAAAAACGGAAGTTCATCAAAGGAGAAGTAAAATCCCCGATCACTATTATAACTGTCTATATCATTTGCATACAGGAGCACCGGTATATCAGCTTGCATAGCATCAAACATTAAACCAGAATAATCTGTTAATACTATATCAGCCATTACTAGAACTTCTTGAGGATCTTTTACTTTTGACATATCAATTACTCCATCTGGCAAGCTCAGGTCATCTGTAATATCAGCAATTTTGGGATGTAATCTAACTATAACCGTCCAGCTTTCATTTGTCTTTTCTTCAAGTACTCTTTTGATAGTTAGATAATCTATGTCCAAATTTCCTGTACCTGTTTTCCCACGAAAAGTCGGCGCATATAATATTATTTTTCGATCACTTAGTCCATGCCTCTCTTTACAACCCTCTTTTATTCTAGGATCAAAAAATATAGAGTCTCTCGGAGAGCCTATTTCCCAAACATCTCCGCTGTACCAAAAAGCTGTCTTGAAATTATTTGTTCTAAACTTTGAGTTTGAAATAAATACGTCAATCATTTTAGAATCATGTTTTGCCTGGATAACATATCGCTCCGACAAGGAGGTAGCACAATCCTTTTCTATGTGTTTCAAAGGCAGACTGCCATGCCATGTTTGTATATAATATTGTCGCCTCTTTTTTACTATATATAATGGCATTCTGACTGTTGCAATCCACACTTTTGAAGTTGCCATAAAATACAGTGCCCTTATTCCGTTTGGTTTGCAAAAAGTTATAGGCAAGTCCGTATTTTCCTTTCTTGCATACCATACAACATCAATATTACTGTTTATTTTATTCAATTCTTGGATTATATATTTGGGATGGTCGCCTATTCCACGGCCGTCATATACATTTACGAATATACGATTACTTTTAATAGGGAAAAAAATCATAAAACTATATAGGATTCGATAAATAACGTTAGCAGTTATATAAATAATTGTCTTACCTTTATCTATCATTTTTTCTTTCATAATGTTTTCTCCTTATTTTCAAAAAATCATTTTTTATTTCTATTTGCTACTTTTAATCTAATTCTTATTTTTTTAGCAACTTCACTATTTATTCTAAATAAAACTAACATATATAAAATAATTGAAAGAAAAAATCCTATTCCACCACATAGAACTGTTCCTAGAACGCCATTTGGAGCATATAATTCAGTAAACTTCAATACTGGTATGATTGGTAGTGAAGCTATAGCTATTTTTAATAATTCCCTAATCATCCTTATTAAGTCAAAATAAGGATTAATTTTACTATACTGAACAATTAGCAGCACGTCCGTAAAAACAGATGCAATTCCTGTCGCTAATGCAAGCCCCCGATGTTGTAAAATTGGCATCAATGCAATGTTCAAAATGATATTTAGTCCAACTGCTACAGCTGAATTGATTGCAGGAATTTTGGTATTTAGTGAAGAATTATATACCCGAGTCCAGAATGCTTTCACATTAAATCCTAATATGCCAATAGAATAAAAAACTAAGCATTGCGCTGTAACTTGGACTGAATTACTATTAAAATTACCATGACCAAATAGTATTGTAATTATTTTATGAGAAAAAATAATTGTGCCATAAAAAATCGGAACTAGTATTGAGAATAATATACAAGTGATTTGATTAACATGCTTTGCCACCAATTGATAGTTTTTACTTGCAGCCAGCATACTCAATTGGGGAAAGAACACACTAGATACCGCAGTCCCCAAAATGGCAGTAATCAAGTTCACTACTTTTGAAGAATAATTCAACGCAGATATAGTTCCACTACTTAAATGAGATGCAAAATTTTTATCAATAATTTGGTTCATTTCTGAAATAATATTACTTATAAATATCGGTAAAATACCAGAAATCATCCCTATCATATACGGGTTCTTTAAAGAAAGCTTTCCTGACATTTTAAATCCGTTTTGATTTACTACTATAAACGCAATTATGACATACAAAACATTTCCCAAAAGAACTGAATAAGCTAATGCACTCAAATCATTTTTAGATGAAACACAAAGAGAAATAATAGTTACAACATTTATAATGCTCCCCAATAAAGTAAGCAATGCAAACTTATTAATTATCTGCCCATATGCCTTCAATAAACTTCCGATAAAAACTGGTATAACAGTAATTACTGTAATGCGTGTCATAAAAACTGCAATATCAAACGTTTCTTTATCAAATCCAGATGCGAATACGTTTACTATGCTTTCAGGAAAAACCTCCACAATCCCTGTTATAGCCGCCCCCAATAGGAACATAGCAAACAAAATGCTTGAATTATATCTGTTCTCCTCATCTGTTCTAATTTTTTCATTCCTAATCTTAAAGATTGTCGGTATATACAAAGACGCAATTACTGTACCAAAACCCGAAGATAGAATATCTGGTATAGAAAGCGCGATTATAAATGCATCTCCCTGTCCTGATGTTCCAAAAGCGCTGGCAGTCATAAGTTCTCTAAAAAAGCCAAATCCTCTAGCTAAAAAAGTGGCAAAAATAGCAAACACTACGCCATGTACCGTTGCCTCACCCTTCTGTTTACCATCTTCTTTCATCGCACAAATCCTCCCTGATTATAACTGGCTATCATTTTAACTCATTTGCAGCATTACCTATACACCACAATATCACCATATTATACCAAAGGAATGTGCTTCTAGTTGCACTCAATATCAATGCTGACAGCAGCACTGTGACAATAATCCCATAATATATGCTATTCCTTTTTCTAATAATTTTAGAAATAGATCTATGTAAAATAACTAAAAAGCCAGCAAATCCCAAAATACCTTGATCAAGCAAAAAGTCAATATATGTATTATGAGCTACGGCTGAGCTATTTCCACTAACATTGACATTTCCAATTCCATATCCACATAATAATCTGTTTAGCCAAAGTACTAATGCCTCCTTCCACCATACTACCCTGCCAGTAACGCTAGCATCCCCAAAGCCATTCACGAAATAACGATTCCAATACCATCGAATCGACGCACTAGCATTGGACATCCTTGGGGCAACAATACTAAACGCAACTATGCATGAAACAATAGTTGCAAGGAATATAAACAGCAATTTAATAAATCCTCTTTTTGTGTTTCGCTTTTCTATCAATCTAAAAAAAATAGTGATTGATGTTCCTAAAATCACCACCAAAACTGAGGCCCGCGAAGCTGAATAAAATATACCAAGGAGAATTATTATATAACTTACTATAGCAAAAAGTTTACCCAAGGGCTTATCAGTCTTTAAGAATTTTATGAGAGCTATTTCACCCTGAACTGCTAATATCGCACCGACAAAATTTTTATCAACTCTAGTTCCTAACAATCCTACGAACCATATATGGTTCACTACAATCAAGTACATAGCTACCAATGCGCCACATATTATATTAGCTGTAAAGATTTTTTCTAACTGTATATTGGTATATTTAACACCAGTCAATGAAAAATAAAAATATAGTATAACTAAATAATATATAATTCTAATATAAGTTCGACTAGTAGTTAAACCCGTTCCTACAAGAGCGTTATACACTAAAGAGACACAAGTAGATAATAGAAATAATCCTACTACTATTAACATACGTTCTTGTTTCTTAATTTTTCTATGTGTCAAATCCGCAAAAAGTAACAATAATATAACTGGTAAAATGCTTTGTATGCTAAAAGTACCCTCTATTGCCACAAAAATAAAAAAAGGGATTATCAGTAATATAAGATATTTTAACATTTGTCCACTAATCTTTGATTTCATAGAAGGCTCAATCCTTTATAAAAAAACTATTAGCAATCCCCGGAAATCCTAAATAATAAATACCATCACAATTTTATGCACCAATTTTATATTGTTATTTTTCTGTACCCTATAATATCTCTAAACTATCATTTGCTTTTAAATAAAACGCTTGAAGGTAATTAACCGTATCCTGTATATCATACCCCTTTTGCCTCATAATATCTGTTTGATTCCTCCGTTTAATCCCTTCTTTAATGATGTCACTAATTTTTTCTGCCCAAGCATGCTCTCCTTCATCTAATGCTAAAAATTCCACCATATCTGTAATATCCGCTTCCCGTGTAATCGAATCAGCCAAAATACAAGGAAGTCCATTCGCTTGTGCCTCGATTGCTGCAATTGGAAATCCCTCATAAAATGATGTCATTACAAATAAGTCTATTGCCTGATAGTAGTTTTGGGGATTCAGCACTCTACCTGTAAAATGCACATTGCTTGCTTCTCCTAATCTGTCAACGATTTCTTCAACAGACGGCTTCAGTTCCCCATCTCCTACCCATAATAACTTCAATTGCGAATTCGTCTTCCTTAATTGATGGAATACTTTAATCAAAAAATATGGATTTTTTTGATTAGTCAATCTTCCTACAGTACCAATAACATAAAACTGGTCAATCCCTAGCCGTCTTCTTATCCTATCTCGAACTTCAGGATTGTACTTGAATTTCTCTAAATCAATCCCATTATTTACTATAGTTATTGCTTTATTGTAATCTCCAAACAACCATTTGCCCGCTTCTTTTGAACATGCAAACTTCACATATGGGCTAAAATCCATATGGTACAGATTCAGCTTATGCATAGCAGTTATAATTTTGCTGTCCCTGCAACTATTATGAGAGTGAATAATTATGGTTGGTACCTTAAGTCGCCCACATATTTTTATTGCAGAAATATCCGAAAGCGAATTTTTGTGAATATGTACGACTTTATACCCATTCCTTTTAATTATTTGCTTTAATTCGTTTCTTGCTTTAAAAGGATTTTTTCTTCTATCAGGTAATCGAAAAATATTAGCACCTAACTCTACATATTGATAATCAAATTTCCTTTCTTCATAACCATATTCGATAAAATCAAACTGAATTTTATTTCTATCTATTCTTTTGTAAACGTTAAGAAGGAATGCTTCGATTCCTCCCATAACCATATCTAATTGAATATGTAGCACCCGCATGTATTTTATTCTCCAAGTCAGGTCATAACACAGTATCATAAGCTTTTAATAATGTAGAACAGGCCTGTTCAACACCAAAATGTTTTGCCATTAAAACGCAGTTCTCTGAGGTCTCATTGTTCTTTTTAAGATTCATAGCGGAATCAATAGCTTTTGCAAAGGAATGTGCATCATTAGGATTTGCCAGGAATCCTGTAACACCCTCTATAACATAATCTTTGATTCCCTGTCGGCAGGAACCAACCAAAGGTATTCCACATGCAAGCATCTCTATTCCAGATAACCCAAGGCCTTCTTTATATGAAGGCAGTGCTCCGATTTCAACTGAGCGACAAACTTCAGGTATATCTTTTCTAAATCCCAAAAACTTCAATCTGACATTTAAGAAATCTGCTAACAATTGAAGTTCTTGCATTTTCCCTTTTTCCGTAACTTCTCTCCCGCAAATTGCGTATATCAGATTTCTATCTTTTAATTCTGCTAAAGCCCGAATGACAATTTGGTGATTTTTATTTGTATTCAATTCACCAACTGATAATATAACCTTATCTGAAGACAAGAATCCCAGCTTTTCTCTATAAGCAGCTCTGTCGATATGCGAGTTAATAAATCTGTCGATATCCACTCCCACGCCATGCATCAAGAATACATTCCTACATTTCATTTTCTTCGCATTTTCAAAGTCTTCTTTACATATGGTCAATATTGCATCTGTATATTTCGAATAATGCCTCTCAATTTGATAAAATATTCTTGCCTTTTTCCCATCGTTTCCCTCATAAAAAGGAAAGCCATGAGAAGTATATACTATCTTTGTTCCTCGTTTTCTTATGCCCTTTGCACATTCTCTAGCAAGTACCGCCGCAATGGTACTATGACAGTGTATCAAATCATACTTTCCACTAGTAATGATTTTCTTCAGTTTCAAATGTGATTTCACGAGCTGCTTTATATCGATATTTCTAATTGGAAACTCTATATGGAAAACCGTTATATTGTATTCTCTAAAAAATTCTTCTGTATTGTTGTCTGGAAAATTTGCATTACAGGCACACTCAATGTGGTACCCTTTACTTTTCAGAATTTCAACATCATTTTTTAGGAACAATGTAATAAGCCCCGATGAATTTGAAACTATTAATGCTTTTTTCATTTATACCTTCTCCTCCATCTGTGCTGCGATATCTGCGTCCACAATTTCCTCACCCGACATTTCTTTTAGCTGTTCCATACTCGCAACACTAAGGCCACTGTTTGCAGTTGCACACATATCGCAGGTGCTACATTTGTCGAGTTCTTCCTTTGTAATCTTACCATCTCGGTAATCTCGCACAATCTTGTTCTCATACATGGAATAAGGGTGCTGGCTAACCAATGCCTTAAGCTTATGCGTCAGAGCCCAAAATGCTGGCTTCCAGATATATTTATGCATTGCTGGAGAAACTGAACCAATCATCCAGCAATCGCGATTACAGCAACGAACCTTTGCCCGAATCTGTTCGGCCTCCGGGCTGTTCCACAGCTCATCCCAGCTCTGGCAATTCAGATTACCCATAACCTCTTTGTCCTTGGTGCCATTGCAAGGCATGACATCCCCATAAGGATCAATGAAGAAAGTGTCAAAACTCATATCACAAGGAAGCAGACGCTTCTGCCCATATATATAATTAATCAAACCATGGTTGAAATAAGCACGCATCCACTTCTTCGGGCTATTACTTCTTAACAATTCATTAATTAAATCTTCAAAGTTCTTCGCCACCATCGGGCGGTCAAAGATAATGTTCTTCGCCTCAACAAAGTAGAAGCTATTATGAAGAGAAGCTGTTGCAAATTCCATCCCCAGTTCATTTGAAATTTTATAGAGAGGCACAAGATCAATTGCATTCTTATCCTGAACGGTCATACCAAATCCAACATCCTTCATGCCCATCTCTCGCAGCTTTTTCAAAGTCGTATAACCACGATTGTAGCCATCTTGCAAGCCCCGGATTTCATTGTTAACTCGTTCCAGACCTTCGATAGAAATACGAACACCTACTTGCGGAAACTCTTTGCAGAGATTAACAATACGATCTGTAAAAAAGCCGTTTGTGGAAATAACAATGCGGTCACTCTTCTTGTACAATTCACGCACAATATCCTTCAAGTCTTTGCGGATAAAAGGCTCGCCACCTGTAATATTCGTAAAATACATCTTTGGCAGCTTCTTAATTGTCTCAATTGTAATCTCCTCTTCCGGTTTGGAAGGTGCCTTATATCTATTGCACATAGAGCATCTTGCATTACAGCGGTATGTAACAATCACTGTTCCATTCAGCTTCTTTTCAGACATAATCATTATTACCTCTAAATTAGCTCACATGAAATTTCAAATGCAGCAATTAACCTAAACTAATACCCATATAGCGTCATGGTCTTATCGGTGACAACATCCCAATCATACTTATTACATATAAATTCTGAGACATCTTTTTTATATTTTGCCACCAATTTTTCATCCATACAAAGTGCTTCCAGTTTATCCTTCAAATCCTCAACATTACCTTTATGGAATACGACCGCTCTATCTTCAACGATTTCAGTGCATTCGTCAATATCGCTCACAATACAGCAATTGCCATAACTCATAGCTTCCAAAAGACTTAATGGCATCCCCTCCAGATTGCTTGGTAGGGCATATATATAAGCATTACTGTACAATTCCTCTAAGAGCTGTCCTTGAATAAAACCCGTAAAGATGATGCGATTATCTCCAGAAGCAAGCTTCTTCAATTTTTTCATATACTCATCAGTATCCGATGCCCCACCAGCAATGACTAGCTTTTTGTCAGACTGTATATTTCTAAATGCATCAACCAAATAATGTACTCCCTTCTCCGGTACTAAACGTCCCAAAGAAAGGATATAGCTTTCTTTTTCTAGGCCAAATTTCTTCCTGATTAGTTCCGCCTTTACTTTTTTAGGTCTTTTTACACCATTTGGAATAAATACCGTCTCCCGCTTATATTCATCTCGAAAATAATTCTGTATGCCTTTGCTGAGAACGATTATTTGATCTGCATACTTCACAGCCATCTTCTCACCAAAATGTATGTACTTAGAGCCGAACCCCTCTTTCCATTTTTCTCTCTGCCAGTCAAGTCCATGGACTGTCACAACCACTCGCTTTCCTAGTAATCTTGGAATCCAGCAAAATGCCGCTGGCCCTTCTGCATGGATATGAACAACGTCATACTTTCCAAATGCCGTTTGCCATGCTGCGAAGAATGAGGAAGTAACCGCTGCTAATCCCCTTCCTTTAATTGTTGGGACTGTCTTTAGCTTCACTCCATTATAATTACTTAATGTTTTTTCATCGTATTCTTTACCGCTTACATGATGTCCAAATCGATTATAGCAAGTTACATCGTAACCAGCACTTGCCAGCCTACCAGCAAGCTCATCAACAACAACTTCAATGCCTCCTTCACGAGATGGTATTCTTTTATGGCCAAACATAGCAATCCTTAATCTTTTTCCCATGAAGACTCCCTTTTTATGCCCTACGAAAAATAGGGAGTACAAGTGCAAAGCGACTCCTCCCTCCCATTTTATTGTGCCACATTTCTAGTACAACCTTCTGCCATCCTCTCCTAATTTCACACCCGTCCCACATCCAAGCAAGGCCCATAAACCCCCCACCCCTTATGATAAACCAACCCCTCCGCCCCCTTGATCATATACCGCACCGTACTGGCGCAATGCTCCCTGCACTCCCGGTAGAACTCCTCCGGAAGCCCCACATACTCCTGTAGCTGCTCCAGCACATACCCGCACTTCTGATAGAGATACCCATTCCCATACCTTTCCAGGCATTCCAACAGCTTGTCCGCGTCCAACCGCGGCAGCCGCATGATGCATTCCACTGTATCCTCCAGCCCGGCCTCTCCCTGGAAGCTGTGCAGGCTGTCCACCACTGTCTGCTCCAGGCCGGTGGCCCGGGTTCCCGCGACCCATGCTGTGCTGGCCCCGGCCTTGGCATGCACCCTCCGGTAGAATACCCCGTTATACCGGAAATCCGTGAACCGCGTCCCGGTGGCCACGAAGACCTCATTCCCCCGCCTGGGGGCATACCCCCACACCTCGAAGGCGCTTCCCAAGGCGACATACGCATCGGGGAACAGCCTGCTGCCAATCTGATATCGGTTCAGCACAGGGTCTCCCGTCTCCGCCTCCATCACGGTGTACAGATTGCGGTGTATCCTGTCGATATACCCCTTCCTCTGGTAATCATTCACCAGATAAGCCACCGCCGACCGGTCTCCCACCATGTCAGCCACGTCCTGCAGGGTAAAACACCCCAGCTCCCGCATCCTTTCATAATGCTCGACAACCGAAAGCCGCTCCCGCTTTCGATCGTACGGCCCGGCAACAGAATCCTGTCCTTGCTTCCGACTATATGATTTATGACAATTTGCAGCTATCTCCGGCATTCCACACTCCATATCCATCCATCACATCAGCCTGTTCCCATCCATGGCAGCAAGACCATGGAGCCATTCCCCAAGCGGCCATGGCACATGTCATGAAGGTTCGTCTTACTGGCTTGTAAGGCGAACTTTTTGGGTCCTGCCGGCTCCGAGAAACCTGTTTCAGGAATGCTCTGAAAATTGTTGCTGCAAGAAAACTACGATAATTCAGCAAATATTTCCCGACAGAATATATAAAAAAAATCTGGAAATCCGATGGAATTTAGAAGATATTGACAAAAATGAAAATAAGCTTGCACTGCACCCATATAAGGTATAAAATGTTAGAAGTAATAAGAATGTTCGCCTTACAAGCCAGTAAGGCGAACTTTTTTTATATAAGAACCTCCTAAATCCCCTCCTCCCAGGCCTTAAACCACCGCCAATCCCAATGACCCACTTTCCCTGCCCAGCAGAAACCACTTGTGCAAGCAGCAGAAAACAGTATAATACAATTATGGATAACAAAACCGGCGTCACAGACCGGCGGAAGGAGGCCCCCATGGAACACACCATCAATTTCAACGAAATGAACCTCTATGTGAGATATGTCCAATATATAGAAGGAGACGTCAACTATTATCTCCCCTGGCGCATTTTGTACGACAACTTCCTCTTCTTCGTGGACAGCGGCTCCATCACATTGTCCTTTGAAGACCAGGATATCGAATTCCGGGAAAACGAGCTGTGCATCATCCCCCCTTTCCTGAAGAACCGGCTGAAGATAACGCCCGGGCAGCACTGCTGGTACTATGGCGTCCACTTCGATTTCTTCTACGATGATTCCGAATCCTTCAACGAGGATGTCTATATTCCGGAGAATCTGGGACTGGTCAAGGCAGACCTGATCGAGATGCCCGTGGACAAAAAGCTTGCGGGGAGAACTGTCTATTCCCTCAACGGCATCTCCTTCCCCACCAAGATACTGATACATGACCATGCCCGGTTCCGGGAGCTGTTCGCCAGGCTGCTGGCCCGGTTCCAGAGCCAGTGCTTCGGCCATGAAATCCTGGTGAAGTCCCTGTTCTACGAGCTGATATACATGGTCATACAGGAGGTCCACAATCCCCCTGAGAGCAACGGCCTGGACGGCGCGGAAGTGGTGAACCGCTACCTCCAGAGCCTGATGAACAGCCAGGAGGAGCGCATGGACATGGCTCAGATCGCCCTGGAATACGGCATGCCGCCCCAGAAGTTCCGCGCCATCTTCAAGAGCGTCATGTCCAGGACGCCCAAGGCCTATGCCATCGAATGCCGGATTCAGAAGGGCAAGGAGCTGCTCCAGACCGGGCGGTACAATGTAAGCGAAGTGGCATATATGCTCGGCTACGATGACGTCTTCTATTTCAGCAAGCTGTTCAAGCGGAAAGTGGGCATATCGCCCAAAAAGTATGCGGATACATGTATAAAGTAAGCTCTTTTGTCTAAAAGTACAAATTATCGCCCTTTTTGTACATGGCATTTTTACAAAATAGGTACTATAATCCTCTTGACAACTGTAAATCAGCAGACGAAGTCAGGAGGACTTATTATGGCAAAGAAAAGAACGCTGAAACTTTTATCCATCGTCTGTGCCGCTGCGTTTTTCACCAGCGCATGCGGTTCCGGCGGCGGGGACGCCTCTTCGGATCCATCCGGCAGCCAGCAGGAAAGCGCGGCCGAGGGCACGGCCTCTGGCCAGTCAGATGAGAAGCCTTCGGAGGAATCTTCCGAAAGCGCCGCGAATGACCAGGCTGCAGACAATGGCAGCCTCATCACCATCACCACCGTGGTGAGCCTGTCGGATGCCATGCAGCAGTACATCGGCGTAAAAGACGATGTACAGACCAACAATAGCTGGTACAACGGCTATGAAAAGGATTTGGGCATCCATGTGGAGAATCTGTGGTCCGTACCGGGCACCCAGTATCAGGATAAGCTGAACGCCCAGATATCCGCCGGCGATATCCCGGATGTGTTCAACGTGAGCAGCTCGCAGCTCAAGACTCTGGTGGACAACGGCATGGTCATGGAGCTCACCGACCTGTTCGAGCAGAATGCCAGCGACTTCACCAGAGAGATGATGGAAGCTGACGATTATACCGCACTGGAGCAGTGCAAGATGAACGGCGGCCTGTATGCGCTCCCCAGCGTAAGCGGCAATCATGACAATGTTCCGATTATGTGGATCCGCAGGGACTGGATGGAGAAGCTGGGCAAGGAAGCTCCCACCACTCTGGCAGAGCTGGAAGCCCTGGCCCAGGCCTTCGTCTCGGAAGACCCGGATGGAAACGGACAGGACGACACCTATGGCATCGCGCTCTCCAGCGATGTCTACGGCAATGCATTCTGCGACCTGACCGGCATCATGGAAATCTTCGGCGCGCACAACGGTTGGGTGGAGAAGGACGGCAAGGCTGCTTTCGGCCTGGTCCAGCCGGAAATGAAGAGCGTACTGGAGACCGTGCACAGATGGTATGAGTCAGGCATCATCGATCAGGAGTTCATCGCCAAGGATACCGGCAAGGTGTCCGAGGATGTGGTGGCTGGAAAAGTGGGCATCACCTTCGGTTCCCACGGCAATGCTTTCTGGCCCTTCCCGGATGCCAGGAACCTGAATCCGGACGCGGACTGGATGCCCTATCCGATTCCTGGTCTGGACGGAGCTCTGCCCCAGGTCATGGTAGGCGGCAGCGCAAACGCGTACTATGTGATAAGCATCGACTGCGAGCACCCCGAAGCGGTGATGGATCTCTACAACTACTATTACCAGAAGGACTGCGCGCTGTCTCCTGATTACGATTCCACTTTCCATACTACCTCCTCCACTGCCATGGAACATCCGGAGTGGGCCTTTGAATGGGCAATCGTGAAATCATTCTACCCACAGCAGAATCTTTATATCCATAGAGGAGTGAAGGCCTACCTGGAAGGGGATGAATCCCAGCTGGAGAATTCCTGGGTATCCGATAACGCCGGGCAGGTAGAGGCATACATGAACGACCCGGAGAACAACCCCTCCTACTACGCAACATATATCTGGAGCGGCCCCGAAGGCGCGTTCTCCGTTGTGGAAAGCTATGAGCAGAACAACCAGAGGCTCCAGAACCTGTACACTCTGGGCAATACGGAGGGCATGGCGGCCTACAACGTGATTCTGGACCAGTTGATCAGAGAAAACTATACCAAGATGATAACCGGCGACACTCCTGTAGACAGCTTCGATGATTTTGCAGCCCAGTGGGCCTCCCTGGGCGGAGAGCAGATCACCCGGGAAGTGAACGAGCTGATCGGCAGATAAACGGATGCGCGGGGAGGAACAGGCGCCTGTTTCTCCCGCGTTCCCATATGAGAAAGGAGCGATTGCATGAATGGCAAAAAAGCGAAGCCGTCTTCCGGAACCGACAGCTTCCGGAAGCGTTTTTCCGCGGGCTTCAAGCGTCAATGGGTGCTCCACCTGATGCTGCTGCCCATGGTCATCCTTCTGCTGGTATTTTCGTATTATCCGATGTCCGGAATTCTGATAGCTTTTGAACGTTACAATCCCCGCCTCGGATTTTTCCGCTCCCCCTGGGTGGGGCTGGACAATTTTAAATATGTATTCAGGATGCCGAATACCGGCCAGATATTATACAACACTGTCTTCATCGCTTTCATGAAGATGCTGCTGGGCCTGGTGGTGCCGATCCTCTTCGCCATTCTGCTGGACCTGGTAAAGCACAGCGGGTATAAGCGGAGCATACAGACCCTGATCTACATCCCCTACTTTCTGTCCTGGATCGTCTTAAGCGGGATTCTGATCGATATCCTGTCCCCGTCCACGGGCATCGTGAACCAGGTCCTGGGAAGGTTCGGCATAGAGCCGGTCTTTTTCCTGGGCAATGAAGACGCGTTCCCCTGGGTGCTGATCGTCTCGGATGTGTGGAAGGGCTTCGGATACGGGACCATCGTGTACCTTGCGGCAATCACCTCCATCGACATGGAGCTGTACGACGCCGCCAAAATCGACGGGGCCAACCGCTTAAAGCAGGTGCGGTATGTGACATTGCCCGGCATCACGCCGATCGTCGTGCTGATGGCCACCCTGAGCCTTGGAAATATCCTGAACGCAGGCTTCGACCAGATTCTGAACCTGTACAACCCAAGCGTCATGAGCACCGGGGATATCATAGACACCTTTGTCTACCGCATCGGCCTCCAGAACAACCAATACGGCATCGCCAGCGCCATGGGGCTGTTCAAATCAGTGGTCTCCTTCGCGTTCATTTCCATCGGATACACGCTTGCCTATAAATTCGCCGATTACCGGGTATTCTAGGAGGTTTGTCCATGCAAGATAAGAGAAAAAAACAAAAATACGACAGCAAGCGTGTCCGGAACGGCAGCCTGGTTTTCGATATCTTCAATTACGTCTTCCTCGGGACAGCCGCCATCGTCTGCCTGCTGCCCATCATCAATGTCCTGGCCATCTCGTTTTCCAGCTCCGCAAAGGCCAGCGCCGGGCTGGTAGGCCTGGTTCCGCTGGAGTTCAATCTGCAGTCCTATAAATACGCTCTCACGAAGCCCCAGTTCCTCACCTCATTCCTGACTTCTGTGGAGCGCGTGATTCTGGGCCTCGTCATAAATATGACCTGCACGGTCCTGACAGCATACCCGCTGTCCAAAAGCTCCAGGGAGCTGAAAGGCAGAAATATCTATGCCTGGTTCATGTTCATCACTATGATTTTTTCAGGCGGCCTTATCCCCCAGTTCATGGTGGTGAATCAGCTAAAGCTCATGAACACGGTCTGGGCGCTGATTTTGCCCGGAGCCGTGCCCGTGTTCAACGTCATCATATTGATGAACTTCTTCAAGCAGATTCCGAAGGAAATCCAGGAATCGGCCATGATGGACGGCGCCGGGCACCTGCGCATCCTGGCTCAGCTCTATCTGCCCCTGTCCCTGCCCTCCCTGGCCACCATCACCCTGTTCACCGTGGTGGGCCACTGGAACGAATGGTTCGCGGGCATGATCTACATGACGGATCCGGCCAATTATCCGCTGCAGACCTATCTGCAGAGCATCATCGTCGTCCGCGACACCGCCCTGCTGGCCACCGCCAGCAAGGAGACCCTGGAGATGATGAGCACCGTATCAGACCGCACGCTGAAGTCGGCCCAGATATTCATCGCGGCCGCACCCATTTTGGCCGTCTATCCTTTCGTGCAGAAATATTTCATGAAGGGGTTGACCGTGGGCAGCGTCAAAGGCTGAATGAAACAATCGCAAAGGCTGCCCGCAGGCACCGGACGGGCATGAAAAAAGAAAGGAAACCATTTTTATGAAAACCTACGACATAGCCGCCTACATATGGCCGGCCTACACCGGCGACGAGCCCCGCACCCGGATGTTCTGGCCCCAGGGCATGGGAGAATGGCAGTCGGTGAAGGACGCCGTGCCGAAATTCCCCGGCCATAGCTGGCCCAGGAAGCCCCTCTGGGGATACGTGAACGAGGCCGACCCCTATGTGATGGAGATGGAGATCGCGGCCGCGGCCGACCACGGGGTGAATGTATTCATCTACGACTGGTACTGGTATGACGACAGACCGTTTCTGGAGAATTGCCTGAACGATGGCTTTCTGAAGGCCAGGAACCGTGACCGCATGAAATTCTACCTGATGTGGGCCAACCATGACGCCAACAACCTCTGGGACAAGCGCCTGTCCCAGGATCAGAAGAATGTCATCTGGAAGGGCGCCACGGACAGGCAGGGATTCCAACGGGCCTGCCGCCGGGTCATAGACCGGTATTTCAGCCAGCCCAACTACTACTGCATCGACGGTGCGCCGGTGTTCCAGATCTACGACCTGCGCAATCTGGTGGAGGGCCTGGGCGGCATGGAGGAGACGGCGCAGGCCCTGAAATGGTTCCGGGCGGAGACCGTCCGGGCCGGGTTCCCGGATCTGCACCTGCAGCTCACCGTATATGGCCGGGTGCCGGACCTGTCCGGCGTGGACTCCGGGGACAGGGGAAGCTACAGCGGCATAGGAAGCCTGCTTGGCTTCTCCAGCATCAGCCACTACCAGTTCGTCCATTTCACCGATATCGACAGAGACTACGGGGAGATCCTCACGGATGTGAAGGCAGAGTGGGCGCGGCTGGAAAGCCAGTGGGACATCCCCTACTTCCCCCACGTCTCCATAGGCTGGGACAACAATCCGCGGTTCACCGGCATGCGGGAGGGCATCGTAAAGAACAATACCCCGGAGGCGGTGAGGCAGGCCCTGCTGATGGCAAAGGCCTACGCCGACGCACATCCCGGACAGCCGCCCCTGATCACGGTCAACAGTTGGAACGAGTGGACGGAGACCAGCTATCTGGAGCCCGACGACCTGTACGGATACGGCTATCTGGAGGCCATCCGGGAAGTGTTCGCAGCCCCTGAGAGCTCCCTGTAAAAAAATCCGCCCGGACACCTCCGGGCGGAATCTTTCAGCTTTTCTTTTCCCTATTCTCCATGTTCCCCGCGCTTTTCCCTGCCCTTTCCACGGACGATCCCGTCCAGGGTCCTGTACAGCTTATCCACCTCCACCGGCTTGGAGAGATGGCCGTTCATGCCGCATTCCACGGACTTCTTCAGATCATCGTCAAAGGCATTGGCGGACATGGCCACGATGGGTATGGTCCTGCAGTCCTCCCGGTCCATGGCCCGGATGGCGCGGGTGGCCTCCAGGCCGTCCATCACCGGCATCAGGATGTCCATCAGGATCGCGTCATAGGTACCGGGCTTCGTGGAGCGGATTCTCTCCACGGCCTGGGCCCCGTCGTAGACGCAGTCCACCGCGAAGCCCCGCTCCTCCAGCAGGCACTGGGCAATCTCCGCATTAATCTCGTTGTCCTCCACCACCAGGATATGGTAGCCCTCGAAGGACACCGCCTCCTGCCTCTCCTCCGTCTGCCTCTTCTGCCCCAGCCCGAGCCGGATGGCG
This sequence comes from uncultured Acetatifactor sp., assembly GCF_910585425.1. Classification (GTDB taxonomy): domain Bacteria; phylum Bacillota; class Clostridia; order Lachnospirales; family Lachnospiraceae; genus Acetatifactor. Next base: position 9,493 of record NZ_CAJUCP010000021.1, on the reverse strand, counting down.
AAGCTGAAGGTGCTGCCCTCCCCGGGCTCGCTGTCCAGGCGAATCGCGCTGCCCATCATCTGGATCAGGCGGCTGCTGATGGAAAGGCCCAGGCCCGTGCCCTGCTGTTTGGAGGGATTCCTGCCGGAGGCCTGCTCAAAGGAGCGGAAGACTCTGTCCCTGTCTTCCTTTGCGATGCCGATTCCCGTATCCCGCACCGCGAAGGACACCAAAATCCCTTCTTCCCCGGCCTCCTTCTCCCAGACCTCCAGCGTCACCCTTCCCCTCACCGGCGTGAACTTCACCGCGTTCCCCAGGAGGTTGATCAGCACCTGGCTGATCCGCATACGATCCGCATACAGCCACTGATGGGCCAGCCGGATGTCCTGCACGAAGTCGATCTCCTTTGCCGCTACCTGAGGCGCTACCAGCTCCTTTATGGTATCCAGCATGTCGTAGATATCGAAATCGTCCGCCTCCAGCTTCATCTTCCCGCTCTCGATCTTGGACATGTCCAGGATATCGTTGATCAGTCCCAGCAGATAGCCGGAGGAGGACTGTATCTTCTGCAGGCAGTCCATGATCCGCTCCTGGCTCTGCCCCTGCTGCAGCGCAATCTCCGTCATGCCGATGATCCCGTTCATGGGCGTCCGTATCTCATGGCTCATGCGGGACAGGAATTCCGACTTCGCCTTGCTGGCGATGTCGTACTGCTGCTGGTTCATCTGGCTCTGGATCACCCTGCCCAGCTCCGCCAGGTTCTGGTGCCGCTCCGGGTCGCAGGCCTGTTCCTGCCCAAGGCCCAGGATACAGATGTTCCCCATATAGCTGCCATTGTCGTACATGGGCAGCGCCGCGCCGTACTGCCCGGGCGCTACGCCCAGGAAGCACTGCAGAAGCTCCAGAGCGCTGTCCTCCCCGGAGAACCACTTTACCTCCTCCTGGCCCAGCCAGCCGCGGAAGGCCTCCCTGTCCTCTTCCCTGTATTTCCGCACGTTCCCCGCCGGGGACTCCCCGTCCGCCCGCCACTGGTATTCCAGGTAATTCGCGGAGAAATCCTCCCGCAGCACGGACACCAGCACTGCTTCGGCCTGATAGTATCTGCCGATCTTGCGCAGCATCAAGGTCATCTGGGCCGGGAAATTCGCTCCCTTGCCGAACAGGTTCAGCGCGATGGACACCAGGCCCACGTCCTCCCCGTAGTCCAGGCTGATGATCTCCCGCCCCTGCAGGGCCGGAAGCTCCTGACGCTCCCTCTCCGGGATATCCTCGCAGAAGACATACCCTCTTCCCAGCCCGGACAGCGCCTGCCTCCCGGACAGCTTCGCCATGCGGATCAGGGCTTCCGTCCCATGCTCCTTCACGCCGCAGACCAGCCCTGCACAAACCGCCACGTCGAAGCGCTCCCTGTCAAAGTCCGCCCCGGCCCTTTCCAGCAGCCCTTCGATCCACTCCGAGGCCTCTTTCCTGTCCGCCTGATCCAGCCATATGACGAACTCGTCCCCGTCCAGCCGCAGCGCCACTGTCCTCCGCCCTGTCTGTGCCGTATACGCCTGGCAGCGGCCCCGGATCAGGTCGCCCAGCCCCTCCAGCACCATATCCCCGAATACGATGCCGTTCTTCTCATTGGCCTCCTTCAGCCGTCCCACCAGAAGGTCCGCCATGACGCCGCTGCCATGGCCCGCCCTTCTGTCGGCCTCCACCTGCTCCAGGCCCGCGCTGAAGGTATACAGGCCCGTGATGCCGTCCATGGCGTTCCTCCTGCGCTGTTCGGCCTCCCTCTCCTTCTGCTCCTGGATGTTGCGGATGCTCCCCACAAGCTTGCGCCGCATGCCGTCCGTATCATAGACCGCCTTGCCGGATACCGCCACCCACCGATAGTCCGAATCGCTGGGCCATTTCAGCCGGAATTCCATGTAAGCCTTATCGTCCATGCCCTGCAGGACCCGGACGGCCTCCTCCCTGTCCGCGTCGTGGATGCAGTCGGGATTCACGAAGCCGCTCTTGTATTCACGGCAGTCCCACAGCCCGCTCATAGTCTCATGGTTCACGATGTCCAGCTCGTGCTTCTGCACGTCATAGGAGAAGAACACGTCCTTGGAGGATTCCAGCGCCACGCGGTAGCGCTCCTTCTCCTCCAGGAGGATGTTCGCTGCCTCCCGCTGCTGCTCCGACAGGTTCTTCACCACATCATACAGGGCGTCTATCTCCAGGATGTTGGAAGGCCTGAATTCCAAAAGGCCCTCCCTCCCGCGGCTGATGCACTGCATCAGATACTGGAAGGGCCTGGTCAGGTGCCTGACCACAAGATAGATGCCCAGCACGCCGAAGAGCAGCCCGATGAGGATGGCCACCACCAGCCAGAGATAGAGCTGGCGGCCCATCCCGAAGAGGTCCTCCTCCGTATCCAGCCCCAGGAGCACCCATTCCGTATCCTCATAGGGCGCATTGTTGCCGTAGAGCTTCAGGGGACAGGCCACCGCGTACACGTTCTGCCGCTCCAGCCGCACATCCCCCACCTGCCACAGATTGCCGTAGCGGGTCCCTCGCAGCTCCAGCCCCCTCCCTGCGGACCTGGCCAGGTTGGAGAGGATCCCCTTTCCCACCATGGGCCTGTAAAGGCCGTCGCCGTCCCTGACTGCCAGCAGATACCCTGACTGCTGCTGGTCGTTGAGCTCTGCCACCGGGAAATAATCGTAGAGCCGTCTACTGGAAATCTCTACGCCGATTATGCCGTACACCTGCCCCTCATGCCGCAGCGGCACAGAGTATGTAATCATTTCATAGGAGTCCGTCCCGTCCTTCTCCAGATAGAAGGGCAGCGACCAGTATCCCAGGTCCGCCGTGTCCGCATCGGCATGTTCCGTCCCCGCCCTCCAGGGCTCATAGAAATAGTTGTCCGCAGCCTCTCTGCCCTGCCCCTCCATGCGGAAGCGGGTGGTCCAGGAGGTGTCCAGGGGGATGTCCCACTTCCTGGACAGGAGCTTGCTGCCCCGCTCCAGAAGCAGGTCCGTGCCGTTGGCGGGATTGGTATCCGGGTCGGAATCCCTGACGAAGAAGCCGGAGAACTCCCCCGGCTCCCGCATATCCGTTCCTGTCAGGACCAGGAAGATGCCTGTGGTGGAATGGCTCTGCAGAATGTCCAGGCATTCCGGGAAAAACAGCTCCAGCAGCTCGTTCTTCCTCTCCTCCGAGGCAAGCAGCCCCTCCAGGCTCAAATCCGCATCCTCCAGGACCCCTTCCAGGATTCCGTCCAGGACCCCCTCCTGCTCATGGATGGACGCCCATCTCTGGTTCATGTCGTTCTGCAGGATCACCTTTCTGTTCTCCACCAGCCGGTTCATCATGCTGACGGAGGATTCCTCCATCATCCCCGTGACCCGCTTTATCACCAGCGTGCCGATGGTGATCAGGCTCTGCGTCAGCATGATGGCGATCAGCGGAACCAGAAAAATCATGAATATATTCGTCTCTTTTCTGCTCGGTCTTCTGCCTCTCATTTATCCTGCTCACCCACCGCCTGCTTCAGGGCCTCGCAAAAAGCCCCGTACCACACTTCAAAGCTCTCCTCAGTCACATAGTCCGCCGCGGCCTCCTCCAGGCTCTTTCCCTGGGCCAGGGCCTCCTCCACGGCCGCCCGGTCCTCCGCCGCCTTGTCCGCCAGATGGTACTCCAGCACCTTCCTGGCCGCCGTGCCGTTTTCGAAGCTTTTGTTGGCGTACAGCGTCATGCCGTCCATCTGTCCGAAAATCATGGTCAGGCAGTCATAGGTCTTAGGAGCCACCTCAAGCCCCTGCTCCTCGATCACCCGGTCCAGCTCCGACACGCTGGATGCGTCCCTGCGCACGGGCAGATAGCCGGACACGCAGCCGAAGCGCAGGTTGTTCTCCGTCTCCGTGAACCATTTCAGGAATTCCACGGCAGCGTACTCGTGCCTGGCGTCGGACTTGCTGACCACCATGCCGGCCCCCTGCTGCACGGCTATGTGCCGCCCGCCCTGGAACACGGGCGCCGCCATCACCAGATAGTCGATCGGATAGCTGCCGTCCTCCAGCTCCACCTGATTGGGGAAATACATGGCGGAGGACGTGGAGCCTGTATATGCCAGCAGGTCTCCCGTCTTCACGTCATCCGAGCGGAAGGACCCGTAGGCCCCGAAATACCCTTTGACCATAGGCACGTAATAATTCTCCCACAGGCGGTGCAGCTCCTCCCGGGGCACGTTCAGGGTAACCTTGCCGTTCTCCACCTGGAAGATTTCCACACCCAGCTGCTGCATGCCGATCAGAAAATAATTCGCCACCGCGTCCCTGCCGTAGAACGCCCTGCCGTCCTCCGGCACGTCCGGCGTCTGGCTGTCCGTCCACTCATAGTACGCCTCCGCCGCCGCGGTGACGCCCTCCATGGTCTCCAGGTCCGCCAGGGTGAGGCCCGTGGCGGCCGCAAAGGGCTCCCAGTCCGTCTTGTTGAGCATCATGATCTCCGTGGACTTGGCCGTGGGAAATATCCGCAGGGAGCCGTCGGCGGAGATGCGCCCTTCCTCGATGTAGGAGTCCACGTACTTCGCCAGTTCCTCCTCGTCCAGGTACTCCGACAGGTTGGCCAGGGCGCCGGCCTGCTCCACCTCATAGGCCGTATCCGCGTAGGAGGAGAACAGATCCGGCATGGCGTCCGCCCCCACCTTTCCGCCAATGGCGTCCCGCACCGCAGTCTCCAGGTCGGATACGGAGCCCTGGCTGTAGCCCTGTACATAGATCCCCAGCTCCCGGCCCGCCGTTTCGTTGAATTCCTCCACCAGTGCGTCAAAGGCCGCCTGCTGGGAACCGTTATAATAATGCCATACCGTCAGGGAGACAGGATCCCCGGGATCCAAAGGGCTCTTGTCCCCGCATCCTGTCAGGCCCAGGACAGCCGCCAGGCACAGGCCTTCCACAAACAGGCTCTTGACAAATCCATCCGCTTTTCTCATATGCCGCTTCCTTCCTATTCTATATCCATATTTTTATATCCAAATTCTATTTCCGCATTCCGCAGCCGCCGTCCGCCCGGGAAATCTCCGGCTGTTTAACAAAGCATATCACAAATCTCCCCTCCGCACAAGGTTTCCGTACATTTTTATACGGCTGCCCGCAATCACAATTTACGACATATCTCTTGAAATTTATTTACACATATTTTATACTGGTATGTGAATCGGTCAGGCGGAGCTCAGGAGAGGGCGACGCTGCCCGCATACACATATGATTCGAGGAGGGAAAATATGGGTAAGATAATAAAGTTTCTTTTGGCAGCTATCCTTTGTGTTTTTCTGCTTGGGATGGTTATCGGATTGATAGAGCAGTACGGCGGTGTCCTGCTCGTGATAGCGATTGTCGTGGGTGTCCTTGCCTTGTTAGGAAGCAATTCCTCAGATCAATCATCCCAGGCCAACCAGGAGCCGCCCGAACCTGTGAAGAAAGCTGCGGATGATAAAATAGATAAATTGCATGTAGATATGGAAGATTGAGCGGAAGGGCGGATGCGTTTATGTCAAGCAATGAGCTGCGGAACGACATCAACCGCTTTCAGGATATCATCAGAAATTTATCCATGGGCGTGAATCGTTCCGGTATTTCATGGAGGGACGCGCAATATGCGGAACTCGCGGGGAAGATCCAAAGCCTTGCATCCTCTTCCAAAGATGTGATTCAGGCGGGGGAGAGATGCATGGAAGCCATAAGGAGATTTAACGATATTGCATCGGAGGCATAGGGACATATGGCAGGAGTAAATGTTTCCAGAGAGGCCTTAACGGGTGTCAGAATGTCATTGAACCAGTTTAAGACAGAGATTGCGGATGTCCCCTTCTCTATGGAAAGGCATGCTGCTATGCTGGAGTCGGAATGCGAGAGGGACATCCGGATGGTAGAATCTCAAATCAGCGAGCTAAATCAGCAGATATCAGCCAAAAGGGAGGAGCTGCATCAATTAGAGATGGAGTTGGCCAGCGCCAGGAAGCATTTAAGCGATACAGAAGCTGCACAAGCGAAAACAGAGCAGGCCCTGGCGGGAATTGAAAGGGAACTGGAAAACTGTCGCTGCGAATCGTCGCACCAGCACGCCCGCCTTTCTTACTGCACTGATGATTGCGAACGGAGCCAGTGCCAACAGGCTATCAACGCGGCTGAAGCGCTGCTTGACACGTTAAAGGCGCATGCCGCGGATGCGGCAATGGAACTCCAGAAACAGGAAAAAATGATTCGGAACTTAAAGAATGATATCAGCAGAATCCAAGCAGATATCAGCTTAACGTCAGATGATATCTGGAACCTCGAGCAGGAGCTTTGCAGAATAGAGGGGAAGCGGGACAGGCTGAAGATGGCCTACAGCAACCTGCAGTCTGAGCTGAACAATTTTACAAATTCCGTGAGGCGCTTTTCCCAGAACGCGCTGGAGCAGACGCAGCAGGACATCGCGGGCGTGGATCAATGCATTCAGTATATTGACGATTATCTGGCAACAAATCTATAAAAACGGAGGAACTGACAATGAGCAGCGAAATCTGGGATTTTTTGAACTATCGGCAGTTGTTTCCAGGCCTGGAATGGCTTTATTCCGCCATTGATTCCAAAGACTTGGATGTCTTTAAAAAAAGAATCCGGGAGATCCGGGAAGCCAGGAACCGGGAGATGGACTTCATCAATGAAAGCTGGAAGCCCTCCCGTGACTTTCCGCATTATATTCCCATAGCGACAGCAAGTTTCCGTTCAGGCATCCAGGAGAGCCTGTTTGGGTATCAGATGATTGCGGAAGCCTTCCGTGTCGATGCAGCGGAAGGGCTGCCTTCTGTTTTTGATTTGCCATATGCGTTGGATATAGACAAAAATACGAATATCTTAGTGGAGGGCGCTGGAGAGGAGACGGAAATCTGCCAGCGCTTCCTTCGCGATATCATTTGGGGATTTCTGGTCTTTATGCCGGCCACGAAGCTGAATATCAGCGTCTTTGACTGCGAGAGCATGGGGAGCAGCATAGCTGCGCTCCTTGATCTGAAAAAGCAGAATCCGGATCTGTTTGACCGCGACATCTGTACGAACAAAGAGATGGTTTATGAGAAATTAAACATGCTGAACATGCAGATTACGGACTGCATTCAAAATAAGCTGGGCAGCAGATACCGCACCTTGATGGAGTACAACAGGAAAAATCCGGCGGGAAGCGAGCCTGTCCGTTTATTGATGATCAACGATTTTCCCAGCGGCTTTGATTCCAGAAATGTGGAGCTTCTCCAGAATATCCTTAAAAACGGGGTCAAGTGCGGGATTTATGTACTGCTCCATTATAACAGAGATATTCCCTTTCCCCATTATGAAAATATAGAGAATACCGTAGAGGATTTTAAAAAATATGTCTATGCATTTGATGAAAAAAATTTTCCGAAGCCCCAAATCGACGTCCTCTGCGGCGGAAGCCTGGCATTTCCGGATCGCGGGGCCGAGTGGTTCCCTTCGGCTTACGCGAAGGAATCGGAAAAGATCAGGAAGCAGGGAATCTTATTCGACAATATCCTGGATCAGGAGCTGTTTGGGAGGAGCGCTTCCTCATCCCTGGAAATACCGATCGGTATCGGGGACGGGGGCGGAACCGCATCCATATCCTTTGGCGAAGGCTCGTCGCACCACGCCCTTATAGCGGGCGCTACCGGCTCCGGAAAATCACAGCTTTTACATACCATGATCGTCAGCGCGATGATGCACTATTCGCCGGATGAGGTCAGCCTGTACCTGATGGATTTTAAAAACGGAACGGAGTTCAAGATTTATGATTCCTACAGGCTGCCTCATATCAGGCTTCTGGCAATCGACGCCATGCAGGAGTTCGGAGAGAGCATTTTGGAGGAACTTCTCAACGAGGTCAACCGGCGAAGCGAGCAGTTCAAGAGGACGGGCGTGTCCAAGGTGGCGGATTATGTGGGTACAACCGGAAAGCCCATGCCGCGGATCCTTGTGATCATGGATGAATTCCAGCAGTTGTTCAACAGTTCCACAAACCGGGCAATCGCAGGCCATTGCGCGGAGCTTACGAAGAGGATCGTCACAGAGGGCCGTTCATACGGCATCCACCTGCTGATGGCGACGCAGTCCACCAAGATTGTCTCGAGCCTGAGCATAGATATGGGCACGATCGAGCAGATGCGTATCCGTATCGGCTTAAAGTGCAATGAGGACGATGCAAGGTTCCTGTTCAAGGACAATGACATCAAGGCGTTGGGGATGATGAAGGGGCCCATCGGCACTGCCGTCATAAACCAGGAATATACGGAAAGTGAGACCAGGAAGTTCAGGGCGGCTTACTGCAATCCGGATGAAAGAGGAAAATATCTGGAGGCCATCGCGCGGAAATTTAAGGATGTGCCGTGCGAAAAGAGGACCTTTGAGGGAAGCCGGACTACGACTTTGCTGAGTGTGCTCATCAAGGAGGAGGGCGGACAGCCGGAGGATCCTGTAATCAGCGTGGAAGTGGGCGAATGCATCAAAGTGGCTCCGCCGCTGTCCATCAGATTTGGAAAACAGAAGATACGCAATGTTTTGATCTGCGGCGCCGACGAGAAAATGGCGGGCAATATCTTCTATCTGATGAACTGGAGCATCCTGCGCAATCCGTCCTCCCGCTTCTATTGCATCGATGGGAATCTTCTCGTCGATGAGATGGGGAGCATGCCCTATTATGAGATTTTCCGGCAATATGGAGAACGGTTCAAGCTGGCGGAATCTCGCGGCGATATCATCAGATTCATCCATGAAGTCTATGATTTGTACAAAGAAAAGAAAAAGCGCAATACAAAAGAAACTATCTTTGTCGGCATTCGGAATTTCCAGTTTCTCGATATTGTCAAGCAGATGATGAAGGGCGACATGATTGACGAGAGCGAATATCTGGACGAGGAGGCGGCCTCTGATGGGGACGATCTGTTTGGGGCGGACGGCGGATTTGATTTCGGAGTGGGGATGGGAGCTTCATCGTCCTCCGATCCCACAGGCGTGTCAGAGCGTATGATCAAGCTGATTACGGACGGAACGGCATACGGCATCCATTTCATACTGACATGCATGGAATACCAGAGCATCAAGGAAAACATGTATTATGGGGAAAATGTGCTGTCAAAGTTTCCGGAAAAGTTCGTCTTCTCCCTGAATGATGCGGACGCGGACGCTTTGATCCCGGGCGTTTCCGTAGCCGCGCTGACGGGCAATACGGTTTACTATACGGATTCCGTGAAGGACACATGCCAGGTGAAGCCCTATGTATTCCCGGAAATCGAAGATTTGGCGTGGTTTGTCAGTACAGAGCCGGCAAGGAAGGCTTATGCCGCAAAGGAGTATGAGACTGCCCTGAGTTTGTGTGAAGAGCTGGCGGAGAAAGGATTTGCAAGAGCGCAGTTCGTATGCGGCTGGATGTACTATAACGGAGAAGGGACGTCGCCGAATCAGGAGGCTGCTCTTCGGTGGTTCGAGAAAGCTGCTGAACAGGGACA
>NZ_CAJUCP010000020.1 GCF_910585425.1 uncultured Acetatifactor sp. | reverse complement strand
AGATCAAGGCTGGAAAGATGGACGGAGAATGGGTAGTGTGTCCAATAAAGAAAAGCGTTCAACGGTTGTGTGGGAAGATGCAGTTCAATCCAAACGACCTAACAGAGTTGAAGCTGTAGGGCGGTCAGATACTGCCGCCCATAGCATACCTAATTTTGAAATCGTTACAGTTTAAATCAATTAAAAGTATTGTTAAGTTTAGCAGAAACAGATGATGATGAATTATTTGAAATCGTAGTGGATTCTTTAAGATGCTTTACAAGTGAAGAGAGTTTAAATTTGATACAAACTGATTCAAAAATAGTTTCTAAAATTCAGGAGTTAATGCCTAAAGTGGGAGATGTGAAAAAGAAAGTGTTTGAAGAGTTTTTAAAAAATATATAGCGCATTTAGGGGTTGTAATAAGTTGGATAACAAAAATGGGGCGGGGGCTCTTCGGCTGCCCTGCAGCCGCGAAACCGGCGGTGTCCGTAGGGCTTGCGGAGGGGGAAAGAGCCGGGTTCCCGGAAGGGGGATACCGTTGCTGCGTGGACAGCGAGCATTACAGGCACCGCGGGAAGGGGGACACGGAGAGGGCGGAGTTCCTATATTACGAGGTGGAATCCGGGAGGAACCATGGAATCGGGGACAGCGCATGGTACCGGCGGCAGAAGCGGTACATCTTCGAGAAGCGAGCGGAGCTGGAGGGCGGCGTACTGAAGTTTAGCTACAAGCTGGGTGGGAAGTGCCGTGCTATGAGGGCGGAGCAGCCGATTTTATTTTACGCTTTTGTCGCCCAAATCATTATCATGACTATCCTTTAGGATATTACGAAAAATTAACTCAGATAGTTTTGATGTGTTTGAAAAATGAAGTAAGGTGAATATGAATAGAAATGAAACATGTATAGGAAAAATCATTTATTCAAAGTTGCATATCGAATGGATGAGATATAATATGTACATCGAAGACGATAGGTATCGGAACATACCGATGGTTGTATTCAGATTGCAAGAATCTTGTCCAGAAAAATGATGGGGAAAAACGTATTTTTGAGAAGAGGGTAGCATGTTATGAAGGACGAACAAATCATACAGAGGACTGAAAAAGAGTATATTAGGATTCAGAATGCATTACAAAAGAAAATCAAATTTCAAAATATGAGTAATATCCTTTCAATAAAAAAAGTTGCGGGCATTGATTTGGCTTATTGGCATATTGAAAATAAAGAATATGCAGTATGCTGCATTGTAGTATTGGAGAAAGAATCGAAACAAGTTATAGAGGTTAAGTATACTTTAGGAAGGATAAATGTACCATATATACCAGGGTGTCTTGCTTTTCGTGAGTTGCCGTTAATTTTAGAAACGATTAAAAAATTGGAAACATCTCCTGACTTGTTTATGTTTGATGGAAATGGGTACTTGCATCCGAGACATATGGGATTAGCGACACACGCTTCATTTTATATAAATAAGCCTACCATAGGTGTTGCAAAAAATTATTATAAAATTGAAAATATAGATTATATAATGCCTTCAAATGAAAAAAATGCTCATACAGATATTGTAATCAAGGGAGAAGTTTATGGCCGTGTTTTGCGTACTCAAAAAAATGTAAGGCCGATTTTTATCTCAGTTGGAAATTATATTGATTTAGACAGTGCAACAACTATAGTTTGTGACTTTATAAATTCAGAAAGTCATATTCCCGTACCAACAAGATTGGCTGACATGGAGACACATAAAATTCGAAGAATGCAGGAAACGAACGATGATTTTTTAAAAGGATTAAATGAAAATTCAAATACACTAGCTGTGTTAGAAAGAAAAGAGTAAGTGGCGGTGAGGATACTATAATAATGTGGCTTAGATGCAGAAGATAATTCCGTAGTGGATTGGTGCGCCCTCCTTCCTCCTGGATTCCGGGCAAAAAAGAGCAGGATAACTTTTTCAGTTTCCTGCTTGGGTGTGCCGCTGGCGTGCGGCGGGTTATTTAGTTTTTTGATGGGCTGTCCCTTCGTCAAACCGGAATTTGTCAGTGTTTGACCACAATACAGTTCTTTTCATGACGATGTAAAAACTTTTCATATACTTCAGCCGAATTTAGCTGCTGTGCTGAATGGTTTTCTATTTCATAAATTCCATCACCATCAGATAAGGTAATAAAAAATGTGATATCCTTTGTATAACTGCCAAACACATTTTCTTTCATTAACCTTTTCAACACAGAAGTTGTTGTTTCAAAAAACAAATGCTTATCCTTTTCATATTCAGTTGGGCTGTTTGCTTCTTGCTCAAATAACAAACGGCTAATTTTTGTCAGACCGCCACTCCCATCATCTGAATATCCCCATTCAGCCGGTATCCATTTTGTAAGGCTATAAGAACCATTTTCAACCCCTCTGATCTCATCTTCTGACAGGTATTGTTTCATGGATTTCAGAATATCCAAATCTTTTTTTCTTAAAAATTCAAAAGTATTCGCAGCAAGATATACGGAAATACAATCCTCATCTGTTACAAGCGCAATTGAATAAATCTTTTCGCTGCCAATTCTTTTGAGAATGTGCTTCATATCTTTTTTTATGGCTTTATAAAGCTTTGGGTTTATGCTTTCAAAAAAATCTTTCATACAATCGTTCCTCCATAAAAATACGATTTATCGGTTTGTACTGGAAGAAATTATACCATGCCCGATTACGAAAAGCAATCCCCGCTCAACGTCCGTTCTTTGCCGCCGAAATATTTTATACCCTACCCACGAAAACATCTTCTAACTGTTCATAGGAGCGTTTTGCGCCCCGTTTCCCGCCGCACTGACAAGGACTTGCGTCAATAACTAAAAAGGCACTTGACAAAGCGCTTCATGGGGCGCAAAGTAGATTTAAGGTAAATAGCTGCTGCCAATTCAATATTGGATGAAAGGGTACCGGCAGCAAATGTTTTCGACGCAAGCGTTCCGCTTCGATGCAACGGGCGCATGTAGAACCATCATGAGCTATATCAGATATATCGATACACGGTATAGCGATAACATGTCTGGAGGATAGAGGTAATGCAATGGCCAGGATGATTTGTGCCTGTGGAACAGAACTGAGTAATCGCGAAGCCCCTAATGATATAGAACTGGTGGTCTATACAGATAAGGAGTGGAGCGAAATATGCGATTGCCATAGCATTCAGCCGTGGATGATTCCGGCTCCGAAATACGAGGTTTGGAGATGTCCGGTATGTAAAAGGATATATGTCTATGAAGATAGCAAGGAACTGCCGGTTATGGTTTATCGATTGGAAAGCTGAAGGGATGGGGATACAGGGGGCATTTTTTCGACAGCTTTGCCGCAAAGAGCATTGTCGGCGGGGATGTATGCTGCCCCTGAGAAGCCGGAGCCGCAAAGCGGGTGATAATGAGCGACTGGAATTTTGGGGGAAATAGATATGAGCGTGCTGGCGTTTTATGTATATCCGCTTCCACAGGGAACTCCATTTACTTCTGACGACCTATCCGTTTCCGATAATGTGGAAAAGCTGTTTGATTATATGCAGATTCTATTAGCGGTGGTTTCTAAGGAAGGATGGGATTTCTTGATACAGGAATACGGATATGAGACGCTTTTTGAGATAAATAGCAGGTCCGGATGGATAGATTGTGAAACGATAGAGGAGTTTATCAAAGCATTAAAATATGAGGAAGAAATATCGCCAGAAAGGGTATAGGCGGGAGGCGACATAATTGGCAATAGAATATACGCTTTTATGTAAAGACAAGAGATTATCGAAAGAAGTTTTGGTCAGTAAAATAGAATCGCTGGGTTTCCAATGCAGCAAAATTGAGCTGCTGGACAAAGGAATATGCATTCATCTGAATGAACAAATCGGTTTTTGGGTTTTCCTGTTGGATGCGGGAAATTACCCGTATAATTCTTGGGAAACAATCTTTTCTTCAGAGGATTTCACATTTGAAAGAATTTTGAAATTTCGAATGGTTAAGGATTATTCATATTTTGAGGAGCGATATAATGTCCTGTTGAGAATGGTGTTTGATTTGACTGCGGAATTAAACGAAGAGGCAATATTGGTGAATAGCAGTGGTACAGAAATGTGCTTTTTTAGGGAAAATGAGCCTATACTGTTTAACAATGAAGCCGGAATATGGAACAACGATAGTCTAAGGAAAGTTTGAACTTTTACGCCGCTTTTCTTTACATTTCCTCAGTGTATGGTAAAATGGCTTTGTAAAAGCCAAAACAAAGCAAAAGCCGCCAGGGAGGAAGAGTCGTGGAGACAAAGCTGATTCACATAAACGCCAACTGCACAGAACCTACACCGGAAGAAGAAGCCGCCCTGCGCCAGGCCGGAGAAATCATCAGAAACGGCGGCCTGGTGGCCTTCCCCACGGAGACCGTCTACGGCCTGGGCGGAGACGCCCTGAACCCCGCATCCTCCCGGAAGATCTACGCCGCCAAGGGCAGGCCCTCGGACAATCCCCTGATCGTCCACATCTGCCGCTTCCGGGACATCCACAGAATCGTCCGCAGATTGCCGGAGGAAGCTGTCAGGATCGCGGAGGCCTTCTGGCCCGGCCCCCTGACCATGATACTGCCAAAGGCCGAAGCCGTCCCCCGGGAGACCACCGGCGGGCTGGACACGGTGGCGGTGCGCCTCCCCTCCCACCCGGTGGCCCGGCGGCTGATCGCCTACAGCGGCGGCTACATCGCGGCCCCCAGCGCCAACCGTTCGGGGAAGCCCAGCCCCACCTGCGCCAGGTACGTCTCCGAGGACATGGACGGCCGCATAGAGATGGTCATAGACGGCGGCGAGGTAGGGATTGGGCTGGAGTCCACCATCATTGACCTGACGGAAGAGAATCCCCGCATCCTGCGCCCGGGATATGTCACCCAGGAGATGCTGGACCGGGTCCTGGGAAAAGTTGACATGGATGTCACAATTCTGGATCCGGACAGCGGCCAGGCCCCCAGGGCGCCCGGGATGAAATACCGCCACTATGCGCCCCAGGGCAGCCTGGTGGTGGTGGAGGGGGAGCCGGGGGAGGTGGCGGCCTATATCAACCGGCGTGTGGAGGAAGACCGAAGAAGAGGAGAGAAGACAGGGATCATCGGCACCACAGAAGTACTTGAACAATACCGTGCAGATGTGGTAAAATGTATTGGAAGCCGTGGGGCCCAGGAGGACATCGCCAGGAACCTGTTCTCCATTCTGCGCCAGTTGGACGATGAAGGGGTGACCAGCATCTATTCCGAGAGCTTTCCGGAGGAAGGGCTGGGACAGGCCATCATGAACCGTCTGCTGAAAGCGGCTGGGCACAGGATCGTCAGGCTCCCCGCCGGGGAGGGCGGCTCCTGCCGGGACTGAAGGCAAGCGCCGAAGAAAGCGCCTGGAAGCCGCCCGGTAAGGGCTGTCCCGGATGTGAAGCCCGGAAGCGCCTGTACGGCAAGGGAATTCATAGAGACGAAGACATGAGGAGGGAAAGGAAGCATGATAGCGATTGGTAGCGACCATGGCGGCTATGCGCTGAAGGAGCGCATCGTCCGGCATCTGAAAGAGGCGGGCATCCCCTTTGAGGATTTAGGATGCCACGGCACGGAGAGCTGCGACTACCCGGTCTACGGACATGCCGTGGCCCAGGCCGTGGCAGAGGGGCGGTGCGAGAAGGGAATCGTAGTCTGCACCACGGGCATCGGCATCAGCATCTCGGCCAACAGGCATCCGGGCATCCGCTGCGCCCTGTGCGCGGACACCCTGACGGCCAGGCTCACCAGGCTCCACAACGATGCCAACATGCTGGCGCTGGGCGGCGGCGTAGTGGGGGAGAACCTGGCCCTGGAGATTGTGAACGTATTCCTGAACACCCCGTTTTCCGGCGAAGCCCGCCACCAGAGAAGAATCGACCTTATAGAAAAAGAGGGCAAATAGAAACGAAATAAAAACAAACGGAAACACGAAAGCGGAGCTGGAAGCAGCAGGCATCCGGCCGGCACCATGGGATCTGCGGACGCAGGCGGCCGTATGCGGAACCGGAATAGGAGAAAACAATATGGCAAACGTAATCATTATGGACCACCCCCTGATTCAGCACAAGATCGGCCTCATCCGTAAAAAGGACACAGGCACCAAGGACTTCCGCCAGACCATCAGCGAGATTGCCATGCTGATCTGCTACGAAGCCACCAGAGAGCTGAAGCTGGCGGATGTGGAGGTGGAGACCCCGATCTGCAGGACCACGGTGAAGGAGCTCAGCGGCAAGAAGATGGCGATCGTCCCCATCCTGCGGGCGGGACTTGGCATGGTGGACGGCATGCTGAACCTGATCCCCGCGGCCAAGGTAGGGCATATCGGCCTCTACCGCGATCCCGAGACCCTGAAGCCTGTGGAATACTACTGCAAGCTCCCCGCGGACTGCGCGGAGAGGGAGGTGTTCGTGGTGGATCCCATGCTGGCCACCGGCGGCTCCTCCGTGGCGGCCATCCGGATGCTGAAGGAGAAGGGCTGCCGGAACATCCATTTCATGTGCATCATCGCGGCACCGGAGGGGATACAGGCCATGAAGGAGGCCCATCCGGACGTGGACGTATACGTGGGCGCATTGGATGAAAAACTGAATGACCACGGCTACATCGTCCCCGGCCTGGGGGACGCGGGCGACCGTATCTTCGGCACAAAATAACAGAGCATGCCGTTGGAAAAGCAATTGGTATAAACACTGTGGAAGGCGGTGTATGGTTTGAGGATTCATAAGAGGGCAGCGTTCGTCCTGGCAGCGGTCCTTCTGGCGGCGGCATTTGAACCTGCCCCCCAGGGGGCGGTGGCATCGGCTACCAGCAAGACCAAAGAGGAGATCGACCGCACGGAGAAAGAGAAAGACACCCTCCAGGACGAACTGGACAGGACCCAGGAGAACCTTGGGACGCTGGAGGGCAAGCGGGACAGCCTGGAGAAGGAGCTGTCTTATTTGAATACCCAAATGAACACGGTGGTGTCGAACCTGGAGGAGCTGGACGGCCGGATCCGTGAGAAGGAGCAGGAGATCGCGGACACCCTGGAGGCGCTGGAGGAGGCCAGGGCCACGGAGGAGCGGCAGAAGGCGAGCATGGCCGCCATGGTGCGTTCCATGTACGAGAGGCAGGAGGACAGCTACCTGACGGCGCTGCTCTCCGCGGGGAGCCTGTCCGGACTCCTGAACATGGCGGATCAGATAGAAAAGGTGGCGGCCTATGACCAGAAGATGCTGGATACCTATATCGACAACCGCATGCTGATCGAGGAGCAGGAGGCCAGGCTCCAGACGGAGAAAACCGAGCTGGAGGGGCTGATTGCCCAGGCCCAGGCGGAGAAGGAGAAGGTCTCCGGCCTGATCGACCAGGCGTCCAGCTCCATCAACCAGTATTCCAATCAGATATCCGACGCGGAGCGAAAGGCCCTGGCCTATGAGGCGGAGATCAAGAAGAAGGAGGAGGACCTGGACTATCTGAGGCAGAAGCTGGCGGAGGAGATCGCCATGTCCCAGGCAGCGGCCAACGGCGTCTGGCGGGACATTTCGGAGGTCACCTTCTCCGAGGGGGACAGAAAGCTCCTGGCCAACCTGATCTACTGCGAGGCCGGCGGGGAGCCCTACGACGGACAGGTGGCGGTAGGCAGCGTGGTGATCAACCGGGTGCTCAGCTCCCAGTATCCGGACACTGTGGTGGGCGTCATCTACCAGAGCGGGCAGTTCTCCCCGGTGGCCAGCGGCCGCCTGGACCTGGCCCTTGCCGCCGACCTGGCCACGGACAGCTGCTACAGGGCGGCGGACACGGCCATGTCCGGCGTCACCAACGTGGGCAGCTGCGTGTACTTCCGGACGCCCATCGAGGGCCTGAGCGGCATCAACATCGGCGGGCATGTGTTCTACTGACCCGGCGGCAGCCGGTGCAGACCAAAGCGCAAACGGCGGCGCTTACAGAATGCCCATGCACTTCGGGCATTCTGCTGTGTGAGATTGGCTCGTTAAGCGAACTTGTTCGCTTACGAGCCTAGAAGTTCTTGGCGGGCGTGCTTTGGCCGCCTAGAACTTCTTCTCACACTTAGAGCCCCAGGCTGTCCAGCCTGGCCTGGAGCCTGTCGAACTTATCCCGGTATATCAATGTGAGCAGACGATTCAGGTTTTGGAGGCAGCGGATTGTCTGCTCTTTTGTGATCCAGTCGTGCTCCATGGCCTCCGCCAGCTCGTCCAGGTCCACCACCTTCACCAGCCCCTGGGAATCGATGATCACATCCGCCAGGAGGTCCGTGTAGGTCATGCTCCCCTCCCCCGGGTCATAGGAGAAGTCCACGATGTCGCAGTACCAGCGCAGCACGGAGCCGTCGGAGCGGTAAACCTTGCTCACCTTGATGCCCTCCTTCAGGAAAAAGCAGGAACAGCCGTGGGAGAAAGCGGTCTTGGGGTTCAGCGTCTTCCATTTGGTGATCAGGGTCTCCTCGTCCTGGGCGACAATAATGTCGTCATCCAGGGGGATGAGGTCCTTCGGGATGATTCGTTTGCGGTAGATTCTGGATATGTTCATAGGCGGCTCCTTTTTTCATATGTTTTTTCCATGATACTGCGGCGGCGGGGGTTAGTCAATGCGGAGCGAAAATTTCCTGATGAAAAAATGACAAATCCTGTAATTGGCCTAGACATTTCTGGTAAAAATGAGTATAATCAGAAAGGGGCGCGATTGGCCCGCATGTTTATCGAATGGCAGAGTCGGTGGTATCTGTATGAGACGGCGTAACGATGATGAAAGAATAGTGTACCAATCCCTGGCGATGATCACGCAGTTCGGCCTGAACATGCTGGTGCCCATCTGCATGATGTCCGCGCTGGGGGTGTGGCTGGACAGAAAGCTTGGAACCTCCTGGATTACCATTCTTTTTTTTGCGATTGGGGCCGTGGCGGGCGGGCAGAACGTGTACCGTCTGGCCAGGCGCATGTGTGCCGGGGAGGAACCGGACAGAGAGCAGGGTGTTGCGGATGAAGATGGTGGAAGCGGCGAGGCGGATGAATAGGACGCTTTTGGAGATGCATATCGGCATGGCTTTCTGGGGGCTGGTCTGCCAGATCGCGGGGGCCCTGGTCATGGTCCTGTGCGGATACGGCGGGTTCCAGGGAAGGTATGCCCTGAGCCTGTGGTTCGGCGTGGCTTTTGCCTTTGCGGGCTCGATCCATATGTGCCGGACGCTGGACAGGGCGCTGCTTAGCGGCGGCAATGCCGCGGGAATTGTGACGAGAGGGTATCTGTTCCGCTATTTCCTGCTGGCGGCGGTGCTGGTGATCGTCACCCTGACGGACGCCATGGACCCCCTGGTCTTTTTCCTGGGCTATATGGGCCTGAAAGTAACGGCATATCTTCAGCCGATTACTCATAAATTGTGCAACAGGCTGTTCCGTGAGGAGGATCCCATCCCCCTTTCGGAGGAGGAGCTTGCGGCACAGGAGGGAGAGATCCCGGCCGGGCAGTAGACGGGCCGCCTTCCGGCGGAAGCGTCACGGCGCGGCGAAAGGAAGTGCAAAATATATAAGGAAAGAGAGGTGAGAGTATGGGACATGGAATTCTGCTGTCTGGCGGGGCAGAGGTCGATTTCAATATCCATGGGGTGTTTCAGTATTCCTTTTTCGGGCATCCCGTTTGGATCACCACATCGCACATATGCATCCTGATCGTGATGCTCCTGCTGGTGGCCTTTGCCATTGCCGCTAACCGGTGCATGGCGAAAGCGTCACAGGTGCCGGGCAGCTTTCAGAATGTGGTGGAAATGATCGTGGAGATGCTGGACGGTATGGTCAGCGGTACCATGGGACAGGCGGCGCCGAAGTTCTTCAACTATATCGGCACCATCTTTATCTTCATCCTGGTCAGCAACATATCAGGCCTGCTGGGCCTGCGGCCGCCTACAGCCGATTACGGCGTGACGCTGCCGCTGGCGATTCTGACGTTTTCATTGATTCACATCAATAAATGGAAATATCAGAAGCCGATGACGATCTGGACGGACTTGTGTTCTCCGTTGCCGCCCTGGCTGCCGATTTGGATGCCGATCAATGTGATCAGCGCGGTGGCGGTGCCGATATCCCTGTCATTGCGTCTGTTCGCGAACGTCCTGTCGGGAACGGCGATGATGGCACTGCTGTACGGCCTGCTGGGATGGTTCGCCACGGCATGGCCCGCAGCGCTTCATGTGTATTTTGACCTGTTCTCAGGGGCAATCCAGACATATGTGTTCTGCATGCTGACCATGACATACATTTCGAACGAGATCGGTGATGGCACTAGAAGATAATAGTGCGGAAAGAGCAGTTTTTTTATTTACATTTTCATAATTTTAGGAGGAAAAAAGAATGGATTTCAATGAAAACTTTATCTTAGGATGTTCCGCAATTGGCGCAGGTCTGGCAGTTATCGCCGGTATCGGACCTGGTGTCGGACAGGGTATCGCGGCAGGACACGCTGCCGCTGCAGTGGGACGCAATCCCGGCGCACAGCCCAAGGTCATGCAGACCATGCTCCTTGGCCAGGCAGTGGCAGAGACCACGGGTCTGTACGGTCTGCTGGTAGCTATCCTGCTGATGTTCGTGAAACCCCTTCTGCCTTAATAGTGTGAAAAGATTTTCTAAGAATAAGAGGCAGAAAGGAGGCAAAAATGATACTTTTAACAGAAGGTGAGTCCATGTCGAGGCTGTTCGACCTGGACTGGCAGCTATTGGCTGATTCCTGTCTGATGATCATTGCCATCTTTTTCCTGTTCCTGATCCTGAGCTATTTCCTGTTCAATCCTGCCAGGAAGATGCTGGAGGGCCGCAAGGAGAAGATTCGGAACGAATTGGAAACCGCGAAGACCGCCATGCAGAACGCCCAGAGCCTGAAGAAGGAGTATGAGGCGAAGCTGAAGGATGTTGACAAGGAGGCGGAGGTCATCCTGAGCGAGGCCCGCAGAAAGGCCCTGGCCAATGAGAACGCGATCGTGGCCGAGGCCAGGGAAGAGGCGGCCCGTATTCTGGACAGGGCCCGTGTGGAAGCGGAGCTGGAGAAGCAGAAGATGTCCGACGACGTGAAGCGCGAGATCGTGGTCGTCGCATCCCTGATGGCCGGCAAGATCGTGTCGGCATCCGTGGACAGCGCCATGCAGAATCAGCTGATAGACGAGACCTTGAAGGAAATGGGTGAAAAGACATGGCTAAATTAGTATCCAAGACATACGGCGAGGCCCTGTATGAGGTAGCCGCGGAGGCAGGCAGGACCTCGGAGCTGATGGAGGAGATCCGCTGTGTGGGAGAGATACTGGCAGCTAACCCCGCGTTCGACGAGCTGATGGGACATCCGGGGATTCCGAAGCAGGAAAAGCTCCAGGTGGTGGAGGACGTCTTCAGGGGCCGGATCAGCGACGAGCTGGCTGGCCTGCTTGAAATCGTGGTCACCAAGGAGCGCTATAAGGAGCTCCCGGCCATATTCGCCTATTTTACCGACAGGGTGAAAGAGGAACAGCGGACCGGCATGGCCTATGTGACCACTGCCGTAGAGCTGGACGCGGCCCAGAGGCAGGCTGTGGAAGCCAGGCTCCTTGAGACCAGCGGCTATGCGGGCATGGAGATGCATTACGAGGTGGATGCCTCGATCATCGGCGGAATGATCATCCGCATAAACGACAGAGTGGTGGACAGCAGTGTCCGCACGAAGTTGAACGGCTTGAAGAAACAACTATTACAAATCCAGCTGGGGTGACCCGCTGGAGGAAAGGTGCGACAGATCCATGAATTTAAGACCGGAAGAAATAAGTTCAGTTATCAAGGATCAGATCAAGCGCTATGCGTCAACGCTGGACGTGTCCGATGTGGGTACGGTCATCCAGGTGGCGGACGGCATCGCCCGTGTCCATGGACTGGAAAACGCCATGCAGGGTGAGCTGCTGGAATTTCCCGGCGAAGTCTACGGCATGGTGCTGAATCTGGAAGAGGATAACGTGGGCGTGGTACTTTTGGGCAGTGCGCGGAACATCAACGAAGGCGACACTGTCAAGACCACCGGACGGGTGGTTGAGGTTCCGGTGGGGGACGCGCTGACCGGGCGCGTGGTCAATGCGCTGGGACAGCCCATTGACGGCAAGGGCCCTATCCAGACCAGCAAATATCGTAAAATCGAGCGCGTGGCCAGCGGCGTCATCACCAGAAAGAGCGTGGACACCCCGCTCCAGACAGGCATCAAGGCCATCGATGCCATGATTCCCATCGGAAGGGGCCAGCGTGAGCTGATCATCGGCGACCGCCAGACAGGAAAGACGGCCATCGCCATCGATACAATCATCAACCAGAAGGGCCAGAACGTGAAATGTATCTACGTTGCCATCGGCCAGAAGGCCTCCACGATCGCCAACATCGTGAAGACCCTGGAGGAATACGGGGCAATGGCCTATACTACCGTAGTAGTATCCACGGCCAGCGACCTTGCGCCGCTGCAGTACATCGCTCCCTACTCAGGCTGCGCCATCGGCGAGGAGTGGATGGAGAACGGCCAGGACGTGCTGGTCGTGTACGATGACCTGAGCAAGCATGCAACCGCATACCGCACGCTCTCTTTGCTGCTGAGGCGTCCGCCCGGGCGTGAGGCCTATCCCGGAGACGTGTTCTACCTGCACTCCAGGCTGCTGGAGCGCGCGGCCAGGATGAACGAGGAGTACGGCGGAGGATCCCTGACGGCCCTGCCGATCATCGAGACCCAGGCCGGAGACGTGTCCGCGTACATTCCCACCAACGTGATCTCCATCACCGATGGCCAGATCTATCTGGAGACGGAGATGTTCAACGCGGGCTTCCGCCCTGCCATCAACGCAGGCCTTTCCGTGTCCCGTGTAGGCGGCGCTGCCCAGATCAAGGCCATGAAGAAGATCGCGGCCCCCATCCGTACAGAGCTGGCCCAGTACAGAGAGCTGGCGAGCTTCGCCCAGTTCGGCTCCGAGCTGGACGACAACACCAAGGAGACCCTGGCCCAGGGCGAGCGCGTCAAGGAGGTGCTCAAGCAGCCCCAGTACGCTCCCATGGCTGTCCAGTACCAGGTCATCATCATCTACGCTGTGACCCGCAAGTATCTCCTGGACGTGCCCACGGAGGACATCACCAGGTTCGAGAAGGAATTCTTCGAGTTCCTGGACACCAAGTATCCTGAGGTTCCCGGCAACATCGCCACCGAGAAGGTGATCTCCGACAAGACGGAAGAGACCCTGAAGAAAGCGATCGAGGAGTTCAAGAAGCAGTTCAAATAGAAAGAGGATATAGAATATGGCATCAATGCGTGATATAAAGCGTCGCAAGAGCAGTATCCAGGGGACGCAGCAGATTACCAAGGCCATGAAGCTGGTATCCACTGTGAAGCTGCAGCGTGCCAGAGCCAGTGCGGAGCGCTCAAAGGGGTATTTCACCTGCATGTACGACACGGTGAACAATATCCTGCAGCGCGTGGGACATATCGACCATCCTTATCTGACGCCCGGCGAATCCCGGCGGAAAGCGGTAATCGTCATTACGTCCAACCGTGGACTGGCAGGCGGTTACAATTCCAATGTGACGAAGCTGGTGACCAGACATCCTCAGTGGAAGAAGGAGGACCTGGACATCTACTGCCTGGGCAACAAGGGGCGGGAGACCTTTGTCCGCAACGGCTACGCGGTGAAGGAGTGCGACAACGATATCGTGGAGAGCCCCGTGTACGCGGATGCCGCCGCGCTGTCGGCAAAGCTTCTGGAGTCCTTTGCGGCGGGGGAGATCGGGGAGATCTACCTGGCCTATACCGGCTTCAAGAACACCGTGAGCCATGTGCCCACGCTGCTCCGTCTGCTTCCGGTGGAGGTGGATGCCGCCGCGGCCGAGAGCGAGGGCTCCGGAGAGGCCACTGCCATCATGAACTTCGAGGCGGAGGACACGGAGGCGCTGGACCTGCTCATCCCCAAGTACGTCACCAGTCTGATCTACGGCGCGCTGCGGGAATCCGTGGCCAGCGAGAACGGTGCGCGTATGCAGGCCATGGACAATGCGACCAGCAATGCGGAGGAAATCATCAGCGATCTGACGCTGAAATACAACAGGGCCCGCCAGGGCTCGATCACACAGGAGCTGACGGAGATCATAGCCGGCGCGGAAGCGCTGGGCTGACCTGCGCAGCGTGACAGGAAGCCTGTGTAATACAGAAATGAGATTTATGCCCGCGCAAGCGGGCGGGAAAGAGGTAGAAATGGCAGGAGAAAACAGAGGCAAGGTTACTCAGGTCATCGGCGCGGTGCTGGACATCCGCTTCGATGAGGGTAAGCTGCCTGAAATCAACGAAGCGATTCGCATTCCTACCAGAGACGGCAACGAGCTGACCGTGGAGGTCTCCCAGCATCTGGGCGACGACACCGTAAGGTGTATCGCCATGGGGAGCACCGACGGTCTGGTGAGGGGAATGGACGCGGTGGCCACAGGGGCGCCGATTTCCGTTCCCGTGGGCGAGAGGACCCTGGGGCGCATCTTCAACGTCCTGGGCCAGCCCATCGACAACAAGCCGGCTCCGGAGGGAGTCTCCTATGAGCCGATCCACAGGCCTGCGCCGAAATTCGAGGAACAGGCCACGGAGAAGGAGCTTCTGGAGACAGGCATTAAAGTCGTAGATCTGCTCTGCCCTTATCAGAAGGGCGGTAAGATTGGACTGTTCGGCGGCGCGGGCGTGGGCAAGACGGTTCTGATTCAGGAGCTGATCCGCAACATCGCCACGGAGCACGGCGGATATTCCGTATTCACCGGCGTGGGAGAGCGCACCCGTGAGGGGAACGACCTCTACCACGAGATGATGGAGTCAGGCGTCATCGACAAGACCACCATGGTCTTCGGCCAGATGAACGAGCCCCCTGGGGCCAGGATGCGCGTGGGCCTTACGGGGCTTACCATGGCGGAGTATTTCCGCGACAAGGGCGGCAAGGACGTGCTGCTGTTCATCGACAATATTTTCCGTTTCACACAGGCGGGCAGCGAAGTGTCCGCATTGCTTGGCCGCATGCCCTCCGCAGTGGGCTATCAGCCTACGCTGCAGACGGAGATGGGCGCCCTGCAGGAGAGGATCACCTCCACCAAGAACGGCTCCATCACCTCCGTACAGGCAGTGTACGTGCCTGCGGACGACCTGACCGACCCTGCCCCCGCCACCACCTTCGCCCATCTGGACGCCACCACCGTGCTGTCCCGTTCCATCGTGGAGCTGGGCATCTATCCGGCAGTGGATCCGCTGGAGTCCACCTCCCGTATCCTGGATCCCAGGATCGTGGGCGACGAGCATTACCAGACCGCCAGAGGCGTGCAGGAGATCCTCCAGCGCTACAAGGAGCTCCAGGACATCATCGCCATCCTGGGCATGGACGAATTGTCGGAGGAAGACAAGCTGGTAGTATCCCGCGCACGTAAGGTGCAGAGGTTCCTGTCCCAGCCCTTCTTCGTGGCAGGCCAGTTCACCGGCATGGAGGGCAAATACGTACCTATCAACGAGACGATCCGCAGCTTCCGGGAGATCCTGGAGGGCAAGCATGACGATATCCCGGAGAGCTATTTCCTGAACGCGGGCAGCATCGACGACGTGCTGGCAAGGGTATCATAAGGATGGAGGGCGACTATGGCAGAGAAGAGCGGCTTCCCTGTGCGCATCATCACGCCTGACAGGGTCTTCTATGAGAACCAGGCGGACATGGTGGAGTTCAACACCACAGAGGGAGAGATCGGCGTGCTGCCGGGGCATATTCCCATGACAGTGATCGTAAGGCCTGGCATCCTTTACATCCATGAGACGGAGGGGGAGAAGAAGGCGGCCCTGCATGCGGGGTTCGCTGAGATCCTTCCGGAGGGTGTGACGATTCTGGCCGAGACAATCGAATGGCCCGGCGAGATAGACGAAAACCGTGCGAAATCCGCTATGGAGCGGGCCGAGAGGCGCATACAGGGCAAGGCTGCCAACACGGACCTTGCCAGGGCCGAGACGGCGCTGCAGCGGGCAGTCGCGCGGATACAGGTATTAAAATAGGAATCGAAAGCGGGGCGGCAGAGGCGTCCGCCTGTAACAGTTAGAGGAAACACGCATATGCTGTTAAAAAACCCAAAGAGGAGTGCGTATGGAATTTCACTCGAAACTGTTACAGCCGCTTCCGGAAGACAAAGTAAGGGGCTGGAACGGGCCCCTTCCTTTTTATATGACCTACCCTGATTACCGCGGCGCGGAGAACGAGGCCAGGCTGCTGCGGGATTTGGAATATCTGCAGCAGATGTACCCCGGAGACGTAAGGCGCTGCCAGAGAAGGATAGCGGAGATTCTGGATAAGACGGACTACGAGGGCAGCATGATCTACGACGAATACCCGGACAGGTGCAGCCTGCAGGCGCTGGCGGGATCTATGTGCCGGATTCTGGAGAGCGAGGAGGGGGACCCGCCTGCAGAGGAGATGATACAGGTCCTCCTGTTCAACGAGATATACAAGCGCCGCCACGGAGGCCGCAGAGGGAGCTTCTCCACATGGTTCTAGGGAAGACGGCGGCATGGCGAAACGGCGGCCCCACTGATGGACGAAAGGGTTTCCATGGATAAACTGAGAGAATTCTTCCGGCAGCTGCCGGATCAAAATATCATACAGATCACACTGAGCAATACAAGGGATGCGGAAAAAGCTTCGAAGGTGAAGCTGCGCCCGGTGCTCATCCGGGGAAGGATGTGCTTTCAGGAGACATTGTACCGCGGCGCGCAGGTGTTCCACAGGAACCTGGAGCGGGAGGAGCTGGAGGAACGCCTGACAGGATATATGGAGGGGCTGTTCAGGCAGGCGCAGATAAGCTGCGCCTGCCTGGAAGCCAGCGTCCTGGTCAGCAGAAAGGGGGCAGTGTCCATCAAGTCCAAAAAGCGCAGGGACGCGGAACCCCAAAATCTTCCGGACATGTCCCACGACCGCTCCAAGCGCTACATCCTGCCCGAGGGGGAGCTGGTGGACTTCCTGGTGAGCCTGGGGGTGCAGACGCCCCAGGGGAAGGTGGTCAGGGCGAAATACGACAAGTTCCGGCAGATCAACCGCTATCTGGAGTTCATCGAGGATGTGCTGGAGAAGCTTCCCGCAGGCCGCACCATCCGCATCGTGGACTTCGGCTGCGGGAAGTCCTATCTGACCTTCGGCATGTACTATTATCTGAACCGGCTCCAGGGCAGGGACATCCGGGTCACCGGGCTGGATCTGAAGGCGGATGTGATCGACCGTTGCAGTCAATTGGCGAAGGAGCTGCATTACGACGGCCTGTGCTTCCGGCAGGGGGACATCAGCGACTATGAGGACGCGGAGAAGGTGGACATGGTGGTCTCACTCCACGCCTGCGACAAGGCCACGGACTATGCCCTGGAGAAGGCCGTAAAGTGGGGGGCCGACGTGATCCTGGCGGTGCCCTGCTGCCAGCATGAGCTGAACGGCCAGATCCGATGCCCGGAGCTTGCGCCCATCCTGCGCTACGGCGTAATCAGGGAGCGCATGGCGGCATTGATCACGGACGCCCTGCGGGCCGACCTGCTGGAGGAGAAGGGGTATGACGTGCAGATTCTGGAGTTCATCGACATGGAGCACACACCCAAGAACCTGATGATCAGGGCGGTGAAGTCCGACGCCATGCGCCCGGGCGGCTCCTGGGCGGAGAAATCCGCGGCCCTTGCCCGCACCATGGAATTCCTGCATGTGGATCCGGCCCTGAAGGAGCTGTTATATGAAGAAGACCATCATTAAGCTTACGGTCTGCTGCCTTGTGTTCCTGGCGGCACTGACCATCGTGAACAAATTCATGAACAGAGGGCACGACAACCTGACCATGGAGATGTCGCCCGCCACTTTCCCGCTGGTCACCATGGTGATGCGGGGCACGGCGTGCAACCAGCTCCACGGCTACGGGGAGCCGGTGGACATGGCCTTTCAGCGGGAGACCGTGACCGTGCTGGGGGAGGACAGGGATGTGGGCTTCCTGGTGGACACCTTCGGGGAGGCGGTCACGGGCATCGCCATGCAGGTGAGGAGCGCGGACGGATCCAGGCTGATCGAGGATACCGAGATCGCGGACTATGTGGAGACGGAGGGGCAGATTAGCGGGCGCATCGCCCTGAAGGACCTGATTGAACGGGATACCGAATATCTGCTGACGGTGCTGCTCACCCTGGAGGGGGACAGGCAGGTGTCCTATTACACCAGGGTCATATGGAGCGACAGTCTGCATGTGGAGGAGAAGACGGCCTTCTGCCTGGACTTCCATGAACGCCTGTACGATAAGGAGGCGGCCAGGGAGCTGACCAAGTACATGGAGTCCAACGCCAGGCTGGAGGACAACAGCTCTTACCACAGCGTGAACATCTACAGCAGCTTCCGGCAGCTCACCTGGGGCGACCTGGAGGTGGAGGAGATCGGGGAGCCGGAGATCCGGCTGACGGAGATCGGGGAGCAGACGGCCTCTTTCCTCATGGACTACATGGTGGCCACCAGGGAGGAGGGGGAGAGCACCTATTACAGGATGCGGGAGCACTACCGGATCCGCTACACCGCGGACCGGATCTACCTGCTGGCCTACGAGCGTACCATGGACCAGATTCCGGACGCGGAGAAGCTGCGGGTGGAGGACCGCATCGTGCTGGGCATCACCGGGGAAGACGTGGACATGCGGGAGAGCGAAGACGGGAATGTAGTAGCATTCGTGGCGGCCAATCGGCTCTTCTGCTACAACATCACCACCAACAAGCTCACTTTGGTCTTCAGCTTCTACGACGAGGAGAACGCGGACGCCCGCACCATGTACGACCAGCACGCCATCAAGATCCTGGATCTGGACGAGGGCGGCAACATGCAGTTCGCCGTCTACGGATACATGAACCGGGGAAGGCACGAGGGGGAGGTGGGCATACAGCTCTACACCTACAACAGCGGCCAGAACACGGTGGAGGAGCTGCTCTACATCCCCTACGACAGGCCTTATTCCGTGCTGCAGGTGCAGATGGAGCGCCTGCTGTACCTGAACAGGGAGCAGAAGCTCTACCTCACGCTGGACGGCGGGGTATACGGGATAGACCTGGTGCGGAGGACCTGCTCCAGGCTGATAGAGATCGCCCAGGACGAGGGGCTCCAGGTGTCGGAGAACCACAAGATCATGGTCTGGCCCTCCGGGGAGGACATCTACCACAGCAATGTGCTGAACATCCACAACCTGGGCACCGATGTCCGCAGGAGCATCACAGTGCCGGAGGGGGAGGCCATCCGGCCCCTGGGCTTCATGGACGAGGACATCATATACGGCATAGCCCACGGGGAGGACGTGGTGGAGGAGCACTCCGGCAGGTTCCTCTTTCCCATGTATGCCATATGCATCTGCAATTCCGATGGCGAGCTGTTGAAGGAATACAGGCAGACCGGGGTCTATGTCACGGGCTGCACCGTGGACGGCAACCAGATCGCCCTGGACCGGGTGATGCGCCTGGAATCCGGCGCCTACCAGGAGATAGAGCAGGATCATGTCATGAACAGCCTGGAGGAGGAGACGGGCAGGAACGCATTGGCCGCCGTGGACACGGAGCGGTATAAGCGGCAGATGGAGATCCGGCTGCGCAAGTCCCCGGAGGGCAAGTCCGCCATGGTGCTGACGCCCAAGGAGGTGGTGTACGAAGGCGGCAGACAGCTCCTGCTGCCGGAGGCCGGAGAGGCCCAGCGCTTCTATGTGTACGGGGCTTACGGGGCCTGCGGCATCTTCAGCTCTTCCGCCCGGGCCGTGGAGCTGGCCTACGACGCCGCGGGAGGGGTCATGGACGAGAGCGGACGCAGGATCTGGCAGCGGGGGAACCGGGCCGCGAAGAACCAGATCATGGCGATCAAGGAGGCGGAGGCCACGCCGGAGAGAGGCGCGCTGGCTGTCTGCCTGGACACCATGCTGGGCTATGAGGGCGTAGTGCGGAACACCCAGTACCATCTGGACCGGGGGGAGACGATACGGGACATCCTCCGGGAAAGCCTGCCGGACGCGGTCCTCCTGGACCTGGCGGGCTGCAGCCTGGACGCGGTGCTGTATTATGTGAACCAGGACATCCCCGTGCTGGCGCTGGTGGGGGACGGCGCGGTGCTGCTGGTGGGCTTCAATGAGATCGAGGTGGGCATCATGGACCCCGCCACGGGCGACATATACACTATGAAGAACAGCGAGGCGTCGGCCTGGTTCGAGGAGAACGGGAACCAGTTCATCACCTATCTGAGGGAATAGGCTGCCGCGGCAATAAGTCAGGCCTGTTTTACGGCTGGACGGATTTGGGAATCTGTGGTAGAATTTTCATCGGAAGGTATGCCTTGTAAGGAAGGCAGAAAATCACAACGGAACCGGAGGTAAGGACATGAAGGTAGAGAAGATACCGGCACTGATAGGCCTGGTGCTGATCATTCTGCTGGCCTTTCTGATCATATGGCAGGCGGGGATATTCGGCGTGTCGAAGGGCAGGCTGGAGCAGGATGCCAGGGAGAAGCAGGGCGTGGAGAAGTCCTGGGAGATGGCCCAGGCCGTCAATGAGGACATGTGCGCCATGCTCTTCTATGACGAGGAGAAGGAGAACTACGCCTACACCATCTATCTGACCAAAGAGGGCCTGTCATACGGCTACTTCTACAGGCAGGGCGGCACCGACGCCTACATGGAGGAGGGCGTGAAGGGCGTGGTGTTCGAGGACAAGGGCATCGCCTTGCTCTCCCTGAACGAGGACAAGGTGTGCAAAATCGTGGTGGACGACAGCGTGAAGCAGGAGACCATACAGGTGGACTCCGAGGAGCCCTTCGCCATCGTGCTCCCCATCGAGTGCGGGGCCAT
This sequence comes from uncultured Acetatifactor sp., assembly GCF_910585425.1. Lineage (GTDB taxonomy): Bacteria > Bacillota > Clostridia > Lachnospirales > Lachnospiraceae > Acetatifactor. The sequence goes on along the minus strand of NZ_CAJUCP010000020.1, from coordinate 60,784 downwards.
CACCATGTACGATGCCCAGGAAAACGTGGTGACGCTCTACGACACCTTTACCGGGGCCTGAAGGAATACAGACGGACAAAAAGCTACAGAATACCAGAACCGCCGGGTCATTGCGATCCGGCGGTTCCAGTGTAATGTAGGTGTAATAAATATAGGAGATAGCATAAGTAATGTGTGCCCGCAGGCATCAGGGGGAAAGCTCCCCGCTCTTGTACCGGGCCACGATGCTCGTGATCCTCTCGTTGGGATTCAGCAGGTCGCTGATGGAGGAATCGTGGTTCAGGGTATCGATGATGTAGGCTATATATTTGCTCATGTCGCAGTTGATGTACCATTCCCTGCGCAGCAGCTCCGGTGTCTGATAGATCAGGTTCGTAGTCAGCACCCGGTCGATGATTCCTTCTTCATAAGCCCGGTCGAATTTGTCCAGGCCGCTGGTGAACAGCCCGAAGGTGGAGAAGACGAATATCTTGTGCGCCCTTCGGTTCTTCAGCTCCGCAGCCACCTCCAGCACGCTGTCCCCGGAGGAGATCATGTCATCGATGATGATCATGTCCTTGCCCTCCACGCTGGTGCCCAGGAATTCGTGGGCGATGATGGGATTGCGCCCATCGACTATCCTTGTGTAGTCACGCCTCTTATAGAACATGCCCATATCCAGGCCCAGCACATTGGCGCAGTAGATGGCCCGGGTCATGCCGCCCTCATCGGGGCTTATGACCATCATGTGGTCAGCGTCTATCTGCAGATCCCCCACATGGCCCAACAGCCCCTTGATGAACTGATAGGCCGGCTGCACGGTCTCAAAGCCGTGGAGGGGGATGGCGTTCTGGACCCTGGGGTCATGGGCGTCGAAGGTGATGATGTTGTCCACGCCCATCTGCACCAGCTCCTGCAGCGCCAGCGCACAGTCCAGGGACTCCCTGTTGGAGCGCTTGTGCTGGCGGCTCTCGTACAGAAAGGGCATGATCACCGTGATGCGCCGGGCCTTGCCGCCCACGGCGGAGATGATTCGCTTCAGATCCTGATAGTGGTCATCGGGGGACATGTGGTTCTCCTGGCCGCCCAGGCGATAGGTCAGGGAATAGTTGCAGACATCCACCAGCAGGTAGAGGTCGAAGCCGCGGACGGATTCCAGGATCATCCCCTTGGCCTCCCCGGAGCCGAAACGGGGCACCCTTGACTGCAGCAGGTAGGAGTCCCGCTGATAGCCGGAGAAAGCCAGGGATTCCTTGTGCTCGCTCTCCCGCTCCCTCCGCCATCTCACCAGGTATTTGTCGATCCGCTCCGACAGGGGCCTGCAGCCCTCCAGTGCGATGATTCCCAGAGAGCCGGCGGGAATGGTTTCCAAGTTTCTTTTTTCTTCGCGGTTGCCCATGATGTGTCCCTTTCTGTTCTTTTCCATGCAGATTCCTGCATTTTTGTCTGAAGCCGGAAGAAGTCTTCGATTGGTATCGGTAAATCAGTATCGGTAAGTATCTTTTATACAGCGGGGACGTTGGACAGGCGCTTTTTCAGGATGCGGATGTCCGGCCCCGTGAGCTTGCACAGCGTGAAGCCGCTGCTGATCCGGGAGAAGATCCGGTCGGAGTAACGGTCCCTGAGCTCCTCCAGGCTGATGTTGGTGGAGATCAGGGTGGACCTCCCGCGCAGATGGCGTTCGTTGAGGCAGGAGAACAGCGCAGAGGTCACGAAGCTGTTGGTGATCTCCGTCCCCAGGTCGTCCACGATCAGCAGGTCGCAGCCGTAGAGGTCCTCGCAGAAATCCTGGAGGCTGTCCTTGAGCCGTCCGTCAAAGGTATACCTGGCCAGCGTGTCGAACAGGCCGGCGGCGCTGAAATAGAGGACGGAACAGCCCCGCTGGAGAAGCTCCCTGGCGATGCAGCCGGAGAGGAAGCTCTTGCCGGTGCCTACGGTGCCGTAGAAGAAAAGGTTCCGGCAGGCCTCCCCGAACTCCCGTATGAATCTCCTGCTGATGCCCACTGCCGCCTCAAAGCGGCGCAGGTCCTCCCCCTGATAATACTCATACGATAGGACGGAAAAATTTTCACGTTCTATCAGCTCCTGTATATGGGACTGGGCATACAGGAGGGAAATCTCCTGCTGCCGGAAGCAATGGCATTTTGTCTTAAGCCCCTGGTCCGAGGTGACGTAACCGGTATCCTGGCAGTCCGGACAGCGATAGACGGGCTCCAGATAATCCTCGGGGAAGCCGTGCTCCGCCAGAAGACATTTCCGCCTACGGGCAAGCTCCGCCAGTTCCTGGTGGAGACCGGACAGCGCGTCCTCATCCCCCTCCAGCATGCGCCTGGCCCGGGCTACGGACAGGGTGCTGACGGACTCCGAAAGGGGAAGGTACTCCGGGACGGCCTCGCAGACCTCCCGCAGCCTGGCCTCTGCCAGGATCCGGTTCTCATCCCTCGTGCGCTGATATTCCTTTCGGATGGCTTCATATTGAGAATTGCTCAGTGCCATTGTGGCCTCCTGTTCCGGTGCCGCGGCCGCCCTTAGTTGCTGACCAGTTCCTGCTCCAGGGCGGCGAAATCATAATTGTTCTGTGTAAACTGATTGAAGCGGTTGCCCGACTGCTTCGGGGGATTGGAGGAGGCGCTTTTCCTGCGCTGCTGGTGCAGGTCATCGATCCCCTGTATATCTGCCTTATGGTGCACGTTCTGGCGCTTCCAGCTGCTCAGGATGCTCTCGGCATACTCGAAGCGGTGCTTGTCCGTGGCCAGCACGGTGCGCTCACAGGCCTCGATGATGATGTCCATGGTAAAGCCGTAATCCTTCAGCCAGCGGGTGATGAACTCCATCTCCTTGGCGGTGGGGGAATTGCTCTTGCCCAGGCCGTTCATGATGGTGTAGATATTCTTGTCGTAGCGCGTGGCCCTTTTCTGGGCCTGCTTGGGGGTGGTGATGCCGTCCTCCGCCCAGCTTACCGCCACTTTCTCTATGTATTTGAAATCCTTCTTGCCCCTGTCCACGCAGTATTGGAGCAGATAGTCGATCAGGTCGTCGGAAAAGCGCAGCACATCCGTGAAGTAGAGGATGGTCTTGATCTCCGAGGGCGTCAGCGGCTTTCCGATGTAGGATTCCGCGATGAACAGGAGCTGTGTGGTCTCCTGCCTGCCCTTGAACTCCCGGAGCTGGTCGGCGGTGTAGGACGGCTTCTCATAGACCATTGCCGCCTGGGCGCTGTCCGGCTGGCTCTCTGCCTGGGGAAGCCCTGCGGGGACGGAGTCCCTCCGGATATCCTCCACGGCAGACATGACAGGCATGGGCACGAAGGAGGCCGGCATCTGCGCGCCAGCCCTGGCCCCATCGGTCAGGTCATGGATATGGATGCCCACCAGGTTCTTGTCCCCGTCGTAATCCAGGCTGAGGAGCTGCTGCTTCTCCCAGTACCGCAGGGCACGCAGCACTTCCTTCTCCGTGTGGTTGAACCTGTCCGCGATGTCGGACACGCTGGTGGCCAGATGGGCGCTCATCATGCGCAGCAGATAGAGATAGACCTTTAGCTGGGCGTCATTGGCATCCTTCATATATTCATCGATGAAAAGATTGGACACCACTGTGGAATCCACATGGTTGTCCGGATAAATCGTCAAACGCGCCATTGCCTCTCCCCTGCCTCTCCATACAATCGTTCCATAATGCGCCGTACTGACGCAGTAGCAAAAGTATAGCATAGTGTCCGGAAAAAGAAAATAGTCAAATTGCCTGAATCCGTTTTGGGGTGCAGGCCCGGGGCCGGTTTGTGGAAATTGTGGAAACTGTGGACAACCCTCCGGAATCCAGGGATTCCACGGGACTGTCCCCCGGGCATATCCACAGCCCGGATTCCCGTCTTTTTTGTGGAAACTGTGGATAACTAGGAGCCAAGCAGGCTTTCGCCGATTTTTACCACATCCCCGGCACCCATGGTTATCAACAGATCGTCCTTTATGCAATTTTCCAGTAGGAAATTCTCTATCTCATCAAAGCTGGGAAAATAATGGCACACATGCCCCAGCGCCTGGATCTCCCGCTGCAGGTCCTGGGAATGGACGCCCAGGGTGTCCGTCTCCCTGGCCGCGTAGATGTCCGCCAGCACCACCTCGTCCGCCAGGCACAGGGACCGGGCGAATTCCTTCAGATAGGCCTTGGTGCGTGTGTAGGTGTGGGGCTGGAACACGCACCAGAGCTTCCGGTGGGGATAGTTGGCGGCGGCCTTCAGGGTGGCCTCGATCTCCGTGGGATGGTGGGCGTAGTCGTCTATGACGGTGACGCCGCCGATGGTCCCCTTGTGCTCAAAGCGCCTGTCGGTGCCCTTGTAGCCCTGCAGCGCCCCTGCCGCCAGGCTGCCGTTGATGCCTAGACAGTCCGCCAGCGCCAGGGCCGCCAGGGCATTGTATACATTGTGCTCGCCGGGCACGCTTAAAGTCACGGGGCGCTTTGCTCCTCCCGGACAGTGCAGGATGAAGCGGGGGTTGCCGAAGCCGTCATAGCGGATGTCCGTGGCGAAATAGTCGTTCGGCTCGCCCGCTCCAAAGGTGACGACGCGGCAGCTTAAGCCCTCAGTGATCTCCTCCAGCCGCTCGATGTCCCCATTGATGATGAGGCAGCCGTCCTGTGGCAGGAGCCCGGCGAACCGCCGGAAGGAATGGCGGATGTCCTCCAGATCCTTGAAGAAGTCCAGATGGTCCTCCCCGATGTTCAGGATGATACCCACCTTCGGGAAGAAGTCCAGGAAGCTGTTGGTGTACTCGCAGGCCTCCGCCACAAAGTAGCCGGAGTGGCCGATGCGCATATTGCCGCCGATGTCCTTCAGGACGCCCCCGATGGACAGGGTGGGATCCAGTCCCGCGCCCAGCAGGATCTCACCCGCCATGGAGGTGGCGGTGGTCTTGCCGTGGGTGCCGCTGACGGCGATGGGGGTCTGGTAATGCTTCATGATCTGGCCCAGGAGCTGGCCCCTGGTAAGGCAGGGGAGGAGCCTGGCGTGGGCCTCCTTATACTCCGGATTGTCGGGGTGGATGGCGGCGGTGAAGACCACGCAGTCGATCCTGCCGGCCTCGGTCATATTTTCGGCCCTCTGTCCATAGAATACGGTAATCCCCTGTGCCTCCAGCATCTCGGTGGTGGCGCTGGGCGCCCGGTCGGAGCCGCAGACCTGAAAGCCCGCGTCCTGCAGCAGCAGGGCCATGCCGGACATGCTGATGCCGCCGATGCCCACGAAGTAGAGGGAAGAGGGATGGTTGAAATCAATTGTATACATAGGCTGTACTTCCTTGTTGGTTTTTCGTTTCATTATTATTATAGCACCTGGCGCAAAGAAAAATCAACATGAAATCAGATTTCCGAAGATATCCGGAATATCCTTTTAAATTGCATGTATAAATTAGAAAAATTAGAAAATATGTACAAATATATAGCGCACTAAACTAAAAATATGTTAATTTTCAACACAAATAAGAATATAAAAAATAAATATTTTGACATTAAATATTCCATTTTGTCGGGGCGTATGATATAATATTGGCACAGAAGGACGTTGTGCCAACTTCTGATTCCATGTGCGCTGTAGCGCACGAAAACAGAGGTGACAACTATGGTGAAGAAAGAAATGATTGCCATGCTTCTGGCAGGCGGGCAGGGCAGTCGGCTGGGTGTGCTGACATCCAAGATGGCGAAGCCTGCCGTGGCGTTCGGAGGGAAATACCGCATCATCGATTTTCCGCTCTCCAACTGCATCAATTCCGGGGTGGATACCGTGGGGGTCCTGACCCAATACCAGCCCCTGCGGCTGAATTCCCACATCGGGATCGGCATCCCCTGGGATCTGGACCGCAACATCGGCGGGGTCACGGTGCTGCCGCCCTATGAGAGGAGCTCCAACAGCGAATGGTACACGGGCACGGCCAATGCCATCTACCAGAACATGGAATACATGGAGAGCTACCATCCCGACTATGTACTGATCTTGTCCGGCGACCATATCTACAAGATGGACTACGAGCTGATGTTGGATTTCCATAAGGAGAACAACGCGGACGTGACCATCGCAGTCATGCCGGTGCCCAGGGAGGAGGCCAGCCGCTTCGGCATCATGATCGCCGATGAGAAGCGCAGGATCACCGATTTTGAGGAAAAGCCCAAAAACCCCAGGAGCAACCTGGCCAGCATGGGAATCTACATCTTCAACTGGAAGACCCTGAAGAGGGCGCTGGTGGCCATGGCGGAGCAGCCCGCGCTGGACTTCGGCAAGCATGTGATCCCCTACTGCCACCAGAAGGGCGCGTTCCTCTACGCCTACGAGTTCAACGGCTACTGGAAGGACGTAGGCACCCTGCACTCCTACTGGGAGGCCAACATGGAGCTCATCGACATCGTGCCGGAGTTCAACCTCTATGAGGAATACTGGAAGATATATACCAAAAGCGAGATCCAGCCCCCGCAGTATTTTTCGGAGGACAGCGTAGTGGAGACCAGCATCATCGGGGAGGGCACGGATATCTACGGGAAGGTGTACCATTCCGTCATAGGCTGCGGGGTCACCATAGGAAAAGGCACTGTGGTGCGGGATTCTATCATCATGAACCAGACCCAGATAGGGAACCATTGCGAGGTGAACAAGGCCATCGTGGACGAGGAGGTGCGGATTGGGGATCATGTGCGGCTGGGCGTGGGAGGGTCGGTGGAAAATGAGATTGCCCCTCATATCTACAATCACGACATCGTGACCATAGGGGAGCGCAGCGTCGTCCCCAACGGCATCACCGTGGGCAAGAACGCGGTCATCTTCGGCGTCACCACAGGCCTGGATTATGAGGGCTCCTGTCTGCCGGGCGGCAAAACTTTGATTAAGGCAGGTGAAGAGCAATGAGGGCGATCGGAATCATTTTAGCCGGAGGCAACAACCGCAGGATGCAGGAGCTGTCCTACAGGCGGGCCGTATGCGCCATGCCAATCGCGGGGAGCTACCGCAGCATCGACTTTACCCTGAGCAACATGTCCAACTCCCATATCCAGAAGGTGGCGGTGCTGACCCAGTACAATGCCAGCAGCCTGCACGAGCACTTAAGCTCCTCCAAGTGGTGGGACTTCGGGCGCAAGCAGGGGGGCCTGTATGTGTTCACGCCTGCGGTCACGGCCCAGAACAGCAACTGGTACAGGGGCACGGCGGACGCCATCTACCAGAACCTGGATTTCCTGAGGAGCAGCCATGAGCCCTATGTGCTGATAGCCTCCGGGGACGGCGTGTACAAGATGGATTTCAACAAGGTCATGGAATACCACATCGAGAGGAGGGCAGACATCACTGTAGTCTGTCGGGACATGGGGCCTAACGCGGATCTGGAGCGCTTCGGGACCATCCGCATGAACGAGGAGAGCCGCATCGAGGAGTTCGAGGAGAAGCCCCTGCACGCGAAATCCCGGGTCATCTCCTGCGGCATCTACATCCTCCGTAGGCGCCAGCTCATAGAGATGGTGGAGAAGTGCATCGAGGAGGACAGGTACGACATCGTCAGGGACATCCTGATCCGCTACAAGGACGTGAAGCGGATCTACGGCTACAAGATACGGGACTACTGGAGGAACATCGCCTCCGTGGAGGATTACTACGCCACCAACATGGACTTCTTAAAGCCCGAGGTGAGAGGCTATTTCTTCAAGCAGTACCCGGACGTCTACTCCAAGGTGGACGACCTGGCCCCGGCCAAGTACAATATGGGAGCCCGCGTGCGCAACAGCCTGATATCCAGCGGCTGCATCGTCAACGGCACTGTGGAGAGCTCCGTGGTGTTCAAGAAGAGTTATATAGGCAATAATTGCGTCATCAAGAATTCCATCATTCTGAATGATGTGTACATCGGCGACAACACTTACATAGAGAATTGCATCTTAGAAAGCCATAGCACCATTCGGGCAAATTCCCGCTATGTGGGGGAAGATGGGCAGATTCGCATTGTAGTAGAGAGAAACGAAAGATACACGATGTGACATAGGTGGCTTTTGATTCCGGATAAGGGGGTTTTAAAGGATGCAGGTTACAGATGTTCGCGTTCGCAAGATTGCGAAGGAAGGCAGGATGAAGGCAATTGTCTCGATCACCCTGGACGAGGAGTTCGTGGTGCATGACATCAAGGTGATAGAGGGCGACAAGGGCCTGTTCATCGCAATGCCCAGCAAGAGGACGGCAGACGGGGAATACAAGGATATTGCCCATCCCATCAATGCCTCCGCAAGAGAAGCCATCCAGGAGGTGATCCTGGAGAGCTACAGGAGAGCTTTGGAGGAGCCGGACGGGGAGTGAGATGTGACATCATAGGAAGACAGACAGTGAAATCCCCCAAGGGGCTACCGTTAGAACGGTAGCCCCTTTGTACTATAGCGTTATATGCCATGGCGATTTGTGTCTTATAGTCCGTGGGGGGCTGCTCAGTGGCTTTCCCGGAGAAGGGAGAAATCTTCCAGGAGTCCTTCTCCCGTGAGCCGGTATACCTTGTCGCAGACCTCCGTCAGGTACTTCCTGTCATGGGAGATGCTGATGACGGCCCCGGGGAATTCCGCCAACATCCGCCGAATCACCGGGGCGGACAGGGCGGAGAAGTTCCGCGTAGGCTCGTCAAGGATCAGCACATTGGCCCCGGACAGGCTCATCTTCAACAGCAGCACCTTGGCCTTCTGGCCCCCGGACAGCTCCGCGATTGGATGGTCCATCTCGTCGAAGGTGTACTTCAGGGAGCCCAGGAAGGTCCGGATCCTGGTCGCCTCCTCCTTGTCCCCGGTCTGCGCCAGATAGTCCACGGGGGTGGCCTCCAGGTTCAGCAGATCCTCGTAATTCTGGGGCATGTAGGCCGCGTGGATGTCCGTCCGGGAGAGGAGCTCCTCCGCGATCATGCGCAGCAGCGTGGTCTTGCCCGCGCCGTTGTGGCCGATGATGCCGATTTTTTCAGAGCCCCGGACATGCAGGGAGACGTCCTTCGCCAGAACCCTGGCGCCGTCCGGCGTCCGCAGGCAGGGTAGGCCATATTCGATGACAGTCTTTCCCGCGGGGATGGCGGCGTCCTTTTCCCCCAGCTTGAAGAAGATGGCGTCCTCCTCCTCGGGCATCCGGGTCATGTCCTCGTCCTGGCGCTCGAAGCGGCGCTCCATGCTCTTCACGGCCTTCATCTTCTTTTTCAGGAGTCTGCCCTTGGAGGGGTTCTGCCTTGTGATGGTCTTCTGATAGTAGGCTACGCTCTGCTCGATTCGATGGAGCTTTTCGTCCCGGATCTCCTTCTCCCGCCGCTCGTTTGCAGCCTGCCTGGCCTGCTTCTCGAACCTGTCCTCCCGCTCCTGCCTGTACCGGAGATAGGGCATATGGGACACCGTTATGCGGCTTACGGTCTTGCGTCTGATCTGCTCGATGTGGATCACCATGTTGGCGGTGCGCTCAATCAGGGTCTCGTCGTGGGAGATGTAGAGCACTGCCCCCTGCCAGTTCAGCATCATCTCCTCCAGCCATTGCAGCGTCCCGATGTCCAGGTCGTTGGAGGGCTCGTCCAGCAGCAGCACGGTGGGCTGGGACATCAAAAGCCGCATCATCTGGGCCTTCACCTTCTCCCCGCCGGACAGGCTCCCCAGGACCTGGTCCCCGTAGAAGAAGTCCTGGGGCAGGCGGAAGCTCCCAGCCAGGGCGCCCAGCTCCCGGGGCGTCTGCTCATAGAAGGACGTATCCTCCGCGAAGAATTCGTAGAGGGTCTTTGCCGCGTCCGCTTTCGGCAGCTCCTGGGGCAGATAGGCCAGACGCTCTCCGGAGGCGATCCGCTGGCCGCTGGCCTCGGCATAGTCCTCTGTCAGCGCCGGGTCGTAGATCCATCTCAGCAGGGTGGACTTGCCGTTGCCCTCCTCCCCGATGATGACGGCCCTGTCTCCGTGGTTCAGCACGAAGGAAAAATCCTGCAGGATCAGGCGCAGGTCTTTTTTGTGGGTGATATTCAGGTTTTTTATCTGTAACATGATGGCCTCCTGTTCCGAAAGCCCGCCTGTCTGCGGGGCCGAGAGAAGAGCCGCTCTCAGGGGAAGCCTGCCTGCATGCTGTCAGCATGCCGCTTGGGGAAATGCGCATGACATGGAATTGCGTCTGACATGGAAATTCCGGCATAGAAAAAAAGGCTTCTGGAATGGGAGCGATAACAGATTCGGCATACGCAAACAGGCCTGTCTTACAGGCTTTCTGTAAAAAATGTCTGCTTTTTCCCGAATTTGTTATCGATTAATCATTCCTTCACCTTTTACCGGATGGTATCTTTCTGTTGATGGGATTCATTTTAGCACATCCGTGGAGGAATTTCAATCCCATATTCGAAAATTTTTCTCTGCGGTTATTTTGTTGATTCTGCCGGTGGACGATGCGCGGTGCCCAGATGGCCGTCCAAAAACCTGTGCCGCCTGGTCCGGGAAATGGTGCATGACAGAAACGATAGCTTATTTCAGGAAATAAATCAATAAAACATTGATAATATGTATGACTGAGTGTACAATGTACACGGATAGTCAAGCGTTGCAGGCTTGCACAAAAGGAACAGGGATTTTGAGAGGGATATTCTGGAAAACAGGAGGTATCCATGACTATTGTAGAAATTCTCGCCGGTGAATCCAGGAATGTGGAGTTCAAGGAGAAGCTGCCGGTTTGCGGGAACCGGAGTTCATCGGTGGGGAGTTGGATCTTCGGATAAATATTTATCGAGGGCAGGTTGATGGCATTGATTTATCTCAATATAGTGTTGACGGCAGTAGAACTGCCGGAAAACTGCCGGAAAACTGCCGGAAAGCGAACAAGAAGAATTGATTTGTAAATTTGTGATTGAAAATGGCTTTATCACCACTATGCAGGCAACCGAGCTCTTAGGCATCAAACAGCGCAGAGCGAGAGAAATCCTTGCCAAAATGGTAGGAAAAAAATGGCTGAAAAAGGAAGGGGCTTCTCGAAGCACTGTTTATATAAGGAACTGAAAGGCGCAGGGGGTGGTATAGGATTAAGGCCAAGTATCCGCCATTTCGCTTTACAATTGACCACAATCGTATGTATAATAGAATCCAAATGCAGGATTCTATTATCATGGTTTTATAATAGAATCCAAAATCAGGATTCTATTATCGTGGTTTTATAATAGAATCCAAACCACCTAAAATTCTATCAAAAAGAAAACCGACAGGAGCAGCCTATGGAAATCTGGGACGCCTATGACAGGCAGGGAACAAAGACAGGGACGGATCTGATACGCGGGGAAGAAATTGGAGAGGGCCTCTACCACCTGGTCTGCGAGGTGGTGGTGAGGCATGTGGACGGAGACTATCTCCTGCTGCAGAGGGATTTCCGGAAAGAGGCCTACCCCGGCTTCGAGGAAATCGGCGCGGGAGGAAGCGCCCTGAAGGGGGAGACGCCCCTGCAGGGCGCGCGGAGGGAGCTTCGGGAGGAGAGCGGGATAGAGGCCGGGGAGCTGGAAGAGCTGTACCGCACTGTGAGCGACAGAAGCCATGCAATCCACCACGGCTACCTGTGCGTCACGGACGCGCCGAAGACTTCCGTTGCGCTCCAGGAGGGCGAGACCATAGGCTATCGCTGGATAGGCAGGGAGGAGCTGATCGCCTTCTTCGACTCGGACAGATGCATTTCCGCCCAGAGGGAGAGGCTGAAAGGATTCCTGGATTCGATTCGGTGAGGAGACCGGAAAAAAGGCCTGGCCGGGTGCAGCCCGGGCGGGCAGATTGGAGTTTGCTATGTATATTATTGTAGGGCTGGGGAACCCCGGCAGGGAATACGAGGGCACGCGGCACAATGTGGGCTTCCTGGTGCTGGATAAGCTGGCGGCGAAAGAGAACATCTCCATTCTGGAGAAGAGGCATAAGGCCATCATCGGCAAGGGCATGGCGGCAGGGCAGAAGTGTGTCCTGGCCAAGCCCCAGACTTATATGAACTTAAGCGGCGAGTGCGTCAGGCAGTTGATCGACTTCTATAAGGCGGACGAGACCACGGAGCTGATCGTGATCTCCGACGACGTGAGCCTGGAGGTAGGGCAGATCCGCATCCGCAAAAAGGGCAGCGCAGGGGGGCACAACGGCCTGAAGAACATCATCGCCCATCTGGGGCACGACGGCTTCATCCGGGTGAAGATGGGCGTGGGGGAGAAGCCCCCGGGCTGGGATCTGGTGGACTATGTGCTGGGGCGGTTCTCGCCGAAAGACAGGGAGGCTATGGACGAGGCCGCGGGCCGGGCGGCGGATGCCATCCGGACGATCATTGCCCAAGGGCCTGACGTTGCCATGAACCAGTTCAATACCGTGAAGAAGCCTGTTAAGGAGCCAAAGGAGCCGAAAGGGCCAAGGGAGCCGAAAGGGCCAAGGGAACCGAAAGAGCCAAAGGAGCCGAAAGAGCAGAATGAGCCATCGGAAAAGCAGGGCTTCCAAAAGCCCGAGGAAGCCAAACAGCCCGGAGAGGCCGGGGGACCGGAGACGGGAGAAAAGGCTGCCGGAGAGAGCAGCCGGCTTTGATGATGGGACGAAATAACAAAAAATATAGAACGAAAACGCAAAAAAACAATGACAGCAGCACCGGGGAAAGCTGAGGAATCAGGAAATCACGGATTCTGAGAGAGGCTGAGATATCTCCGGAAAGTCCCGGCGAATCAGGAAGCCCGAAAGGAATTCCGGATCAGCCGGACCGGTCCGCAAGGCCGGAGAGGGATTGGATAACAGGAGGACGCAATGCAGGCATTACTGGCGCCGCTGCAGGAGCTGGCGGAATACGGCAATATCAGGGAGGCCATCCGGAAAGGCCTGGGCGTCACCGCGCTCACCGGCTGCGTGGACTCCCAGAAGCTGCATATGATCTACGGGTTGGGCGATGGCTTCCGCATCAAGGTCATCGTCACTTACAGCGACCTGAAAGCAAAGGAGCTCTTCGAAGAATACAGATTTTATGACAGGAATGTCATGTTGTACCCAGCCAAGGACCTGATCTTCTTCCAGGCGGACATCCACGGCAACCAGCTGGTGAAGGAGCGGGTGAAGGTGCTGCGCAGGCTCATGGAGAAGAAGCCCGTGACCATCGTCACCACCTACGCCGCCCTCATGTCCCCTCAGGTCATGTGGGAGCCGGACAGGGACGTGATCGATGTGTATAAGGGCAGCGCCCTGGACGAGGGGGAGCTGCGCAGGCGGCTGGTGGATATGGGCTATGAGAAGAGCTACCAGGTGGAGAGCCCGGGACAGTTCTCCGTCCGGGGCGGCATCATCGACATCTTCGACCTCACCGAGGAGAACCCCTACCGCATCGAGCTGTGGGGGGACGAGGTGGAGTCCATCCGCAGCTTCGACATCTTAAGCCAGCGCTCCATCGAGAGCCTGGAGGGCATCTCCGTCTTCCCTGCCACGGAGTTCGTGCTGGAGGAGGACCGCATCCGGGCAGGCATCAGGAAGCTGGAGGCGGAGGCCGCGAAGCAGCAGAAAATCTTCCGGGAGGCTTTCCAGACCGAGGAGGCCCACCGCATCGCTTCCCAGGTAAAGGAATTAAAGGAGCAGCTCCTGGAATTCAAGGCCAAGGTGAACCTGGAGGGGTACATCCGGTACTTCTATGAAGACACTATGACCCTGCCGGAGATACTGGTGCGGCTGGCCCGGGGCGGCCCTGCCCCGGGCCAGGGCACCGGGCAGGCGGGAGGCGGTGCCACAGGCGCGGCAGGCGGGAAGCAGACAGTCGGCGGTACTCCAGGCGCGGTAGACGGGAGGCTGAACAGAGGCGGCAGAGCGGCTGGGGGGAATGCGGGGCCGGTATATTTCATAGATGAGCCCAACCGTGTAAAAGAGCAGGCCGAGGCCATAGAGCTGGAGTTTTCCGAGAGCATGCGGCAGCGGGCGGAGAAGGGATACATCCTGCCCGGCCAGATGAACGTGCTCTACAGCGGGGATCAGGTGGCGGCCAATCTCCTGAAGGGCAGCGTGGTCACCCTGTCCACCATGGAGGCAAAGGGGTATTTCAGGCCCGACAGGAAGATGGACGTGGCCGCCAGGAACGTGGCCCCCTACAACAACAGCTTCGAGGCCCTGGTGCGGGATCTGAAGATGTTCCGCAGGAACGGCTACCGGGTCTTGCTGCTGTCCGGCTCCCGCACCAGGGCAAAGCGCCTGGCGGAGGATCTGCGGGATCAGGAGCTCACCGCCATCTATACCGAGGATCCCCTGCGGGAGGTGCAGGCCGGAGAGGTGGTGACCTACTACGGCCATGTAGACAAAGGCTTCGAGTACCCGCTGCTGAAATTCGTGGTGCTGTCCGAGACCGACATTTTCGGCGCGGAGAAAAAGAAGAAACGGACGAAGAGGCTCTACGAGGGCCAGAAGATCAAGGATTTCAACGAACTGAAGGTGGGGGACTACGTGGTCCACGAAAGCCACGGGCTGGGAATCTATCAGGGCATCGAGAAGGTGGAGATGGAGGGCGTGGTCAAGGACTACATCAAGATAGAGTACCGGGACGGCGGCAACCTCTACGTGCTGGCCACGGGCCTGGATGTGATCCAGAAGTACGCCTCCGCCGATGCCAGGAAGCCCAAGCTCAATAAGCTGGGCTCCAAAGAGTGGGAGCGCACTAAAAGCAAAGTACGCAGCGCCGTCAACGAGGTGGCCACAGACCTGGTGCAGCTCTACGCCCTGCGCCAGCAGAGCCAGGGCCATGCCTATGAAAAGGATACCGTCTGGCAGCGGGAGTTCGAGGAGATGTTCCCCTTCGAGGAGACGGAGGATCAGCTGGCGGCCATTGCGGACACAAAGTCCGACATGGAGAGCGGCAAAATCATGGATCGCCTCATCTGCGGGGACGTGGGCTACGGCAAGACCGAAATCGCCATCCGGGCGGCTTTCAAGGCCGTCCAGGAGGGCAAGCAGGTGGTGTACCTGGTGCCTACCACCATATTGGCCCAGCAGCACCACACCACCTTTGTCCAGCGCATGAAGGACTATCCCATCCGCATAGAGCTCATGAGCCGCTTCCGCACCCCCGGGGAGATCAAAAAGACCGTTACGGACCTCCAGAAGGGCTTGGTGGACATCGTCATCGGCACCCACAGGGTATTGTCCAATGACGTGAAATTCAAGGATCTGGGGCTGTTGATCATAGACGAGGAGCAGCGCTTCGGCGTGACCCACAAGGAGAAGATCAAGAAGCTGAAGGAGGACGTGGATGTGCTGACCCTCACCGCCACCCCCATCCCCAGGACCCTGCACATGAGCCTGATCGGGATACGGGACATGAGCGTGCTGGAGGAGCCCCCGGGGGACCGCCAGCCCATCCAGACCTTTGTCTGCGAGTACAACGAGGAGCTGGTGCGGGAGGCCGTCTCCAGGGAGCTGGCCAGAGGCGGGCAGGTCTACTATGTGTACAACAGGGTGAACAACATCGCGGACGTGGCCGCCGGACTGGCGGCGCTGCTGCCCGAGGCCACCGTGTCCTACGCCCACGGCCAGATGAAGGAGAGCGAGCTGGAGCGGATCATGTTTGAGTTCATTAACGGGGAGATAGACGTGCTGGTGTCCACCACCATCATCGAGACCGGGCTGGACATCTCCAATGTGAACACCATGATCATTCATGATTCCGACAACCTAGGCCTGTCCCAGCTCTACCAGCTCAGGGGCCGGGTGGGCCGTTCCAACCGCACCGCCTATGCCTTTCTGATGTACAAGCGGGACAAGATGCTGAAGGAGGTGGCGGAGAAGCGGCTCTCGGCCATCCGTGAGTTCACGGATCTGGGCAGCGGCTTCAAGATCGCCATGCGGGACCTGGAGATCCGGGGGGCGGGGAACCTTTTGGGGGTGCGCCAGCACGGGCATATGGAGGCCGTGGGCTACGATCTGTACTGCAAGATGCTGAACGAAGCCGTGCAGGGCTTAAAGGGAGGGAAAGCGCCCCAGGACTTCGCCACGGTGATCGACCTGGACGTGGACGCTTTCATCCCGCCCACCTACATCGTCAATGAGGTGCAGAAACTGGACATCTACAAACGGATCGCCGGCATCGAGAACGTGAAGGAGCGGGACGACATGCGGGACGAGCTGCTGGACCGCTTCGGGGAGATCCCCAAGTCCGTGGACAACCTGCTGCGGATTTCCCTGATCCGGGTGGCCGCCCACAGGCTCTACATGACGGACATAAAGGGGAAGAACGAGCGTATCGCCTTTACCTTCCGGCCTGACGCGGAGCTGGATCCGGCCAGGATTCCGGATATCATGGGGAAGTACGGGCAGAGCCTGAACTTTACGGCCTATGGGAAGCCCTTCTTTACTTACAGATATAAGAAGACAGGGCTGATGGAAAAGGACGCGGAGCTTCTGATGAGCAGGACGGAGGAGTTCCTGGAGGCGGCGAAGGTGCTCCTGCCGGAGGCGGAAGGGTAGGGGGAACCGCCGGGCAGCCCGGGGATGCGGCTCTCCTATCTCTGGCCCGAGGCGCCTGGCGGCTGCGGGAAAACGGAAGACTGAGAGACGGAATCGCATTCCCGGCGGTTTGAGGGAGTTTTATGACCCTCGAAAAATGTTACCTTTTATCCAGAACAGCAGATAACGGCTGATTTTGGACAGGAGGTAATCTCATGAAAGGATACAATACATCGGAGGGCTACATGGGACTGGTGGACGGCAGGTACGTGCTCTTTGCCAGCGAGGCGGATTACAGGGAGTATCTGGAGGACTGACGGCGGCGGGAATATGGATGGGCCGGACATATACGACATGAGTTCTGCGGAAGGGGCAGACGCACACGACATGGGCTCCACGGAAGGGGGGCCGCGCACGACATGGGCCTGCCGCTATGGCCGGAAGCCATGCCTGTGAGGCGGCAGGCACGGCGGCATGCTTTTACGGGCAAAGGGAGAGGCGAGAGGGATGAGGATAGCAATCTGCGACGACGAAGCCATTTTCCGCACATATTTAAGAGGCCTTCTCGTGAAGGACAGCTTCGCCTGCGGGACGGACATCCAGGTGGCGGAATATGCCGACGGGGAGGCTCTTCTGGAGGCTGCGGCAGCGGAAGGGCCTCCGGACGTGGTGTTCCTGGACATCCGCATGCCCGGGATGGACGGCCTGGAGACGGCCAGGCGGCTGCGGCAGAGGGGCGACAGATGCCTGATCGTCTTCCTGACCAGCCTTTCGGAATACGCCCGGAAGGGATATGAGGTCAGGGCTTTCCGGTATCTCCTGAAGGAGGAGGCGGAGAGGGAGCTTTCCCGGGTGATGGAGGACTGCAGGAGGGAGCTGGGGGAGGGTGCCTGGTTCTCTTTCGCACAGGGGCGCCAGACTTTCAGGGTTCCCACGGGGGATATCCTTTATTTCGAGAGCAGGAAGCGGGTGGTGGTGCTGCACACGGCCGGGGAGAGCTATTCTTTTTATCAGAAGCTGGATGCCCTGGAGAGGGAGCTGGAGGGAAGCGGCTTCCTGCGCTGCCACAGAAGCTTCCTGGTGCAGGAGCGGTATGTGCGAAGCTGGATGGGGCGCAGTCTGTGGCTGGAGGACGGCACGGAGGTGCCCATAAGCCGGGGCTGTGAAAAGGAAGTGAACCGCAGGCTGATGCTGCGGAAAGGCCAGTAAATCAGTGCGCGCTGCCCGCGCCGGGACAAGGCGGAGACAGGCGCAGGACAGCGCTGACTGGCGACAGGAGTACCGGGGAGGACGGCCAGGGGATTTTCGGGGATTCATGCAATGGGGTACTGGAGCGGGACGGGGTGGCACGGATGGCGGGAACGGATATGGTGAACGGGATATTGCTGGCAGGGAACCTGGTGTTTTGGGGCGCCCTTTTTTTGTGCCTGGGCAGAAAGGGCGGAGCTGCCCGGGGCGGGGGCATGGATCCGGGGACGGCGGGCGCGGCGCAGGCACCGGGGAGCTGCGGAGGTGATTGGGCACAGAGAGCCGACAGAAACGGCGGAGGGCCAGGATTCGGGGGAAATGCGGAGACGGCGAGGGCAACGGTGAGAGCAACGCGGCCATGTTTTGCGCAGGCCCTGGCGGAGCTGTTGGAATTCGCTGTCTATGGGGCAGGGATGATACGGCTGGCGGATCTGGTCCTGCAGGGGATTGCGGGGCCGGGAGGGGAGAACATGGCCCTGCTGGCGGTGAGGGTGCTGCTGGCGGAGAGCATGCTGCTTTTGTTCCCGCTGTGGAGGATGTCATACCGATGGAAGCTTGAGGAGAATGGCATTTCTGGCCGGAACCATTCCCATGGTATGGGGGCTTTAGCGGGGGCAGCGGCCGGATTCCCACAGGGCCGGATGGGCACTGTGCCGGAGGAGGGGGAGGGCATACTTGGGATGCTGCTTTTGCTGGGGCTGACCCTGCAGGGATGGCAGGAACAGGATGCGGTCAGGGCATTGGGCAGACAGGCATGGCTGCTGCTTTTGTTCTTCTGCTATGGATATCTGAGGAGACGGCGGAGGCTGCGGTGGTACGGGAACTGGAACGGGATGGCGGGAGAGGCGGCGCAGGGCTGTGGATGCAGTGTCCCGGGGATGCCTGTGGCAGGCTATGAAAGAAGCGCGGCAGGGATATGGACGGAAGGTTATGGCAAAAGCGCAATGGAGCCGGCTCCGGGGCCCTATGGCAGGAAAGCTCCGGGGATGCCTCCGCAGGGCTTCGCCAGGAACACGCACCAGGTCCGCCAGATGGAATATCTGAGGAACGTGGAGGAGCAGTACCAGCGCACCAGGGAGCTGTGGCACGATCTGAAGAACCATATCAAAGTGCTGGAAATCCTGGCCCAGGAGGAGCGGTTCGGGGAACTTACGGATTATCTGGACAGCTTCCGGCGGGATGTGGAACGGCGGATGGTTCCCGCCAGGACGGGCTGTGCCCCAGTGGACGCCCTGCTGGGGGACAAGCTCTATCAGGCGAAGAGACAGGATGTGGAGATGTCGCTGCAGTTGTGCAGGCTGTCGCAGACAGGGATAGAGGCGGTGGATCTGTGCGTGATATTGGGGAACCTTCTGGACAATGCTCTGGAGGCCTGCGCCCGGCTGGAGGGCCATGGGCGGATCGGGCTGCGCATGAGGCAGGAGGAATCGTTCTACTATATAACGGTAGTAAATACCTCAGGAGAGCCTTACCGGGAAGGGGGAAGCTATGTATCCGGAAAGCGGGGGCTTGACAACAGGGTAGGGCATGGGCTGGGACTGCGCAGCGTGGAGCGCCTGGCCCACAGGTACGGCGGGCAGTTGGCAGCGGATTACAGTGACGGGGAATTCCGGGTGGTGGTAAGGCTGGAGGACAAAAGGGAGTAAAATATTTCCTGGGGCAGTCATACCCTCATGAATCCACAGCAGCCCCAATCGGACATTTTCCGGAAACCCATGGAACGGTAAAATGCAATGGTTTTCTCCGTGTCGTCCGTTGCCAGTTGAATCCGTTGCGAAGGTGGCATGCTCCAGGCTCCTCCGTGAGTATTCACCCGGCCTCTCCTGCGTCTGCCTGCTCTCTTCGAATGGGTTGCTTCAGGCAAAACGCCCGGATTCTCGGCTTCCCCGGGAAGCCGGATGCCACACGGTGAAAGAGGCTCCGGAAGCTCAGCAGCGCCGAAAGTGACAGAAATCCTGCAAAAAGGAACAGGAATGCCCTGAGAGTGCCTGTAAAGTGTTATAATGTTCTTGACTGGGATTCTCGGGAGGAAGCGTCATGAAGATTGTGAAGAACTGCGCCCTGGCCCTGGGGCTGACGGTGAGGTATGCGCCCTGGAGCGCGCTGCTGTACATTTTGGTATGCCTGATACCGGGCTTTTTTGGCGGGCTCCGGGTGGTGCTGGTGCAGAAGCTGGTGGACGGCGGCGTGCGTTTCGGGGCTACAGGGCAGGGGGCGGAGGAGCTGATTGCCACAGGCAGCGCCCTGGTGGCCATGCTGTTCATATGGTTTGTCCTGGAGCGGCTCCAGGGATATGAGGACAAGGCGCTGGAGATTCGATTGATCCGGAACATGGGGCCGGACATCATGGAGAAGCTGGACGGGCTGGAGTACGCCGCTTTCGAGTCCCCCCAGGTGCAGGGCATCCTGCAGCGGATCGGCGGGGAGCCCTGGGAGAACGTGAAGAGCTGCTTTGGCGGAAGCGTGCGCACGGTGCAGACGCTTCTGTCCATTTTTATCATGCTGGGAGTCTATGCCACGGTGTCCCCCTGGATCGGGGCGGGCATCTTTCTGCTGGCAGTCCCTATGCTGGCCCTGAACTTCGCGGCCACTAGGAGGCTCCATGCCCTGATACGGGATACCACTATGGAGGAGCGCAGGCTGGAGGATCTGAAGCGTCTGATGCAGAATCCGGATGCCATGTACGAGATGAAGGTATTCGGAAGCCAGGAACTGATGGCGGAGAAATGGCATCGCTTTGCCGGGAGGGTGGAGGAAGAGACCGGAAGGGCAGGCGGCAGGGTGCTGGCTCTGGAGGGCGGCAGCAGGTTCCTGAACATCACCTATTTCATCTTTATCATCATCACCTTATCGTATTTATTTTTACAGGGCAGGGTCACGGTGGGGCAGTTCGCGGCAGTGACGGGCTCCCTGCATTCCATTACGGGACAGATGCTGAATGCGGCCTGGACAGTGTCGGATACCTTCCGGAGCGCTCTGGACGTGGCGTATTACAGCGAGTTCTTAAAGCTGCCGCAGCGCAGGGACAGGCGCCAGGCATACTCGGGGGCGCAAAATCTGCCATTGGAATGCTTTTCTTCCGCGCCGCCTGACTCACGGGCGGAAAGCATCGCGGATATGCGGCAAAGCCCATCGCCGGTGCGTATAGACGGGCTGGCCCATGGGGACATCGCCTTCGAGAACGTGAGCTTCACCTATCCTGACACGGACAGGCAGGTGCTGAAGAATGTGACGTTCCGCATCAAGGCCGGAGAGAGGGTGGCTTTCGTGGGGGAGAACGGGGCAGGGAAGTCCACTCTGGTCAAGCTGCTCTGCGGCCTGTATGAGCCCGATGCGGGGCGGGTGCTCATGGGAGGCGTGGACGTGCGGAGCCTGTCCGAGCCTCTGCGGAGGAAGTGCCTGTCCGTGGTGTTCCAGGATTTCCAGGAGTATGAGCTGACCCTGCGGGAAAATGTGGCTCTGGGGGACATTTCGGCGCTTTCGGAGGACAGGCGGATCGAAGAGGCCCTGGAGCAGGCAGGCGGGGCACAGCTTATCCGGGAGGGGAATGGGCTGGAGCAGAGCCTGGGGCATCTGGAGGCCGAGGGCAGGGGGCTGTCCAGGGGCCAGTGGCAGCGTGTGGCCATCGCCAGGGCTTTCCTGGCGGACGCGGCATTCTGTGTGCTGGATGAGCCCACGGCGGCTTTGGACCCTATCGCCGAGAGCCGCATGTACGCCAGTTTCCTCCGCACTTTCCGTAAAAACGGCACCATCATCATCTCCCACCGCCTGGCCAGCGCCAGGCTGGCGGACCGCATCCTGGTGCTGGACGGCGGCAGGATCGTCCAGGACGGCAGCCATGAGCAGTTGATGGGGATGGAGGGGCTGTACCGCACCATGTACCTGGCCCAGAGCTCCTGGTATGCGGAAAGCCCGGGAGACAGATGGCCTGGGGAGTCGGAAGAAGCCAGGAAGCAGCCAGACGGGGAGGAGCCTGGAAAAGGGCAAGGACGGCGATGGCCAGGAGGGTCAGAAGGGAAAACCTGTCCCGGGGAAGCCGAAGAAGCGAGACGGCAGTCCGGATTTGGAGAAAACTGGGGAGATTGGGAGCAGCCCTGTCCTGAGAACACAACAGGCAAGAGGAAGGTGCCTGGGGAAAGCCCGGCATCCGGAGAAGCAGGGGAAGGGCCCGGGCCGGAAAGGGCAGGTGGCAGCCTATGAGCGGGATGAGGAAGCACCTGGGATATTTCCGGCAGACCATCCGGGACATGCACAGGTTCATGCCCTTCCTGCTGTGGGGCAAGCTGTTCACCAGCATCGCGGAGGGCGTGCTGCAGGTATGGCAGCCCGTCCTGACGGCGGAAATCTTTCAGTTGGCGGCGGAATTGGAGGCCGGAAATGCGCATATTTTCAAACGGAAAATCATATATCTGTGCATCTGCATCGCCTTCCCCGCAGTCTGCACCATGCTGCTGCGGGCAGTAGGGCTCTACGGGGAGGGCAAAAAGGAGAGCACCTACGGCTGGAACATGTACGGCTATGCCAGAAGGCTGCGGCTGGAGGCCCTGGAGGAGGCGAAGGTGCTGGACAGCTTCCGGAAAGCGGACGCGGCCTACTCCAGGCATCTGGCCGCCAGCAGGATGTTCTCCTATCTGCTGATGGACGTGGAATCAGTGCTGGTGTGCGTCAGCACCTTCTTCGTGGTGGGCGGCTTTTCCGTATGGCTCCTGCCCGGGGCGGTGCTGGGCGTGCTGCCCCATCTGCTGATCGACATCCTGACCGAGAAGAGGAGGAGCGACACCTACAGGGAGCAGTCGGGGAAAAGGAGGAGGCTCCGGTATCTGTGGCGGCTCTTCTGCACGAAGGAGCCTGTGAAGGAGATGCGCACCATGGGCTTTGCCGGATTCCTGAAGGAGAAGTGGGTGGCGGCCAATGTGGAGGTGGTCCGGGAGATGGAGGAGCTGGAGCTTGGGGCCATCAAACTGTCTGCGGCCGGAGTGATGCTGAAGAACTTAAGCTATGTGGCGAATGTGGCCATCGCGTTGATCCTGATGGTCAGGGGAGGCCTGGCGGTGGGGCAGTTCGCGGCCTGCCTCACGGCTTTCGGCCTGCTGCAGGACAATCTCTCCATGCTGAGCACATACGTGGTGCGGTTCCTGCAGGCCTGGCATCATGTGGAGGAATACTATGATTTCTTCCGGGCGGAGACGGAAAAGGCGGGGGAGGAGGATTACAGGCCCTTTGAGCGGGAAATCCAACTGCGGGACGTGCATTTCCGGTATCCGGGCGGGGACAGGGATGCCCTGGACGGGGTGGACCTGACCTTCAAAAAGGGGGAGCATGTGGTCATCGTGGGGGTCAACGGCTCCGGCAAGACCACCCTCTCCAAGGTGCTGACGGGAGCATATGAGGCCTGCTTGGGGGGCGTGTACTATGACGGCCGGGACATTGCGTGGATGCGGAAAGACCGGCTTTACCGGGACATCTCTCTGGTGCCCCAGGACTTCGTGCACTATAATTTTTCCCTGCGGGAGAACATCTGTATCAGCGATTTCACCCGCAGGGAGGATGAGGAGCGCATCCGCGGGGTGGTGCAGGCCGTGGGGATCCAGGAGCTGGTGCGGGGCCTGGGAGGCCTGGACGCCGGGCTGGGCCGGGAGTTCGGCGGCAGCGAGCTTTCCGGCGGCGAGTGGCAGAAGGTGGCCATCGCAAGGGGGCTGTTTCGGGACAGCAGATTGATTTTGCTGGATGAGCCCACCAGCGCCCTGGATCCCCTGGTGGAGTATGAAATCCTCACGGGCTTCCTGAAGCTGATCCAGGGGAAGACCTCCGTCATCATTTCCCACAGGGTGGGAATCTGCAGGCATGCGGACAAAGTCGTGGTGATGAAGGCGGGAAGGGCAGTGGAGTGCGGCAGCCATGAGGAGCTTGTCAGGGCCGGCGGGGAGTATGCCAGAATCTGGGGGGAGCAGGCGAAGTGGTATTAGAGGGAGCAGGGGGCGGAGGAAATCTATTTTAGTAAACATGGAGACGGAGGAGGTAAAGGATGATGCAGATGGAGGAGATTATGGAACAGATGGGGGCCAGGGTGTCACAGGAGCAGCAGGACAGGCTTGCGCGCTACCGCATCCTGAACGAGAAGGTGAAGAAGGGGGAGGTCCTGTTCACGGGCTCCTCTTTGATGGAGCAGTTCCCCATAGACGAGCTGCGGATGACCGAGGAAATCGATGCGGTGATCTACAACCGGGGCGTGGGGGGCTTCACCACGGACGACATGCTGCGGTACATGGAGGAGATGGTATTCGCTACAGAGCCTAGGAAGATATTCATCAACATCGGCACCAACGACATCAGCCGTCCCGATTACCGCGTGGAGAAGCTGATGGAGAACTATGGGAAGATCATAGCCATGATACAGAAACGGCTGCCCGGGGCTCAAATCTACATGATGGCCTACTATCCGGTGAACGAGGTGGACAAGTTGCCGGAGGGGGAGTGGGCAAAAGGAATGTTCGCCACCCGTACCAATGAGAATATCCGCCTGGCCAACGCGGCGGTGGAAAAGCTGGCGGGGGAGATGGGCTGCCATTACATTGATGTAAATGAGGGGCTTGCGGACGGCAACGGCAGGCTGAAGAAGGAGTATACCATCGAAGGCATCCATATGTACGCCAACGGTTACCGGGTGGTGCTGGAGAATCTGAGAAAATATCTGTGACAGGAAAGCGGCCTGATGAGTGGACAGCATGGGCCCTGGGCGAGGCGCTGGCGAAGCCGGGACAGGAGAGATGGCCAGGCCCGGCAGCCCCGGGAAGGGATTGCGGGCCATGGCTACAGGGGCTCAGGCCTCTATC
Organism: uncultured Acetatifactor sp.; assembly: GCF_910585425.1. Lineage (GTDB taxonomy): Bacteria > Bacillota > Clostridia > Lachnospirales > Lachnospiraceae > Acetatifactor. The sequence continues at coordinate 36,308 of NZ_CAJUCP010000020.1, read as the reverse complement.
CCCACCAGCAGCCCTCCCTTTTCCGCATAGTAGCTGCACAGCGCACGGGCCGTATAGAAGCGGACATCGGAGGCCTGGAAGCTCTCCCGGATGGAATCCGCCAGGGCGGCCGCCATCTTCTCGTTGCCGTTGTGGGAGATGAGGACCTTGCCGCCCTGGTATCCCATCTCCTTCATGTATTTCAGGACGCTGGACAGCACGCACTGCTCACCGCGGCATTTGTTCAGCAGCTGCAGTTCTCCCTGGGCGCTGGCCTGGCCCACCACCCGGATGCCCAGGATGCCGGCCAGCTTGGCCACTGCGGGGCTCACCCGCCCGTTGTTCGCCAGGTTCCGCAGGGTCTCCAGGGAGAACATCAGATGGGTGCGCCGGGTGTAGGCCGTGATCTCCTGAAGGATGCCCTCCCGCTCCCTTCCGGAGAGGATCAGCTCCTGCAGCTTCTCGATGATCAGGGCCATTTCCGGCCCGGTGGACAGGGAGTCGATGACATGGACGAAACGGCCCGGGAACTGCTCCTCATACTCCTTCTTGGCCGACATGGCGAAGCTGTAGCTGCCGGACAGGGCGCTGGTGATCGTGACGCAGAATACGGTCTCGGCGTCCCCGAAGGCCTTCAGCCAGTCGCCCACGCTGGGACAGGCGGTGCTGGAGGGGCCCTTGTGGGCTGCCAGGGTCTTCTCCAGCAGCTCCAGGTCTACGTCCTTGTCGTCGATGAACTCATGTGAACCGATGATGATGTGCAGGGGCACGGAGGCGAAAGGTACCTGGGGCAGGGCCAGGATATCGGATGAGGAATCGGATACAATCTTATACTTCATGTAAAAAACCTCCTTAAGGCATGGAAAACTATAATATCGGTTTTTGAAAAACCTTTCATATGTTATTTATAACAGTTTTTGAAAAACCTGTCAAGTGGTTTTCCATATTTTGTTGACGCTTGGAGGAATCTGTCTTATAATGGGCAGCAGAGGAAGGAAGCGTGTGAGATGAGTGTCAATATCAGTGAATTCCATATGCCCCGATATCATGAGCTGCCGGATATGGGGCTGTATCTGGATCAGGTGGTGCGGTATGTGAACAACAGCCTGGCGGCGCTGGGCTGCCAGGAGATCACCGCGTCCATGGTGAGCAATTATGTGAAGAAGGGATATATCCAGAGTCCCGTGAAGAAGCAGTATTATGTAGAGCAGATCGCATATCTGTTTTTCATCGCAATCGCGAAGAATGTCCTGTCCATGGAGAACATCGGCAGTCTGTTCGAGATGCAGAAACGTACCCACGACACGCCCACGGCCTACGACTATTTCTGCCAGGAGCTGGAGAACATGCTGCAGTACATCTTTGGGTACAAGGAGGTGCTGGAGGATGTGGGGAACACCGCCAGCCCGGAGAAGAAGATACTGCGCTGCGCCATCACGGCCATGTCCCATATCATCTACCTGGGGCACTGCTTCGAGGCCATGGCCGCGGACATGAAATAGAAGCCCCGTGAAAAAGTACCAAAGCACAAAATCCCCACTTGACAGTTCCATGTTCCCTATAGTATTCTTGATTCATAGCAATACAATCTTTATTTCTGTTTCTTTCTGATGTCAAATGGCATCTCTGCCGTTTTTCACTGGAAAAAGCAACTGTAGAACCGTAAGGACTGTAAACATCAAAGTAATGCGTGGAATGGCAGGTAGAGGGCATTGGGCCTATGAGTCCCTGCCGGAGAGGAGGGAGTCAATGGGACAGAAGAATGAGGCCATGCTGTCCTACCTGGAGGACCACGGGAGGTTCGCGGACCTGTTCAACCAATCATACTTCGGCGGGAGGCAGGTGGTGGACGCCAGGGAGCTGGAGGAGGCATCGGAGGCCTACCATGAGAAGCCGGGGGAGAAAGGGGGAGGCCGGGCGCGGGACTTGAAGAAGCGCCTGAAGTCCGGCAGGGAGCTGAAGATACTGGCAGTGGAGAGCCAGAGCGAGATCAACTACATCATGCCCTGGCGGGTCATGGACTACGACAGCAGAGAATATGGGAAACAGATCAGGAAAGCCCAGAGGGAAAACAGGAGGCGGGATAAGGCTGGTGAGGAAGTCTATAAGAGCGCCGGAGAGCGGATGAGCGGCATGGGGCGGGAGGAGAGGCTGGCGCCGGTCTACACAATCTGTCTCTACCATGGCGCGGAGCCCTGGGACGGCCCCAGGAGCCTGAAGGACATGATGGACTTCGGGGAAGCCGGGGAGGAGGCTGGCGGTTCGGAGTGGGAGGAGCATTTCGCGGACTATCCGCTGCACCTGGTAAGCGCCTGCGAGCCCATGGACTGCTCCGGCTTCCGGACGTCCCTGAAGGAGCTGTTCACTATCCTGCCGTACCATGGGGATAAGAAGCGGCTGAAGGAGTTCATGGGCAAAGCCTCGGCATACAGGAAGCTGGACGATGAGACCGCCAGCACCATCAGCGTTCTGCTGGGTATAGGCAAATATGAAGAGGAGAAAGAAAAGTATCGGACGGAGGAGGGGGAATACGATTTGTGCAAAGCGATAGAGGATATGATGGAGGACAGCAGACAGGAAGGGATTGTTGAAGGGGAAGCGCGTGGAGAAGCGCGTGGAGAAGCACGTGGAGATGCGCGCCGGATAATCAGTGTTACGGAGAGCATCATGAAAAACCTGCACTGCACTCTGGAGAGGGCCTGCGAGATAGCAGGAATGCCGCTGGCCGAGTACCGGCAGGCGAAGACTATGCTGTAAAAGGCCAATAAAATAAAGAAGCTGGACGATGAGACCGCCAGCACCATCAGCGTTCTGCTGGGCATAGGCAAATATGAAGAGGAGAAAGAAAAATATCGGACGGAGGAGGGGGAATACGATTTGTGCAAAGCGATAGAGGATATGATGGAGGACAGCAGACAGGAAGGGATTGTTGAAGGGGAAGCGCGTGGAGAAGCGCGCCGGATAATCAGTGTTACGGAGAGCATCATGAAAAACCTGCACTGCACTCTGGAGAGGGCCTGCGAGATAGCAGGAATGCCGCTGGCCGAGTACCGGCAGGCGAAGACTATGCTGTAAAAGGCCAATAAAATAAAGAAGCTGGACGATGAGACCGCCAGCACCATCAGCGTTCTGCTGGGCATAGGCAAATATGAAGAGGAGAAAGAAAAAAGTCGGCTTGCTTTGCAGCAATTTTCCGCAGGATTGTCAAGAAAATACATAGACAAATCCAGGCCCTATGGTGTAGAATAGACACCACTGCACTTCAGGCAGGGGCAGTGGTTTCGGTACACAAGTACATAGATGGGAGAGGGATTATGAACATCAGGAAAAAGCTATTTGGAGACAGAGCATTCTACCGCATGGTACTGACGGTGACGGTGCCCATCATGATTCAGAACGGCATCACGAATTTCGTAGGCCTGCTGGACAATATCATGGTGGGGCGGATCGGCACAGAGCAGATGTCCGGCATCGCCATCGTGAACCAGCTGTTGATGGTATTCAATCTGGCCATCTTCGGGGCGCTTTCCGGGGTGGGAATCTTTAGCGCCCAGTTCTTCGGCTGCCGGAACCACAAGGGTGTCCAGCATACCCTGCGGTTCAAGATTTATGTGGGCCTGGGGATCCTGGTGCTGGGCACGGTGATTCTGATGGCCGGAGGGGAGCAGCTGATACAGATGTATCTCCACGGGGAGGGCAACGACCAGGCCCTGCAGGCCACGCTGGGGTATGGGCGGGAATACCTCTGGGTGATGCTTGCCGGGCTGCCGCCCTTTGTGCTGGAGGAGATATATGCCAGCACCCTGAGGGAGGGCGGCGAGACGAAGGTGCCCATGATAGCTGGGGTGGTGGCGGTGCTGGTGAACCTGGCGCTGAACTATGTACTGATTTTCGGTAAGCTGGGCTTCCCGGAGCTGGGCGTGGTGGGCGCTGCCATTGCCACGGTGATTTCCCGGTATGTGCAGATGGCCGTGGTCATTGCCTGGACCCACAGGAATCCGGAGAAGATGCCTTTCATCGTGGGAGCCTACAAGGAGTGGAAGGTTCCCGGGCAGCTCTCCTGGAACATCGTCAGCAAGGGTACGCCCCTGATGCTCAATGAGATCCTCTGGTCCGCGGGCATGGCCATCATGACCCAGTGCTATTCCACCAGGGGGCTGGACGCGGTGGCGGCCCTGAACATCTCCACGGTAATCTCCAACCTGTTCAACGTGGTGTTCGTGGCCATGGGAAGCGCCGTGTCCATCATCGTGGGGCAGCTCCTGGGGGCCGGGAAGATGGAGGAGGCCAAGGATACGGACCGGAAGCTGATTGCCTTTGCGGTGATGAGCAGCGTAGGCATGGGGGCCGTGGTAGCCATGACGGCACCGCTGTTCCCGCAGCTGTACAATACCAGTGGGGAGGTAAAGCACCTGGCCGCGGCGTTGCTTCGGGTGGCCGCGCTGTGCATGCCGGTCTTCGCATTCCTGCACACGACTTATTTCACCCTGCGCTCCGGAGGCAAGACCATCATCACGTTCCTCTTCGACAGCGTGTTCCTCTGGTGCGTCAGCATTCCGGTGGCCTATGTGCTCAGCCGCCATACCACCATGGCTATCGCGGCGCTGTATTTAAGCTGCCAGATGCTGGATTTGATCAAATGCGTCATCGGGTTCGTGCTGGTGAAGAAGGGCGTGTGGCTGAACAATATCGTGGCGTAGGGATTCTGGGAATTTCCAGAAATAGCATGTCCGGCGCAGACAAAGCATCTGCCTATGGCCTGTAGGAGCGTGCGGACAGATCATCAGGGAATCAAGGCTGCCCGGACAAGGAGGCGGCCTTTCTCATTTCCTGGTCAGTGTCCATATGCGACCGGAAATATTTCTCTCGCACGCACTTGTAAAGAAGAGGAAAAGGTTATAAAATGAGAGGATGAAATATACCGTGGAAGTATGGCGGGGCATGGAAAACAGAAAACCACAGATTGAGAGGGAACAGGCATGGACAGAGAATTGTACGAAAAGGCAGGCGCGTGGCTGGAGGAACATAAAAATGCCATGGTGGAGGACATCAAGCGGCTGGTGCGCATCGACAGCGTCTCCCGGCCCGGCACGGACGATACGCCCTTCGGGAGAGGCTGCGTGCAGGCCCTGGAGGAGATGCTGGCCATCGGCAGGGAGCATGGCTTCCACTGTGAGAATCATGGCAATATCGTAGGCAGCATCGGCGGGGAGGAAAAGCACTGGGACAACCTGATCGGATTCTGGAACCATCTGGACGTGGTGCCTACCGGGAACGGCTGGGAGAACGGGCCCTTCGACCCGGTGGTGAAGGACCGGTTCCTGATTGGCCGGGGCGTCTCGGACAACAAGGGGCCTGCCATAGGCATCCTGTATGTGATGGAGTGCCTGCGGGAGCTGAAAGTGCCGCTGAAGCATGAGCTGTGCCTGTTCGTGGGAACGGACGAGGAGCGGGGGATGGAGGATATGGAATACTACACCGCCCACTATCCCGCGCCCAAGCTGTCCATGACCCCTGACAGCGGCTTCCCGGTGTGCTACGGCGAGAAGGGCATCCTGGAGGGGCAGATGATTACCGAGGGCGCAGTGTCCGCCCAGGTGCTGGAGGCCAGGGGCGGCAATGCCAGCAACATGATTCCCGACAGGGCCTGGGTGGTGCTGGCGGACAGTGAGGAGCTGCGGGCGGAGCTGGACAGGCTGTGCGGGGCTGCCGGGGCTGTGCCGGAAGATGCTGCGGATGCCAGAGAGCGCGATCCAGAAGCATGTGGGGACGCAGCGGAAAGGACCGGAGAAAAGCGCGCGACAGGCGGGCCGGTGCAGGACAAGGCCGCAACAGCCGGCAGGATTTCCTGGGAGATTGAAGCCCGGGGCATCCGCGTCACCGCCTGCGGAACCAGCAAGCACAGCGCGGCTCCTCACGGCAGCGTCAATGCCATCCATGAGCTGTGTGTTTTCCTGAAAAATATGACATCCCTGTCGGAAAATGACAGGGAGCTGTTCGCGAAGATTGGAAAGCTCACGGAAGAGTATGACGGGGCGGAAGTGGGAATCGCCTACCGGGACGAAGTGTCCGGCCAGACCACCTGCGCAGGCACGGTGCTGGCCATGGAGGAGGGACATCTGAGCCTGACCTTGAACATCCGCTATGCCATCACGGCTAAGGACCAGGAGGACATCGCAGCCCTCACGGCCTACGGCGCCGCCAACAAAATCCGCTTCCGGCTGGAGCGCAATTCCAGGCCCGGGTATTTTCCCAAGGAGCATCCGGCTGTGGACGTGCTGACGAATGTATACAATGAGCTCACGGGAAGCGATGCCAAAAGCTATGTGATGGGAGGCGGCACCTATGCCAGGAAGCTCCCCAACGCCTTTTCCTACGGCCCCGGCGGCATAAAGGAAAGCGAGGAGGACAAGGAGGCCAGGGAGCGCCTCTTCGCCCCGGGGCATGGGGGCGGGCATGAGCCGGACGAGGCGCTGAACCTGCGTCTGTTCGTGGAGGCCATGAAAATCTACGCCTGTGCCATCGTGGCGCTGAACGATGTGGAGCTGTGACGGGCCATGAGTTTTATCAGTGTATTCGCCCATAATACGGTGGCGTCTGTTGTGAGTCTGGTGTGCGTGGTCTTCGTGGGCATGGCGGTGCTGAAGATTCTGCCCGCCGATTCGAGGAAATGCGGACTTTGCAGAATCGCCCTTGCGATGGTCTGCCAGGGGTTGGGCATATTCATTGCTACCGTTTTTTACAAGCAAGGCTTACTGGTGCATATTTTCAACAGCATACTGCTGCTTTACCTGCAACTGATCGTGAATGCGTTCTGCGTGGGCCTGATTTTTCGTGAAAAATTCCGGCGGTGCTGGGGCATTGTCTTGTTTACGGGAATTGTACTGGAGTATTCGGGGACCCTGTCCTTTCTGATTTTCACGGACAGAGCCCTTGCGCTGAGCATCCCGGAAGAGCGCAGGGTGTACATGTTGGTGAACTATGGGGTGGGGCCCGGGGCATTTTTTCTGCTTCTGTACCTCCTGTATAAAATGAAGGTGGGAGACGCGTATCGCCGGTGGCTGGAGCATGGGGAGTTCTGGAGCCGGGGCATGATCTGCCTGAGCGCATATCCGATTCTGATCTATGGGCCCGCAGACCTCCTCATGGGCAGTGGGGTGAGCCGCAATGTCAGCCTGGGCATTATGCTGCTCATGCTGCCCGTGGCCTTGGTCTTGTTCCACCACATGGGAATGGAGGAATGGCAGCGCAGGGAATTCGCCTCCCAGCAGATCATCCTCCAGCAGCAGGATGTCTATATAAAGACGCTGGAAGGGATGCAGGAGGAGATGCGGCGCTTCCGGCATGATTACAAAAATATGATGTCGGGGCTGTATCTTACGGCAAGGGAGGGGGAGCTTGCGAAGACGCACTGCTTCATCCAGGAGATGACGGAGGACTTCGACAGCCAGATCGGAGACCGGATCAGGCAGATGGGACAGCTTGGCAATGTCTGCATGACGGAGGTAAAGGGGCTGCTCCTCACAAAGCTGGCCCAGATGCAGAGGGACGGCACGGTCTGTGAGCTGGAGGTGATGCACCCCTTCCAGGGGACCAGGTGCAGGACCACGGATCTGTGCAGATGCTTAGGGATCCTCATCGACAATGCCATGGAGGAGGTCAGGGGGCGGGAGGACGCACGGGTGCATATCATGATCAGCAGCCAGGAGGGGTACACCACGTTCCGGGTGAAGAACCGGCTGTACCATACCGTTGACGTCCATAAGATCTGGCAGCAGGGGTATTCCACCAAAGGGGCGGACAGGGGCCTGGGGCTTGCCAGCTACCGGAAGATTCTGGCGGGCTATGAGGACGTGCTGCCTGCCACGGCGGTGCAGGAAGGATATTTCATCCAGGAGTTTAAGGTGCGGGAGCAGAGCGGGAAGTAAATTATAATAGTTGCTGTGCGGGACAGATGCGGAACTGGAATACAGCGTCTGCCCGGCCAGCCCCCAGAGGATTTACGGACGCATCTCTTTCGCGGCCGGAAATTTTCTGCCCATGTCTGGGGGTTGTGCGGGGCAGAAGCGGAACTGGAATACAGCGTCTGTCCCGCACGGCCCCCCAGAGGATTTACGGACGCATTTTTTTCGCGGCCGGAAATTCTCTGCCCATGTCTGGGGGTTGTGCGGGACAGAAGCGGAACTGGAATACAGCGTCTGTCCCGGCCAGCCCCCCAGAGGATTTACGGACGCATCTCTTTCGCGGCCGGAAATTCTCTGCCCATGTCTGGGGGCTGTGCGGGACAGAAGCGGAACTGGAATAAGGAGGAAAAGGTGCTGTCGGTATACATTTGCGAGGACGAGGAGGAAGTCCGCAGAATCCAGAGGGAATGTCTGGAAAAACAGATCATGATACAGGGGTATGACATGGAGATCGCCCTTTGCAGCGGCCGTCCGGGAGAGATTCTGGAGGCAGTGGAAAAGAATCCGGGGAGAGGGATCTACTTCCTGGACGTGGAGCTGAAAGGGGAGGAAATGGACGGGTTCGCTCTGGGGCGGGAGATCAGGAGGCTGGATCCCAGGGGGTTCATCATCTATGTGACAGCCTATGGGAACCTGGCCTTCGAGACGTTCCGCTACCATCTGGAGGCTCTGGACTATATTGTGAAGGAAAGCATGGAGAAGATGGAGGAGGGGCTTGGGAAGAGCCTTTCGGTGATCACGGAGCGCATGCGGGCGGAGCAGGGAGAGCACAGGGAATTCTTCTCCGTGAAGGTGATGGATGTGGTAAAACATGTACCAATAGACGAAATCATGTTCTTCGAGGCCGCCCCGGGCACCCACAGGATCGCCCTCCACGGGGTGAACGACTGGTTCGACTTCATCGGCAGCCTGCGGGAGCTGGGGGGGCAGCTGGGGAGCAGGTTCCTGCGGACCCACAGGGCCTATCTGGTGAATGTGGAGCAGATTGCGGAGCTGGATCTGAAGGACAGAGAGATACGGATGAAAAACGGAGAGAGATGCCTGTTCGCCAGGAACATGAAGGGGGCGCTGCTGGAGAGGATGTGAGATTCCGCTCAGGCAGCGCCTCCTTCCGTTTGGGCATATTTTCCCACGGGGGCGGGGGCGGGTGGTAAGATGGCTGTAGTGGGGGCGTGAACGTCGCACCCACATAAAAAACAAGGAAAGAGGATAATTGTATGGAACAGAATGTACTGCTATCTCTGTCGCATGTCTCCAAGCGCTTCAAAACGGAGCTGGCGCTGAAGGACATCAACATGACCCTGCGCCAGGGCGAGATCCTGGGCTTCCTGGGGCCCTCGGGGGCAGGGAAGACCACCACGATCAAAATCATCACCGGACAGCTACGGCAGACCTCCGGGGAGGCCAGGCTCCTGGGCACGGACTCCGCCAACATCGACGAGTCCATCTATGAGAACATCGGCGTGGTCTCGGACAACAGCGGCATCTATAAGAAGATGACCGTGTGGCAGAACCTGGCCGTGTTCGCCAGGATATGGAAAGTGCCGCGGGAGAGGGTGGAGCAGGTGCTGGCCCAGGTAGGGCTTGCGGAGCATAAGAACAAACCTGCCGGGAAGCTCTCCAAGGGCCAGACCCAGCGCCTGGTCCTGGCACGGGCGGTGCTGCACAAGCCCAGGGTCCTGTTCCTGGATGAGCCCACCAGCGGTCTGGATCCCACCACAGCCGTGGCCATCCACCGGATGCTCCTGGAGCTGAAGGAACAGGGCATGGCGATCTTCCTCACCACCCACAACATGGAGGAGGCCACCAAGCTCTGCGACAGGGTGGCCCTGCTCCACGACGGGGAGATCGTGGAGTTCGGCTCTCCCCAGGAAATCTGCCTGAAGTACAACCGGAACAAAAAGTACCATGTGCTGCTGGCAGGCGGCAGGGAGATGGAACTTGCCCAGAATCCCGAGAACATCGTAAAGATCACCCGGTGGATGGAGGGGGACGAGATTATGCGGATCCATTCCTGCGAGCCCACCTTGGAGACAGTGTTCCTGGAGGTCACGGGGAAAGATTTGAATGTATGAATTTGAAGGTAGGACTAAGCTTACGGAAAGGAGATTTTTGACATGAAAAGTATGGATGGAACGATGCAGCCCACAGGGATGGGCATGTGCGGCAGTGCGGGGAGGGGCGGAAGCCTGCATAAATTAGCTGCGGTGACACAGATCAAATGGCTGTGCATCAGCCGGAACACGATGATTATGATAGGGCCTTTAATCGTCATCGGGATGGTGTATGTGTGCAAGATTCTCTACGGAGTCAGGTCGGAGGGCACTTTGGTGCCGTTCCTCACCGGGATGCTTTTGAATATCGGCATCAGCATGAATATCTGCGCGGACGGCTTCATCATGGTGGGGACTTCCATTGCGGAGGAGAAAGAGAACCATACGCTGCGGGCCCTTATGACATCTTCTATTACAGGGGTGCAGTATTTTTTCGGAAGCATCCTGATTCCTTTCGCGCTGTTGATGGCAGTGAACTACATCGTGCTCTTCATCAGCGGGATTTCCCTGGAAATCGTGCCCTGGATTCCCTTCTTCCTGGTGAGCGCGGTGGCTTCCCTGACCAGCTGCGTGCTGGGGATGATTGTGGGGATCTGCGCCAAGAACCAGATGAATGCTAATCTGATCGCCTATCCCTTCCTGATGGTGTTCATGATGATACCGGTATTCGGGAACCTGTCGGAGGGGCTTCACAAAATTTCGGGATTTCTGTTCACCGGGGTCATGACAGGCATGACGGAACGTCTGGCGAATGGGGAGAGATATGTGATTTCCGCGCTGGACATGGCGGTGCTGTTGGGAGAGCTTGCGATTAGCGTGCTGGTGTTTTTAATGCTTTATAAAAGGAATGGATATGAAAAAGATTAGCATCGGTGGAACATGCATATAATTCCTTTTTTTACAGATACTAACTCCACGTCATATGGATAAAAGGGCTTCTCGAATAGGCTGAGGAAGCAGAGGCTTTTAACGAAGCGAAGGCTTCTTGTGAAGCAAAGGCTTCTTGCGAAGCAAAGGCTTCTGACGAAGCAAAGGCTTCTTGCGAAGCATTGATAAACTTGACAAATGGAGGGACGATATCTATGAAAGCGACAGGAATTGTGAGACGTATAGATGATTTGGGCAGGATAGTCATTCCGAAGGAGATTCGCAGGACGCTCCACATCAGGGAGTCGGATCCACTGGAGATCTTCACGGACAGAGAGGGGCAGGTCATCTTGAAGAAGTATTCCCCCATCGGGGAGATGAGCACCTTCGCCAAGCAGTACGCGGAGAGCCTGGCCCAGGTCTCCGGCCATGCGGCGCTGATTGCGGACAGGGACCAGTTCATCGCTGCGGCCGGGGGCTACAAGCAGATGGTGAACAAGTCCGTCAGCAGGCAGATGGAGGAGAAGATCCACAACCGGGAGACCATCATGGCCACCAGGGGGGACAGGAGCTTCATCCCGGTCTGCGACGAGGGCGGGGACGAGTACCAGCATGAGGCCATCGCGCCGATCCTCTGCGAGGGGGATATTATTGGAAGCGTGGTGCTGCTGCAGAACGACAACAAGACCCGCATGGGCGAGGTGGAGCAGAAGCTGCTGCAGTCGGCTGCGGGGTTTTTGGGGAGACAGATGGAGCAGTAGGGCAGATTGACTGGCCGGAAATATACTGCATAACGCTGAACGCTGCCTGATGGAATCATGCGATTGAACCAGTCAGCGTCATGCAGTCTGGTTTCACGGCAAGTGGAATCGTTAAACAGTATAAATAGAAATGAGGAGCTGCCGCACAAGCGAAGGAAGAATCGCAGGTGCGGCGGCTTTTTTTATGAAGAGCTGATATGGAGCGCTGCACTGTGCCCATAGAGAGGGTTGTGTTGTTGACGATTATAAGGGACCTCCGTGCCATCAGGCTTACGGTATGGTGGAGCCCAGATCCGGAGTTCTGGGGAAACCCAGTGCGGACAGAGGTCAGTTCAACAATGAAATGCACGGTAGATTGTTGAAAACCATCAAAATCAACAAAAATAAATTAGGGCTTGCATTATTAAAAATTTCATTATATGATGTAAAAAGTAATAAAACAACCCGCAAGGCTTGAATGGCCGTAAAGCGGGCGAAAGAAACGTAAAAGGGCAGGTGGTGGGCAGATGCATGGGGGCGAGACGGCGGCTTATAATCCGGATTACCTGCGTAAGCAGGAGAAAGCTTCCATACCTGTCTGCAACATTTTGGGGGTTGATGTTGCGGCAATCGATATGAAATGGCTTGTCGCATATATTTCCGGGAACCTGTCGGAACTTTCGGGAGACTATATCTGCGTCACGAATGTACATACGGTGGTCACCGCCTACGAGGACCCGGAATACAGGAAAGTGCTAAACGGCGGCATCATGGCGATTCCGGATGGAGGGCCATTGAGCTCCCTGGGGCGCAGGAGGGGCTTTCCGGCCATGCGGCGCACCACCGGCCCGGATTTGATGGGAGAAATCTTCAGGATATCCGAGAGCCAGGGATACCGGCACTTTTTCTATGGAAGCACCGAAGAGACGTTGGGGAAGCTGGCGGAGAGGCTGGAAGCGGCGCATGGGGGGATTCAGATTGCGGGCATGTACAGCCCGCCGTTCGGGCCTGTGTCGGCTGCGGAGGACGAAGAAATCGTCCGGCTGATAAATGAGGCGAGGGCAGACTTCGTCTGGGTAGGCCTGGGAGCGCCCAAGCAGGAGCGATGGATGGCGGAGCACCAGGGGAAGGTGAAGGGGCTGATGGTTGGGGTCGGCGCGGGGTTTGATTATTTCGCGGGGAATATCAAAAGGGCGCCGAAGTGGATGCAGCGGGGGAATCTGGAATGGGTGTATCGGTTGATGCAGGAGCCGGGGAGGCTGTTCGGGAGGTATCTGCATACGAATGCGGTGTTTCTCTGGAAGACATTGGGAGAGAATAGGGCATACTTTCACAAAAAGACCATAAAGCGTTGAGCATATTGATTTTGAAGGGGGATAAGTCATGGCTGACTATATCATAACATGGTTGTATGCTGAGAGCCCGGATGATGAAAGCTATTATCCTTCCGTGGGTGGGGACACCAGTTCCGTAGGATTTCAGGAAGTCTATTGGCGGTGTGTGTATGATTTTTATAAATCGGCTTTGTTGACCCAAAAGAATCAATCTGTACAATACATGTTTTTTACAAATGTCGCTGATATACCGACTGATGTCGGGGGGGTAAATATTTGCCGTTTTTTTGATGAAAAGAATGTGAGGGTACAAAGATTGGAACTGACGAACAGGACTCCCAAAGATTGGTATGGAGCTTGGCGCAATCAGTTCTTCCTGTTCGACATATTGGGATATCTACAGAATATTGATGGCAATTTTTTGATACTTGATTCTGACTGTTTCATAACGAAGGATTTGTTCCTTGTGTTCCGGGAGATTGAAGAGAAGAAGATTGTTTCGTTTAAAGGCAAGGGACATGCATTGGATTATCCTATCAATGGGATAAGCACTGCTCAGATGAGGATGCTTTATCAGGAATTTTTCGGGGAAGCCAGCGAAATGGAATATAAGGGTGGAGAATGGATAGCGGTAAGCAGCAGCATAGTCCCTCGGATAATCAATGAATATAAGAAGCTCTGGGATTTGAATTATCAAAAATATTTATCCAAAGAAGTGAAGCTGAATGAAGAAGCGCATTTCCTTAGTATGATATATGCACGCCTGGGCCATCAGGAATCCGCAGGGAATCAATATATAAAACGTATGTGGACGGCGGCGCGCTATGATAATGTATCTGCTTCGGATGCGGAACTTCCCATCTGGCACTTGCCGGCTGAAAAGAGATATGGCTTTAAGACAATGTTCCAGTATTTTAAAACCGAACCTACGGAAGAGCAGTATCTTGAGCATCTGAAAAAAGTTATCGGCATTTCGAAAAAACGGAATTGGCGCCGGTTGAGAAGGGCTGTAGTGAAAATAAAGGAAAGAGTATGTGAACATCTTAATCGTACATAACTATTATCAAATTCCCGGGGGAGAAGATACCGTTGTTGCCAACGAAAAGAAGCTGCTGGAGAATAATGGACATAAAGTGAGCCTTTACAGCCGGGATAATTCCGAATTGAACAAGCTATCCTTTTTCAGGAAACTGGCTCTGCCGGTTACGACGGTGTTCAATCCGCGCACATACATGGACATAAGAGATATTATCTGGAATCAGAACATAGAGATTGTCCATGTGCACAATACGCTGAATCTGGTCAGCCCGTCCGTATATTATGCCGCTCTGTCAAGGGATGTTCCGGTGGTGCAGACTATCCACAATTTCCGTATGCTCTGCCCGGGAGCGACTTTCTACCGGGACGGACATATCTGTGAGGATTGCGTGGAAAAGGGATTAAGATGTGCGGTAAGACATAAGTGCTACAGGGACAGCAGGATTCAGACATTGGCCTGTGTCATTAGCATGAAGCTGCACAGGATGACGGGAGTCTATAGGAAGCTGAATTATATCTGCCTGACGGAGTTTAATAAGGAAAAGCTTTTAAAGTTAAGGCAGATTGAGGAAAACAGGGTTTATGTGAAGCCGAATTTTGCTTTTGATATGGAAGAGTGGAAGCCTTGCCGAAAGGTGGATAGAGAACGTATAGGCCAATATGTATTTGTTGGACGAGTAGAGAAGTTGAAAGGGATTGATATCCTGCTTCGGGCTTGGAAACAGGTGGAGGGCATTTATGGGGACGGCTCACCTGGACTGATGATTTGTGGAAAGGGCCCGATGGAGGAATGGTGCAAAAATTATATAAAAGAAAATGGGTTGAAGACTGTAGAGATGCGAGGATTCATCCCAAATAGGGAAATTGGAAAGATTCTGGCAGAATCCAGGGCGCTTATCTTGCCGACACAATTGTATGAAGGGTTTCCCATGACGATTCTGGAGGCATATGGTGTCGGGACGCCGGTGATATGTTCTGAGATAGGGAATGCCGGGAGCATAGTGACTGAGGGAATTACAGGACTGAAATTCAGGTACGATAGTTCAGAGGACTTGGCTAATAAAGTCAGAATGTTTGAAAACAGGCCATTTATGGTAGACAGAGAAATTGGAAAGCAATATTCGGCACTAGAGAATTATTTGCAGCTGATGGAAATATACCAAAGCGTGGCAGATGACGGACATAGGCATAAATACTTAGGGAGTGTGCATAAATGAATGATACGCAACTGTCATCGTGTGGACATCTGCTGTATGTTGGAAGCATGGTGAAACGAAAAGGGCTGGACTTGTTGATGGATGCGCTCAAATTTGTAAAGCAGGATTTTCGCCTTCGAATCGTTGGAAATGGAAATGAGGGTGAGATTTCTGAAATCAGGCAGTTGGCACAAAGCAATGGCATAGAGAGCAAAGTTGAATTCTGTGGATTTAAACAGGGAAATGATTTGATTCAGGAATATAGAGATGCAGACATATTTGTGTTTCCGACACGAGAGGATTGTTTTGGGCTTGTGCTGGTAGAGGCGCTTTGTGCGGGAGTGCCGATTGTTTCCTCAAAGTATGCAGACGGGGCATATGACGTAATAGAAGAAGGAAAGAACGGCCTCATAGTGAATCCTTATGATGCAGAGGAATTTGGGCAAAAGATTGAGAACGTATTGAATGGGACAATACATTTGGAAGGTGCTGACAGGGCATTGGTGGAGAAATTTTCGTTTGAGAATGTGGTGACAGGGTATCTGGATGCAATCGATTTTGTGATGAGGGAGGATGCAAATTGATTTATGGGCAAGGTCGCATTGATTACAAATATACCGTCTCCATATAGGGTTGACTTGTTTTATCATATCCAAACAACAGTCAGGAAACATGAACTGCATGTGATTTATACAAATGAGAGGGAAGGGAATCGCTTATGGAATATAAGGGAAGATAAACTATTGAATTCATATGTCCTTCATTCAAAAGTAATTGAGCTGAACGGGAGGATAGATAAAAGATTTGTACACTTACCAGTGAGCATCGGAAAAAAATTGTATGAAATAGAACCGGATGTCGTGATAGCTATGGAATATAATTCGGCAGCTCTACAAGCGCTTTGGTGGTGTAAGCGAAATAAGAAGAAATTTATTCATCTCACAGACGGGACGTTGCTCTCGGAGCGCAATATCGGAAAGATACAGAAATTGACAAGAAAAATCATTACGAAAAACTGTGATGCGGCAATAGCGAGCAGTACAAAGGCAAAAGAGAAGCTGCTTGCGTGGAGGGTTCCGGAAGGGAAGATATTTATCAGTTTGTTGACTGTAGATACTAAGCCTTATCTTAATACATAGATTTGATAAGTATCATTGAAGTGCAGCGCAGGAGGAGGCATATGAGCAGCAAAAGGGTTATAACATATGGAACCTGGGACTTGTTTCATTATGGGCATTATTTTTTACTTAAAAGGGCAAAATCTTTGGGGGGGCAATTGTATGTTGGTGTATCGACAGATGCGATGTGCTTTTCGAAAGGGAAGGCTACGATTTTGGACGAGAATACCAGACGGCAAATGATAAAAGAATTAAGATTTGTTGATGAAGTATTCTTTGAATATGATATGAATCAGAAAGTTGATGATATAGAGAAGTATGGGATTGATATCTTTGTATTAGGTGATGATTATGCTGAAAAATTTCCTCAGATGAAGGAATATGCTGCTGTAAAAGAGAAATGTGACATCATATATCTTCCAAGAACTCCTGAGATTTCATCTACAGATTTAAAGAACAGACTTGCCAATCAAATGAATATGAAGAAAATTTTATAAGAAAAAAACGAAACACAAAGATTGACTGACGTTGAGGTATGAGATGGATAAAATAATTCAAGAGTCAGAAGCAAAAGTATTGATGCTTGATTTGTTACATAAATTTTCGGTTTATTGTGAAAAAAAACATCTAAGATACTACCTTGCTGCCGGGACGCTTTTAGGAGCTATTCGGCATCAGGGTTATATTCCATGGGATAATGATATTGATGTCTGGATGCCGAGGCCTGATTACGAAAGGTTTTTAAAGAATATAAAAACAGACAAAGTGGATTCCTATATCGAATATCTGCATTATCAGGAAATAAGGACATTTCCCTTTGCTAAATTGATTGATGGCAGAACGATATTAAAAGAGCATTTTCTTGTTACAGAAGACTCGCTGGGAATTTATATTGATATATTTCCGCTAGATGGGCTACCGACAGAGACGCATAAGCGGACAAGAATCGAAAGGCAGGCAGGGATATATAAAAAGCTGTATGCATTCGCGAATTACAGGTTTGGAACGGGGGCGACTTTGATGAAGAAGACTGTCAAGGTTCTGCTGTATCCTTTTTCCAGGTTAGTTTCAAACGAATGGGTCTGTAGACGCTTGAACCATCTATGCGAAGGCTATGATTATGATGAGTGCCAATGGGTCGGTACTGTCGTATGGGGACCTGGAGAAAAGGACTTCTTCCAGAAGGAATGGTTTGCGGCAGGGAAAGCTATGTTTGAGGGACACGAGTTTACGATACCGGGGGGGTATGATGCCCTGTTGAAAAAGAAGTATGGGGATTATATGGCTTTGCCGCCTGAGGGTGAAAGGTCAGTGCATTTTTATGAGGCCAGGTGGAAGTAGTTTATAACACATGAGGAGGGCAGACCTTGAAAATCGCATTTACATTAGGAAAGTTAAACTCTACTTCGGGAGTTGGAAAAGTAGTCGCGAATATTGTAAATGCTTTGGGAGCAAAGGAAGGATATGAAATCTCCGTTATATGTAATGAGGCTCTCAAGAAGCATACAAAGTTAGCGAATTATGTAGAGGTAATCACTTTGGGTATAGCTAGAAAGCAGAGGACGGATTGGGCTTTAATGGTAAAGCCGCTGAAAAAACTGTTCATGGAAAGACGCTTTGATGTCTTGGTAATCTCTGGCATGGAATTTGTGCCAATTTATTATTTTGTGGCACACCGTTCAGGTGTTCGCATGTATGCATGGGAACACCTGAACTTTGGTGCAGGACCAAACTTCAGGTTGGAATGGATAGGGAAAAGACTTGCCGTAAGGAAACTGCAGGGAGTCATAAGCATTACAAAGAGAGACCATCAATATTATCGAGAATATTGCGAGAAGAAAAGAATTCCCGGTAGACTGTATCAAATTTATAATTTGACGGCGTTTAAAAAAACAGAAATAAGATATAATTCCAATAGCCGGAAGATTATTTCTGTAGGTTATCTGTCAGCAATTAAAGGATTTGATATATTGACAGATGTTGCGGCATCCCTGTTGAAAAAGTGTGATGACTGGAGTTGGGATATCTATGGAAAAGGGAGTGAAAAGGAGCATCTACAGTCTTTGATTGAAAGAAAGCATTTAGAAAATCATGTCTTTTTAAAAGGGTACTGTGAAGAAATATTTGAAAAATATTCAGAGTATGGCATCTTTGTCCTTACTTCAAGAAAAGAAGGGATGGGAATGGTTCTGGTAGAGGCCCAGAAATCAAAACTGCCTGTTGTCAGCTTTGATATAGACTGTGGACCCTCAGATGTGATTTCGGATGGAAAAAACGGATATTTAATTCGTCCTTTTGATGTGGAAAGCATGGCGGATAAAATCGCAGGATTGCTACAGTCCAAGAGATTACGGGAAGAATTCTCGAAGTGTTCAGAAAAGAATCTGGAGGAATTTGAAGAAAAGGTAATTGTAAAGAAATGGGAATGTCTGTTAAGAGATGGGAAAATTTGAGTTTGCATATTGTGGATTTCTGGAATATGCGATAGGGAAAACCTAAATTGATAAGGATGAGGACAGGAAATGTATGAAGAAAAAAGAAATGTATGTGCTATGATTGTAACATATAATCGTAGAAAACTATTGGAAGAATTGCTGGATCAGCTGTTGCTGTCACGATATTCGTTAAAGGGAATTATAATAGTTAATAACGATAGTCCGGATTCTACGGATGAAATGCTTCTTTCAAAAGGCATAATCAATCTCTCAGAACCTAATGTTCTGTCAGAAAATATATGGAAAGGTGTACATATATATTATTACAGAAATTCAGAAAATATTGGAGGTTCAGGAGGATTTGCGAAGGCTTTTGGAATTGCCCAGGAGCTAAATTATGATTGTTATTGGGTAATGGATGATGATGTGTTTCCAGAAGAAGATTGTTTGGGAAATCTGTTACAGTATTTGGATAATGATGCAGAAGTTTGTGTTCCCTGTAGAGGAGATGATAAATATATAGATTATGCCGTCTGTAAATATGATTTGAAAAACCCACTACTTTTTCATGGGAATAATTGTAAGAGAAATCTACTCGATGGAAGTCAAATCAAAGAACCTTATGTATATGTAGAGGATATGACATTTGAAGGGCCTCTTTTTACAAAAGGTATTATGGATAAAGCAGGACTCCCGGATGCAGGATATTTTATTCTATATGACGATACAGACTATGCACATAGAGTCCAGACATATACTCAAATAAGATACATACCTTCGGCAATATTACATAAGCAGTTGATTTCAAATGGTAAAGGGAGTTGGGGGTGGAAAGTGTTTTATAATACCAGAAATGCTATATATTTTGATAGTAAATATGGCAAAAACTGGGCTGTAAGAAAGTTGCGTCCTTTTTTTAGAATTTGCGATTTGATTATGCGCTCTGTTCTGCGGGGTAATTTTAATAGAATAAAGTGGCTTTGTAAGGCATACTGTGATGGTTGCCGTGGCAGAATGGGAAAAGCTGTTCCGCCAGGAGGTATTTAATGAATTTTATGAGTATATCAGTTCGCTGTCATGACAGGATAATGGATGCTTGGATTTAAGTGTAGCGTATAACGAGGAATGGTTAATATATGAAAGGTATATCAACAAAGCAGCACATTTACACAAAGAAGGAGCTATCAGAAGCCCCGTTATATGTTGCGGTGGATATTTTCACATTTACGGAGATAATATCGAATAGCTCGGCTTTTGTTGGACTGACAGGAAGCGAAGCCCATATATATGTATTATTCAAATTGTTCAGATATAGTGCGTACTTATTGTGTGTGCTGTGCATGGTATTGAAAGGGAGATATAGTGTAAAGGGAATTTTGGGTTTTGGAATCGCTTCCAGTGCGGTATTGCTTGCTACGATATACAGCAAAGACAACGCGCTGATTTTATATATGCTTTTTTTAGGAGCGGCTGCTGGCACTGATGGTCGTAAGCTGATTAAAGTTTTTTTTAGAGCCCAGAGCATTGGCCTTATATCTATTATTCTCACAGTATTATTTGGATTTGTTGACAACTATGTGAGATTTACTGGTGGGAGAGACAGGCATTTCCTGGGGTTTTCATGGGCAACGACGGCTCCGATATTATTTTTGTTCATCGTTATGCAGTATATTTATCTGAAAAAGGGAATTGTAAGCATTGCAGAATATATTATATTGTTGCTTTTGGGAGTGTGGTTTTATATACAGACACGAACCAGGATGGCATTTATCGTTACTGCCGGGACATTGTCGTTCTTTTTGCTGTGCGGCAGATATCTAAAAGATAAATCAGAAAAAGGAAACAGGATAGGAATTATTTATAAAATAATCCCAGCTTCACCATGGATATGTGCGACTGCCTCGTTCTGGGCAGTGTACCTCTATGGACAGGGAGGCAAATGGATGATAAAGATGAATGATTTACTTGCAGGTAGGCTAAAGTGGAGTCTTGAAGGCTTAAAGGATTATGGCGTGTCTTTATGGGGACAGCCAATCGTGTGGATTGGAAATAATATCAACGAGACTCTGAGAGGCGCATACAATTATGTTGATTGCTCTTACATACAAATTTTTCTGAAATGTGGAATCATATATTTCCTGATTGTGTTGATTGCATATACAATGATTTTGAGAAAAGCTGTTCAGGATAGGGAATATTATTTGTGCTGGATTATAGTTTTTGTATTGGGCTTTAGTATGACGGAGCCGCGGTTGGTTAATTTAATGTACAACCCTTTTATCTTGTTGTGTGTTACAACTGGCAATGCCTGTAGAATGTATAGAAGTAATAAAGGGGAATTGGATGAAAAAAGGGGATTCCATAGCTATGCAAAAACAGAGATCATTGACGGCTAACTTTATTATGAATACTATACTGTCAATATCATCATTTGTCTTTCCGTTACTTACTTTCCCGTATATCTCGAGGATTCTACAGCCGGCTGGAATTGGCAAAATTTCCTTTGCGACATCTGTGGTGTCTTATTTTGCCATGTTTGCACAAATGGGCATACCGACCTATGGGATTCGGGCATGTGCGAAGGTACGTGATGATAGGGAGGAATTGAGTCGGACGGTTCATGAATTGTTTTTTATTAACTTGGGCATGAGCCTGGTATCCTACGTGGCATTGTTTTTTGTGGTATTTTATATACCAAGGCTTCGTCAGGAAAAGGAATTGTTTTTGATTATCAGCTTGACAATTATACTGAATACAGTAGGCATGGAGTGGGTGTATAAAGCATCGGAAAGATATACCTATATTACAGTACGGTCCATTGTTTTTAAGTTCATTGCTTTTGTGGCAATGTTTCTGCTGGTACATGGTCAAGATGACTATATATGTTATGGGGCTATTACTATATTTGCCGCTTCCGCTTCAAATATATTTAACCTGATACATCTCCATAAAATGGTGATTTTGAGGCCATTGAGACCTTATTGTATGGGGAGACATTTTAAAGCGATTATTACGTTCTTTGCCATGTCATGTGCCACTGTGATTTATACTAATCTGGATACGGTTATGCTGGGTTTCATGAAATCTGATACGGATGTGGGATATTATAACGCTGCCGTTAAGGTGAAAACAATTTTGGTTAGTGTAGTGACATCATTGGGAGCTGTATTGCTTCCTAGAGTTTCTTATTATATAGAGCATGGGCTTTTTGAAGCATTCCAAACAATTGCCTCAAAGGCTACAGATTTTGTTTTGGTCATCGCGGTGCCGCTATGCGTCTATTTCATGCTGTTTTCTGAGGAAAGCATATATTTTTTGTCTGGAGAAGCTTATGCAGACGCTGTTATACCAATGTGCATCATCATGCCAACATTGATATTGATTGGCTTGACAAATATTATGGGGATACAGATGCTTGTGCCTATGGGGAAGGAAAAGCTTGTTCTTTACTCAGAAATGGCGGGTGCTGTCGTTGACATTATTTTGAATGCTTTTTTGATTCCAGAATTTGCCGCCGCAGGTGCTGCATTGGGCACATTGGTAGCTGAAATGGTAGTATGGGGTGTCCAGTTTTACTTTTTAAGAGCGAGAGTGAGACAAATTTACAGCCAGATGCGATATAGGGTATTTATAGGGGCGCTGCTGACGGGAGTTGTTGTTTCATTGTGGGTGAAGTGGATGGGGTGGAGATTGCTTATGACATTGGCAATATCAGCGTGCCTATTCTTTGGGGGGTATCTATTATTTTTATACAAAACAAAGGAACCTGTGATTCTGGAAATCAAAGATAAGCTGATTAAGGTTTTGATTAAGAAACGAAAAGAGTGATATGAGATATGAAAAAGGATTGTCTGGTGATATTATTATGGCAAATCAGTATTTTTATTGTTTGTTTTGTCTTTTTTACGCAAGTGTCGCCTCTTATTCCGTATAATGGGGATGACTGGTATTTTACTGGTGCAATGCGTAAACCATATCCTATATGGGGAGTTTTTAATCCGATTAAGGTGTTGCCCGAAGTGTTGGAACCGTTTGGAGGGTATATTGCAGCGTTTCTTGTATATCCGTTTTTAGGGGATTATGTTCGGTCTATTTCAATTGTCCAGTCATGCATAGTGTCTTTGTTTATATTAGCTTTTTGCGTTTCGTTTACCTGTTTCTTGGTAAGGCGGATGAAGATGACACGGTTTCAAGCGATTGTAGCTGAATTATTATTTTTGCTCTCTTTTTTCATAGTTTATAAGCATTATGGGGGGGAAAGCTATTATGGGTTTTGGGCATCTGATCTGAACAGTTACTTCAATTACATAATTCCGGGACTATTGAATGCTTCAATTGTCTTGTGGATGGCACAGATGCCGGATTTTATGGAGAGTTATTTGCGATTGTCTTCATACAAAAAAGGGATGTTCATTCTGGGGGTTTACTTTGCAATATTTTCATCTATCCAGCTTAGCATTATCCTGGCAGGATACTGTTCATGGATAATTATCAAAAAAGGAATTGGGCAGATTTTGGAGACTCATAAGTTTAGCTTTGCATGGATAGTGAAAGAGATGTGGCTTTATTTTGTAATTGAAATTTTATGGTTCATCTCACTTTTGTTTGAGTCCCAAGGCCGCAGAGCAGGAATGCTGAATTCGGATACTTTTTTCCCTGACAAGGCTATTGTACAGACATTGAATCAGCTGATGCAGCTTGCAAAACAGGTGAATCGTTTTTTCCTGGTAACTATGATGTTGGTTTTTCTCGTTACTCTTTTTGTTTTATGTCGGGAAAAGAATAGGGATATACAATGCCAGTGTATAGGGCACCTGTATCTCATATGCCTGACAACATTGTATCTTGTTTTGCTCTATGCAAAAACAGGGGGGGCATATGCGGTCCGGCCCGATGCAACTTGGGCAATCTTATTTTATGTTTTGCTTTTGTTCCAGGTATGTATCGCGATATTGATGGCCAGGTTTCAGTCTGTGAGATGCCTAATGCCGCTGATACTTGTAATGGTATCGCTGACAGCCGCGAATCAAAATTACCGATATATGTACGGAGGCAGGGATTATGAAACCTGTAAGGCAATTGATGAGTATATTATCGGGCAAATTGTGGCAGCAGATGAAGCAGGGCTGGACATTGTCGAGGTGAAGGTTCCAAAGGAAAATAACGAAACAAATTGGCCGCATCCCTATAATATGGCCGGCTGGCTACAGAATACGCTTTATTCTCACCACATAATAAAAACCAGGATTAAGATAGTATTTGTGCCGGACGATTCTGTAAACGATATGTTCTATACATACGATAGGACAAAGATGGAGCCATTTATTGACTTTGAAGTTCGCTAATTCGGGAGGTTCATTTTGACAGATCAACAGAAAGAGGCAAGCTATATCAACTTATCCAGCATAGTATCGTCTTTTGCAGTAGTGTTCATCCATTCGAATGGATGCTTCTGGACATTCAGCGATACGGCTAGGTATTGGTGGACAGCTAATATAATTGAGAGTGTATTTTATTTTGCAGTTCCGGTATTTTTTATGATATCTGGGGCAACATTATTGGATTTTTTTGAGAGATATGGGCTGAAAGAATATTTTCATAAAAGAGTTCAGAAAACAGTCCTACCCTATGTTATATGGAGTTTCTTTGGGCTTGCATTTCAAATTTATTATCTGAAGAATATTGATAAAGAAGATATAAATGGACGATATATAATCAATGGACTGCTCAGTGGACGGCTCGTAGACATATATTGGTTCTTTATGGCGCTGTTTTGCTTATATTTGTCAATTCCTTTGCTTGCGGCGGTTGAAAAAGGGCTGAGGAAAAAGGTGTTTGTCTATCTGGCAATATCCAGCTTTCTCTTTAACTGTCTGATTCCATTTTTTAATAAGAGCTTCCATGTGGATGTAGGTTACCAATTTTCGGTGGATGTAGGCCGTGGTGGGATACTATATTTGATACTGGGATACCTACTTCATAAATGTGAAATAAAAAGGAAAGTAAGAGGTGTGCTATATGCGACAGGCATTTTGGGATTGCTAATACACCTCATTGGCACTTACTGGCTTTCGGTGACGGCTGGAGAGATAGTATCAACTTATAAAGGTTATAATAATGTACCATGCATTATGTATTCAGTGGCTGTATTTTTATTTCTGAAGCATGTGTGGGAGGATAGATTACAACAAGTGCGACCAGTGTCTTCAGCAATTCGATTTTTAAAAGACTATACATTTAGCTTGTATATTGTCCATTGGTATTTTTTGAATATTATGGTGAAGGAATTTGAGATTGACACCCGCTCAATATATTATAGATTGGGTGCACCATTCATTGTAGTTGCCGTTACAATCTGTTTTACGTGGGTTATGAGGAAAATTCCATTGGGGAAAAAACTGCTTCCGCGATAAAAGGTTTGGAGGGGATTCTTTTGCTATATTCATTATAGTTTTTTGCAAAACAAGTTTCGCAATGCAAATTTACGCTGCAGCAATAGGCGCATAACCGCTCAGCGGAAATGCGCCTCCTAGAATTCTATACCACTTGTTTCCCATACTCCGCCAAATACTCCACCGCAATTTCAAATGACACCCTCATCTTTCCCTGCAGCCTTTCAATAACAGAAGCATCGTCAAGCCCGTCTTCCTGTCCCAGTTCGACAATCATTTTCGCCTGTCCCCTCCGCATCCACTTTTCGGATTCCGTCTCGATTATCGTTCCGCCCATGACATTCACCAGCCTTTCTTCATTTTTGTTCCCATTCGTGATGTGCGTAATGATGGTGTTCACGAGCCCCATCAGGTCTATCATCTCCCCATCGGACAATTCGCCTGTGTCGTGTAGATACAGCATCGCATCTCTGAAATAGGCTAAATCCGCCACCACATGCGCCACATCCTTTTCCAGTTACCTTGCGATATAAAAGGGGATATATGGAAAAATTCTATAATCATTATAGAGCAGAACTGTCGTCCTGACAACAAAAATGAAAGGTACAAAAATAGAAAAGTAGATAAAAAATAGGATTTCAAGTGATATACTAAAACGAGAAAGATTTCTCACCCATAAACGACCTGCAAACACCAATACAACCGCAAAGGAGACAGATACCATGGCATACCGAATCCTGATAGCAGACGACGAACCAGACATAACAGCAATGCTCACCAGCTTCTTCACCACAAAAGGCTACCAGGTCTCTGCGGCCTCCGATGGCGAAAGCGCTCTGAAGCAGGCGGAGCGCGCACCGGACATCATCCTGCTGGACATCAACATGCCTGGCATGGACGGTCTGGAGGTCAGCAGGCGGCTCCGCGACCAGGTGTCCTATCCTATCCTGTTCCTCACGGCCTGAATCGAGGACACGGACAAGGTGCAGGGCTTCGCGTCGGGCGGGGACGACTACATCGTGAAACCCTTCTCCCTGGCGGAGCTGGAGGCCAGGGGCAGACCTATCTGCGGCGGGCGGAGCGCCACCGCGGATAGACTGCCGTGAAGTTCTCCGGCGACCTGACCATCGATTTCGCCGGAAGACGCCTGTCCTGCCAGGGCAGCCTCATTGCCCTGACGAAGAAGGAATTCGACATCATTGCCGCATCGTTTTGTGCTGTTACATAAGAAGCGGCTTCAACAGATTGGATTGCGTTATAATGTGGAAACCTTTAGATATGCTACGATGTGTGTAAAGTGTTATGTCCAGCAAATACGATAGAGCTTTTATGTGACAAAAAGGGATTTTTATATCCGGTTGTTGATGCAAAAAAGTATTGTGTGTAATATTAAATAACTTCATAAGATTTTGTTACAAAAGCAGTAATAAACCCGTAAAATATAAGCAGGAAAGTATGTATGCTGTAAAATGGCTTATACTAAAGCCTGTAAGCAGGCTTTAGTCATGTATAAAACATCCTGCCTGTCTTTGCAGATACCGCAGAGGGACAGCAGTTCGCTTGTGTCAAGTTTCCTGATGGCAGCAAAAAAGCTCAGGTTAAGTTCGAGATTGGGGTTTTCTTTTGCTCCATTATGCTGTATTATAAGTATAGGAGATGAATTACAGGAGGTAAAATCATGGCGTTTTATACAGCTCAGCAGCTCTCAGAAATGACATTAGAGGAAATAATAAAAATAAACGAGTCGCTTGTGAAGCCGACTCAACAACAGAAAGAACAAGCCTGGAAAAGGATGGACATAGGTATTTATAATAGTGATGGTATTTTAATAGGGGACAGACAGATGCACGAAGATGGCTATGATGAATAGCAAATATCGGGAGGGTGCATTATGCAAAAATTGAAATTACCAATAGGAATTTTCAATAAAGGTTCTGTGATTTATATAGACTACATTTTTGACGATGACAGCAGCAAACGGAAAAAGCGTCCAGCAGTCGTTATAGATTTTGACGATAACAGTACAAGAGTGATTATATTAAAAGTCACTACACACTCGGCAAGAACAGGGTATGATTATACTCTAGCAGATTATGGACTGGCAGGGCTAAAACAGGGTTCAGTTGTGAGATGCAATAATATAATGACGGTGCCAAATAAATTTAATTGTGAAAAACATGGTGACCTGTCCAGAAGAGATGCAATTATAGTTGAAAGCTTGTATAACCAAGCGATAATTAACAACGCATTAGTAGAGGTAGGTTATACATAATCTGATAGGCGGACTCCTTTCCCAAGGAGTCCTTTTTTGATTAAAGTATTCACCTTTATGTCTGCTTGTAATTCAAAGGAGAAAAAGTCTGGGATAAATATGAAAAGTAGATAAAAAATAGCATTTCAAGTGCTATACTAAAAAGAAAACCACCAAAGCAAGGAGCGCAACCCATGGCATACCGAATCCTCATAGCAGACGACGAACCAGACATAACAGCAATGCTCACCAGCTTCTTCACCGGAAAAGGCTACCAGGTCTCTGCGGCCGCCGACGGCGAAAGCGCCCTGAAGCAGGCGGAGCGCGCGCCGGACATCATCCTGTTGGACATCAACATGCCTGGCATGGACGGCCTGGAGGTCAGCAGGCGGATTCGGGACCAGGTGCCCTGTCCCATCCTGTTCCTCACGGCCCGAATCGAGGACACGGACAAGGTGCAGGGCTTCGCGGCGGGCGGGGACGACTACATCGTGAAGCCCTTCTCCCTGGCGGAGCTGGAGGCCAGGGTGCAGGCCCATCTGCGGCGGGAGGAGCGCCACCGCGGGGAGACTGCCGTGAAGTTCTCCGGCGACCTGACCATCGATTTCGCCGGAAGACGCCTGTCCTGTCAGGGCAGCCCCATTGCCCTGACGAAGAAGGAATTCGACATTATTGCCCTGCTGGCCCAGAATCCGGGGCAGATTTTTGACAGGGAACGCATCTACGAGCGGATATGGGGATATGACAGCGAGGGGGACAGCTCCGTGGTGTCAGAGCACATCCGCCGGATACGGGCGAAGATTGCGGAGCATGCGGACAGGACATACATCGGGACAGTCTGGGGGTGCGGCTACAAATGGATAGGATGAAGACAGGATCCCGGAACCTTTCCCTGCGAAAAAGCCTCGTGCTGTATGTAATCTGCTTTACCCTCATGGCCCTTGTACTGTGCCAGGGCACGGCCGGCTTCTGCAGCATGGCGCAACAGGCGATTTATGCCTCCTATCCTTCTGTAGGGGAAAGGTACTACCTGACCAACGAGAAGGGCGAGAGACTGGGGGAGGGCACTTATATCGAAAAGGATTCCCGCCCCTTTGCCCCCAGGGATGAAAAGCTGATCGTTCTGCTGGACATCCTGCCCATAGCGGTGGCCCCTGTGTATTCTGCGATCTGCATCCTGGGTGCCGCTTTCCTGTTCTACAGGAATCGGCTCCGGAAGCCGCTGCAGGAGCTGAAGATGGCATCGGAGAAGATTTCCGCCAATGACCTGGACTTCCGCCTGGCCTATGAGCGGCAGGACGAGCTGGGGGAGCTCTGCGCGTCCTTCGAGGCCATGCGGGCTGCGCTGGCGGACAGCTTCTCGCGGATGTGGCGGCAGATGGAGGAGCGGAAGCGCCTGAACGCCGCCTTCGCCCACGACCTGCGTACGCCCCTGACAGTGCTCCGGGGCTACGACGAGTTGCTCCAGGCAAAGGAGGACGAGGAGGTCAGGGCCACGGCCGTCACCATGGGAAAGCATATCCATCGTCTGGAGCGCTATGTGGAAAGCATGGGCCAGCTCCAGCGGCTGGAGGACAGGCAGCCGGAAGCCCGGCCGCTTTCCCTGACGGAGCTTTCGTCTGCACTGCACGAGAGCGCGGACATGCTCTGCCGGGAGAGGGGGAAAGGGCTGTGCCTGGAGAACCGGACGGTATCCGGGCGCCTCTGCCTGGACGGCGCTTTCCTGTCCCAGGTGGTTGGCAATCTTGTGGCGAATGCCGCCCGGTATGCCGCTGCCTGCGTCACCCTTGTCCTGCGGGAGCAGGACGAGGGTCTGGCACTGGAGGTGAGCGACGACGGGCCCGGCTTCGATGCCAGGATGCTCCGGGAGGCCCAGAAACCCTTTGTCACAGGGGAGGGGAGGGAGGAGCATTACGGCCTTGGACTCTACATCTGCAGGCTGCTCTGCGAGCATCACGGAGGATGGCTGAAGGTGGAGAACGGACGGCCCTCCGGCGCAAAGGTGACGGCTTTTTTCGGGTTCCCCAAAAATCCGCCGGAAAATAGATAGAATCTTGGAATCTCCGTCTTACAATCTCCTTATCGCCTGAAAACGAGAAAGGAGATTTTTTTATGGAATTAAAGACTGTGAAGCTGACGAAGCAATACGGAAAAAAGAAAGCCGTGGATTGCATGAACATCATCCTGACTGAGGGCGTCTACGGGCTGCTGGGGGCCAACGGCGCGGGGAAGACCACGCTGATGCGCCTGCTGTGCGCCCTTCAGCGGCCTACAGAGGGGCGCATCCTGCTGGACGGGCAGGGCATAGGCAGTCTGGGGGAGGAGTACCGGGACCTGTTGGGATATCTGCCTCAGGAATTCGGGTACTATCCAAACTTCCGCGCCATTGATTTCCTGCTCTATATCGCCGCCCTGAAGGGCCTGGAGGAAAAGACGGCGGAAAGGAAGGCCCGGGGGCTCCTGGAGGAGGTGGGGCTGTCCCGGGAGGCGAAGCACAGAATCAGGACCTTTTCCGGCGGCATGAGGCAGCGGCTGGGAATCGCCCAGGCCATGCTGAACGACCCGCGGATATTGATTCTGGATGAGCCCACCACTGGGCTCGACCCCAAGGAGCGGGTGCGCTTCCGCAACTTGATCAGCGCCTTTTCCAAAGGGCGGATCGTGATCCTCTCCACCCACATCGTGTCGGACGTGGAGTCCATCGCGGAACGGATTCTGGTGATGAAGTCCGGCCGGATCGTCCACTGCGGCAGGCCCGGCGAGATTACCTCGGAAATCCGGGGGAAGGTGTGGGAGTGCGCGATTCCCGCGGAGCAGGCGGACAGATATGTGGCGCAACTGAACGTGAGCAATCTGCGCAATGAGAGGGACGGCCGCACGGTGCTGCGGGTGATTGCCGGGGATAAGCCCATGCCGAACGCGAAGTTAGCGGAGCCTAATCTGGAAGACCTGTATCTGTACTATTTCCGGGAGCAGGACACCAGGGGAGGGCAGGTGCGGGAAAGAGATTCTCTGGCGGCCGCTTCCGGCGCTGCCCCTGGGCGCAGGGCTTCCCGGGACAATGGAGCAGCCGCGGCAGAGGGGCTGTCGGGAGAGGCATCCGGCTGCGGCAGGGATGGGGAATGGAAAGGAGGGGACGTCAGATGAGGAAACTGATGGGATACGAGCTGCGCAAGCTCTTTGGGAGGAGGCTGACGCAGGCGGCCCTGTTGGCAGCGGTTCTCTTTTCCGCATTGTTCACTGTCTCCACCTATCAGAACAAGTACGCCTCCTATGGCGGCAGACAGGCGTCCGGAGGGGAGGCCGTGGCCCTGGACAAGGAGGTCGCTGCCAGGTACGCGGGAGAGCTGACGGATGAAAAGGTGCGGCAGATGATGGACGAGCTGGCGCCCAAATCCGGCCCCCAGGGGCTGAACGCCATCTACCTGTACCAGAACGCCATGCAGTCGGCGGTGACGGCCCGGTTTTCGGATATGTATGGGAACTGGAACGGGCTGCGGGTGGCCCAGGTGTTCGGGGAGGAGGAGATAAGCATCGGCTATGTGGACGGCTGGCTGTCCGCCAGCAGGGATATGGAGAAGT
Source organism: uncultured Acetatifactor sp. (assembly GCF_910585425.1). Lineage (GTDB taxonomy): Bacteria > Bacillota > Clostridia > Lachnospirales > Lachnospiraceae > Acetatifactor. The sequence continues at coordinate 5,358 of NZ_CAJUCP010000020.1, read as the reverse complement.
CTTTCCTCTTCCTGTCCTTTGCAATCCTCATCATGCTTGCGCCGGTCTACAGCGGCGAATACGGGGGCGTGGACAATCTCATCCTGGCCAGCAGATACGGCAGGACGAAATGCGCCAGTGCCAAAGCGCTGGCCGGGATTCTGGCGGCGGTTCTGGTCACGGCCGGGATGCTGGCCTGTAATGTAGGGGCGGCATATCTGCTGTATGGCAGGGAGGGCCTGGACTGCAGCATCCTGTTCGCGCCGCTGGCTTTGACGGAGGGTTATATCCCCTTCAACATCACCTGCGGCGCCCTGCTGGGATACCAGGCGCTGCTTAGCCTGACAGGGGCGGTGTGCACGGCGGGAGTTGGGCTGGTGCTCTCAGCGGCCTGCAGAACCCCCATGATAGCCGTGGTGGCTTCCGCGGCGGTCCACATTGTGCCCACGCTGCTGCCTGTGGCAGAGGCCAGCCCGCTGTTCAGGCTTTTGGCGCTGCTGCCGGTCTATCAGATGCAGTTTGAGGCATTGATGTCCTTGGGGCAGTTGGAGGGCGGGATGCCTTGCGCGGTGGTGGCGCTGCCGGTAAGCGCTGGGATCCTGGCCGTGGGATACGCCCTTTCCCGGAGGATTTTCGCGGCCCATGAGGTGAGTTAGTGCCCGATGCATGAATCCTTGAGCAATCGTCTATCCTATCAGCACCTTCTTTCCCTGGAACGCGAAACCGTATTTCCGGATGCGCTCAGCCGGTATGCCCCTGGCCTCCAGAGCGGCGGCATGCTGTTGCCCTGCGAAGCCTATTGCCGTCTCCCGGGAGAAGAGATATAATGTAGCCATGGACGCGGCCGATTGGAATCTGCACGAGGAGTGGCCGTGCCGGAACGGCTTACAAAAACACAGACGGAGGGATATGTATGCAGGATACGATTCGGAAAGCAGTGATGCAGTGTTACGGGACTTCGCCCGGGGAGATCCGGGGACTGGGCGGGGGCTTCTACGGGCGGGTCTTTCTGGTCTCGCTGGAGACGGAGCCGTACTATGTTGTCCTGAAGCTGTACCTTTTCCCCGGGCTTGCCGCCAGGGAGGCCCGGCAGACCAGGCTGCTGGCGGAGCACGCCCTGTTGAAGATGCCGCGTATCTACAGGGTGCTGGAGAAGGAGCAGACAGGCCTGCCCATGGACGCGCTTTTCATGGAATACATAGAGGGCGTCAACGCCGGCAATTTTGATCCTGCGGAGCTGCCGACGGAGGCCAGGGACTCTATCTGCGAAAGCATCGTGGACAATCTGATCGGATACCATCGCGCCGTGAATCCCGAGGGGTTCGGCATCCTGTCCTCCGGGACATACTGCCCCACCTGGCAGGAGTATTACTGCCCGATTGCCCGGGGCATTGTGGATAAGGCCGGGCAGATGTGGGAGAAGGGGCAGTTGTCGGACAGGGTGCTTTCGGTATTCCGGCAGTCCATAGAGCGGTTCGACCATATTTTTGACCGGCCCATTACAGAGGCCCGGCTGATACATGGGGACTACAACACATGGAACGTGATGCTGGACAGGGACAGGAGCCGGGCGGTGGCCGTGATCGACCCGTTCCACTGCTGCTGGGCGGACAGCGAGTTCGACCTGTACCAGCTGGACAATGCCAACGGCAAGGGCTACGGCCTGCTGGAGCGATATGGGGAGAAAATGCCTCTGAGCGATAATTTTGAGGCGAAAAGGCGTTTCTATGAGCTCTATACGGAAGTGGCCCATTACCATGATGCCCAGGTGGAGCTGAACCAGGAGGCGGTGGAAAAACTGGCGGAACGCCTGGCCGATTTTCTGTAGGCGCAATTGTGACAAAAAACTGTCGGTAATGGGCGCGGGGCAGGACGGGAATCCGTCACAGGCTCAGCTCGAACAAGGTGAAGAGGCTGTGGTTCTGGCCGTAATGGGGCAGGACGCAGCCGAAGAGGCTGTAGGCGAAGGCTGCCAGCACATAGGCCATGATGCCGATGCAGAGCAGCTTTCCCAGAATCGTACCGATTTTTGCCCGATTCATGCGCTGCCTCGTCCCGACAGGCCGGGGAGCCGGTTCCCGTCCGTCCGCGGGACTTCCGCCCGTCCGGCGATTTTCCCGGGCGCTGTTTTTTCCGCCCGGAAGGGGTGAAGGCCGCCCCAGGTTGCTTTCCAGCAGGCCGCACAGCTTCTGCACGCCCAGGGTCACCACGCACATGAAGGGGATCAGCACCGGCAGGATATATCTGCCCTGGGGCTGGAAATCCCATGTGTAGGAATAATAAATGCTGAGGCAGACGGTGATCAGGCAGAACAGTGCCATGCCGCCGTTGAACAGGAGCCTTTGCTTCCGGCCGCTTTCCGGCAGGCTGCCTTGGCGGTTGCTCCAGGAGCCGCTGCCGGTCCGGTTCCACAGGCGCCTGGGGACCAACAGGGCCGCCGCACATGCCGCCAGCCAGAAATAACGGTAGCCCAGGTAGATCAGCCCGTGGGTGGGCAGGTTCATGGCACCGAACATGGCGATGAAGCTGTCCAGCACCAGGGGGATATAATCCGTCTCGAACAGCATGTCTGCCAGGGGAATGCCGGCCCTCTGATAGGTGAACCGGGTCAGGGGATTGAAGGCTTCCGCCGCCGTCCGGACGGCGCATTCCCGCCTTGCGTCCATGGCGATGATGTCGCCGCCGTACAACAGGCCATTGCGCAGGAACCACCAGCCGATGCCCAGGAGCACTATGGCGGAGATGAAGGTCCCCTTGCGCAGCAGAGGCCTCCACTCCACCCACAGGCCCGTCCTTGTTGGCCCTGTCCTGTCTGCGGAGGGCATGGCGCTTCCCGCCGCCTTTTCCGCTCCGGGCCTGCCGCCCGGCATCGCTCCCGTCTTTTCCGCTCCGGGCCCGCCGCCCGGCATCACTCCCGCCCTTTCCGCTCCGGGCCCGCCGCCCGGCATCGCCCCCGCTCTTTCCGCCCCGCCGTTCTGCCCCCCGATGTGCACATACCGCAGGGCAAAGACCACCATCGCCGCCAGGATGATGCCGTAGGCATTGTAATAGGACATGGCGCAGAGGATGATGCCCGCGGCCAGCAGGACGCAGTCCTTCCTGTCATAGTCGCTCCTCCGGGCCCGCAACAGCCCGTAGCAGATCACGGACACCGCCAGCATGGCCATGGAATCCGTATTGACATAGGAGTGGAGGAAGATATTCTGGGGCAGGAACACGGTCATGACGGTGAAAGTCCACTGCAGATACGGGCTCTCCCACAAAAGCCTGGCCGTCTGCCGCACGAAATAGGCCATCAGCACGCCGAAGAGCACGTTCACCATCCTGGCCGCCACCAGCAGCACCTGGCCGTCTGCGGTGAACAGCTTCAGGAACCGCAGCAGAAAGCCCTGTATGATATAGGTCAGCATGGGCTGGAACGCATAGGAAGCCCCGAAGCCGTCCAGCAGCACCTCCGGGTCGGCCCCATGGGGAAGACGGCCGTGTCTGCAGATGAAGCTCACCACCTTGAAGCGGTTGACTTCGTCCGGGGGATCTCCATAGGACTGCACCATGGCAAAGCAGGTGATTGCCGCGAAGACCAGCAGGTAAAAGACGGCATCCGGCATGAAGTTGTGTCTTTTGTTCTCGTTCCCTGAATTCATAGATCGATGGCTTCCCTTTCCTTGGGCGGGCAGGCTTTCAGTCCGCGCTCATCTCCTCCAGCAGCCGGATCTTCGTATCGTACAGCTTCTGGGACAGGTCTACATACACCTCGTGGGGATTCACCAGGCGCTTCGTCTCCTCCCACAGGGTGTCCAGCTCCCTCTGGCAATAGGCCCTGATGTCCATGACGCTGGGGGAGGTGTAGCAGCACTGGCCGTTTTGGAAGATCTGCTCCATCAGCGGGCGCAGGCTGTAAGTACCGGCCCTGAGCTTCGTCTTCTTCCAGGGCTCCAGGGAGTCGAAGAGCACCAGGTCATCCTCCTCCCGGTATTCCTCCTCCGCCAGGCAGATCAGGTCGGCCTTTATCTTGCCGTTCTCTTTCTCATAGATCCGGTATATCTTCTTGTTCCCGGGATTCGTGACTTTCTCGCTGTTCTCGGAGAGCTTGATCTTGGGGATGAAATCCCCCTTTTCATCCCGGATGGCCGCCAGCTTGTACACGCCGCCGAAGGAGGGATTGTCCTTGGAGGTGATCAGGTTGGTGCCCACGCCCCAGGAGGTGATGGCTGCGCCCTGGACCTTCAGGCTGTCGATCAGGTGCTCGTCCAGGTCGTTGGAGGCGGAGATCACCGCGTCCGGGAAGCCTGCCGCGTCCAGCATCTTCCTCGCCTGCTTGGAGAGATAGGCCAGGTCGCCGCTGTCCAGGCGGATGCCGTAGAAGGTCAGGGGGACGCCCGCCTCCCGCATTTCCGTGAAGACCCGGATGGCGTTGGGCACCCCGGATTTCAGGGTATCGTAGGTATCCACCAGCAGGATGCAGGCGTCAGGGTACATGTCCGCGTAGGTCTTGAAGGCGGTGTACTCGTCCGGAAAGCTCATGATCCAGCTATGGGCATGGGTGCCCTTCACCGGCACGCCGAAGAGCTGCCCGCAGAGCACGTTGCTGGTGCCGATGCAGCCGCCGATGACAGCGGCCCTGGCCCCGTAGGTGCCCGCGTCCGGCCCCTGGGCCCTGCGCAGGCCGAATTCCATGATACCGTCCCCTCTGGCGGCATAGCAGACCCGGGCCGCCTTGGTGGCGATCAGGCTCTGATGGTTGATGATGTTCAGGATGGCGGTCTCCACCAGCTGGGCCTCCATGATGGGGGCGATGACCTTGATCACAGGCTCCCTGGGGAACATGACGGTGCCCTCCGGAATGGCATAGATATCGCCGGAGAACCGGAAGGTCTTCAGGTACTCCAGAAAGTCCGCCCGGAACATGCCCAGGGAGGCCAGATAGTCGATGTCCTCCTGGTCGAAATGCAGTTCCTTGATGTACTGGATGACCTGCTCCAGGCCGGCGGAGATGGCGTAGCCGCCATCGCAGGGGTTCCTGCGGTAGAAGGCGTCGAAGATCACGGTCTCGTTCAGGTTCTTGTGCATGAAATATCCCTGCATCATGGTAAGCTCGTACAGGTCTGTCATCAGGGTGAGGTTCTGTCTGTCCATAGGCTCCTCTTTTCTGCCGTGTGCGGCATTTTGCGTTTTTTCCATCATATACCATACGGGGCGCAATTGCAAGAGACGGGAGAGCAGAGAGCAGGAAGACTTCGAATAATCCCAGATTGAAAAAATGAAAAATGAAAAAAATTTGAAATTCTACTTGACAGACAGGAAGATATGCCTTATACTAATACAACCTGTTTTTGGTAGTAAAGACTTAAAAATGGTGCAAACTGGAAGTAAAATCAG
>NZ_CAJUCP010000019.1:75530-83079 GCF_910585425.1 uncultured Acetatifactor sp. | reverse complement strand
TGCTGTGCATCTACCCTTTTATCCAGAAGTATTTCGTGAAGGGGGTCATGATTGGTTCCGTAAAAGGATGAGTGCGCTAAGGCTGTCAGGAAAATGCACAAGGGTGTTTTCCTGGCAGTTTTTGATGTTTTACTTTTTGTAAAGGACTTTGAGATAAAGGACTTTGAAGAAAATGCAGTTGTAAAATACAAGGCATTGCCTTATAATGAAAGAAATTATAGCAATTTTCCCTATAGTAAAGTGCATGTTATTAAAAGGATCATAGTGGGGGGAGCGATTGAATGGAAAAAATTATCAATGTAGCGCAATACGTGTTCATAGAATACAAAAGAGTGACAGGAGAAGTAATTGATGAAATGAAGCTTCATAAGCTACTCTATTTTGCGCAACGCGAATCATTAGCGATAACGAACTCTCCCCTTTTTGAGGGAGAATTCGAAGGCTGGAAATACGGACCGGTCTGTAAGGAAATCCGCAACTCTATCACACCGGACGGCATTATAGACGTATCCGGAGACATATCTGATGAATGCAAGTATATCGTCAATAATGTGATTCTGGAATATGGCGCCCTTGCGTCCTGGAAGCTAAGTGAACTGTCCCACAAAGAGATTTCCTGGAAAAACGCGAGAACTGGACTCCATGAAGGAGAAAACGGGAATCGTAAGCTGAAGTTGGAGGATATCAGGATAGATGCCCAGAAGGTCAGGCCATATGACCATGTGTGGGACATGTATTACGATGAATTCGAAGACGAGGTGGCAGAATGATTGGAAAGATTTACTCGTCTGTCACGCCGTTTTATGATAGCAAAAAAGGTATGAATTCATTTAAACGCCGTCCGGTGCTTATCATGGAAAATGCCCTTTAGATTAGAGAAAGCAGTACCTTCCTGTTGACAGAAGCTTATATGGCATTTTGCGCCCAGGAAATAGGAAAAATATATTACTAATCATCTTGACAATCCATATCTTTTACATCAGAATAAAAACAGAGTCCGCTTTCCGGCAGGGCTCTGTCATCATACACACAAACATCCGACACATACCAAAAACCCAAAAAGGAGGCCTATCACATGAAATGCTACATCAAAGACTATCCAAGACCCCAGTTCGTAAGAACAGACTGGGAAAATCTGAACGGCACCTGGGACTTTTGCTTCGATGATTACAACCGTGGAGAGAAGGAGAGGTGGCAGGAGAAATTTCCCGGCGGCCTGCGGATACAGGTGCCCTTCACCTATGAGACGAAGCTCAGCGGCATAAAAGAGGAGGCTCCCCACAGCAATGTCTGGTACAGAAGGAGCATCCAGGTGGACGCGGGAAGGCTGGAACAGGACAATTACATCCTGCATTTCGAGGGCTCGGATTTCCTGACGAAGGTGTGGGTGAACGGCCGGTATGCCGGAAGCCACAGGGGTGGCTACGCCAGGTTCTCCTTTGACATCACCAACCTGGTCTGGGACGGCGAGAACGAGATAGTGGTGAAGGTGGAGGACTCCATGGATGTCCAGCAGCCCAGAGGAAAGCAGAGGTGGCTTCCGGAGAGCTACGGCTGCTTTTATGTGCAGACCACGGGCATCTGGAAGACCGTCTGGTCGGAATATGTGCCGAAGACCCATCTGTCCCGCGTGAAGATGACCCCGAACATGGAGGACAGATGCCTGGAGGTGGAATATGAAGTGGAGGCGCCCGCCTATGCCTGGGACGGCAGCCTGACGGTGGAGGCGGTCGTTACCTTCCAGGGCAATCCGGTATGCCGGAACCTGACTGCTGTGAACAGCGGGCTAGTCCGGACGAAGCTGGATGTGATGACGGAGGCCCTGGGCGATGTGGACTGGGTGGTGCGCACATGGACGCCGGAGCATCCCAATCTGTATGATGTGGAATTCCGTTTAATAAAAGACGGAGAGACGCTCGATGCGGTGGGCTCCTACTTCGCCATGCGGGAAATCCGCATAGACGGGCGGCACATCCTATTGAACAGCTATCCCCTCTACCAGAGGCTGATGCTGGATCAGGGCTACTGGAAGGATTCCCATCTGACCCCGCCGAGCGAGGAGGCCCTGATAGAGGACATCGACAAAATCCGGGCCATGGGCTACAACGGCGTGCGCAAGCACCAGAAGGTGGAGGACGAGCGGTTCCTGTACTGGTGCGACGTGAAGGGCCTGCTGCTCTGGAGCGAGATGGCCGCGGCCTACCGCTATTCGGACAATGCGGTGGCGGAGTTCACCGCCGAGTGGGTGGAGATCCTGCGGCAGAACTACAACCATCCCTGCATCATCGTCTGGACGCCCTTCAACGAATCCTGGGGCATCTCCAGGGTGAAGACGAACCGGAAGGAACAGCAGTTCACTGAGGCCATCTACCATCTGACCAAGAGCATGGACGGCATGCGGCCCGTGGTCTCCAATGACGGCTGGGAGCACACGCTGACGGACATTCTGACCCTGCATGACTATGAGGAGGCGGGCAGCGTACTGAAGGCGCGGTATACAGAGCACAAGGACGAGCTTCTGACGGCGGCCATATGCCACAACGGCTTCAAGACGGCCCTGGCGGACGGCTACGAATACCGGGGGCAGCCCGTCATCATCAGCGAGTACGGCGGCATCGCTTTCGACAACAATGGCGACGGATGGGGCTACGGCAATCTGGTGAAGTCCAAGGAGGATTTCATCCGCAGGTTCGACGATGTCACCACTGCCATCAAGGAGCTGCCCTATGTATGCGGCTACTGCTACACCCAGGTGACGGACGTGCAGCAGGAGGTGAACGGCCTGATGGACGAGGAGCGCAATTTCAAGGTAGAGCCGGAGGTCATCCGGGAGATCAACGAGAGGAAGGTTCTCTAAGAGTGTATGGTTTTGTTTCCTGGCTTCCGGGCAAAAAGCATTTGAGCCATATTTTTCTCTTGCCGCTTTTGTGGTATATTTAGTAAAAATTCTTGCATAATGCGTATGGCGGGAGGGTATGCGGATGATCGATACGGGCGGACAGCCCTCAAAGCTGAGAAAGGAAGAGTGGCTGAGGGAAAACCCCATCTATCAGAATACGGTTGCCTGCGAGAAGAGATTCAATCCGGACTTTTCCCTGTCCCAGCTACATTTCCATGAATTCCTGGAAATCAGCATCATCGCGGAGGGCAGCGGCATCCATCGCATCTGGAACAGGGTCCTTACATGCAGGAAGGGCGATGTCTATGTGCTGAACGCGGGCGTGCCCCACGAGTATTTCGTGAAGGACGGGGAGGAAAAGCTGGTCATCCGGAATATCCTGTTCGATGTGGAGGACTGGTTCACAGGGGATCTGGCCTTGCCGGACAGCCCCCGGTTCTGCTACGGGATTTTCGACGAGGACATCCTGTCCGCCTATGTGTCCCTGAAGGGGCGCTCCATGGAGACGGTGGAGAGGATTTATCAGGCCATCGAAAAGGAGACTGCGGAAAAGGAACCTGAGTGGATGGAAGCCGTGAAGGCGCAGCTCATCCTGCTCTTGATCGCCATAAGACGGCATCTGGAGGAATCCTCCACGGATTCTTCTGTCACGCCCAGGGACAGGATGGTGGTGTCCACGGCCATGCGCCTGGTGAGGGAACAGTATTTCGATAAGGAACTGACGCTGGAGAGCATAGCGGATTCCCTGTACCTGAGCAAGTCCTATCTGAGCAAGCTGTTCTGCCGTGTCACGGGGGAGCATTTTTCCGAGTATCTCCGCAGCGTCCGGCTGCAGCAGGCCTGCAGGCTGCTGCGGGACACCCAGTTGACCAATGAGCAGATCGTGTACGGATGCGGCTTAAAGGACGTGCCCTCCTTCTACCAGTTGTTCAAGGCGAAGCTATCCATGACGCCCAACAGATATCGGACGGAAACAAGAAAAACCATACAAAATAAAGAAGGAAAAGGAGAACCGAACATGAGCATTTTGACAGACATTTCAGAGAACCTGCAGCGGGGCAAGGCGAAGGTGGTAAAGGAGCTGGTACAGCAGGCAGTGGATGAAGGCATCCCTGTAGAGCAGATCCTGAGCGAGGGATTGCTGGACGGCATGGGCATCATCGGCGAGAAGTTCAAGAACAACGAGGTGTATGTGCCGGAGGTGCTGGTGGCCGCCAGGGCCATGAACATGGGGGCGCAGGTGCTCAAGCCCCTGATGGCGGAGGCAGGCGTGAAGGCCACAGGAAAGGTCTGCATCGGCACCGTACAGGGCGACCTCCACGACATCGGCAAGAACCTGGTGAAGATGATGATGGAGGGCAAGGGGCTGGAGGTAGTGGACCTGGGCACGGACGTGGCTCCGGAGACCTATGTGCAGACTGCCATCGAGCAGGGCTGCCAGGTGATCTGCTGCTCCGCGTTGCTGACCACCACCATGGGCGTCATGGAGGAAGTGGTGAAGAAGGCGGAGGAAGCCGGTATCCGGGACAAGGTGAAGATCATGGTCGGCGGAGCGCCGGTGACGGAGGAGTATTGCCGGAAGATCGGTGCGGACAAGTATACCCCGGATGCGGCCAGCGCGGCGGATGCCGCCGTGGAGCTCTGCGCTGCCTGCTGAGAAAATCTGTTGCATTAGCCTGCACCCGAAAGGAGATTTCGATTGTAGACTTTCAATCGTAGATTTTGAGTGCGAGGGAGCGGGCATGGGGGATAATGTATGAAGAGAGATATGCGAAAATGGCTGGAGGAGCTTCAGGCTGCCCCAGTGAAAAAAGCCATGCCGGTTCTGTCCTTTCCGGCGGTGCAGCTCCTGGGGATCAGCGTGAAGGAGCTGATCTCCGACAGCGACAGACAGGCGGAGGGCATGAGGCTGGTGGCGCAGCGCACGGATGCAGCGGCGGCAGTGAGCCTGATGGACCTCTCCGTGGAGGCTGAGTGCTTCGGCTCCGCCATCCGGGTGTCGGACAGGGAGGTCCCCACCGTCGTCGGACGAATCGTGGAGGACGAGGAGGGAGCGAAAGCCCTGGAGGTTCCCAGGGTGGGGAGCGCCAGGAGCGGGCTGTATGTGGAGGCCATCAGGAAGGCTGTGGGACTGATTGATGACAGGCCGGTCTTCGCCGGCGCCATCGGCCCTTTCTCCCTGGCTGCCAGGCTGCTGGACGTCACGGAGATTATGATGGAGTGCTATGACGAGCCGGACATGGTGCACATGGTGATGGAGAAGGCCACATCCTTCCTGACAGAGTATTGCAAGGCTTACAGGGAGGCAGGGGCAAACGGCATCGTCCTGGCGGAGCCGGTGACAGGCCTGCTGTCCCCTGCCCTTGCGGAGGAGTTTTCCGCGCCTTATGTGAAGCGGCTGGTGGATGCCGTGCAGGATGACTCCTTTGTCGTCATCTACCATAACTGTGGGAACAATACCATCCAGATGATAGATTCCATCCTGGACACGGGGGCCGCGGCCTACCATTTCGGAAATGCCATAGACATGGCGCAGATGCTGGCCCGTATCCCGGCCGGGACAGTGGCCATGGGAAATGTGGATCCCGCGGGAGAGTTCTGCCACGGCACGCCGGAATCCATCCGCAGGGCCACGCTGCAGGTGATGGAAGCCTGCTGCCCTTATCCGAATTTCGTCATTTCCTCCGGCTGCGATATCCCGCCCATGTCGAAATGGGAGAATATCGATGCTTTCTTCGGGGCCGTGCAGGAATACTATGAGTGCCGAAGCGCACAGGGGGTATCAAGATGACTAACAGAGAACGAGCGATGAACATCCTGCATTACCAGCAGGCAGACCGGTTCCCGGCCGTCCATTTCGGCTATTGGAGCGAGCTGCTGGAGGAGTGGGCCGGACAGGGGAAGATTTCAAAAGAGCTGGCGGAGAGCGTGGCCGACGGGAACGAAGCCGACAAGGAGCTGGACCGCATCATTGGCTGGGACTTCGACTGGTGCCGGACAGTGGGCCCCAGGAACGGCCTCTTCCCCTCCTTTGAGTACAAGGTGCTGGAGACTCTGCCGGACGGCACCCAGCGGATCCAGAACGAATTGGGCCTGATAGAGCGGGTGAAACCCGGAGTGGCCTCCATCCCCTCGGAGGACGATTATGTCCTGAAGGACAGGGAAGCCTTTGAGACCCTCTATAAGCCCAAGATGCTCTATGCGCCGGAGCGGATAGACCTGGAGTATTATAAGCATTTCAACGAGACCAGGCCCATGGACGTCCCGGTGGGGCTGGCCCTGGGCAGCGTGCTGGGGGATATCCGGAACATGGTCTCCGTGGTGGGGATGAGCTATCTGATTTATGACGAGGACGAAGAGCTGTTCGCGGACATCGTGGACACCTATGCGGAAATGCAGTACCAGTGCGTGAAAGCGGTTCTGGAGACCGGCGCGAAGTTCGACTTTGCCCATTACTGGGAGGACATCTGCTTCAAGAACGGCCCTCTGCTTTCGCCCGATATCTTTGAGGAGCTCTGCGCGAAGCACTATAGGAAGAGGAACGATCTGTGCCGTCAGTACGGAATCGATATCATTTCGCTGGATTGCGACGGGGTGACGGAAAAGCTCCTGCCCACCTGGTTCGAAAACGGGGTGAACACCATGTTCCCCATCGAGGTAGGCGTGTGGGGGGATCAGTTCGAGGCGGCCCGGAACAGATTCGGCAGGGGCATGCTGGGCGTGGGAGGCATGGACAAGACCGCGTTCCGCAAGGACAGGGCAGCTGTGGACGCGGAGATTGAGCGCATGAAGCGGCTGGCCTCTCTGGGCGGCTTCCTTCCGTGTCCCGACCACAGGATCATGCCCGGCTCCAGCTTCGAGCTGGTGCAGTATTATGCGGAGGAAATCAAGAAAATCAAGATTTGAACGATGCGGTTCATAAGGAGATTCAATGGCGAAGAAAATAGCAGATGCCGAAATTTTAGAGGATTTGGTGAAAAAGGCGCTGGAGCAGGGAGCGGACAACGCCGCGGTGGTTCCTGTCTCTGCAATCGAGACAGACGCCGGGTTCCGGAGCCTGTGCCAGCAGAATACCTGCGGGAAGTACGGCAGATGCTGGACATGTCCGCCGGACGTGGGCGATATCGAGACATTGATGAAGACCCTGCGCACATTCGACTACACTGTCGTCTACCAGACCATAGGGATGCTGGAGGACAGCTACGACATAGAGGGCATGGAGGAGGCGGCGAGGAAGCACAGCCTCCTCACCCGGAGGATGGCGGAAGAGGTGGGCGAGGATTCCTTTGTGCGCATCCTGCACCTGGGGGCCGGGGGATGCCATATCTGCCCGGTCTGCGCCAGGGTGGAGAACCATCCCTGCCGGTTTCCGGACATGGCCATATCCTCGCTGGAGGCTTATGGAATCAATGTATCCAGGCTTGCAGAGGCTTGCGGTATGAAACATATTAATGGACAGAATACCGTTACATACTTTGGGGCGGTGTTTTGCTCCCTTATGTAAGCGGGTCTTTTGCGATTTGCCTGCGCCGATTGTAGGTGCAGGCTGCCCGGCATGGGGCTAAGCGCGGGGGACGTGCCGGGTGGGCAGAGAGGGAAAGGTACATTTCTTTCGGGGTCGCCAGGAAGCCGGGTAGACGGCAGGCTGCT
>NZ_CAJUCP010000019.1:0-75430 GCF_910585425.1 uncultured Acetatifactor sp. | reverse complement strand
CCGGGTAGACGGCAGGCTGCTCCGGCATGGGGCTAAGCTCGGGTGGGCGCGGCGGGAGGACAGAGAGGGAAAGGTACATTTCTTTCAAGGCCGTGAGAAAGCCAAATAGACGGCTTGCCGGATGTTTTTTAATGGAGAGAGGTATATATGGTGGAAGTCAGGGTAAATGCGATTGTTCATCATGCAGAGCCGGGGACGCTCCTGGGGGATCTGCTGGCCGGAGAACATTCTGGGGAGGCCCATTTTGAGGGCTGTGCGGGTTCCGGCGGGAAGCTGCCGGGAAGCCCGATGCTGGCGCTGCCCTGTGGCGGACATGGGCGCTGCGGGAAATGCAGGGTATTTGCCCGGGGCGCTTTGAGCCCCCTTTCGGATGCGGAGAGGCGGCTTTTGTCCCGGGAGGACATCGACAGGGGCATCCGGCTGGCCTGCTGTACCGCTGTGGAGGGAGACTGTAGCGTGGAGATGGAGCTGCTGGGCAACGGACAGATCCGGACTGCCGGAGACATGCCGGCCATCCTGCTGAAGCCTTCTTTCAGATTCTATGGTTTTGTGCTGGATATCGGTACTACGACACTGGCTGCACGGCTTTACGATACCTCGGGGAAACTGCTGGCGGAGGGAAGCGGGCTGAATCCACAGGCGGGATGGGGAGCAGACGTGATTTCCCGCATCGAAGCGGATCTGCGGGGAGAGGGCCCCAAGCTTACACAGGCAATCTGCACGGCAGTGGACAGCCTGGTGATGGAGCTCTCCGGGAAGGCCAAAATCGCGCCGAAGGATATCGACGGGATGGCGGTGACAGGGAATACAGTGATGCTCCATCTGCTCACCGGCACCTCCACGGAGCCTCTGTCCCACGCGCCCTTTGCAGCCGGGCGGCTGTTCGGGGAGACGGTGACGGCGGAAAGCCTGGGGCTTGCTTCTCTGCGTCCGGAGGCCGCGGTCTATCTGGCTCCCTGCGCGGCGGCCTTCGTGGGCGCGGATCTCATCACGGCGGTTCTGGCGGGGGCTTTGTGCGATACGCCGGGCACGCGGCTGCTGGCGGATATCGGCACCAACGGCGAGATGGCCCTGTGGCATGAAGGGGCGCTGTATTGCTGCTCCACCGCCGCCGGTCCTGCCTTTGAGGGGGCGGGAATCTCCATGGGAATGGGGGGGAGCGCAGGCGCGGTAGACAGGGTGGCAGTCACGGAGGGAAGGCTGAAGGCCCATGTGATCGGGGACGCCGCCGCTGTGGGAATCTGTGGGAGCGGCGTGGTGGACGCGGTAGCATGCCTGCTGGAGACAGGCCAGTTGGACGATACGGGATACCTGGAAGAGGAGAGCGCAGTAATCTGCGAACAGGTGACTTTCACACAGAATGACGTGAGGATGGTACAACTGGCCAAAAGCGCCATCCATGCGGGCATCAGGACTTTGCTGCACACGGCGGGGCTGGACTGTGCCCAGGTGGAGTCGCTGCTGATCGCGGGAGGCTTCGGCAGTTATCTGGATGTGGGGAACGCGGCGAAGATTGGCCTGTTTCCCGAGGAGATGCTGCCCTGCATCCGGGTGGTGGGCAATGCCGCCCTGAGCGGAGCGTCCATGCTGCTGCTGAATGAGGATTACAGAGCTGTCTGCGAAGACTATGCAAGAGGCGCGAAGCTGGTGGAGCTGTCATCCAATCCGTATTTTGCGGATGAATATATGGAACGGATGCTGTTTTGAGGGGTGACGGCTTTATCCCGCGACAATAAGCGGGGACGTACCTGAGGGCACGATTCACGGATGCCGCGAGACCGTAGCCGCAAGCGTTCAGGGGATGATTCGTCACGGCCCTGCATCAGGTTTCCACATCGACTTACCAGCGAAATCGGGAGACATATCTGATACCGGTGCTCCGGAAAGAGCGCTGCGAGAGGAAAGACAGGAGGGTAATGAAATGTTATATCCAAGAAAGGAAGAGAAGACACTGGATGAGGCGCTGTTCCGAAATCCGTCCAGCGAGTACCGGGGCACCCCGTTCTGGGCCTGGAACTGCAAGGTGACGAAAAGGCAGATTGAGGAGCAGACCGAAGACCTGCGCCAGATGGGCATGGGAGGAGCCCATATCCACAGCCGCACAGGCATGAACATTCCGTTCATGAGCGAGGAATTCCTGGATCTGGTCTCCTTTGCCCATGACCGGTTCGCGGAGAAGGACATGCTGACCTGGCTGTATGACGAGGACCGCTGGCCCTCCGGCTTTGGCGGCGGCCTTGTGACCTGCCATGAGGAGTACAGGCAGCGCTGCCTGGTATTCTCCCCGGAGCCCATCCGGGAGGGCTTCCCGAAGGACAGAGGGGAATCCATCTCTTCCGCCAGGGCCATCCGCAACGACAACAGAAAGTTCCTGATGTGCTACGGGATACGGTTGAACGAAAAGGGGAACATGACGGATTACCGCGCCTTTTCTGACGGTGAAGAGATTCCGGAGGGCTATGCGCCCTGGTACGCTTATCTGGAGGTATCCGGCGACAGCGCCTGGTTCAACAATCAGGCTTACGTGAATACGCTGGACCCCAAGGCCATGGCTTTCTTCCTGGACACCGTCCACGAGAAATACGCCGGGAAGCTGGGGGATTCTTTCGGCAAGGACATTCCTTCCATCTTCACGGACGAGCCCCAGTTCGTCCATAAGAGCCTCCTGGGCAGGGCGGACGACAGAACCGCCCAGTTCATCCCCTACACGGATGATTTCGAGGACAGCTACCGGGCCGCTTACGGGGAGTCCTTCCTGGAGCATCTGCCGGAGGTCTTCTGGGAGATGGAAGGGACGCCTGTCTCCGTGACCAGATATCATTACCATGACCATATCGCGGAGCGTTTCTCCCAGGCCTTTGCGGATCAGATCGGCGACTGGTGCCAGGCCCATGGCTTTGCCCTGACCGGCCATATGATGGAGGAGCCCACCCTGCGGAGCCAGACCGCGGCCCTGGGAGAGGCCATGCGCTCCTACCGAAGCTTCCAGCTGCCCGGTATCGACATGCTCTGCGACAGCAGGGAGCTGACCACGGCCAAGCAGACCCAGAGCGCTGTCCATCAGTACGCCAGGGAGGGCATGCTCAGCGAGCTCTACGGCGTGACCAACTGGGACTTCGACTTCCGGAACCACAAGCTGGGCGGGGACTGGCAGGCGGCCCTGGGCGTCACCATCCGCGTCCATCATCTGACATGGGTGTCCATGGAGGGCGAGGCCAAGCGGGACTACCCCGCCTGCATCGGCTATCAGTCTCCCTGGTATCGGAAATATAAAAAAATCGAGGACTATTTCTCCAGGCTCAACACGGCGCTGGTGAGGGGAACGCCCTTTGTGAAGATCGGCGTCATCCATCCCATCGAGTCCTATTGGCTGAAATGGGGCAATGAGGAGACCACCGGAGCGGTGCGGGAGGAGATGGACAAGGCGTTCTCCGACCTTACCTCCTGGCTGCTCTACGGGCTGCTGGACTTCGACTTTATCTCCGAATCCCTGCTGGAGGAGCAGTCCCGTGACGGAGAAGGGGCATCCCGCGAAAAGGGCTTCGCCGTGGGCGCTATGACCTATGACGTGGTGGTGGTGCCTGATTGCCTGACCCTCCGGAAAAATACGGTAGAGCGTTTAAAGAAATTCGCGGAAATGGGCGGAAAGATTTTCTATCTGGGCCATGTGCCGGAGTACATCGATGCCCTGCCCGCCCGGGACGACGCATTAGCGGAGACGGGAACGGTGCTGCCTTTCACGAAACAGGCCATCCTCCAGGCACTGGAGCCTTACCGCACGGTGGGCGTTCAGGACAGGAGAGGGATGAAGTCAGCCAACCTGCTGAGCCAGCAGCGACAGGACGGAGAGAATCGCTGGCTGTTCCTGGCGCACTCCGAGAGGCCTGCCGAGGTGGATGACGTGACCCCGGAATACTGGACGATTCGCGTGCCCGGCGACTGGACGGTGGAACTGTATGACGCCATGGAGGGCGCCATATCTCCCGTAGACGTACAGTACGCGGCGGGCAGGACCCAGTGGGAGGTGACCTCCTATGCCCAGGACTCCTTCCTGTACTGCCTGAAGCCCGGACGGGCCGGGGAGAGCGCGGCATCCCTTTGCGGCAGCGCGCCTGCCTGCCGTCGCCCCGTGGCAACGCCGGAGCTGGTGGACTTTGCGCTGGAGGAGCCCAATGTCCTTGTGCTGGATATGGCGGAGTATAAGCTGGACGACGGCGAGTGGAGAGAGAAAGAGGAGATTCTGCGCCTGGACAACAACTTCCGCGCGGAGGCAGGCTATCCCATGCGGGCGGACGCCTATGCCCAGCCCTGGATCTACGGGGAGCGCGCTTACGAGCATAAGGTGGCGCTGCGCTATACCATTCTGTCCGAGATAGCCATGGAAGGGGTAGAGCTTGCCCTGGAGAATGAGGCCATTACGGAACTGATCTGGAACGGGGAGGAAATCCCGCATACAGTCACCGGATACTATACGGACAGGGAATTCTACAAGGTAGCCCTGCCCGGCCTGAAAAAGGGAGAGAACGTGCTGGAAGTCAGGCTCCCCTACCATACCAACGTGAACCTGGAGGCCATGTTCCTGCTGGGAGAATTCGGCGTGGACGTGAAGGGCAGCACGGCAGTCATCACGGCGCTTCCGGAGAAAATCGGCTTCGGGGACATCTGCTCCCAGGGCCTGCCCTTCTATGGCGGCAATCTGGTGTACCGGATTCCCGTGGAGCTTCCGGAAGACGGAGCGCTTACCGTGCAGGTGCCCAAGTTCCGCAACCCCCTGATCGAGGTAATCCTGGACGGACAGGAGGAGCAGAGCAGGGATCTGTTCAAGAGCCCCTACTGCGTCAGCTTCGGCCAGGTGAAGCGTGGAAAGCATGTGATAGAGCTGCGGGCCTACGGCAACCGGAGGAACACCTTCGGCCAACTGCACAACTGCAACGAAAATGTCTACTGGTGCGGCCCCAATGCATGGCGCACCCAGGGCGAAGCCTGGGCCTACGAGTACCAACTCACAAGAACAGGCATCCTGACAAGCCCCCATGTAGAGATCCACGCAGAATAACAAGGAATAGAATCAATTGCCGCAAAACCGGAAGAATGCCCGCACTTTGGGCATTCTTCTGTGTGAAACATAGATTTTCTAAGCGGTCGTACTTTGACCGCTTAGAAAATCTTTTCACACTTCACACTTCACACTTTTCCGAGCGCCGTCTTCTGAGCCACCTCCGTCTTTTTCTCATAGCATGCAAAGGCATTGTCCACCAGCTTCCTGTCCGGTTTCGGCGTGAACAGGCTCACCACAGGCACGATCACAAGTCCCGCCAGCATGGCGATAGCGCCGCAGTTGATAGGAGACTGCATGATAGCCGGGAAGGAGCTCCTGAAGAAGATATTTGCCACCATCAGCACGGAGCTGAAGAGGAAGCACACCCAGCAGGAAGCTTTCGTCACCCATTTGGAGTACAGCGAGTACAGGAATGGCGCCAGGAAGGAACCGGCCAGCGCCCCCCAGGACACGCCCATGAGCTGTGCGATGAAGGTCACGGAGCTCTTGTACTGAATCAGCGCCAGGACGGAGGAAATCGCGATGAACACCACGATCAGTATCCGCATGGAGAACACCTGCTTCCTGTCGTCCATCTTCCGGAAACAGACCTCCTTCAGGAAATCGATGGTCAGGGTGGAGCTGGAGGCCATGACCAAGGAAGACAACGTTGACATCGAAGCGGACAGTACCAGGATCACCACCAGGGCGATCAGCAGGGGCGACAGGCCCGAGAGCATGGTGGGGATGATGGAGTCGAATCCGTTTGCCGCCACGTCGATCTGGTCTGAGAACAGCCTGCCGAAGCCCCCCAGGAAATAGCAGCCGCCTGCCACCACCAGCGCGAACAGGGTGGAGATGATGGTGCCCTTCTTGATGGACTCCTCATTCTTGATGGCATAGAATTTCTGCACCATCTGGGGCAGCCCCCAGGTGCCCAGGGAGGTGAGGATCACCACGAACAGGAGGTTCAGGGGATCCGGGCCGAAGAAGGACGCGAAGGTGCCCGGGGCCGTGGAGACTGTCTCGTCCGTGATCCCGGCCAGGCCGTCCAGAGCCGCCATGAAGCCGCCCTTGCTCTTCAGCACGGCAGCGATGATCGTACTGATGCCGAAGAGCATGATGATTCCCTGGATGAAGTCATTGATGGCCGTGGCCATGTACCCTCCGGCGATGACATAGACAGCCGTCAGCACAGCCATCAGGATGATGCAGACGGAATAATCGATGTTGAACGCCATGCCGAACAGCCGGGAGAGGCCGTTGTACAGGGAGGCGGTGTAGGGAATCAGGAAGATGAAGATGATGACGGACGCCCCAATCTTCAGAGGGCGGCTGCCGAAGCGCTCCCCGAAGAACTGAGGCATGGTGGCGGAGTCCAGGTGCTGGGTCATGATGCGGGTCCTGCGGCCCAGCACCACCCAGGCCAGCAGAGAGCCGATGACGGCGTTCCCGATGCCCGCCCATGTGGCAGCGATGCCGTACTTCCAGCCGAACTGCCCGGCGTAGCCCACGAACACCACCGCCGAGAAATAGGAAGTGCCATAGGCGAAGGCTGTCAGCCAGGGCCCGACGGAGCGCCCTCCCAGGACGAAGCCGTTGACGTCCGTGGCGTGCTTGCAGCAGTAGAGGCCGATGGCGATCAGTACCGCGAAATAGAGGATCAGTAAGATAAGTTTCATGGTTTCATGCCCTTTCCTTTGTCGGTTTAAAGTGCTAAAGCGAGTATAGCACAGTTTGTCAAAATATGCAAACATAATTTTTTCATATAAATATTTGGGAAAAATTTTAACCAGGTTGACAGTTTTTCTTATCAATAATAAAATGGAGATACAAACAGGATACATTTCTGTTTTTTCATAGAAACTGAGATATCACATCATAAAGTCACACCATACAGAGATGAGGGGATATTATGTTGAAGATACTGATAGCGGAGGACGAGGAGCCCATCGCCAACCTGATCAAAATGAACCTGCGCAGGGCGGGGTATTCCTGCGTCTGGGCGCCGGACGGGGAGAAGGCCGCCGACCTGATGGACACGGAGAAATTCGACCTGGTGCTGCTGGACGTGATGCTGCCGGGCATCAACGGCTATGAGCTCATGGAGTACGCCAGGAGCCTGGAGCTGCCCGTCATCTTCCTGACGGCCCTGGGAAGCACGGAGAACAAGGTGAAGGGGCTGAAGATGGGGGCCGACGACTACCTGACCAAGCCCTTTGAGATTGTGGAGCTCCTGGCCAGGGTGGAGGCCGTGCTGCGCCGGTATCACAAGACGGAGACTCTCCTCAACGTGTTCGACGTGGCGATCGACACGGCCTCCCGCTCGGTGACCCAGAACGGGGAGCCCGTGCTGCTGACCATGAAGGAGTTCGAGCTGCTGTTATTGCTGGCCAGGAACCGCAACATCGCCCTGTACAGGGAGACCATCTACGAGAACATATGGGGGGGCGAGTACATGGGCCAGAGCAGGACAGTGGACCTCCATATCCAGCGGCTGAAAAAGAAGCTGAACTGGGACAATGAGATCGCGGCTGTCTACAAGGTGGGATATCGGCTGGAAGGAGAGGAAAAAATTACGAAGTAGGGGATTGGGGATACATGAGATTCGCAGATAAACTGTTTCTGGTCATGACTGCGCTTCTGACAGTGATGTTCGCGGTGTTCGGGACATGGATGCTCTCCTCGGATTTCTCCCAGCTTCTGAACAAGGAAATCGAACAGGGCAATAACGACAGCCGCGCCTTCCTGTTCCTCTTTGAGATGGGATACCAGTCCACGGAGGAATACGGGGAGGACTATGCCATCAGCAGGACGCTGAACAGCATCGCGGGCAGCGTGGAGCGGGACGGACGGCACATGTTCGTGCTGCGGGAGGACGGCACGCGCTTTTACGGAGGCGATTATCTGGAGAATATGGGCTTTATGGAGGAAGTGGAGGGACTGGTGGGGAAGCTGGACTCCTCCGGCTCATCCGATGACAGCGTCCGCAATGTGGCCATTCGGCAGATTGACGGCAGCTATTACATGTTCGCGATTACCAAGTCCGCTATCTCCGTAAACAATGTATATCTGGGCATGTGCAAGGAACTGACGGACACCTACAGCGCCAGGGGGAACCTCCTCTCCCGGTATCGCATCGCGCTTCTGTGCCTGCTTTCCGCAGGCGGCATCAGCATCTATTTCCTCTCCCGCTATATCACGAGACCGATCCGCAGCCTGGGAAGGCTGGCCAGCAGGATTGCCGACGGGGATTATACATTGCGCTCCCAGAACAAAAGCAGCGATGAAATCGGGGCCCTGGCCCGGGACTTCAACCGCATGGCCGACCGCCTGGTGGAGGAGATGCAGGTGAAGATACTGGAGGCCAGGCAGAAGGAGGATTTCACCGCCGCCTTTGCCCACGAATTGAAGACACCGCTGACTTCCATTATAGGCTACGCGGACATGCTCAACTCTCTGGAGCTCTCGGAGGAGGAGCGCCACGATGCCTATTTCTATATCTACAGCCAGGGCAAGCGCCTGGAGAGCCTGTCCCACAAGCTGCTGGAGCTGGTGAGCATGGACAAGAATCCGATTGTCTTCCGGCCCATACCCACCAAGGAGCTGGAGCAGAACCTGCGCATCACCATGCGGCCTGTCTGGAAGCAGCGGGGCGTCCGGGGAAAGGTGGAGCTGGAGAAGGCCGTCATCCAGGGCGACTCGGAGCTGCTCCTGTCCCTTCTGTACAATCTGATGGACAATGCGGTGAAGGCGCTGGACAAGGGGGACGAGAGCTTCATGCTCATGAAGGGCACCTGCCTGAAAGGCTTTTACGAAATCAAGGTGGTGGACAATGGCAGGGGCATCCCCGCGGAGGAGATCAGCCGCATCACGGAAGCCTTCTATATGGTGGACAAGTCCCGTTCCAGAAAGGAAGGCGGCGCCGGCATCGGGATGGCCCTGTGCCAGAAGATTATCCAGCTCCACAACGGGACGATGGTGGTGGACAGCAGGCTGGGGGAGGGGACGGTCATCAAGGTGAGGTTCCCAGTGTGTAAAGAACTTCTAAGCGGGCAAAGCATGCCCGCTAAGAAGTTCTAAGTTACACACGGAAGAATGCCTGAAGGGCAGGCATTCTTCCAGGCGCTTGGCGTTTTGGGTGTAGTGGGGATTATGGCATCATGGAAGGCGTAGTGGGGAGTTTCCGGAAAGGGGAGGCATACGGCTATGGAAGACAGGACGGGTGAAACTGAAAAAAGGACATTCCGCGGACCGGACGGCAAGGCTTCCCATAATGTTGGCGGGCACAGGGGAGATGAGGCCGCCCGTGGGGGCAGGAAATTCCGTAGGGCTTCGGACCGGGGGAAAGAGGCCCTCCAAAAGAGGGGAGGCATGAACCGAAGGAGGCTGCTGCGGTATTATGCGGCCATCTTTTCTGTGCTCGCGCTGCTCATAGCGGCCGCTTTCTTCGCGCCCCAGATCCTGTTCCATGTGCAGGATGCCATCCTGTGCAGGGACACTGTCCTGACACAGCAGGAAAGCCTGAATGTGGAGACCCTGAGCACCACCTATGAGCAGTCCCTTGAGAAGCGGATGCAGAACTATGCGGAAGGGCTGGCGGAGGGCGATATGTTTTACGTCACCGCCCAGGACCTTGCACTGACCGGCGAGGTGCGGGAATATGTCTATTCGGACAGAGGGCTGTTCAGCGAAGCGGTGAACAACTTCGCATCTATCGGTCTGCTGCCCTGGTATATCTGGGAGGCGGACTATACGGTCCTCCGGTGGAAGCAGTATGTCATCTACAGCGACGATTTCGCCAAGGGCGTGAATTTCATCCTCTGGTATGTGGAGATGAAAGATTCAAACGGAGTCGTGGTCAAGCTCCTGGGAGATGCGGAGGACGGCACAGTATACGCCCTCAGGACGGAGTCGGACCAATACAGCAATCCCGCAGTGGATGGGGCTGTTGAGACAGGGGAGCGGAAGAACTATATCGATGAAATCTGCGGGAGCAAACGCACTCCACTGGAGATATGGGGCACGCTCGCCTATCAGTACAAGTGTCTGGACGAAAGCGAGATGAAGGACTTCTACATCATGCTGGATGAATATGGATGGATAGGCGGTGGCATGAACACCATGCCTGAGGACTACGGATACACCGAGGAGGATCTGGCAGAGGGGGAGGCGCTCATGCAGGAGGCGCTGGCCATGCATGAGGAATGGGAACCGCTCCAGAAAAAGATTCGATACTATCGGGACGGCGACTATGCCATAGACTTCCAGATGACATACGGGGAGGCCAGGCTGGACATCCTGCTGGAGATTCCTGACGGAGAGGACGAAGCGGTATATGTATACGGCTATCCTGACATCAGGATCGGCATCCGCCAGATTTATGAAATGATACCGGAATTTGCATAAATGCGCCCTTGTACCAATATATTTAGAAAAACAGTATGGTCGCAAGAGGTTTTTCGTGGATATAAGGTACAGGATACTTGGCGTGCTGTCCGGGGACGGCATTGTCCTGGGAGGAAGCGTTTTGGGAGCCGCCGGCGATTTCATTGCCTGGCTGGACGATCTGGTCTGGGGGCCATGGATGCTGGCGCTGCTGTTGGGAAGCGGCTGCTATCTGATGGTTCGGATGGACTTCTTTCCCATAAAGAACCTGAAATTCGCGCTGAGGTGCGCGCTGGGGATAGAAAACCGGGAAGAGCGGCAAGGGAAGGGCCGCCGCAAGACGGCCGGGACAGGCGGAAGCATATCCTCCCTGTCCTCCCTGACCACAGAGCTGGCTACCACCCTTGGTATCGGGAATATCGTGGGGGTGGCCTCGGCCATGGTGCTGGGCGGGCCCGGGGCGCTGTTCTGGATGGTGGCCACCAGCGTCATAGGGCTGGCCACCAAGCTGGCGGAGAGCATGCTGGCTGTAAAATACAGGGGCAGGAACGACAGAGGGGAGATCGCGGGAGGCCCCATGTACACCTGCCGGAACGCTTTCCCGCATAAGAGGTTTGGCAGGATGCTGGGCTTCCTCTTCGCCCTGTTCGCGGTGACGGCCTCCATCGGCATGGGGAACATGACCCAGTCCAATTCCATCGCGGATGCCCTGTGGGTGGCCTTTTCCATACCAAAGGCAAAGACGGGGCTCTATCTGACGGTGCTCACTGTGCTGGTGGTGATAGGCGGCATCGGCGTCATCGGGAAGGTGACCCAGGTGCTGGTGCCCTTCATGGGGGTCTTCTACCTGTGCGGGGCCTTCGCCGTGATACTGGTGCACTGGCGCAATGTCCCGGTGGCGGTGGGAGGGATTCTGACGGCGGCCTTCTGCCCCCAGGCAGTGTCCGGCGGCATCTTCGGCAGCGTCACGGCCACCATGTTCCAGTCCCTGCGCTGGGGCGTCTCCCGGGGCATCTTCTCCAACGAGGCGGGGCTGGGGGCCTCCGGCATCACGGCCGCGGCGGCGGATACGGAGGATTACATAAAACAGGGCTGCATCAGCATGACGGGGGTGTTCCTGGACACAGTGGTGGTCTGTACGATCACGGGGCTGGCCTTCGCGGCCTCCGGCGTGCTGGGGACCGTGGATGCGAACGGGAAGCCCCTGACCGGCACGGCGCTGACCCTGGCGGCCTTCCGCACCGCGCTGGGGGACCTGGGCGGGAGCTTCATCAGCGTCAGCATCGCCCTGTTCGCCTTCGCCACGGTGATCGGTTGGGCCTATCAGGGGGAGAAGGCCTTCGAATTCCTCATGGGTGGCCGGACGAAGTACAATCTGTGGTACAGGTTCTTCTATGGGCTGGCAGCCTTTCTGGGCTGCATCTGTTCCCTGGAGACCGTGTGGAATTTCTCGGATATCTGCAATGCCCTGATGGCAGTGCCGAACCTGATCTGCGTGCTGGCGCTGTCGGGGAAGGCCTGCCGGGAGATACGGGAGTATCCGGTGCCGGGGGAGAGGAGGGCCAGGGGTTCCCGAAATCCATAGGACAGCATAGGAAAATGGATTTACGGCTGGATCAGACTACTACAGTCTTATATTAATGTCATAGACAAAAAAGAATTGTGGTTGATTCAGATTCATGGTATGATGGGACCAGACAGCGCAGAAGGGCATGGATTCCCGGAAATATATGATCCTGAGGCGACGTATGGATCCATGGCGATGCGCGAGCCCGCAGAAATGCAGAAAAGAGAGGTCAACAGAACATGTCAAAGACAATCGATTACTTTTTGCAGTATGTGAAAATCGACACCCAGTCCGACGAGACCACCGGAACATCGCCCAGCACGGCGAAGCAGCACGACCTGGCGAAGCTCCTGGCCGAGCAGCTTAAGGACATGGGAGCCACGGAGATCACCTACGACAGGGAGCACTGCTACGTATATGCCACTGTCCCCGCGTCAGAGGGCTGCGAGGACGCGCCGGTGCTGGGGCTGATCGCCCATATGGATACCTCTCCCGCAGTGTCCAACGAAAATACGAAGCCCCGAATCGTGGAGAACTATGACGGCGGGGACATCGTCCTGAACCAGGCGGAGAACATCGTGTTCAAACGGGCTGACTTCCCGGAGATGGCAGAGTATGTGGGCCATGATTTGATCGTGACGGACGGCACTACGCTCCTGGGCGGGGACGACAAGTGCGGCATCGCTGAGATCATGGCGGCCAGCGAATACCTGCTGCAGCACCCGGAGATAAAGCACGGGAAGCTGCGCATCGGCTTCACGCCGGACGAGGAGATCGGAGAGGGCACGAAGCATTTCGATGTGGAGCTGTTCGGCGCGGATTTCGCCTACACCGTGGATGGCGGCGGGTTCGGCGGCCTGCAGGCGGAGACTTTCAACGCGGCGGGGGCAAAGCTCACCGTGAATGGCCGCAGCGTCCATCCCGGCGGCGCAAAGGGCAGGATGGTCAACTCCATGCTGGTGGCCTTTGAGTTCCAGAGCCTCCTTCCGGTGTTCGACAATCCCATGTACACCGAAGGGCGGGAGGGCTTCTTCCATCTGGACAATATCCATGGCACCGTGGACAGGACAGTGTCGGATTACATCATACGCGACCATGACCGGAAGCTGTTCGAGCACCGGAAAGAGGTCTTTAGACAGTGCGCGGACTTCCTGAACCGGAAGTATGGGGAGGGGACCGTGGAAGCGGAGATGAAGGACAGCTATTACAATATGTGGGAAATGCTGGAGCCCCATATGCATCTCATAGACAATGCCTCTGAAGCCATCCGGGAGCTGGGCGGAGAGCCTGTGGTGAGCCCTATCCGGGGCGGCACGGACGGCGCCAGGCTGTCCTTCCAGGGCCTTCCCTGTCCCAACCTCTGCAATGGCGCGGGCAATGGCCACAGCCGCTTCGAGTTCGCCAGCGTGCAGTATATGGAGAAGGTGACGGAGCTACTTTTGAAGCTGGCGGAGAAATATGCCGCATTCCGGCAAATGTGACGAAGATTAGAGACTTTTGAAGCCCCTGGCCTGGGAGGGCCGGTGGGGTAAGTGTAGAATGGCATACGCGCAGCGGGAAACCTGTCCCTGCATGTATGCCGTTTTGCCTGCCGGTGTACTGACGACATATCCCTACGTTTTTCGCCATCCTTGTTCCAACCTTGTTGGATCACATTCTGGCAGCTTTAGACCTCCCCAACCGTTCATTATCTCGCCCCAAAAAGTGTGCATTATTTGCATGTCTTACTTATGGATGACTTTCCTCATACCAGAACCACAAAATTCATGTGGGATTATTTTAAACCCCATTTTTTCATAAAATGCTTCTTTTCCTTTTACTGCAATCAACTGTATGCTGGAACGTCCGCCTATTGGTGTAGCCTTTTCAACATATTCAATTATCATATTGACAATTTTATTGCCGACACCCTGTCTCTGATGATTCGGGTGTACCACAATATCAGCTATCATATAGTACACTCCGTCACCTATCAATCTCCCCATTCCGATAGTCTGATCATCGTCAACTGCTATTATCGTGTATAGACTATTGTCAAGAGCTTTTTGTGTCTGCTCTTTTGAATAAGGCAACCACTCAACGCTTTCCCTTAGCTTACGATAATCCTCATAGCCTAACGCATTTTCTTTATATTCCATGTGCTTTTCCTCCAACAATCATTTTACTGTTGTCGTATCCCCCACCAAGTATCGGAATTCATTGGTTGGCTTACAAATTCAAATATAGCACATCTCCCTGCCGAAAACAATCACGTTTTATATCTGTTGCGACTATCCGTCTGCACTACTGCGCAGCACATTTCGTATTGAAAAACAGATAGGATTAAAGTATAATGACAAAAGATTTTGCATGGAATCCTGGCAGGGGAGATTGAGGAGATATGCTACATTTAGCCATATGTGACGATGACAAAAGGTTCCTGGATTATCTGTCCGGGGAGATCGAGAGCTGGGCAGTGCAGGGAGGGCATTCCGGGGCGGACGGGGAGACCTGCAGCGTGGAGCGGTATCCCTGCGCGGATGCCTTTCTGTTCGCGTGGGAAGAGAGGAAAGATACGGATATCCTTCTCCTGGACATCGAGATGCCCGGGACGGACGGCATGGCGCTGGCCAGGAAGCTGCGGCAGATGGGAGATTCCGTCAGCATCATCTTCGTGACAGGCAATCCGGATTTCGCGCTGGAGGGGTACGACCTGGAGGCCGTGTCCTACATCGTGAAGCCTGTGAAAAGGCAGAGACTGTGGGCTGCGCTGGACAGGGCCAGGGAGCGCATTGCCCACAGGGCGGCAATCATCGTGGCGCTGTTCGGCGGGGAAGTGGAGAAGGTGTACCTGTCGGATATCTGCTGCCTGGAGGGCGACGGGCATGACTGCATCCTCTGGAAGAGGGACGGGGAGAAACTGATCTGCAGATCCGGAATCCGACAGATGGAGCAGGAACTGATGGAAGATATGAGCCTCCGGGACTCCTTTTTCAAGCCACACAGATCCTACTGCGTCAACCTGGAGCATGTGGAACGGATCGGGAAGAAAGAGATCCGAATGGACAACCGGATGACGATTCCCATCGCCAGGGGGAAATGGGAAGAGTTGAACCGGGTCTATATGGCGTATTTCCGTAGGCAGAGCTTTTGAAGCAAGACCATATGCCAATTTTGGAAAAATGCAGCAAGGCGCATAGGATAAGGCATCAGACTTAGGGGGGAGCAGATTTGCGACCTGCAAAAAGGGAAGACAAAGCGGATCGCCCTGTGGGGAATCACAGGGGAACGGCGCTGGCCGTGGGAATCGCGCTCCTGGCTGTGCCTATGGGCGCGCCAGCCGCAAGATGGCTGACGGCTGTAGGCTGGCATTCTTTATATATATGTTTTATGATGGGGCTCCTTTCAGGTAAGGGTTGCTGAAAGATTTGACCGAGCAGGGTAAGATAGAATCTACAGGAAGTACAAAGGGCAAGATGTATAGAAAGTGCTGAAAGAAATGGCATGGGGAACGCGGGGGATAAAGCCCCTGAGGGGAAATACGATGCTGCGACTGGGAATCTGGCTGATCTGGCTGGCATTATATCAATATTATATAGAGCAGATCTGCGACCTGCAAAAAGGGAAGATAAAGCGGATCGCCCTGTGGGGAATCACAGGAGGAACGGCGCTGGCCGTGGGAATCGCGCCCCTGGCTGTGCCTATGGGCGCCTCAGCCGCAAGATGGCTGACAGCTGTAGGCTGGCTGGTCATCGTGCTGGTCTTCTTTTTATATGTGCTGTTCTATGATGAAGCCCCTTTCAGGCAGCAGTGGCGGAAAGCGCTGGCTCCGGGCTGCATGCTGGTGCCTGCGGCGCTGGCGGAGTCCCCGGTTTCGCTTGTGTCAGTCAATGGGGCGGTTATGGCGGCTTTTCTGCTGCTGTTGGCATATGAGGAGGGAAGAGGGGACTTCCGCGGCAGGGAAGCTATTTATGGAAAAGGAGAGGCCTGTGGGAAGGAAGGCTCCTGCGGGCGTTTACGAAACATCCGGAGCTTCCGGATATGGAGCGGCCCGGCGTACCTTGCCGTCTATGGCATCCTGAGCCTGTATCTGTGGAAGAGCAGGGAGACCGCGGACATGGAGCTGCTGCTTGGTGTCATTGCGGTGGAGCTGCTTTTCTTCCTGTCCCTGGAGGGCACGTCTTCCTCCTACCGCCATGGCTTTGAAGCCCAGACAGAGCGTTTCCAGCGGGACATCCTGAGCCATCAGTATGAGGAAGTGAAGGAAATCTACCTGAACATGCGGGGCTGGCGGCATGACTACCACAACCATCTCCAGGTGATGAAAGCCCAGATTGCCGCAGGGCAGATGGAGGAGATGAAGGGGTATCTGGACGAGCTGGAGCAGAACCTGGAGGATGTGGACACCTACGTGAAGTCCGGCAACCTGATGACAGATGCCATCCTCAACAGCAAGCTGTCCCTGGCAGAGAAAAGGGACATACCTGTGAACTGCAGGGCCATTTTGCCCCAGGAGCTGTCCATAGAGGATGTGGATCTGTGCGTGATGCTGGGGAACCTGCTGGACAATGCCCTGGAGGCCTGTGAAAAGATTCCCCGGGAGCAGCGGTTCCTGCGCATCTACATGGTGGTGAACAAAGCCCAGCTCTATATCTCCATCCAGAACTCCGCCAAAGAGGAGCTGGACTTCAACGAGAGGAACTACATTTCCACCAAGCGGGGGAACCATGGGCTGGGCATGAAGCGGGTCAAGGCGCTGGCGGACAAATATGAGGGATACCTGACCCTGGCCAATGAGCCGGGCATCTTCGCCGCGGAAGTGACGCTGCCTTTGTAAAGGCATGTCCCCGGTGTTCTTCTACATGCCGTTTTCCATGGGATTGCAGAGTCGTCCCCAGCCCTTCTGTGCATTTCGCGCTTCAAAATGAACATTTCGTGCGGAAATCCTCCTTTTGGGGGATTTTTTGCTTAAACTAATACCATCATCCATGAGCAAGGCTGTCATGCATTACCTGTGCCCATGGCATGGATTCGAAAAAGAGGGAGGAAAACATCGCAGGAAAGCTATGAACAGAAAGAAAAAGAACACTACAGAAGAAAACGAAAAATGCTATCCCCTGTGGGACAATGGCATAACCGCCTATGCCTGGTTCGGGCGAATCAAGGGAAAAAGGTATCTGGCGGCAACAGGAGCGGATATCTGTCTGGCCGTGATACAGCCTTTCGCGGCCATGGCTCTGCCCAGCGCAGTGGTCTATCTGCTGGGAAGCGGCTGGCGGCCGGAAGTCATCTTCCTGTCCCTGGCGGGATATGTGCTGCTGTTGCAGGCACTGCAGATTTCCCAGGTCTATCTGGCGAATGTTGTTCAATTTGCGAGATTCCTGTTCCGTGGGCAGTTGGGGCCGGAGCTTTTTGAAGCCTGCCTGACAGTGGATTTTCAGGAGTTGGAGAGCGCAAAGGGACAGCAGAAGCTGGAAGGGGCCAGGGGAAATATCTATTACGGCAGCGATATGGGAATTGAAGCGTATCTCAGGGCGTATGAGAAGGCTGCCGTCGCGCTGGTGAGCCTGGTAATCTATTCGGTCATTATCGGCAGGATGAACTTCTGGCTGCTTCTGCTCCTGTTCGCGGTGGCGGGAGGGATTATGGCTGTGAACATCTATGCGGATCGCAGGGGGGCAAGGCATGAGGAGCGCTATATCAAGGTCAGCCAGGGATATGAGTATCTGAAACGGGAGATTCTGGTTCCGGCAAACGGCAAGGATATCAGACTATATCGCATGTGGAAATGGTTTCAGGAAGAATTCAGGAAGATGACGGACGAACTGACCTACTGGGCAGGCAAGCAGAGGAACTGCTCCATCAACGCTTCGTTTTTCGAGCGGTTCCTGGCAGGGGGCAGAGATTTGCTGATTTACGGTTACCTGATCAGCCAGATGGCTTTGGGTAAGATGAATCTGTCCGCATTTCTGCTCTGCGTTGGAATCGTGGGAAGCTTCGGCGGCTGGATGAGTTCCCTGACAGGAGCCTTTACTGAAATACTGAAAAACAATCGATATATGAACCGCTACCGGGATTTCCTGGAACTGGCGGGAAGAAGGCCTGGGCATGAGGGTCAGGCAGCGGACATCCCGGTGGAGCATCCGGGGGAAGCCCATGAGATCCGCCTGGAGCATGTATCCTTCCGTTATGAAGGGAACATGGAATGCCCTGAAGGAGGGGATTCCAGAGAGGACGCGATCCACGACCTGACGCTGACCATCCGGCCCGGCGAGAAAATCGCTCTGGTGGGGATGAACGGCGCCGGAAAATCCACATTGATCAAGCTGATCTGCGGATTGTACCGGCCCACTTCCGGGAAGCTGTATCTGGACGGGCGGGACGTGTCCCTGTTCTCACCGGAAGAGTACAGGAAAGAGTTCGCGGTGGTGTTCCAGGAGGTGTTCGCCTTTTCTTTCCCGCTGGCGGACAATGTCTCCTGCAGAGCCGCGGCGGATACTGACGGCGGACGGCTGGAGCAGAGCCTGAAAGATGCAGGGCTGTGGGACAGGGTGCAGGAGCTTCCGGGAAAGGGAGAGACCTACCTGAACAAGGATCTGGACGCGGCAGGCGTGACCCTGTCAGGCGGGGAACTCCAGCGGCTGATGCTGGCGAGAGCCCTTTACAAGGGAGCGCCTGTAGTCATCCTGGACGAGCCCACCGCGGCGCTTGACCCAATCGCGGAGAGCCGCCTGTACGATAAGTATTATGAGATGACCAAAGACAAGACCAGCATCTTCATTTCCCATAGATTAAGCTCCACCAAGTTCTGCGACCGCATCCTGTATATGGAAAAGGGGCGGATCACGGAGGAGGGCGACCACAGGCAGCTGATGGAAAAACAGGGGGCCTATGCCGCCATGTTCCACGCCCAGGCACAGTATTACAAGAAGGAGGGGAGTTCCGATTCCCTACAGTGCGGCGATGCGGAACTGGGATAAATGGAATAAAATGTCGAACATAATTAAGGAAAAAAGACACAGTGGAGGAAAGGCATTCCATGAAAGAAAAGCATTCCGTAAAAGAAAAGCATTCCGTAAAAGAAGAAGATTCCATGACAGAAGGACATTCCGGAGAAGAAAAGGCCTCTGTCAAAAAAGAGAAGGGCTGGATTTGGGGAAAGCTGGAGAAATCTCTGGAATATCATAAGACAGGATTTGAACTGCTGAAGATTGCCCACAAGGTGGACTCATCGGTGATTCCACTGCGCATCATCAATAGTGTGCTGGGGGTAGCGGGCGCGTATCTGAACCTGTACCTGACGGCGCGGCTGATCGACACCTTGCTGGCAGGACGGTTTCAGGAAGGATTCTGCTGCGCATGCGCGGTGGTGGCTTCGGGGCTGCTCTTCGGAGTGGCAGGGGGACTGGTGGAAAAAGCCTATGCCAGGTCTTTCCAGCGCTTCACCATTGCGTTTACCGTCATGATGCGGGAGAAGACGACGTTTCTGGATTATGAGACCATGGAGCAGCCACAGGTATCGGATAAGATATTCACCTCGGAGCGCACGGCTCAGATGTACGGCGGCCTTGGCTCTATCATCAACAACTACCAGGGGATGCTGTCAGGTCTGCTGGAGGTGGCGGGTGCCGTGGGATTGATTGTCGCGCTGTGCTTCAGCAGACCGTCATCGGAGGGGTCGCTGCTGTCTTTTGCGGCGCGTCCGGCCGTGTCTGTGCTGCTGTTGCTTCTGTTCCTGTTCCTGACTGTGGTTCTCCGGAAAAGGGAGAGTTCCAGAATGGTCAGAAGCACGAAGAAATATCTACAGAAGCACACCGGAATGGAGATGCAGCTTACCTATCTGCTGTCCAGGGTGATGATGAACCTGCAGGCGGCAAAAGTAATCCGTATCTATGACATGAAAAAAATGCTCATGGAAAACGCCAGGAGATGCAATGATGAGAGTGACCGATTCTATGGTGATTTATGTCATAATGAAATTACAGGTGCGGTGGAAGCCACACTGGTCAATGGCGTTTTCACTGTATTCAGCTATCTCTTCGTGGCGTTGAAAGTGCTGGCGGGAGCCATTACCGTAGGGGGATTCACCCAATACGCAGGTGCCATGACAAAGCTGGCAAACGGTTTGCATGGGGTTACATGGAACGGCAACATAATCAAGATGGCCACTACTTATATGGGAGACTTCCTGGAGCTGATGAAGATGGAGAACAGCCATGTGAAAGGCACGATTCCCGTGGAGAAGCGCCTGGACGGAGAGTATGAGATAGAATTCAGGGATGTGAGCTTCCATTATCCCGGCAGCCAGGAGATGATTTTGAAGCATGTGAACTGTAAGCTCACCATGAAGAACAAGCTGGCGCTGGTGGGCAGGAACGGCGCGGGCAAGACCACTTTCGTGAAGCTCCTGTGCAGACTGTACGAGCCTACGGAGGGAGCCATCACTTTGAATGGCATCGATATCCGGAAATACAGGGAAGAGGAGTACAGGGAGCTGTTCGGCGTGGTGTTCCAGGATTTCAAGCTCTTTTCTTTCCCGCTGTGGCAGAACCTTGCGGCGGGGTACGAGAGGGAGGATGACAAAATCCGGGACAGTCTGGAGCGGGCCGGTGCCTGGGATTTTGTAAAGAAGCTCCCCCAGGGGACGGAGACGCTGCTGTTCAAGGACAGGGAGGGCGGCGTGGACATCAGCGGCGGCGAGGCCCAGAAGCTGGCCATTGCCAGGGCGCTGTACAAGGACGCGCCCTTCGTGGTGCTGGATGAACCTACCGCGGCCTTGGATCCCATCAGCGAAGCGGAGGTCTATACCAGGTTCCATGAGATGGTGAAGGACAAGACCAGCATCTACATCTCCCACCGCATGGCAAGCTGCCGGTTCTGCGACGATATCGTGGTATTTGAAGACGGACGGATAGTAGAACGGGGCAGCCATGAGGAGCTTCTGGCAAGGCAGGGGCAGTACGCCGGGATGTGGCATGCCCAGGCGAAGTATTATGTGGAGCAGGAGCCTGGGGTTCCCGTAAATTCATTTTGAAGAAGGAGCCGGACTTCCTTCTGCGTATTGGCCGCGCAGGAGGAAGCCCGGCTCCTCTGGCACATAGGGCTTGACAAAAGGATGACACAGTGTTATATTTTAATAGTCAACATTATGTCATACATATAGGAGGGCAAAATATGGCACAACAGATATCCGATGCCGAGCTTGAAATCATGAAAATCGTGTGGGCAAACCCCGAGGAGGTGACTCTGTTCCCCTATATCATGGAGGGGCTGGCGGCCAGGGGCAAGCCCTGTCAGAAGAACACCCTGATCGTGCTGCTGTCGAGGCTGATGAGCAAGGGCTTTCTCGGCGCCAGGAAAATCGGACGCCGCAACGAATATACCGCGCTTGTCTCCGAGGCGGAGTACCAGACGGCGCAGACGAAGAACTTCCTGGATAAAATCTACGAGGGGAGCGCCAAAGGTCTGGTCTCCAACCTGATTTTGGGCGACCTGCTGGCAGAGGAGGAATACGAAGAACTGAAAAGGCTGCTGGAGGAAGGGAGAGGACGATCATGAACCAGATTTTGAAGCTATTCCTGTCCATGTCTTTTTCCGGCAGTCTGCTCATATTGTTCCTGCTTTTGGGAAAAAGATTCCTGAAAGACAAAATCAATCGACAGTGGCAGTATTACATCTGGGCCGTTGTGGTTTTGCGGCTGCTGCTTCCTTTCGGGCCGGAGGCAAGCCTGCTGGGAAGAACCTATCAGGCTGTGGACCGTGCCGTCGCCCGGACTGTCCCGCTGCGGCAACAGTCCCTGCCGGACGCTCCGGAAAGCATTCCGGCCCCTGCCGCGGGGAGAGGAACGGATAATGTGCATGGGGACAGCCCGGTAGGCGATTCTGCAGCGTTCCACCCGTTTCAGGACATTGGGACGCTGCTGATGGACCACATCTGGCTGGTCTGGCTGATGGCCGCGCTGGGGCTGATGATACGAAAGGCGACCATCTACCAGGGCTTTATACGGTATATCAAAGCCGGATCCGTCCCTGTTTCTGACATGGAAATGCTGGACCGGCTTTCCATGGCGGCGGAGCAGGCATCCGTAAAAAGGCCTATTGATTTATGGGTCAATCCACTGGTCTCTTCTCCGCTGCTGATCGGCTTTTTCCGTCCATGTATCGTGCTGCCAGGTACAGATGTTTCTGAAAAGAATTTTCAGTACATCCTCATGCATGAGCTGACGCACTATAGGCGGCGGGATATGTTCTACAAATGGCTGGTGCAGTTTACGGTCTGTCTGCACTGGTTCAACCCGCTTGTCCATCTGATGGGCCGGGAGATCACAAGAGCGTGCGAATTTTCCTGCGATGAAGCTGTCCTGGCCAGAATGGGGTACGAAAACGCACAGGATTATGGACAGACCCTGCTGGACGCCATGGCGGCGGTCTGGAGATACCGGGAAAACCCGGGAGCCGTCACGTTAGGCGAAAATAAACGGCTGTTGAAAGAGAGGTTGAGCGCTATCGTGAATTTCAGGGAGAAGTCAAAGGCGATGCGGTTTCTGACGGGGGCGCTGACGCTGCTGGTGATATCCGGGGCGGCTTTCATCGGCGTTTATCCCGTTGTCCAGGCAGGCAGTCCCGCGGGCGGCAATCCGGCGGCATATGATTCACAGGCAGTCAGTCCCCGGGCGGAAAAGGGCGGGCAGGGGGACATGGATGGGGTCGGCATCCAGTATTCTCAGATGGCGGAGAAGGGCTATGAAGCGTACAGCCTGCCGTTGTTTCAATTGGCGTTCTGCAGGCTGGACGAGGCGGAACAGGGCGAGTGGCTGGACAGGATTTACGCGGATGGGGAGATCGCGTTCATGGGGGCCGCTGTCGCTGTGGCGGAGGAGGACTGCGCCGCAATCCGGAATTTGGCGGAGCGGATATATGAGGATGGGGAGATTGCTTTTTTCTCCGTGCTGGCACCGCACATGAGCGAGGAGACATTGCTGGCCTGGCTGGACAGGGCCCTGGAGGACGGGGACATATCTTTCCAGTCCGTCCTGTTTGATGCCCTGGACCGGGACGAGGAATATGACGAGCTGAAGGAAGCGCAGGAGGAAGCATGGGACGAAGCGCAGAAGGCGGAATACCGGGCGGCAGGCGTTACAATGGACGGAAAGGATTATTACTACCGGGAGCAGCTTGTGGACATCTTTTTGGATATGCGTCCCGGCAAAGCCTTTTACACGCTGAGTATGAATCCGGAGGGAACCGTCAATATCAGGATCCTGCGCAATGATGAGAATGAAATCACAGGCGTTGCCTATATGACGGAGGCGGAAGTGGCGGAACTGCTGGGTGAAATCGGGGAGGATCCGGACGATGAAGCCGATGCGGAAACCATCCCTGTGGATTTGGATACCATAACGGCAGGGGAGTCTGTCTGCCTGGGGGAATACACGCTGGCCTTTGGGGACCGGATCAGGTATGACATTTCAGCGGAGACAGGAACGGGAATGACGGTCTTCTTCGACAGGGGCGAGAAGAACACGGTATACTGGGCCGCGCACAATCTGCGGCAGGAGGATGAACCGCTGAAATGTACCGCGGAGTTTACCGTCGAGCCTCCGATAAAGCCCGGAACTTTTAAACTGTACATCCAGGCTACGTACGACACGCTGAAGGAGGTGAAAGGCAGTATTTCCATCGTGCCGGCAGGCGCGTCCTGAGTTGTATGTAAGACTATCATTGTAATAGCCGTCATAAAAAAAGCCGCCCAGTGGGATTTCCCGGGGCGGCTTCCGGGTTTGTTTTTGAAATTGTGGTTTTTGAAATTGTATGCAGATTATCATTGTAATGGCTCGGATAATCCGTTATACTAGGAAATACAGAGGACGGACGGATGGCGAAAGC
Organism: uncultured Acetatifactor sp.; assembly: GCF_910585425.1. GTDB lineage: Bacteria > Bacillota > Clostridia > Lachnospirales > Lachnospiraceae > Acetatifactor. Next base: position 51,572 of record NZ_CAJUCP010000019.1, on the reverse strand, counting down.
TGCAGCGGTGGGTTCCGGGCAGGGATTTTGCGGAAGGAGGCGCTTATGGAATGGAAGAAAAGCATTCCACGGACAGTTGGTATCGGGATACAGGATTTCGCAAAGGTGGTCACGAACAATTGCTTTTACGTGGATAAGACGGATTTTATCAGGGAGTGGTGGGAGAGCAGGGACGATGTGACCCTGATTACCCGCCCGCGCCGTTTTGGCAAGACCCTGACCATGAGCATGCTGGAACAGTTCTTTTCCGTGGCATACGCCGGGCAGGGCGAGATATTCGAAGGGCTCTCCATCTGGAAGGATGAGGCGTACAGGGCGCTCCAGGGCACTTATCCGGTGCTCAGCGTATCCTTTGCCAGGGTGAAGGAGGCGAACTTTCCGGATGCACGGGCGATGCTGTGCGATATTTTGAGGAGCCTTTATAGCAGCCATTACTACCTGAGGTCAAGCGAGGTGCTTTCGGATCTGGACAGGGAATATTTCGACCGGGTGTTGAAACCGGATGTCAACAATGCCGATGCCACTTCTGCGCTTTATCATCTGTCGGAGTATATGTGCCGGTATTATGGCAAGAAGGTCATCATTCTTCTGGATGAATATGACACGCCCATGCATGAGGCTTATGTAGGGGGATACTGGGATGAGCTGGTGACTTTTTCCAGAAGCCTGTTCAATGCTACTTTCAAGACGAATCCCTTTATGGAGCGGGCTGTCATGACAGGGATTACGAGAGTGAGCAGGGAGTCTATGTTCTCCGATTTAAATAATTTGGAAGTCGTAACAGTTACTTCGAAAAAATATACGGACAGTTTCGGGTTTACTGAAGAAGAGGTTTTTGCTGCGCTGGATGAATTCGGCCTGTCTGACCGGAGAGAGGAAGTAAAGCAGTGGTATGATGGATTTGTCTTCGGAAACCGGACAGATATATATAATCCGTGGTCTATTATAAATTTTTTAGATAAAGGGAATGTGGGGGCCTACTGGGTGAACACCAGTTCCAACAGCCTGGCAGGAAAACTGATTCGGGAGGGCAGCCCGAAGCTTAAGACAGTGATGGAAGGGCTGTTGCAGGGAAGGACTTTCCGTACCCTGCTTGACGAGCAGGTTGTATTCAGTGAGCTGAATCAGGGTGAGGAGGCGGTTTGGAGCCTGCTGCTCGCCAGCGGATATTTAAAAGCAGTGCAGGCGGAGTTCAACACGGAATGCCTGGAGATGGAGTATGAGCTGAAGCTGACCAATCTGGAAGTCCGCATCATGTTCCTGCATATGATCAGGGGGTGGTTCGGAGGCTGCCGCATGGAGCACAATGCCTTTCTGCAGGCGCTGCTTTCTGATGATCTGGAGGGCATGAATGTATATATGAACGAGGTCTCCGGCGAAATGTTCAGCAGCTTCGACACCGGGAAGAAGCCCTCGGCGAAAGCCCAGCCGGAGCGGTTCTATACTAGAATCGAAGAGATGATTCTAGTATCAAAGTTCTATCATGGTTTTGTGCTGGGGCTGCTGGCAGAGCTGCAGAACCGGTATATCGTGACTTCTAACCGCGAAAGCGGTCTGGGTAGGTACGATATCATGCTGGAGCCAAAGAAAGACGGAGACATAGCCTTTGTCATCGAGTTCAAGGTAGTTGGCGAAAAGCCAAAGGAGACTTTGGAGGACGGCGTCAGGTCGGCCTTGCAGCAGATTGAGGAGAAGCAGTACGAGACGGCTCTGCTAAGCAGAGGTATAGCGCCGGAACGAATCAGGAAATACGGCTTTGCTTTTGAGGGGAGCAGTGTGCTGATTGGGAGAGGGTAATCAGGGGAAGACAACCTGGCCATGCAGAGAGTGATTGAGAAGCTCGGCTTTACCAGGTGTGGACTTGATATATGAAAGGAAGTGAAAAGTCGGGCCGCCCCGCCCGCTGAGGAATGCTGGATATCATACAGGATAAAATCAGGATAAGAACCATGGCTTCCGATGATGCCGCAGTGCTGCTCAAATGGATGACGGATATGCGCGTGCTGGAGTTCTATGAGGGGAGAGACAAGAGATATACGCCGGAGCTGATACAGGAAGATTTTTTTGAGGAGGATGAAGAAGATGGCGGAAATGTGATAAAAGTCATACTGGAATACGACGGTAAGCCCATTGGATATGGGCAGATATATAGCATTACAGGTGAAGCCTACGAAGAATACGGATATGAGAACCGAAATGAGACGGTATACGGCATCGACCAGTTCATCGGGGAGCCTGATTACTGGAACAGAGGGATTGGGACGGAGTATCTGAGAATCGTTCTGAAATACTTAAGGGAAGAAAAGGGGGCGGATGCCGTGATTCTGGATCCCCATCAGGATAACGTCAGGGCAATCAAATGTTATCAAAAAGCCGGATTCCGAATCATAAAGAGCCTACCGGAACATGAGCTGCACGAGGGCAAAATGAGAGACTGCTATCTAATGGAGTATCGCTATAGGGACAATGGCAAGAATATTCAGGCAGTCCGCTTCCTGATAGAAAGCAGTTTTAAGGACATAAAAGTTGACAGCGTCCAGTTGATTGGCAGCGGGAATGACTGCGATGCATATGAAATCAACGACAATATCATATTCAAATTTCCAAAAGCAGACTGGGGAAGCTGACGGAAAATGAGCTGGACGATAAGACAAAGGCGAAGCTGAACGGCCTGTATAGCCGCATTTTTTCAAATAAGGATTTGCTTGATGTCAGAAAGGCGCTTGTACATAATGATTTCAGCTGTGGAAATCAAGGTATGGAGGAACAGGGAAAGATGGGAAAAACAGGGACGGATTCAAATGAAAAGTTTATCGACAGTATCAAGATGGAGGATGTGCCGTGGGGCAAATTGACCACCGCATACGGTCGAGCGGCGGATTTTCCGGAATATCTCGCTATACTTGACGAGATGGCAGACCGTGAAAAGATGGAACGTGCGTTCGGCGAGATTGGAAACTGTATTGAGCACCAGGGGACATTATGGCATTCTACGCCCTTTGCGCTGATTTTCCTCGTGCGCATCTATCGGGCAGCGGCGAAGCGGGACGAAAGCGGCAATGCCGATTGGCTTGCGGAGGAACTGGAGGACTTATTCCACCTGATTGCACAATGCTTTCATGATATGATGGAGGAGACGGAGGATGAGGGATTCCTGCCGCTGTTTTCGGACATGCTTCGGGAGGAATATCTCTGGCCGGAGGATATGAGCGAGGAAGAGGAAGAAAGCCGCTGGGAAGAAGACGCTTACGATGAGGAACTATTTGCAAGCATCTACCATTATTCCTATGAATTAGTGAAGGAATTTGAGTGACAAGACATTCTGGAAACGGAATACATGTTTATTAGAAAGGGAAGAAAGTCAAGAGAAAATGTCTATGGAAGAAAGCATTTCCAATAAAATTGATTTACATAAAATAAATATAAATTCAAACCCGCCCACAGAAGAACCGTCCAGGCAATACTACTTTATGGCAAAGTGCCGGGGATGGGTGAAGGATTTTGAGGAAAAAAACGGACGCACCCCCACCGCCTGCGTCACCACATTCGGCTGCCAGATGAACGCCCGGGACTCCGAAAAGCTCCTGGGCATCCTGGAAGCAATCGGCTTTTCCCCTACCGACAGCGAGCAGGCGGACTTCGTCATCTACAATACCTGCACCGTCCGGGACAATGCCAACCAGCGGGTCTACGGCAGGCTGGGCGTGCTGAAACGGTATAAAAAGGCCAATCCCCGGATGAAAGTGGCCCTCTGCGGCTGCATGATGCAGGAAGCCACGGTAATCGAAAAACTGAAGAAAAGCTACTCCTTTATCGACCTGATTTTCGGTACCCACAATATCTATAAATTCGCGGAGCTCCTCTGTGCCTCTTTCGAGTCGGAAGGGATGCTGATCGACATCTGGAAGGATACGGATAAAATCGTAGAAGATCTGCCGGTAGAGCGCAAATACCCGTACAAGTCCGGCATCAATATCATGTTCGGCTGCAACAACTTCTGCAGCTATTGCATCGTGCCCTATGTGAGAGGGCGGGAGCGCAGCAGGGAACCCGGGGAAATCATACGGGAGATAGAGCGCCTGGTGGCGGAGGGCGTGGTGGAAGTCATGCTGCTGGGGCAGAACGTGAATTCCTATGGAAAGAACCTGGACGAGCCCATCACCTTTGCCCAGCTTCTGCGGAAGGTGGAACAGATTGAAGGGCTGGAGCGCATCCGTTTCATGACCTCCCACCCCAAGGATCTCTCGGAGGAACTGATAGCGGTCATGAAGCAGTCGAAGAAAATCTGCCGCCACCTCCATCTGCCCCTGCAGTCCGGTTCCACCAGGATCCTACAGCAGATGAACAGGCGCTATACAAGGGAGCAGTACATAGAGCTGGCAGACCGCATCCGCAGGGAGATACCCGACATCGCCATCACCACCGACATCATCGTGGGATTCCCGGGAGAGACAGCCGAGGATCTGGAGGAGACCATCGACATGGTGCGCAGGGTGAAATACGACAATGCCTTTACCTTCATCTACTCCAAGCGCACCGGCACGCCTGCGGCCGCCATGGAGAACCAGGTGCCGCCGGAGCAGGTGAGGGAAGGCTTCGACAGGCTCCTGAAAGTAGTCCAGGACACTGCCAGAGAACAGGCGGCGAAATATCAGGGCCGGATCATGGATGCTCTGATTGAGGAAATCATGGAGGACAGGCATTCCATGGAAGAAAGACATTCCGTGGAAGAGATGCATTCTATGAAAGACAAGCATTCCGTGGAAGAAAAGCAGTCGATAGAAGACAAGCACTCCATGGAAGAAAAGAATTTGGTGGAAGACAAGCATTCCGCTGCGAACAATGTCCCCATGGTCACAGGCCGACTGTCCAACAACACCATCGTCCATCTGCCCGGGGACGCTTCCATGATTGGAAAGATTGTTCCGGTGTCCCTGGATGAGTGCCACGGATTTTATTACATAGGGCATTGCATTTTGGACGAAACGGGTGCAAAATAGAAACAGGCGCAAAATAGAATCATGGCTGGCGTCCTTTCAGCGCGCAGCATAAATCGGAGAGACAGGGACGGGAAGAAGATGACAGGACAGTTTGCAAGGACCCAGCTGCTGTTGGGAAAAGCGGCGATGGAGCGGCTGCGTGAATCGAGAGTGGCCGTGTTCGGCATAGGCGGCGTGGGCGGGCATGTATGCGAGGCCCTTGCCCGCAGCGGCATCGGCGCTTTTGCCCTGGTGGATGACGACAGGGTAAGCCTGACGAACCTGAACCGACAGATCATAGCCGCCAGGAGCACGCTTGGACGCTGTAAGGTGGACGTGATGCGGGAGCGCATCCTGGACATCAACCCGGAGGCGGAGGTCGCGGTACACCAATGCTTCTTCCTGCCGGAAAACGCCTCATCCTTTCCTTTTGAAGAATACGACTATGTAGTAGACGCGGTGGATACCGTGACCGCCAAGCTGGCGCTGGCAATGCGGGCAAAGGAAACCGATACGCCCATCATCAGCAGCATGGGAGCCGGGAACAAGCTGGATGCCGCTGCGTTCCGGGTGGCGGACATCTATGAGACAAAGGTCTGCCCCCTGGCGAAGGTCATGCGCCGGGAGCTGAAAAAGCGCGGCGTGGAGAGCCTGAAAGTGGTGTATTCCCAGGAACTGCCCGTCATCCCGAAAGAATCGGAGGGGGACGGCTGCGATGAGGGAGAATCCATGGAAAGCCGCCAGGCAGAGGGCCAGAACCGGGACGCAAAACGGCGCAGCATCCCGGGGAGCGTCGCCTTTGTGCCGTCCGTGGCAGGGCTGATCATCGCGGGCGAAGTGGTAAAGGATCTGGCGGCAAATGCAGGAAAGAAACTAGAAAAAAATAGATGAAAAAAACTCCAAACAGACAAGGAGAAATATCATGAAAGTAGTATTGCGGAATCTGACGAAGAAATTCCCCGGCCGGGACAAAAAGAACAAAGCGGATGTCATAGCCGTCAACGACTTCGACTTCGAGATTCCGGACGGCAAGCTGATTGGATTGCTGGGGCCATCGGGCTGCGGCAAGAGCACCACATTGAACCTGATCAGCGGCCTGGAGAAGCCCACCAGCGGTCAGGTCTTCTTCGGAGAGGAAGATGTGACAGGCCTTCCGCCGGAGCACAGGGGCATCGGGCTGGTCTTCCAGAACTACGCTCTGTACCCCCATCTCACCGTAAGGCAGAACATCCTCTTTCCCCTGGAGAACCTAAAGGGCAAGGATAAGCTCTCCAAAGCCGAAATGCTGGAGAAGGCCATGGATGCGGCCAGACTGGTGCAGATTGACGAGCTGATGGAGCGCAGGCCCGGAGAGCTCTCCGGCGGCCAGCAGCAGCGGGTGGCAATCGCCAGGGCCCTGGTGAAGCGGCCAAGGGTCCTGCTTCTGGACGAGCCCCTTTCCAACCTGGACGCCCGCCTAAGGCTCCAGACCAGGGAGGAGATCAAGCGGATTCAGAAAGAGACCGGGATCACCACCATTTTCGTGACCCACGATCAGGAGGAGGCCATGAGCATTTCCGACATGATCGTGGTCATGAAGGACGGCATGGTGCAGCAGATCGGCAGGCCCCAGGAGGTCTACGACAGCCCGGCGAATCTGTTCGTGGCGAAATTCCTGGGAACCCCGCCTGTCAATGTCTTCGAGGGACAGGTGAAGGACGGCTGGCTAACCATTGGTAAGGATGCGGTCCTTCCGGTAAAGGGAGCGGCCGAGGGTCCTGTCTATGCCGGCATCCGGCCCGAGGGATTCCTGCTGCGGAAGGGCGGGGCCTTTGGCTGTGAGCTGAGCGGCGTGGAGGTCATGGGGCGCGATATCAGCATGGTCTGTGCCAACAGCGCTTCCCTGTCGCCTGCGATCCGGGCCATCATCGGGTCGGAGAACATGGCGGAAGTCTCCATGGATGCCCGCCAGGTCAGGTTCGACTTAAAGCCAGGCAAAGTGTTCCTCTTTGACAGAAGGACGGAAGAGCGGATAGAATTTGACGCGTCAGCGATTTCCCGGCTTTGACGCTGTCCTAAGCCCATGAAGAGCGCGGGAATCAGAGAGATATGCGAAAGACCGCATAGAATCATGTGGAATATAGGAAAAATAATAATTTGGGAAAAAGCAGAAATAAAAAGTCAAAAAAGGCGGAAAATGACGAAAAAGAGTTCGTAGCAGCGCGCAGCGCCCCCCCATGAATGCGTGCAGGCCATATCAACCCGGCGCTACGGACAGATAGGAGCAAGACATGGACAAGCGGAAAATGGAAGGGAAGCATTCCGGGGCTGGCTCGTGGAAGACCCGTTTCAACAGCATGAAGGGCTGGCTGTACCTGCTGCCGGCAATCCTGTTTCTCGGTTTTTTCATGGTGTACCCACTGATAGACGTGTTCGTCTATTCCTTTGAGGAGGGCTACAATTCCGCGTCCCAGACCTATTTCGGCACGGGGACCTACAATTACTCCTATGTGCTCCACGATCCGTATTTCCTGCAGGCCCTGAAGAATACCTTCCTGCTGGTGATCATCACGGTGCCCCTGTCCACGGGAATCGCCCTGCTGATCTCCGTGGGGCTGGATTCCATAAAGCCGCTGCGGAACCTCCTGCAGACAATCTACTTCCTGCCCTATGTGACCAACACCCTGGCGGTGGGGCTGGTATTCATGATCCTGTTCAAGAAAACCGCTTATTCCGACGGTCTGGTGAACCTGCTCATCCAGTGGTTCGGCGGGGAATCTGTGGACTTCATCGACGGTCCCTACTGGGCGAAGATGTTCGTGCTGTGCCTTTATACCATTTGGGTGGTGATGCCTTTCAAGATCCTGATCCTCACCAGCGCGCTGGCTTCCGTCAACCAGGACTATTACAAAGCGGCCAGGGTGGACGGCACATCAAAATTCCGTACCTTCATGCGGATCACTTTGCCCATGATATCGCCCATGATCTTCTACCTGGTCATCACGGGCTTCATCGGGGCCTTCAAGGCATACAGCGATGCCGTGGCATTGTTCGGCACGAATCTGAACGCGGCTGGGATGAATACCATAGTGGGCTATGTATACGACATGCTGTACGGAGACAGCGGCGGCTATCCGTCCTATGCATCGGCGGCAGCTATCATCCTGTTCGCCATTGTTCTCACGATTACCTGCGTCAATCTGCTGATCGGCAGGAAAAACGTGCACTATTGATACCTTTTGGCATACTTTCAGGGAACAGGGTCAGATGGGAGACAGGAGGCTATGGAAATGAACCGGACAAGGAAAAATGATTATAAGAGGCAGAGGAGGACGGCCGGCGCCATCACCTATTTCTTCCTGATTATATGGGCCGTCATCGTGCTGTTCCCCTTTTACTGGATGATACTGACATCCGTGAAGAGCTACGGCGCATATAACTCGGAAAGCATCCCGAAATTCTTCACCCTGTCGCCGACGCTGCAAAATTACGTGGATGCCTTTACGACGGTTCCTCTTGCACGCTATTTCGTAAATACGGTCATCTTCACCCTGCTGACCACGGCTGTCATGATTGTGGTGATCACTCTGGCGGCCTTCGCCTTTGCCAGGCTGGAGTTCCGGGGGCGGAATGGGGCTTTCCTCCTGTTCCTGTCCCTGATGATGATTCCCAACGAGCTGGTGATCATCACAAATTTCGTGACCATCACCAACCTGGACATGCGCAATACCTTTCAGGGACTCATACTGCCGTCCGTCACCTCCGTCTTCTATATCTATCTGCTGAAGGAGAATTTCGAGCAGGTGCCGGACAGCCTGTATAAAGCGGCCAAGGTGGACGGCACTTCGGATATGAAGTATCTGCTGAAGGTCCTGGTGCCCATATCCAGGCCCACACTGATCACCGTGACGATCCTGAAGGTGATAGAATGCTGGAATTCCTACGTGTGGCCCAGGCTGATCACGGATGACGAGGCCTATTACCTGGTCTCCAACGGCATCCAGGAAATCCGGGAGAACGGCTTCGGCCGCGAGAACATACCGGCCATGATGGCGGCAGTGGTGGTGATTTCGCTGCCCCTGATTGTGTTGTTTTTGATTTTCCACAAGAAGATCATGGCAGGCGTATCGAGAGGAGGGACCAAGGGATGAACAAGGAAGAGAAGAGGAGCCACAGTGCAAAGGGCCCTTTCCTCCCGCTTCTGGCGGCTCTCATGGGCTGTGTGTTCCTGCTCACCGGCTGCCACGGATCCAAGGGGCTGGACGCTTTCGCCATTCCGGAGTCCTTTGACGCGGGGAGAGAGCATGAAATCACCTTCTGGGCCAAGAACGATACGAACAAGACCCAGACGGCCATATACGAACAGGCCATCGCCGATTTCCAGGAGCTGTACCCCAATATCAGGGTGAACCTGCGCCTTTACACGGATTATGGGAAAATCTATAACGATGTGATAACGAACATCGCCACCAATACCACGCCCAATGTGTGCATCACTTATCCGGACCATATCGCCACCTATCTGACGGGCGTCAACCAGGTGGTCCCGCTGGAGGGATTGTTCGATGACGACAGATACGGCCTGGGGGGCAGCGAAGTCCGCTTCGATGCCCCTTCCAGGGAGGAGATCATCCCTCAGTTTCTGGAGGAATGCGCCTTTGGCGGCCATTATTACGCCATACCCTACATGCGCTCCACGGAAAGCTGCTATATCAACAAGACCTATGTGGAAAAGCTGGGATACGAACTGCCGGATACTCTTACATGGGATTTCGTCTGGGAGGTCTCCGAGGCCGCCATGGCCATGGACGAGGAGGGGAACTACCTGGTGAACGGCCAGGATGTGATGATTCCCTTCATCTATAAATCCACCGACAACATGATGATACAGCAGATCCGGCAGAAAGGCGCGGGCTATTCCACCGAGGAGGGGGAGATTCTGCTCTTCTCCGACGACACGAAGGAGCTGCTGGAGACCATAGCGGCGCACACCAGGACCGGAGCCTTCTCCACCTTCAAGATTTCCAGCTACCCGGCCAACTTCCTGAACGCGGGGCAGTGCATCTTCGCCATCGACTCCACGGCAGGGGCTACCTGGATGGGAAGCGATGCGCCCCTGATAGACATCAGCGCCGACAAGCTGGTAGAATTCGAGACGGAGGTCATGGCCATCCCCCAGTTCGACACGTCGAATCCGCAGATGATATCCCAGGGCCCGTCGGTCTGCGTCTTCAACAAGGAGGATCCCCAGGAGGTGCTGGCCTCATGGCTGTTCACCCAGTATCTGCTGACCAATGAGGTGCAGATTGCCTATGCGGAGACGGAAGGGTATGTGCCCGTGACCTCCAGGGCCCAGGAATCCCCGGAGTATCAGGAGTACCTGTCAGGCTGCGGCGAGGACAATGCCCTCCACTACGAGGTGAAGATCAAGGCCACGAAGCTTCTGCTGGAGAATGTGGACCATACCTTTGTGACGCCTGTGTTCAACGGATCGGCCTCCCTGCGGGATGCCGCGGGGCAGTTGATCGAGGAGACAGTGAAATCCATCCGGCGCTCCCAGACAGTGGATGACGCCTACTACGAGAAGCTTTACAGCGACATGGCCTCCCGGCACCATTTGGACCAGTTGGAGCAACAGCAGGGCTCCTCCAAGGAGGGGAAATCCGACCTGGGGCCGCTTCCCGGGCCTGCGGTGCTGCTTCTGTCGGCGCTGGCCGGAGCCTGGGCGCTGATGCTTGCCTATATTGTATTTTACAGGGCAAAGAAAAAAGAACGATAGTTCGATAATATGCCATGGCCATGCTCCCGGCCATGAAATCCCGGGGGGATGTCCATGCTATATAATATATTAAAATAAAGGAGGGAATCAATTCATGATTACCTGGAAAAATCTGGATACTGTTTCCGCATATCAGGAACTGCTGAAGGTGGCTCCTGTAAATCTGACGGAGGCCATGGCCGGAGAGGGCGGCGCGGAGCGCGTGAAGAAGTACAGCGTTCCCATGGCGGCCGGTCTGGCGTTCAACTATGCGGCAAAGCAGGTGGATGACAAGGCCCTGGAGACTTTCGCCAAGCTGGCGGAGGAGATGCAGCTCGTGGAGAAGTTCGAAGCTCTCTACAATGGAGAAGTGATCAACACCGGCGAGAAGCGCATGGTGCTCCATCATCTGACGAGAGGGCAGTTGGGGGAGGCCGTTGTGGCCGACGGCGTGGACAAGCGCGGCTTCTATGTGGAGCAGCAGAAAAAGATTGCGGAGCTGGCGAACAAAGTCCACAGCGGCGAGATCACCAATGCCGCAGGGGAGAAATTCACCACTGTGGTGCAGATCGGCATCGGCGGCAGCGACCTGGGCCCCCGCGCCATGTACCTTGCTCTGGAGAACTGGGCCAGGGTGAACGGCACCTTTAAGATGGAAGCCAGGTTCATCAGCAATGTGGATCCCGACGACGCGGCGGCAGTGCTGAACACCATTGACGTGGAGCGCTCCCTTTTCGTGCTGGTGTCCAAATCCGGCACCACTCTGGAGACCCTGACCAATGAGTCCTTCGTGAAGGACGCTCTGAAGAACGCCGGACTGGACGCCTCCAGGCATATGATCGCCGTCACCAGCGAGACCTCTCCTTTGGCGAAGAGCGACGATTATCTGGCCGCATTCTTCATGGACGACTATATCGGCGGCCGGTTCTCCTCCACCTCCGGCGTGGGCGGCGCAGTCCTGTCCCTGGCCTTTGGCCCGGAAGTCTTCGCCCGGTTCCTGGAGGGAGCGGCGGAGGAAGACAAGCTTGCCTGCAATAAGGATATCCTGGCGAACCCTGCCATGCTGGACGCCCTGATCGGCGTCTATGAGCGCAATGTGCTGGGCTACCAGAATACGGCCGTGCTGCCTTACTCCCAGGCCCTGAGCCGCTTCCCGGCCCATCTGCAGCAGCTTGACATGGAGTCCAACGGCAAGTCCGTGAACCGCTTCGGCGAGCCGGTGGAGTATTCCACAGGCCCCGTGATCTTCGGCGAGCCCGGCACCAACGGCCAGCATTCCTTCTACCAGCTCCTGCACCAGGGCACGGACATCATCCCCCTGCAGTTCGTGGGCTTCCGGAAGAACCAGATGGAGCGGGACGTGGTGATCCAGGACAGCACCAGCCAGCAGAAGCTCTGCGCCAATGTGGCGGCCCAGATCGTGGCCTTCGCCTGCGGCAAGGCGGACGAGAACCGCAACAAGAACTTTGCGGGCGGACGTCCCTCCAGCATCATCGCGGGAGAGCAGCTGACCCCCCAGGCCCTGGGCGCGCTCCTGTCCCATTTCGAGAACAAGGTCATGTATCAGGGATTCGTGTGGAACATCAACAGCTTCGACCAGGAGGGCGTGCAGCTCGGCAAGGTCCTGGCCAAGAAGGTGCTGGCCCATGACACGGACGGCGCGTTGAAGGCATACAGCGATCTGCTGGATATTTGAGCAGGGCAAAGGATTGACGGGTAACGGTATTTCTTGTAATGTATTATCGTATAGCGTATTGTTGTAAGGCGTGGGAAGCTGCGGCCGGAACGGGTGGAAATCCGGGAGGCGGCAGCTTCCTTTTTTCCGCCTTTTCTGTCTTATCTTCCCCGTCTGCTATCAGGCTCCGATGGATTTCGGCTTTGTATATTGTGCCGGGAAAATACGGGATAGTATAAAATAACTATCACTTTTGACTATTGATTTATCAAAGAAATCTTGTATAATAATTTTCAAGTATTGATGATGGAAAAAGAACAGGTCTTTTTTCCGTCATAATACGCAGAAGGGCATGCCGCGGAGCGCATCGCTGTAAGGCAGTGTTCTTTAAAAAGGAGGATGAGATATGAAAAAGTTTTCAACGTTGCTGTTGACTGCCGCGCTGGTGTTCACATGTGCGGCCTGCGGCTCTGAGGGTGATTCCCAGGGCAGCTCTGATGTGAATTCCGAAGTCCAGGACAGCTCCGAAGCCAGCACAGAAGAGGAGTCCGAAGCTCAGGACAGCTCCGAAGCTGACGCCAGCCAGGAGTCTGAAGCTCAGGATAGCTCCGAAGCCGAAGGGGAGTCCGAAGCCCAGGACAGCTCTGAGGCCAGTGAGGAAGGCTCTGAGGCCGGTACGGAAGGAGCGGAAGGTGCGGAGGCAAAATCCGAAGGCGTCATGACCTATGCGGAATATGATGCGGCCGCTCTGGAGTCCGAAGTCGTAATCGAGACATATGTTCAGGCTAAGCAGTCCTGGTGGGAGGATAAGGCAACCGTTTACACCCAGGACAAGGACGGCGCTTATTTCGTGTACAACATGGTCTGCTCCGAAGAGGACTACGAGAAGCTGGTTCCCGGCACCAAGATCAAGGTCACAGGCTATAAGACCGAGTGGTCCGGTGAGGTGGAGATCGCCGAGGGAGCTACCTTTGAAATCCTGGAGGGGAACTACATAGCGCCTGTGGAGGACGTCACCTCCCTGCTGGGAAGCGACGACCTGATCAAGCATCAGAACAAGTTCGTGGCATTCAAGGGCATGACCGTAGAGCCCTGCAAGGATGCGGACGGCAATAATATCAAGGACGCGGACGGGAATGATGTGGCGTTCCTGTACAACTGGGACGGCTCCGGCCAGGAGGGCGACGACCTGTACTTCAATGTCTCCCTGAACGGCAATACATATACCTTCACCGTGGAGTCCTACCTGTGCGACAGCAGCACTGATGTATACAAGGCAGTGCAGGGGCTGAACATCGGGGACAAGATCGACATGGAAGGCTTCCTGTACTGGTACGAGGGCGTCAATCCCCATATCACCTCTGTGAAGACGGCGGAATAGTCAGACAAGCCGATGTAAATCGGGTAAAAATCTATCAAAAGGACAGCCGGACCGGATATTTTTCGGAAAGGCTGTCTTTTTGGTTGACATTCTTCAAAAACGTAATTATATTTAAAGAGATACTACAGAATGGTCAGAAAGAGGAGGTTGATGGCAATGAATGAGAAGAAAGTGATCGGCTATGTAGGGACCAGAAATCTGGGTCAAATGCGGGAGGAGGACATCAGAAAGCTGGATGTAATCAATATTGCGTTTGGGCATATCCGGGATAAAGAAACTATATGGGAGGAAGGCGCGGGAAAGGAGAAGGATCTGGAGCGCATCCGCAGGATCCATCCGGAAATCAAAATCATCCTTTCCATCGGAGGCTGGAGCGCGGACGGCTTCTCGCAGGCAGCCATGACGGAGGACACCCGGGAGAAGGCGGCAAAGAGCGCGGCCGCGCTGGTGGCGGCGTATAAGCTGGACGGCATAGACATCGACTGGGAGTATCCCTGCTTCGCCCTTGCGGGAATCGCGGCCGATATGCGGGACAAGGAGAACTTCACATTGTTCCTGGCGAAACTGCGTCAGGAGCTGGACGCCCTGGGAAGCGGCAGGATGCTCACCATCGCCGCAGGGGGAGACACTTATTTTACCCTGCATACGGACATGGCGCAGGCGCAGGAATATCTGGACTATGTACAGCTGATGACCTATGATCTCCAGGGCGGCTTCGTCAAAGTGACGGGGCATCACGCCTCCCTGTATCCCGGGACGACCAATCTATTCGACGTATGCGTGGACAAGGCGGTGAAAGCGTTCCTGGAGGCAGGCGTGCCGGCTGAGAAGCTGATAGTGGGCGTACCTTTTTACGCAAGGCTCTGGAAAGAGGTAAAGGGCGGCGGAGACGGTCTGGGCAGGGAAGCCGGAACGGTGGGAATGGGCGGCCCGGGATACCGGGAGCTTGCACGGGACTACATAGACAAGAACGGCTACAAACGCTATTGGGATGATGCGGGCAAGGCTCCCTATCTCTTCAACGGAGACTGCTTCATCAGCTATGACGATGGGGAGAGCCTACGGATCAAGGCAGACTATGTCAGGGAAAAAGGGCTGGGCGGCATCATGTTCTGGGAATACGGCTGCGACCCTGAGGGCATATTGCTGAACGACATATATGAAGCGTTCAGAGCGTAGGCAGAAAAGGCGGCATGCCCCCTGAAAGAGCTAATACAGTCTTTTTAAGAAATTTTAACGTATTTTGGAAAAAAGCGGTTGACATTCTTAAAAAATGTGCTTATACTAAACTTTAGTCTGAAAAATAAAGGAAAGGAGGCAGCAATTATGAAGACTACATTGAGAAGGAATCAGATATCACAACGGAAAACAGTCAGAAAATCGCCTCCCGGGGAAGTGGAAAGGGGCTGTTCCATGGAATGAAGTCGTTTCATGGGAACAGGACATTCCATTGCAGATTGAGTTCATCGCTAGTCTTGCATGTCAGGAACAGAATGTGTAGAGTGGACCATGGCTACCCGTGTGTAGGAGCCATGGTTTTTTTATGAGCGGAATGCGTTCTGTGGGACCGGGAGAGGAAATGGGAGGAGTGTGGAATGAAGTTACCGAAAAGTTTTGTCAGCATTGCCGGGAAGTACGGCGTGAAGGAAGAGGGCATCATCTTCGCGGCGATGGCTGATTTCGATATGGAGTACCGGTTCGCCGATACCATCGTGGCCCTCACGAAGGAGAAGCTGCTGGTGGCCGCCTACCCCTACCGGGAGAAGACGGAGAAGGGGCAGGCCGTGGAATACCGCTTCGGCGGGTACGGCGGATGGCAGATAGAGGAGGACGCCGCTCTCGGGGCGGAGCCCGCCCTGCAGATATTCGAATTGGACAGGGTGGAGGAGATGGAAGTGCTGCGCCAGGTGGCCACAGGGGTGCTGATGGCTAAAATCGACGGGGTGGAGCGCAACCTCTGCCATTTTTCCAATACCAAGATGGGAATCTTCCTCAAGGTCTGCAGCATTTTCCAGAAGCTGAAGAAGGCGGAGGAGATCACCGAGGAGGACCTGAACGTGGAGAAGGGGAAGGAGTGCTGCCCCAAGTGCGGCATGATCTATCCCGACCAGGAGCGGAAGGTCTGCCCCAAATGCATGGACAAGAAGTCCATCCTGTTCCGGGTGCTGTCCTATTTCAAGCCCTATAAGAGATACCTGGCAGTGATGATCCTCTGCTATTGCGGGACGGCAGTGCTGAATCTGGTGTGGCCCTATCTGAGCGGCACCATCCTGTACGATCAGGTGCTGGCACGCAATGAGGAGTTCCTGGCGTTGCTGCACCTGCCCGCAGGCCGCTTCGTCACGGCGCTGACCGTACTGGTGGTCTCCATGATTTTGACCAAGGTGGTCATCCAGGCGCTTGCCATGCTCCAGGGCGTGCTGGCGGCCAGGATTGCCCCGTCGGTGGTGGCTACGCTGAAGAGCCAGGTATTCTCCTCCATGGGGAGGCTGTCCATCAGCTTCTATTCCAAGCGGCAGACCGGCGGCCTGATGACCCGTGTGTCGGACGACGCGGAGGAGATTTCAGGCTTCCTGATAGACGGCATACCGAATTTCTTCGTCAATGTGGGAACCATACTGGCCACAATCGTCATCATGTTCCTGCTAGATCCCTTGCTGGCATTGATGTCCGTCATGCTGATGCCCGTGCTGGTGGTGATCAGCTACCGGATGATGCCCCATCTGTGGCATTATTACGGAAAGAGGCACAGGGCCAACCGCCGTCTGAAAGGCCAGATGAACGAGAACTTCACAGGGGCCAGGGTGGTGAAGGCTTTCGGACAGCAGGATCAGGAGATGACCCGCTTTAAGAAGAACAACGGCAAGGTGCGCACGGCAGAGATGGACCTTGCGCGCTATGACAATAAGTTCTATGCGCTGTACCGTTCCGTGGAGGACACCATCAGCTTCCTCGTGTGGGCTGTGGGCGGCGCCATGATCATCGGCGGCTCCAATATCGAACTGGGGCTTTTGATCACCTTTTCCGGCTATGTGGGGCAGCTCCAGTGGCCGCTGGACTTTTTCTCCAGGGTGATCCGCTGGTACACCCAGTGCATGAACTCCGCCCAGCGCATGTTCGAGATCATCGACGCGGTGCCTGAGGTGAAGGAAGTGCCGGATCCTCTGCGGCCCAAGGAGCTGCGGGGAGAGATCGAACTGCGGAACGTGACCTTCGGCTATGAGGCCCACAAGCCTATCCTGAAGGACATCAGCTTCCATGTGGAGGCAGGGGAGGTGTTCGGCATCGTAGGGCGCTCCGGCGCGGGCAAGTCCACGCTGGTGAACCTGATCTCCAGGCTCTATGACACCCAGGAGGGGGAGGTGCTGGTGGACGGGGTCAACGTGAAGCGCTACGGCTTCCAGGAGCTGCGCAGGAATGTGGCCATGGTGTCCCAGGAGACCTATATCTTCATGGGCACGGTGGCGGAGAACATCGCATACGCCAGGCCGGACGCCACCAGGGAGGAGATCATCCACGCGGCGGTACAGGCCAATGCCCATGATTTCATCTGCAAGATGCCGGAGGGGTACGACACCCTGCTGGGTTCCTCCAGCCGCTCGCTTTCGGGCGGTGAGAAGCAGCGAATCTCCATCGCCAGGGCCATCCTGGCGGATCCGAAGATACTGATTCTGGACGAGGCCACCTCGGCGGTGGACACGGAGACGGAGCTGGCCATCCAGAAATCCCTGGAGCGGCTGGAGAAGGGCAGGACGGTGCTGTCCATCGCCCACAGGCTCTCCACGCTGCGCAATGCCACGCACCTGATCGTGCTGGATGACGGCAGGCTGACGGAGTCGGGGACCCATGAGGAGCTGATGGCGAAGAAAGGGACTTTTTATAAATTGAGCGAGCTGCAGACCAAGGCTCTGGCTATGCGGGGCATCGAAGTGTGATGACCGGAATGATTCTTCCGGACGCGGCTTTTGCGCTTGGCTGCACCATCGCTATGAGGATATTGACACGGAGCCAAAGAGGCTTTGTTACGGAAAGGGACAGACATTATGGAAGGACAGGATAACAACAGACAGGATCTCCTGGATTTACAGGAGTTTGACGAGGAGGCTCTGAAGAAGGAGTCGGAGGAGCTTTTGGAGATGCGTTTCCTCACAAAGGAGAACGCGGAATTCACCCGGACAGAAGGCGGATTCGTGGCGCTGAAGATAAAGGGCGCGGGAGAGAAGGATTCTGCGGAAGACGAGCGTCCCGGAGAAGGGGGAGGTTCCAGGGAATATGCCCGGGTAGGCGTGTATCTGACATTCCCGCTGACCAATCCCGAGGAGTTCATCTCCATCCGGGAGGCGGACGAGAAGGCGAAGGAAATCGGCATCATCGAGAAACTTTCAGACATTGAGAAAGACCAGCAGGAGATGCTGCGGGAGCAGATTAAGCTCCGGTATTTTAGGCCCATCATCACCAAGGTGCTGGATGTGAAGGACGAGTATGGATATGCTTACTGGAATGTAGTCACCAGTTTCGGCGCATGCCGCTTCACCACCCAGATGAGCGGGGACGCGGTAATCCATTTAAGCGATTCCAGGCTGCTGGTGACGGACATCGACGGGAACCGGTATGAAATCCCTGATTTTTATCAGCTGAGCGTGTTGGAGAGGAAGAGGCTGGATCTTTTCATTTAGTAGCCGCAGGTTTTTCGGAGTGCAATTGGCAATGCTTTTTCCGCGCAAAAGAGGAGAAAATCAATATGAACCGCACCAAAATGATTTTTTTAATCAGCATCATTATCCTGTTTTCCGTTCTGGCATGTACGGCATGCGGACAAAAGGCAACGACAATGCATCTTGTGAAGACAGAAGGAAATGTCAGTGTATTGAACGCAAAAGGCAAAAATATCGACATTTTCCAGCAGATGGGGCTTTATTCGGGCTACAGCGTAGGCACAGAATCAGAAAGCCATGCGTGGATTGATCTGGACAGCACGAAACTGACCAAGTTGGATGTGGAGAGTCAGGTGGAAGTGGAAAAGAACAAGGATAAACTGGAGCTGACCGTCCATTCGGGCAAGCTGTTCTTCAACGTGACACAGCCGCTCTCCGACGAAGAATCGCTGGAAATCCGGACTTCTACGATGGTGGTCGGCATACGGGGAACCTGCGGATGGATAGAGGTGCCAGGAGAAGACCATATGCGGGTGTATCTGATAGAAGGGACTGTGGAATGCAGCATCGAGCAGGCTGACGGAGAAGAGGCGGCGAGGGCGGTTATCTCCGGCGGCGAGATGGCGGATATGCAGAGAAGGGATGGAAAAGCGGAGATTACGGTGGTTTCGTACGTTGACAGTGACATCCCTGATTTTGTCCGGATAGAAGCCGAGAGCGACTATCGGATAGCCAGCGGGCTTCATGGCATCCTGGCACAGAGCTTTTTGGCAGAAATGGAAGAGGCCTTTGCTGCAAAAGATTATGACAGGGCATTGGAAATCGCCGTTTCTGATAAATATAGCAATATGCCAGCCTGGGTCATTGAGCGATGCTACCGGGGCGACAAGAATGAAGCGGGAGAACCAGATGGGATTGGGATAGCATATTTTAATAATTTGTTCTATTATGGTTCCTGGGAGAACGGAAAGCGCAGCGGATATGGGATTTCGTTTATGCCAAAGAGGAACGATGAGGAACATTACAATGGGGAGTATTCCGTCTTTGAGGGGAACTGGGCAAACAATTTGCCAAATGGCCCGGGGACGGAAATGCTTAAGGTGACGATTGGCAGATTCGAGGAGCCTACCGCTTTTTGGACGAAGATATCGGGAGAGTTTGTGGATGGATTGTATAATGGCAGAATAGAAATGGAAGAGACCAATTGGGCTGGAAGGATAAAGGATTTCTATGGCACGGCTCAGAATGGCGTGTGGGATATTCTGGATGAATATGGTCAATACCTGGTGGATGAAACAGGTGAAACCGCTCATTGCATCGATGAAAGCAGCAATCATTCACAGGGGCTCAGCTGGCCTTTGCTGTGGTAGCCTTGCACGGAAAAGCCCAGCAGCCTGTTCTGAAGAATCCATGAAGAAACATGGCAGAAAGGAATTCTTATGAAACTATTGTATACATTGACAGGGCCCCAGCGGGAGGCCCTGGGGCTTTCGGCCGGGGAAGAGGTGCTGTACTGCGTGCCCGTGGACCTGGAATTCGACAGCCGGAAGATGCAGGCCAGGGAAGCTTACACCGGGAAGATTTTCCTGGTGGTGACGGGGGCGCGCTTCCTGGTGCTGCAGGACGATAAGCTCTCCGCGCAGTTTCCGCTGGCGGAATGCGAGAAAATCAAGTGCGAGCACCAGGTGCACAGCGGCATCGTCATCGTGACGAAAAGGGACGGCCAGGTCATCTGTGCGGCGCGTTTTTCCATGCGGCATATCGTCCGGGTGGCATACCTGGCCAGAGGGGCCCAGTCCGTCATCGAATCCCTGGGGACAGGGGAGAGGCCGGAGCAGGTGGTGAGCCTGGAATATGAGAAATACTGCGAGAAATGCGGCCGGGCCCTCCCCGGCACCAGCAAATGCCCCTACTGCGAGGGCAAGGCGGACATCCTGAAGAAATTCATGGGGCTCTGCGGGGAGTATGTGGGGAAGCTGCTGCTGATTTCCCTGATGATGGCGCTGATTTCCGCCATGAACCTGGCCATACCCATGGTACAGCGTGAATTCATTGACGGTACGCTGTCTACAGGAAGCGGTAGCTGGCGGGAGCTGTGGATCTTCATCGGAATCACCTTTTCCATGCTGATCGCGCGCATCCTGCTGGACGTCTATCGGTACTGGCAGTGCGTGTCCCTGGGCAGCGCCCTGAGCATGAGCCTGCGCCGCAAGCTCTACTATAAGATACAGTCCCTCTCCCTGTCCTTCATCAACAACAGGAAGCCGGGGGAGCTGCTCAACCGCGTCTCCCGGGACACCAACCAGATCCGCAGCTTCATGGAAGAGGTGTTCGGGGACATGTTCTCCACCCTGCTGACCATGGTGGTGTCCCTGATCGTGATGTTCATGATTAGCTGGAAGATGACGTTATTGTCCACGTTTTTCATCGTGATCGTGTTCGCCGTGACCAGGGCGTTCTGGCACCATATCCACAGCATCTTCCACAAGCAGTGGCTGAAGTCCGACGACCTGGCCAGCAGCCTGCAGGACATCATCTCCGGCATGCGGGTGGTGAAGTCCTTCGGGAAGGAGGAGCGGGAGGCGGCGCGCTTCAAAAAGAAAGCCGAGGAATACGCGGACATCAGCAGGCGCAATGAGACCTTCTGGGCCATCTTTTTCCCCATACTGATGTTCCTGCTGGGGGCGGGGTCCTACATCGCCGTGTACTTCGGCGGCATGGATGTGCTGAACGGCGACATGAGCCTGGGCGAGCTGGTGCAGTTCGTCACTTACTGCGGATATCTCTTCGGGCCGCTGAGCTGGATGACCCACCTTCCCAGGATGGTCATGCAGATGATCACCAGCCTGAACCGCATCTATGACGTGCTGGACGAGGAGCCTGTAATCAAGGACAGGGAGGACAGCAAAGAATTCCTGATTGAGGGCGCTTTCGACTTCCAGCGGGTGTCCTTCGGCTACCACACCTATGAGCCGGTGCTGGAGAACATCAGCTTCCAGGTGAAGCCCGGGGAGATGATCGGGCTGGTGGGCGCTTCCGGCACGGGGAAATCCACCCTGATCAACCTGATCATGCGGCTCTACGACGTGGATCAGGGAAAGATTACGCTGGACGGCGTGGACCTGCGGGACGTGAAGGCCGAGAGCCTGCACTCCCAGATCGGCGTGGTGCTCCAGGAGACCTTCCTGTTCTCCGGCAGCATCCTGGCCAACATCCGCTTCGCCAGACAGGACGCCACCATGGCGGAGGTCATCCAGGCGGCCAAGGCGGCCAATGCCCATGACTTCATCTGCAAGACGCCGGACGGCTACAACACCTACGTAGGCGAGCACGGCTACAACCTCTCCGGCGGGGAGCGGCAGAGGATCGCCATCGCCAGGGCCATCCTGAACAATCCAAGGCTTCTGATTCTGGACGAGGCCACCTCGGCCCTGGACACGGAGAGCGAGTTCCTGATCCAGCAGGCCCTTGACCGGCTGGTGAAAGGCCGCACCACCTTTGCCATCGCCCACAGGCTGTCCACCCTGCGGAATGCTGACAGACTTGTAGTAATCGACAAGCACGGCATCGCGGAGATCGGGACACACAATGAGCTGCTGGAGAAGAAGGGAATTTACTACGGGCTGGTGACGGCCCAGTTGAAGATGGCGGAAGGGAAGTAGGATAAATTTCGGGCAGATTTGGGGGCATTCCTTCGAGAGGGAGGATATGCCCCCCATATTTCGTTACGATAAAGCGCCGTTTCATTCCATTTTGCTATAGGACATAGCTGCCATGCCGATAATACAAAGAGAACTTTCCAATGGAAAAAGAATACGGAGGCATTGAAGATGGGATTCAGCGTGACAGAAAAAGGATTCGGATACAGCGGGGAGATTGTTTATCCAAAGAGCAGGGGAAGAATAGATTCAGCTTCCGCAAAGAATTATTTCCAGCAAAGGTGTGAAAGCAGCGGGGTAAACGATTGTTCGGCGGGACGGGCATCTGCGGCGGAGATTTACGAAAGAATGCGGCGCTTCCGGATGATGGCAGGAACGAAGGTGCCTGAAATGGATTCCTCTGCGGAAGGAATCGGCCAGGCTGCTGAGAAAATGGCAGAAAAAGCCACGGCAAAGGATACAGAGGCGGAATCCGTCTCCTCTGAGGCACAGGAGGAGGCCGGCTCTGAGACGGATACACAAATCATCGTGAAGCCAGATGGCACCAGAGTGTTGGTGGTGACTATGAACGTAGGAGGAACCGAGACTTCCATGACGCTGGAGATTTCAAAGCCTACGGCGATGCCGAACGGGAACCGGCCAATGGGAGAGGGACAGCCTGAGCTGACCGAAAATCCGCAGTCCCCGGAAGCCGGAAATGGGATGCCGGCTTAAAGCACCTCCTAAAATCCGGCATGGCAGAAGCCGCCTATACCCCCTGGCTCCGGAACAGCTCCAGCATCTCCTCCGCGGATTCCTGCATCCCCCTCTGGAACCACACCTCGATCCAGCCGTACAGGCTGTAGGCCACAAACGCTTTCGCATAGGCTTCAGCCTTCGGCAGATCCGGCTTCAACTCCATAATCTCCAGGATGACGTCCTTCAGCAGATAAACCAGACGGCGCTCATTCAGAAGACGGTAAAAGGCCATATGCTGCTCAAAATGCCCGAATATCATGCCGATGCCGGCGCTGAGCGGAAGGCTGCTGTTTTTCCCCCATTCACTTTTCCATCCGTCGAACAACTGATTGATATGCGCCCTCAAAATATCTTCCTTGCTGTCGAAATTGCGGTAAAAAGAGGCCCGTCCAATGCCCGCGTCGTCGCACAATTCACTGATGGAAATATCCGAAATCTCTTTCTGTTCCAATAACCGCAGGAGAGATTCCGTGATATGTTCTTTCACATACAGGTTCCTTCCCACATTGCTCATCGGTGATACAGCTTTCCTGTTTTGATTCATTTTGATGCCTCCTATGGACAGTTCGAGAGTGATATCATGATAATGATACAATTGTATTGGCGATACATGTGTATCATTATTATGATATCATGCTTACCGACAAAAATCAAGTCTTTCTGAGCGCCCGGATTGATTTATCGGCACCATGATGTTATACTTAAATCCTCCCGGCATATCGTGGATCCGGCGGCCGCGCCTTCCCTTACCGGCATTCTTCGATAGCCCGGCAATCTCAGACAAAGGCGGATGGTTTATGTCCAATAAGAGACCCCTGAACGTGGAAATCAAGAAAATCAACAAGACCAGCATCTACCAGAGATTCCTGTCCGGCGGCATGCTGACCAGGCAGGAGCTGGCGGCGGACCTGCAACTGTGCATCCCCACTGTGGCGAAGAATATCGACGGGCTCTTGGATGCGGGCCTGATCGCCCAGTCCGGCTCCCGTGGCAACACAGGAGGGCGCAACGCGGTGGCCTATTCCCTGGTAAGCAATGCCAGAGCCGCCATCGGCATAGAAATCACCAGCAACCACATCTCCATGGCCGCCCTTGACCTCCTGGGGAACATCATCACATCCTGCCGCGTCCGGGCTGCCTTCTCCAGCAGCGAGGCCTATTATAAAAACCTGGGCAGCCTGTTCCGGGAACTGGTGGAAAAGGCCGGACTCACAGGCGGGCAGATACTGGGCGTGGGCGTAGGGCTGCCCGCGCTGGTGGACATCGACCGCAGGACCATCCTTTTCAGCAAGATCATCGACCTGGAGAGCAATGTCTATGAACAGATTTCCGCCAACATCCCATACCCCGTGGAGCTGTTCAACGATGCCAACGCGGCTGCCTACACGGAGATCTGGAAGGACCCTGACAGGAGGAACGCCTTCTACCTCATGCTGAGCAACAACATCGGCGGGTGTTTCGTCCTGGACGACACCGTATACCCGGGCGCCACCCAGAAGGCCGGGGAGGTGGGGCATATGACCTTGATTCCCGACGGCCAGAAATGCTACTGCGGCCAGAAGGGCTGCGTGGAGAATTATCTCACGGCGGAGAATCTGTCCAGCCTTGCGGAGGGGAGCCTGCAGGATTTCTTCGCGGGCCTGGAGAACGGGAACCGGGAATTCCTCCGGGCCTGGGACAAATACCTGGGGTATCTGGCCCTGACGGTGAATACCGTCCACGCCCTGCTGGACTGCGACATCGTGCTGGGGGGATATGTAGGGGGATACCTGGATGCCTATCTGGAGGATCTGCGGGAGAGGGTGGCGGCTTTGAATTCCTTTGGGGACGGCGGCGGATATCTGAGGACATGCGTCTATAAGAAGACAGCAATTGCGTCAGGGGCGGCCCTGAACTTCATCGCAGCGTTCAATGCTGAAATTTGAGGGCTTTACACTTCCTGAAAAATCTGTTATGCTGAAATTGTAACCGGAAGAGACAGCATATAAAAGAGGGCTATGTTTGCGGTGTTTCAGAAAGAGGGTGCTTGCATGCCAAATGCAGCAGATATTTTAAAGACTGTGTGACTGAGTTTTCGAGGTTGCAGGATTGGATGTTACCGATTAAGGACGTGGCGCCGGACACATATGACTCAATGTACAAGCGTTACCTGGAATTGAAGGTTACGTTATCAAGTCTGGGCGTAAATCTCACGGAGCTCGACAGGATAAAAGGATAGTATCCTACTTGCGCAGGAATCAAAATTCCATAGAGAATAGTTAAGGTGGAAAGCTCTTTTCAGGCAGAGCGTTCCGCCTTTTTCTTTTAGGAAAAACTATTGACAAATCTACCCATCCTTTATATAATTACATTACATAAAGTGATTCTATTATTAAAACCAATCGCGAAAATGCGATACAGATAGGAGGGAGAAAATGAACGGAACATTACCGAAGACGATGAAAGCATTGGTGGCCTATGACAAAGGCGACTACCGCTTTGAGGCCCAATACCCCGTCCCTGAATGCGGCGATGACGATATTGTCATCAAGACCGAGGGCTGCGGTATCTGCGCGGGGGACCTGAAATGCTATCACGGCAACTCCACCTGGGGAGACGAGACCCACGCGAAATGGGTGCGCCCTCCCTTCATCCCGGGACATGAATTCCTGGGCCATGTGGCGGCCAGGGGAAAGAATGTCACAGCCTACGAAATCGGCGACCGCGTCATCGCGGACCAAATCATCCCCTGCGGCGAATGCAGGTTCTGCCGGACAGGCCGCTACTGGATGTGCGAGCCCCACGCCATCTTCGGCTTCCAGAAGGAGAACAACGGCGGCATGGCGGAGTATGTGCGCTTTCCGAAGAACGCGGTGGTCCACAGGGTGCCGGAGGAGATGACGCTGGAGCAGGCTTTGATGATTGAGCCCTATAGCTGCTCCAAGCATGCGGTAGACCGGGCGGACATCGGCATCGAGGACGTGGTGGTCATATCCGGCGCGGGCACTCTGGGTCTGGGGATGATCACCTACGCCAGACAGATGAACCCGGCCAGGCTGATAGCCCTGGACATGATGGACGAACGCCTGCAGAAGGCGAAGGAATTCGGGGCGGACATTGTGATAAATCCCGGGAAGGAAGACGCCCTTCAAATCATAAGAGATTTGACGGAAGGCTACGGCTGCGACATCTACATAGAGGCCACAGGCCATCCCTCCAGCGTGGTCCAGGGCCTGCAGATGGTACGGCGGCTGGGCCGGTTCGTGGAGTTCGGCGTGTTCGCCCAGCAGACCACCGTGGACTGGACGCTGATTGGGGACAACAAGGAGCTGGACGTGCTGGGATCCCACTTAAGCCCTTACTGCTACCCCTATGTCATCGAGAACATCGCAAATGGGAAGCTGAAGACCGAGGGCATCGTCAAGACCTTCTTCCGGCTGGAGGAGTGGGAAAAGGCTTTCGATTACGCCACCGGAAAATACGGCGACTTCAAAATCGCTTTCAGATTCGACTGAATCGTGTGCAGACAGATTCCGGGCCGCCGGGAGGCACACGCCCCTGGGACATCAGGTAAAAAGTTCCGGGCACACGGCCGCACAGGCTTCCCGAGCAGTACAGGGACAGCCTGCGTCCGCCGAAAGCGTGAGGGCAGCGGCCTCTTGACGCGGAACCAAGTATAGGAGCGAAAGAGTATGAAATATGGAATTTATTACGCCTACTGGGAGACCCAGTGGGAGGCGGATTATGTCCCCTATGTGGACAAGGTGGCACGTCTGGGCTTCGATGCGCTGGAAATCGGCGCAAAGCCCCTGCCGGACTATTCAAAGGCCCAGATTGTGGCTCTGCGGGAGCGCGCAAAGGCCCGGGGAATCACCCTGACTGCCGGATACGGCCCGTCCTTCGACCATAATATCGGCTCATCAGATAAAAAAATACGGGAAAACGCCACAGAGTGGTTCAGGCGCCTCTTCGACGTCATGGGGCAGTTGGAAATCCGCCATCTGGGCGGCGCGCTGTATTCCTACTGGCCCATCGACTTCACAAAGCCGGTATGCAAGGAAGAGGACTGGAAATACAGCGTGGAGGGGATGCGTATCATGGCGAACCTGGCGAAGCCCTATGGCATCCAGCTTGGGATGGAGGTGCTGAACCGCTTTGAGAACCATCTGCTGAATACGGCCGAAGAGGGTGTCCGTTTCGTAAAGGAAGTGGACAAGGAAAACGTAAGGCTTATGCTGGACACCTTCCACATGAACATCGAGGAGGACGACATGGCGGGCGCAATCCGTACAGCCGGGGATTTGCTGTGCCACTTCCATACGGGAGAGTGCAACCGGAAAGTGCCCGGACAGGGCCGCATGCCCTGGAAGGAAATCGGAGAAGCCTTAAGGGAGGTGGGATTCGACGGCTATGCTGTCATGGAGCCCTTCGTGCGCAGAGGCGGGCAGATTGAGCGGGACATCCACATCTGGAGGGAGCTCAGGGCAGGCATCACGGAGGAGATGCTGGATCAGGAGGCGCGGGAGGCTTTGCTCTTCGAGAAAGGGATGTTCGAATAGATGAAGACCATGCTTTTTACCCTCGGATTTGGATGGCTGGAGCTATGAAGAAGGGCGGTATATGGGGTGTTCTTCCGGAGCAGGACCATCTGCTGACAGGGGCTATCTATCCCCGACAATGCTCGATAGATTCCTGAGAATTGTCGGGGGATTTTTATGGCCTGTATGAGAAGAAATATTTAGGCCCAATTAACAATATGAGAAGAAAACTTTCTTGACAGAATGACAAAATTAAAGTATACTTATTTTGAAATAGTCAAACCTTATTATTAAGAAGCGACTCTAAGGCTTATAAATGGACAATCCCAAGGAGACCTTCGCCGCGTCCATGGCCAGCGCATGCTGTTTTACTTGCTGCCCCCGGCATAAGGATTTTTTGAGAGAAAGGAGAGCTTATGGAACAGAACAGTAGAAAAGAAGGCATCCGCAGGATAGCTTTGGGACGTCTTCCTGCAGTCCCGTTGATTACCTGCGACCCCTATTTCAGCCTCTGGTCAGGAAGCGATTGCCTGACAGGGACGGACGCCATGCACTGGACAGGACGGCGCAAGCGGGTGGCCGGGACTGCCAGGATTGATGGCCGGGAATACCGCTTCATGGGACTGGGCGAAGCCGAGGCCATGGAGCAGACAGCCCTTTCCGTGACCGCCCTGCACAGCGTCTACCGCTTTCAGGACGCAGGGGTGGAGCTTGCCGTGGATTTCTGGACACCGCTGCTTTTAGAGGATTTGGACATATTGTCCAGGCCCTGCTCCTATGTGGACATGGCAGTCCGGTCTATGGACGGGAAGAGCCATATGGTGGAGGTGGTCCTGGAGTTTGATGGAGAGCTTTGTTGCGACGAAGGACAGACCGGAAAGATAGGAGGAGGCTGCTACGCGCCCGCCGACAGCCGGATTGCATGGATGGGACTCAGGGAGCAAAGCCCCCTGGGATATAGCGGTGACAGCGTGACCATCGACTGGGGCTATCTCTATCTGGCTGCGGCGGAGGCGGAGCCGCTGGAGGTGGGTTATGCGCAGGATGCCCACAGCCTCCGGGCTAAGGCGCAGCTCCAGGCAAAACCGGGAAGCTGGGAGAAGGTTTCCCTCGTAGCCGCCTATGACGACATTGCGTCCATCCAATATTTCGGCAGGATGCTTCCCGGCTACTGGGCCAGAAATGGAAAGAACATCCACGACATGATTTCCGAAGCCCTGGAAGAACACGACAGCCTGCTGCGCAGATGCGAGGCCTTCGAAACGGCTATGGAGCGGGATGCCATGGAATTCGGCCCCTCCTATACGAAAATATGCATTGCCGCCTACCGTCAGTCCATAGCGGCTCACAAGCTCATCGCGGATGAGGACGGGAATCCTGTCTTCATTTCCAAGGAATGCCATTCCAACGGCTGCGCTGCCACCGTGGACGTGACCTATCCGTCGGCTCCATTGTTTTTCCTGTACAATCCGGAGCTGGTGCGTGGCATGATGCGCCCGGTGTTCAGGTTCGCGAAGCTGCCCATATGGAACTTTGACTTTGCACCCCACGATGCAGGGCGCTATCCTCATGTCACCGGCCAGGTATACGGGTATCGTCAGAAGCCCGGCTCAATCCAGTATCTGGAAGGCGAAGCGGAACCGGACGGACACCGCTATCCTATGCTCTGGCAGATGCCGACCTGTGCCGATATCTATGATTTGCGATATCAGATGCCGATAGAGGAGTGCGGTAACATGCTGATTCTGGAGGCTGCCCTGGCAAGGCTCGATTCCGAAAGGGCAAAGGAAGAACTACAGCAGCAGCTTCCGCTTTTCGAGACCTGGGCAGAATACCTGCTGCAAAATGGCGCAAATCCCGGCCAGCAGCTTTGTACTGACGACTATGCGGGCCATATAGACCATAATATCAATCTGGCCATGAAAGCTGTCATGGGGGTAGAGGCCTATGCCATCCTTCTGGAGACCGCCCAGCGGACAGACCAGGCAGACCTCTTTCATGAAAAAGCCCGGGAAATGGCCAGGGATGTCTATACCCGGGCCCTTGGCACGGACCATACGAAATTCACCTTCGATGCCGAGGAGGAGAGCTGGAGCCTGAAATACAATGCTGTCTGGGACTTAGCTTTCGGGACGAAGCTTTGGGACGAAGATTTCTATCAGCAGGAAATAGCGCTGTACCACCGGAAACGCAATGCCTACGGCGTTCCCCTGTATTCTATAGAAAGCTACACGAAAAGCGACTGGATGATATGGGCCGCTTCGCTGGACGGCACAGGAAGGACAGTGGAGGAGTTTTCCGGGGATATCCTGCGGTTCCTGGAGGAAAGCCCTGACAGGGTTCCCTTTACCGACTGGTATATGACGGAAGAAGCAAGACAGTGTCCCCTGTGCTCCTTCCAGAACAGAACCGTGCAGGGAGCAATGTTCATGCCATTGCTTTTGAAGCGCATGACCACAAGGTGACCGGAGCCGAACCACTATAGTGCAGGGAACCATATTACTATAACTGAGGAAGAGCGTACATTATGAGAGGGAGGAATGGGATATGACACCAAAGAAAAGGATGCTTGCAGCGTTAAACTGTCAACAGCCCGAGGATGAGATTCCTTTCTGGGAACTGGAATTCCATCTGTTTCAGGAGATGTTTGGCAGGGAACCGGTCCTTGGGTTTGTGTTTGATAAGCTCAGTGAGGCCGAAAAGGAAAGGGCAATCTGTTACAATGCCGATCTCCTGATTGAGGTCGCGGAGACGCTGGGGCATTGCGCAATCCGCTGCATTCCCGGATATTGGGAGGTAGCCCCCGATGATCCGGCTTATCTGTGGATCTTCAAGGGAATTCCGGCAGAGAATTACCAGGCTATGGTGGATGCGCGGCGGAAGTACGGCCGTCTTTAAGGGCCCCAAACTTCGTGTTTTTTAGGCAATTGATGAAAAAGGAGGACGAAAATGCTGGATTTATCAACACTGTATCAGGTAACGGATGTAAAATCCCGTTCCATCAGCGCCGAGAACTTCACGGGAGAGCCGGGAAAGGGCGGGATGTGCCCGCTGGAGCAAGGGGTTTCCGGCAGCGAGGCCAGGGATCTGGGGCTAGGCTGGAAGGTGAACCCCTTTATCTTCCTGGAGCCGAAAAGCACCTTTGAGATTGCGAACATCGACGGTCCCGGCATCATCCGCCACATCTGGCTGACGCCGCAGAACCGCTGGAGGGACACGATTCTGCGCATCTACTGGGATGGCCAGGAGAACCCTTCCGTGGAATGCCCTATAGGGGATTTCTTCTGTATGGGCTGGAACGAATACTTCCAGATCAATTCCCTGGCTGTGTGCGTCAATCCGGGATGCGCTTTCAACTGCTATTGGCAGATGCCCTTCCGAAGCAACTGCCGCATGACCTTGGAGAATCTGTCGAATAAGAGGGATGTGATTTTCTACCAGATTGACTACACCTTACAGTCACTGCCGGAGGAAATCGCCTATTTCCATGCCCAGTTCCGCAGGGTGAACCCGCTGCCCTACAAGGAAGTCTATACCATCGTGGACGGCATTGAGGGTAAGGGACAGTATGTGGGCACCTACATGGCCTGGGGCGTGAACAACAACCAGTGGTGGGGAGAGGGCGAGATAAAATTCTACATGGACGGCGACACGGACTACCCCACCATCTGCGGCACAGGGACGGAGGATTACTTCTGCGGGTCCTATGATTTCGAAGACCCCTTTACCCATGACAGGTATGTCCCTTACAGCACACCTTATGCAGGGCTGCAGGTAGTGACCCCAGATAAGCTCTACAGGAGCCAGTTCCGCTTCGGCATGTACCGCTGGCATATTCCGGACCCTATCCATTTCGAGAACAGCCTTAGGGTGACGATCCAGGCGCTGGGGTGGAGAAGCGAGGGGCGCTATCTGCCGCTGCAGGACGACATCGCCTCTGTGGCCTACTGGTATCAGACCCTGCCCACCGTGAAATTCCCGCCTCTGCCGGACAGGGATTATCTGGAGGTCATCTGAATATACATGATACCATATATGGAGAGGAGGCAGCTGGTTTTCAGATAGCTGGCTGCCTTTTCTATCGGCAAGTTCGATTCAAGCACAGGAAAGGATAATATATGGAAACAAATTATATAGCGCGACATATCAGAAGGAATCTGCTGGAAGGCTCAAAATCTGCGGAAGGGCGTTTTGCGCGGATTTGCTATGGTGGCCAGGAAATCCTGTTTTATCGTCCTGAAGACCTTACGGAATCCTTCTGTATCCGAAAAGGCGGCATGGAGTTCACGATATGCATGAAGCAATATCCCGAGTTCGGAGCCGTGGACTGGCAGATGACGGCAACGAATCACTCGGATGAGCCCAGCAGATTCCTTACGGAGCTGGACATCGCATATCTTAGGATTCCCCTGCCGCCGCAGGAGCCCCTTATTCATAAGGGAATCCTGGGGGACAGCTGCACAGGGGAAAGTTTTCTCCCTTTTACGAACAAGGTGGAAATCGGGGATTCCATATCCATCAGGCCGAAGAACGGGAAATCCTCCCAAGGCGCGTTTCCCTTTTTCGATATCTGTGGCTCCCATGACGGCCTGATCTGTGGCATAGGCTGGAGCGGGACATGGTTTTATGAACTGTTCAGAGATAAAGATGGTTTCATCTTGAAATCCGGATTGCCGGACGTGCATTTTTATATGGAACCACATGAAAGCCTGCGGTTTCCAAAGATATTGCTCATGGCATATGAGGGAAACGCCGTGGCAGCGCACAATCGGTTCCGGCGGCTGATGAAAGAGTATTTCAGCCCGAAGAGAAGATTCGGCGACCAAATGAAGATGCCCATGGCCCTTCAGAACTTCGACCGCTACAGCTATAAGATTCCTCAGTGGAATACGACGAGCGGCCAGATGCAGGAGATAGATTACGCTGAAAGATGCGCATATTTTGACGTTTATTGGATGGATGCCGCCTGGTTTGCCGGAGGCTTCCCGAAAGGGGTGGGCAATTACTCTTTCAGGGAGGGCCTGGACGGGCTTTCAGGCATCTCGAAATACGCCCATGAAAAAGGGCTCCGCACCATGGTATGGTTTGAGCCTGAGCGGGTCTACCGGGGTACGGAGACAGCCAGAGAGCACCCGGAATTCCTGCTCCGGGGCGAACCGGGGGAGGAGGATGCCGATGGCTTCTGCAACGTAGGCTGTGCAGGAATGTTGTTCGACATGTCGAATCCTGAAGCCGTGGACTGGATTACAGGGTTGATTGGCGATTTTATTGATGAGAATCAGATTGATATATACCGACATGACTTCAATATCTATCCTGATATCTTTTGGGCGGAAAAGGATTCCATATATCGAAAAGGAATTACTGAAATAAAACATATAGAAGGTCTGTATCGATTTTGGGACGCTCTTCTGGAGCGGTTTCCACATCTGATGATTGACAATTGTGCCAGCGGTGGTAACAGGATTGATCTGGAGTCCAGTATCCGAACCGTGTTCTGCTGGAGGAGCGATACCGGATGCTACCCGGCTTCTGAATCCATGAAGACAGCATTGTGGAACCAGAATCAGAACCTGGGGCTTTCCGGCTATATGGTTTACCATGCAATCGCGTCATGGGATGCTGCCGCATATGACATGCGGTCTGCCATGAGCAATGGACTTGCTGGTTCCTTTGATGTCCGTGACGAGGCATGTGATTTTGAGAGAATCCATGCGGCTCTCGCGGAATACAAAAGGCTAAGGGGGTATTGGGAAGAGGATTTCTACCCATTGTCAACGGCAGACCTGCGGGAAGACCACTGGAGCATGTGCCAGTTCGGCAGTCGGGACAGCGGCGTGCTCCTTGTCTTCCGCCGGGAAGAGGACAAAGAGGAGCAGCATACTATCGCACTGCGGGGACTGGACATGGACAGCGATTATCTGCTTCGGATATCGGACGAGGATTATCATATGACGGAACGGATAGTCGGCGGAAGCACCTTAGCTGCAGGATACGCCTTTGAGCTGAAGCGGCCCAGGAGCAGCCTGGCTGTGGAATACATCAGGCAATAACATTACAGGAAAACATTCCAATCAAACAATCCAAACAATCATCCGGCGAAAAGCTGTTGCTTCATGTTGCTTCAAATGGGCAGCAGCTTTTTGCACTTTTGCCCATCCATTTTCGTTTGGTAAAATTCCACAAAAAATCAGTAGGAATATTGGGCAATCTTGATATTGCAAAATTAATAAAAATACCTTATTATCTATAATAATTAAAGAAATATTTCTACATAATATAAAAGTATAGAGTATAAAACCTTCAATATCCCGTTTTAAAATTTTGGAAAAGAGCAAAGGAGAATGAGAATGAAATATAAATCGGTTTCCTTTATGGATGAAATCCGCCAGCAGCCCGTTGTACTGCGGGAATTCATAGAGCAGGCATTTGGGGAGCGGGAGCTGCGGCGTTCGCTGGCAGAGCTAATGCGCGATAGACAGAACCCCCACATCATTCTCACAGGGATGGGAAGTTCCCTGTTCGCCTGCTATATCACCATGAAATTCCTGCAGGATTACGGCTTTCATGCATCCACTATAGAGTCCTTTGAACTGCAGTCCAGAGAGGAATGCTTTTACACACAGGAAACCATAGTGATAGCGGTATCCCAGTCAGGGGAGAGCCCCGAGGTGCTGGATCTTCTGGACAAGCTTCCCGCTTTCGTGCCGGTGGTGTCCGTGACCAATTATCCGAACAGCCATCTCCATTCCATGACCAAGCTGGCCTGCGGCATCTATGCAGGTACGGAATACCTCACTTCCACGAAGACCTATACGAATACGCTGGCTGCCATGATGCTGCTGGCCTACCGGCTGACCGGATGTGGCGAGGAAGAAATGGAGGCGCTGCGCAGTCGGCTGGAGAAATGCGCCGACAGGATAGAGTGCATGATTTCGGACAAAAGTCTGGGACATGATGTCTCTGAGTTCATATCCGATATCGAATTCTTGATTTGCATTGGTTCCGGATATTCCTATACCACAGCCTGCCACAGCGAAATCGTGGCGGAGGAGGCCGGAAAGTTCTATTCATCCCGATTCACGGCGGCACAGTTCATCCATGGCCCCATCGAACTGATTCGGCCCGGATTCGGCGTGCTGGTCTACGATTTTGACAGAAGATACAACGCCAAGTGCGATGAGGTGAGGGAGAATGTGCTTCAGTATGGCGGGAAGGTGCTGCTGATTACAAACCGCACCGATGTGGTAAGCCGTGAGAACCAGCTGGTTTGCCATATCGGACATGAGGATTCGGCCACGGCCACATTGCTCGAAATCATCCCCCTGGAGCTTGGCATCGAAAGCCTCTGCAATTCCAGAGGAGTGGCTGCCGGTCAGCTTTCCCGGGTAGTGAAGCGGATTGCCAGTTGACGGAAGCATCCGCAATGCATGAAAAGTAAGTATATGAGGATTATATGGGTTAAGAGAAACGGCTATGCGGCTCACAGAGCTACAGAAAAACAACGGAAAGGAACAGATTATGGCTGACAAAGGTATCGTGAACACCAGTACCACCAAAAGCAGGAAACAAGGCAGCAACAGTAAGAAAAAGGGAACGCTGCTGCTCAGAATCTGGAAAGCGAGATGGTTATATCTGCTGGCGCTTCCCTTTCTGGTCTGGCTCATCGTTTTCTGCTATGGCCCTATGTACGGCGTCCTGATGGCGTTCGAGGACTACAAAGCGAGCCTGGGAGTGCTGGGGAGCGAATGGGTGGGGCTGAAGCATTTCAGGCGAATCTTCATCATACCGGCCGCAAAGCGCGCCATTACGAACACTCTGGTCATCAGCATCAGCAGACTGATTTTCGAATTTCCCGCTCCAATCATCCTGGCGGTATTGATTACGGAAATGCGGGGGACTAAGCTGAAAAAGGTATATCAGACGATTTTCACCTTTCCCCATTTCCTATCCTGGATCGTAGTCTCCGCCATACTGGGCAACTTCCTGTCCAGCAACGGTGCAATCAATGTAATGCTGGCGAACCTTGGCATCGAGAAGATGAACTTCCTGGGGAATGTCCCTTTGTTTCGCCCTATGCTCTATGCCACTTCCATCTGGAAGGGAGTCGGCTGGTCGGCGATCATCTACATGGCCGCGTTAGCCGGCATCGATCCCACTCTCTATGAGGCTGCGGATATCGATGGCGCTACCAGGCTGCAGCGCATCCGATATGTGATGCTGCCTGGCATCAAATCAACCATCATAATCATGTTCATCCTGGCAGTAGGGGGAGTGATGGATGCCGGATTCGACCAGATATTCAATATGCGGAATGCCATTGTAACTGAAACGGCGCAGATTCTGGACACCTACATCTACGATATCACTTTTGCATCCACTCCAAACTATGGATTTTCCACGGCAGTAGGCCTGTTCAAGGCTGTAATTAATTTCATACTGCTGGTTCTCGCGAACACTGTAGTGGGCAAGATTAGCGGAGAGAGGCTGATTCAGTAGAACAGGAGGAAGCGAAGGATGGCAAAGATGAAAAAAACAGCGACAAAGAAAAAGAAATGGCACAATACGGAAATCATTGCAATGATAGTACTGACGCTGCTGGCGATATTGATTGTGGTTCCCTTCTGGAACGCAATCGTGATTTCCTTCGAGAGCTCAGCGGAATATACCAAGCATCCCTTTTCCTGGCTGCCGCGGAAATTTACACTGGAAAATTATAAATATCTGCTCGGTAGGGGGAGCGCCCTTTTGTCAGCCTATCGGTCTACTATACTGCTCACGATAGGCGGGACGGCTGCCGGAATGGCAGTGTCCACCATGGTAGCCTATGCATATTCCAGGGATTTCCCCGGCAGAAAGCTGTTCTTCCGGATGATGATCCTCACCATGTTTCTGGGCGGTGGCGTAATCCCTACCTATATGTTGATTCGGAATCTGGGGCTGCTGGATACCTATACTGGAATCGTGCTGCTTGGCCTGGCCTCCTCCTATAACATCATCATCATGAAGAACGGCTTTGAATCGATTCCCATGGATTTACAGGATGCCGCCATGATTGACGGGGCTTCGGAAATCACGATTTTCGTAAAGATTATGCTTCCCTTACAGAAGCCGCTGCTCGCTACATTCTCTCTGTTTACAGCGGTGGGGTACTGGAATACATGGTATTGGCCGCTTTTGCTTTTGAACAGTGGGAAAAAGAGCGTGCTCCAGTTGTTCCTGCGGTCTATCATCAGCAACGCCTCTCGGTCGAACATGGCGGCTAAGACATTATCTTCCGCAGCACGTCAGACCAACCTTTTTTCAGAGGGCATCCAGATGGCATCCGTGTTCGCAGTCATGCTGCCCATCATGGTGGTCTATCCGTTCCTCCAGAAATACTTCGTGAAAGGTGTCCTGATAGGTGCGGTAAAAATGTAGGGAATATGGAATCATACCCTGTAGAAGCAGGTTTGAGATAAACAGCATCAGACACAATTAAGGTAAACAAAGACAGGAGGAAAACACATGAAAAGACAAGTGGCGTTACTGTTATGCGGAATGCTTGTGATTTCGGCATTGGCAGGTTGCGGGGACAAGCAGGATGATGCAGGTTCGGACAGCCGGACAAAGGTGGAGAGCAGCCAGGAAAACAGCGCAGGGGAAGAGAAGAGCTCTGAAGGAGGAGAGGCCAGCTCAGATGAGGCGGGTGGGCATGCAGCCTATGAGGAGACAATACCGTTCACCTATACATCCAGTTTCAGCGTCAATATGATGGGCTCCGGGGTTGACTATACGCAGGATTCTCTTTATCAGTATATTGTTGACAGATTCAACATCGAG
The DNA here is from genome assembly GCF_910585425.1 of uncultured Acetatifactor sp. Taxonomy (GTDB): domain Bacteria; phylum Bacillota; class Clostridia; order Lachnospirales; family Lachnospiraceae; genus Acetatifactor. The sequence continues at coordinate 14,409 of NZ_CAJUCP010000019.1, read as the reverse complement.
CCGGAAATGTGGGCCTGCGAGGGAAGCGAGGCCAGCGAGAAAATCCAGACATGGATCAATACGGGCTCTATGCCAGATTCTTTGTGGTATATGACTTTTGGGATATCTTCCTATAAGAAACATGTAGAGGAAGGCCTTCTCCAGGCGCTGCCGGACGGGTGGGAAGACAAATGGCCGAATATAGCCCATGCGATGGACGTAAGCGGAGCGAGAAATCTACTGGAGATAGACGGTAAGGTTTACGCGATTCCCCACAGCATATTCGGCCTCTACTCGGATGCGTCTACTTTTTACAGATCGACTGTCATGTTCTACAGAAAAGACCTGGCGAAACAGGTAGGAATGGAAGATTTTGGCAGCGAAGGAATCGTAACGATTTCCGAACTGCAGGAATATCTGGAAAAGGTCCAGGAAGCAAAGCTGACCCAGATAGTGTTGGATGGTGGCAACTTCTGGTTGCTGAAGCTGATGGGAAGCGCATATGGAATCTCAGAGAACACGATTGTAGAGATGGAAGATGGCTTTTCATTTGTACCAGAAATGGACGGATGCAAGGAAATGCTCAAACTATTACAGTCATGGTATAAGGCAGGTCTCTTGGATGCGGAATATTACACCAAGTCAGATGTGGACTCCCTGAACAGCTTTGCTGCGGGACAATCAGCAGCTATGCCTTATGGAGCTCCAGCCTCGGACATAGCTTATATCCGATTACAGTATGAACAGGGAACCGGGAGAGACAGCATTGAAGATTTAGGCTATGTAGTCGTTACTGCGGATGATGGAAGCATGGGGGCATCAACTGTGGACTATAATTATTGGACCACTACGGTGTTTAGCCCGGATACAGATGAAAAGGTTCTGGAGCGGATATTGGATTTCACAGATTGGCTTTACAGCAGGGAAGGGAACACGTCCATCTACTGTGGAATACCAGGAGTCGATTGGGAGTTTGACGAAAATGGCAAGATTACCATGAAAAATGGTGCTGCATTGAAGGACGCTAATAATTTTCCATTTTTTTTCTTAAGTTGGTGTCCAGATGAGTTTGCAGCAACCGGACTGAGTGATGCTAATGAGCAGGATATCAAAGTATTTAATATTGCTGCTAACGCTTGTGCAAATGCGAAAAATATTTATCTTCCCAGTGAGAATTATGAGAACTACCAGGGCGACCTGAAGGAAAATTTCTCTTTCCCATACAACTCGAAAATGACAGAGATAATCTGTACTGATGTAGATGTAGACAGCACATGGGATGCCTATCTCGACGAATACAGGAGCCTCTGGGAGCCTTTCATAGAGGATTTGAACAAGACCTACGGCTATTCCAACTGATTCCAAGGCCCTGAGAGGACTCAGGCAATATAGGATTGGGGACGCTGTGGCTTAGATAGGCTGCGCGTCCCTCTTTCCAGAAAAACCATTCCAGACATAAACACAGATATACTGCAGACCGTCAGGATTTACAGTAGCGTCTCCGGGAAAGTACTTGGCTGGCGGTCTGCAGTCGGGTTGCACCGCAAATTTAACCGATGTGCAGTATAAATGCAGAAAAAGGAGAGTGGGAAATGGGTTTTATCAGATTCAATGAAGATGGGCTGCTGCTGGACAAGACGGGCCGCCCTGCACACATCGTAGGCATCAACTATGTCGCCAGCTACATCTGCAGCAATTTCTGGGAGGACTGGCGGCCGGAGACTATCGAAAAAGACCTGCAGCACATTGCATCGCTGGGACTGGAGGCCGTGCGCATTCCCATGCACTGGGGCTACATGGAACCGGAGGAAGGGAAGTATAATGAAGAGTTTTCCGTAAAATTCCGTGCTTTTATAGAAATGTGCCGGAAATACGACCTCTACATCATGCCCTGGTTCCTGGTAGGAGTCGCCACCAGAGACTATGACGTGCCCTTCCGCGGCGACCGCCCGTTCTTCACCGGAGAGATGGTCACCGTGGCAGAGAGCCATCTGAAGCATTTCATCGAGCCCTACAGGGAAGAGGAGCAGATTCTGTTCTGGGACATCTGTGACGAACCGGAGTTCTATTCCAGGCATCCGAAGGCAGAGCAGCTGCCCTATGACCGCGACGCCCTGGCCCGATGGGTAGAGCGCATGTACAGAGCCATAAAGTCAGTGGATTCCAACCATCTGGTGACGCTGGGCTTCGGACATATCGCCGCCGCGAATTACGGCATGGACATCAGGGACATGGCGGATATATTGGACCATATGGTGGTCACCTGTTATCCCGGCTATCCCGCTCCCGAGGAAAGGCTTGATACCATCCGCAGGAATTATACCCTGGCCTATCATGTGAAGATGAACAAACGCGGCACACCGGTCTTTACCTGCGAAGCACCGGGATTCAGCTCCATCATGTATTCGGAGGAAATCATAGGAAGGTATTTCAAGGTATCGCTCTACAGTAATCTGTTGAACGGCAGTACGGGTGTCCTTCCATGGGTCTATAATGATTTCCATGAGAGCATCTGGCATGAGGTGCCGCTGGAGGGATATTGCATCGAGCCGTACTTCGGTATCGTAGATACAAAAGGGCGTCTCAAACCCTCCGGAAAGGAACTGAGCGAATACGCGGCCTTTGCAAAGAAAGCGGAAGTGGGAAGGTATCGTCCGCGCAAGGCGGAGACTGCTATCGTAGTGCCGGAAGGGTACTATCAGGATATCGGGAACACGTTATATAAGATTTATACCGCTCTGCTGCTGGCCAAGGGATGTGGCCTCGACGTGGATTTCGTCTGGAGCAGCGAAGAGCTGTCAGATTATCGTATGCTCATCATGCCTTCCGGCAAGGGGATGCTCACCTCCCAGTGGGACAAGCTGCGCAGGTTCGTGGCCGATGGGGGGACGCTCTACTATATTTACGACGGCAGTGCTGGCCTCAACGTGTATTTCAACGAGCTGTTCGGCGTGGAGGTGCAGGCTCCCGAGAAGGATTACGGATATGATAAATTATGGGTAAAGGAGCCCTGGGGACACTGGAAAGCGGGAGACAGCATCGAGCTGACAGGTGCCAGGCGTAAGGACTGGGTCCGCGTAAAGGCACAGAGCGCAGAGACAATCTGCGAGCTTGGCGGGGATATCCCGGCACTGCTTAAAAACCATTACGGAAACGGCAGGGCCTATCTCATGACGCTCCCCGTGGACAACAGCCTGATGGACGTGGATTTAGAGGACTTCGTCCGCTCAGAGTCCTTCCATATGATGGACGCCATGATACAGGAGGCCGACATCACCCCCATCCTCAGGTGCGGGGATGTGAGGATTGAGACCGGATGTCTGGAAGACCCGGCAACTGGGGACATCCTGGCAATCTGCGTCAATCATGGCGTCGATGAGGTGCGTACCCAATTATGCCTGAACCGGAGCCTGCTCCCGACAGGCGCGGTGGTCACGGAATTTTATTCCGGCGAGACCCTGGAAGGAGATGCCCTGGATGTCTGTTTCAGGGCTGCGGATGTGCGCATCTATAAAATTACGCATTAGACGGGATGCCCCTCTTTCTTGAAAAGGACTTTTTGGGGGAACGGGCATTTCATGAAAGGCCTGGAAAAGGAGTTGGCTATGAATGAACGAGCAGCACACATTGCGTCAGCATTGGAAAGAAGGATAGGGGAGATGCCGTTCCTCCATGCCCTCATCGGCTTCGACGGCTACATCGACGAGCTGATGAGGGTCGTGGAGAGCCGGGACAGCGCCGGGACAGCTTCCTATTTCCAGGACATCACAGGGTTCTCCAGGCGCATAGCCGCCGCTGCCGGGCGCAGCGCGGATCTGGAGGTGGTGACGGACACGATAAAGCTGGGCGGCAATGGGCCTATCATGGCCAATGCGCTGGCCGGCATGGGAGTGCCTACCGTATGCATCGGCGCTATGGGATATCCCGGGATTCGGGCCGAGTTTAGGGCGATGCCCGCCGACTGCCGAAGCATCAGCCTCTGCCAGCCGGCGTATACCCATGCCCTGGAGTTCAATGACGGGAAGCTGATGTTCGCCGACCTGGCGGCATTGGAGCGGCTGACCTGGGAGACCGTCATTGACCGAATCGGTCGGAATGACTTGGTCAGTCTGTTCCGGGAAAGCAGCCTGATTGCGCTGGTCAATTGGAGCGGCGTACCGGGGGCGGATAGAATCTGGCGCGGCATCTATCAGGAGATATTGCCGGAGCTGGACGGGGAAGGCCTTGCCGGACAAAAGGGCCTGTGCGGGAGACAGACAGGAGCAGGGATGGAAGAGCTGCACCGCCGCAGACAGGTATTCTTCGACTTGGCAGACCCCTCCAAGCGGACAAAAGAGGATATCCAATCCGTGCTCTCCCTGATACGCTCGTATGAGGATTATTGCGATGTGATGCTGGGCCTGAATGAGAATGAGGCCCTCTGCCTGGCCGCATCGATCGGGAGGGGCTGCGCCGGCCCGGAAGAGGCAGCGCTTCGCCTGTATGACCAGCTTGGGATTTCCGCCGTCGTCGTCCATCCAATCGACCGATGCATCGTCGTCACCGCGGACGGGCTGATCGCTGAGCAGGGCCATGTGGTGGAATCGCCCAAAATCTCTACCGGAGGCGGGGACAATTTCAACGCCGGGTTCTGCCTGGGACAGCTCCTTGGGCTGGGATACAGGGATTCGATGCTCCTGGGCATGGCGGTATCCGGATATTATGTGGAGAACGGGAAGAGCCCTTCTGCGCAGGAGCTTGCAGGGCATTTGATGAAATAGCTCTACATCAACCTTTCATTGACGTGACAGGCTTTATTAGGTACAATTGAGACAATAAAGAACATAAGGAGGTGCTCTGCATTGAACGTAAAAGGGGAATCTACCATCATTCTGAAAATCAAGTCGTTGTATCCCGACCTCAAGCCCTCTGAAAAACGGGTAGCCGATTATATCCTCACCAACAGGGAGTCGTTCATCTACAGCAACCTGACATCCGCCTCCAAGGCAGCCGGGGTCAGCGAGGCCACCTTCGTGCGCTTTTCCAAGACATTGGGGTACGAGGGCTACCGGGACATGCACATCGCCATGGCGGTCTCCAACGAGAGCCCCAGCCAGGCGGATCTGGAGGAGGGCATTGAGGACCTGAGCGTGGATGCGGACACTACCTTCACGGAGATTCCGGAACGGGTGATCGGCAGTTCCATCTGCGCCCTGAACAACATGAAGAAAACGGTGGATATCCAGGAATACGCCAAAGCAGTGGATGCCCTGGAGAACGCCCGCCGCATCTGTGTGTTCGGGCTGGGCAATTCGGCATTCGTGGCCCAGGACGTGGTAAATAAGTTCACCCGGCTGGGCATGTTCGTCCAGGCCTCCTCGGATTCCCATGCCCAAATCACATACGCGGTATCCATGGAGCCAGAGGATGTAGCCATCGGCATCTCCCATTCCGGCAAGACCCAGCAGACCATAGAGGCCCTGCGCCTGGCCAGGGAGCAGGGCGCCAGGATCATCTGTATCACAAACTTCGAATCCAGCGCAGTGGCCAATCTGGCGGACATCCGTCTCCTTACTGCCAGCCATGAGAAGACCCTGCAGAGCGAGACGCTGGTCTCCCGCCTGTCCCAGTTGGCCATCATCGACATGCTCTATCTGGGCCTGATTCAAAAGAACTATGACCGTTACGCCCCGATCATAGAGAAGCAGAACGCCACGGTGGTGCCCATGTTCTTCCGGGAACCATAGGGGCGGATACAGGAAAACAGGCGTGGCATACGGGAGGAAGCCGGTGTTTCATGCCCGGAAATGCTTGCAATCGGTCCCGGGATATTATATACTTACACTATCATTTCCCGCATGACGGGATTACCGATGGAAAGGAGATTTCAGATGTTCGACTTATCCACACTGTGTCAGGTGGTTGACATTAAATCACGCTCCATCAGCCCGGAGAATTATACCGGAGAGCCGGGGAAGGGCGGCATGTGCCCGCCGGAGCAGGGAATCGCCAGCCATGCGTGCAAGGATCTGGGCATGGGCTGGAAGGTGAATCCCTGCGTCCGCATCGAAGGCGGGAGCACCTTTGAGATGGCCGACATCCAGGGCCCGGGAATGATCCGTCATATCTGGCTGACGCCTCAGGGGCGCTGGAGGGATTTGATCCTGCGCATCTATTGGGACGATCAGGCCCAGCCTTCCGTGGAATGCCCGGTGGGCGACTTCTTCTGCATGGGATGGAACGAGTATTCCCAGATCAGCTCCATGGCTGTCTGCGTGAATCCGGGCAGCGCCTTCAACTGCTACTGGCAGATGCCCTTTCTGACCAGGTGCCGCATCACCCTGGAGAATCTTGCGGACAAGGAGACCATCGTGTATTACCAGGTTGACTATACCCTCCAGGCGCTGCCGGAGACCATCGCCTATTTCCACGCCCAGTTCCGCCGGACAAACCCCCTGCCCTACAAGGAGGTCTACACCATCGTGGACGGAATCCGGGGCAAGGGCCAATACGTCGGCACCTATATGGCCTGGGGCGTGAACAACAGCAACTGGTGGGGAGAGGGGGAAATCAAGTTCTATATGGATGGCGACAGGGACTATCCCACCATCTGCGGCACGGGCACTGAGGACTATTTCTGCGGCTCCTACAATTTCGAAGACCCTCTGACCCATGACAGATACGCGGCATTCTCCACGCCTTATACAGGGCTGCAGGTGCTGGCGCCCGATAAGCTGTACCGCAGCCAGTTCCGCTTCGGCATGTACCGCTGGCATATTCCGGATCCCATCTATTTCGACAGCAGCCTGAAGGTGACCATACAGGCCCTGGGATGGAGGAGTGAAGGGCGCTATCTGCCTCTGCAGGACGATATCGCCTCCGTGGCCTACTGGTATCAGACCCTGCCCACGGTGGAATTCCCGCCTCTTCCGGACAGGGATTATCTGGAAGTCATCTGAACGCGCATGGCTATGTATGGAAAGACATGTAGAAAGGCAGCCGGTTTCTGGAAAGCCGGCTGCCTTTCCTGTCGGTGATTTGGTCCGGTTAAAGGATGATAGGCCCGGAAGCGTCGCATGGCTCTGGGCGCGGAAAAAGGCTGACCGGAAACGGTATCTCCAGTCAGCCCTTTTTCGGCGTTTATGCCAGTTTTTGAAGTCTTTCGCTATGTTCCATGATAATCGCTTTCATGATTTCGTTGTCGGCCTGTAGGGCCTCGTACCCTTCCGTTGAAACTTTATACCTCTCATAGGTTGAGAGATAGCAGGATTCAATCGTGTTCAGGCGCAGCAATATCACATTTTCCTGGAACAATTTTATCTTGTGTATTTCGGCTTCCAAGCTTGCTTTTACGGCCTGGAGTTCAGCCCAAAGAGCCTGCATTTCAGCCTGTAGCTCAGCCCTGAGAGCCTGCATTTCAGCTTGCAGCTCAGCTTTAAGGGCCTGCATTTCAGCTTGCAGCTCAGCTTTAAGAGCCTGCATTTCAGCCCGCTGCTCAGCTTTAAGGGCCTGCATTTCAGCCTGCAGCTCTGTCTTTACGGACTGTACATCGCTTTTCAAGGATTGTATTTCATTTTTTATCGGTTGTATCTCTGCTTTCAGCTTCACATCCAATAACTGTGAAATTGCCAGCAAATCGTCCTGTGTCAACGCCATAATCAGAAACCTCCTTTCAAAGACTACCTTCAGCATATCACATGAAAGGTAGATTGTCACGGTTTATTTTCAGGTTTTCTAAAATTTCGACTTTATTCGACAAACCATAAACCAGCCCTCAGACACCATCACTTTCACAAACCCCTTTCATTTTCCCTGCCGGAATGGTATAATGTCTTTGCCAATCCCTCAAATATAAGAAAGGAAACGAAGAATATGAAGGTAAAAGCAAGCGAATATCTGCGCGATATAAAGCCGGTTCTGCTCCGTCTGCGGGACAGGCTGCTGGAGGAGTTCCCATACGCCTCCATACTGGCCACCGACTCCCAGGCAAAGCAGTATTCCGTATCCAGGACCGCCACGAACATCGGCATGGTGGGCCTGTGGTCCGGCAGGGGATTTGTGGTGAAGGTCTACGACGGCTCCGGCTACGGAGAGTATTCCTTCAATGAGATTTCCGAAGACCGGGTGGAGGAAATCGTTGCGAAGGTAAAGGGCGACCTCATCCCCATGTCCGGGCATCTCCCGGAGGGCGTGGAGCGCAGCGTCTATGCCATGCTGGAGGATGAGCCTCTGGTGTTCGCCGACAGCACGGAATACGAAATCGACCCGGCGGAATACGGCGACGAGAGAATCATCCGGGAGCTGACGCGGATCAGCGAGACGGGCAGAGCCTATGATGAGAGAGTCCTGGACTGTCGGGCGTTCCTGAATTATCAGAAATACAGCAAGCTCTTCCTGTCCAGAAACCGGGACATGGAGCAGAACGTGCTCTGGACGGCAGGTGGCTTCAGCGTCATGGCATCTAGGGGACAGGAGATTAAGAGAAGCTATAAGGGCTTCTCCAATCTGGGCGGAGCGGAGCTTCTGGAACGGATGCGGGACGGCGTGCGGGACGCGGCGAAGGTGACGCTGGAGCTTCTGGAGAGCGAGACCATCACGCCCGGCGAGTACGACTGTATCTGCACGCCGGAGGCCACTGGCATGATCGTGCACGAGGCCTTCGGCCACGGCGTAGAGATGGACATGTTCGTGAAGAAGCGGGCGCTGGCGGAGCAGTTCGTGGGCAAGCAGGTGGCCTCGGAGCTGGTCACCATGCATGACGGGGCCAGCGCGGCGAAAGAAGTGGCCACCTATTTCTTCGACGATGAGGGCGTGCTTGCGAAGGACACCATCGTCATCGACAGGGGCATCTTACAAGCCGGCATCAGCGATGCCCAGTCCGCCATGCACCTGGGCACGGTTCCCACCGGCAACGGCAGGCGGGAGAGCTATCAGCGCAAGGCCTACACCAGGATGACCAATACCTTTTTCCAGGGCGGCAAGGATAAGCTGGAGGACATGATTGCCTCGATCTCCTACGGCTTTTTGCTGGAAGAGCCCTCCAGCGGCATGGAGGACCCCAAGAACTGGGGCATCCAGTGCATGGTCAGCATCGCCAGGGAAATCCGGGACGGGAAGCTCACCGGGAAGATCTTCTCCCCCGTGGTGCTCACAGGCTATGTGCCGGATCTCCTGAAATCCATCAGCATGGTATCGGAGAAGGTGGAGCTGGGAGGCGGAGGCATGTGCGGCAAGGGCTACAAGGAGTGGGTGAAGGTGTCCGACGGCGGCCCGTACATCAAGGCAAGGATACGGCTGGGCTGAGTGCAGTGTAAAGTCCCCATCGGCTTTCGCTCGGGAGCCGGGCTGCCTGGCAGATTCTGGGGATTGTCAGGCGGCATGTTGGATAGTGTTGGAGGAGGTAACGATGACAGGAAAAGAGCATTTTATGGAAAAAATATTGTCCGCCCTGGAAAAGAGCGGCGCGGCGCTGTATCAGATTACGGAGACCAGGGAGGAGTCCGCGGAGCTGTTCTTCATCCGCAGGGCCCTGGACATGCAGCGCCAGAAGGAAATCCGCCAGGCGGCGGTGACGGTGTACAGGGAGTTTTCCGAGGGGGAGGACCGTTACCTGGGCTCTGCGGCGGTACAGGTACAGGACAGCTTCACGGAGGAGCAGCTGGAGCAGATGTTCCGGGATGCCCTGTATGCCGCGGGATTCGTAAAGAATCCTTACTATGAGCTGTACCATGGGACAGGGGAGCCTTCCCCGCAGGTTCTGGAGAAGGCGAAGCATCTTTCGGACAGATCCCTGGCGGAGGTGGCGGGCTGCTTTGCGGATGCCCTGTTCGTGGAGGATACAGGAAAGGATGTGTTCCTGAACTCCGCCGAAATCTTCGCTACCAGGACCACATGCCATATCGTGAACGCAAAGGGCGTGGACGTATCCTACTGCAAGGGCAGGGTAACGGGCGAGTTCGTGGCCCAGTGCACCGCGGGACAGGATGTGGAGACCTATGAGGATTTCGCCTATGATGACATGGACACCCAGGCCCTGCGCAGGAAGGTGCGGGATACCCTTGAGATGACCCGTGCCAGGGCACAGGCAGTGACGGCTCCACCCGCCGGGGAATACCGCGTGATCCTCTCCGGCTCCTATGTGAAGGAGATCTTCAGCTATTATGTAATGCGCTCGGACATGGCCATGGTCTACCCCAAATATTCCACCTTCCGGCCCGGCTGCGATGTACAGGGCGGGGAAGTGGAAAAAGACCGGATCGACCTGACCCTGAAAGCCACCGTGCCTTACAGCCCGGAGGGCATTCCCATGCGGGACAGGGAGCTGGTGAAGGAGGGGGAGCTCAAGCTGCTCCACGGCGGCAACCGCTTCGCGTATTATCTGGAGCAGGAGCCCACGGGAAACTACAGTAGCTACCAGGCCCCCGCGGGGCAGGTGTCCCTGGAGGAGATGCGGCAGGCCCCCTGCCTGGAGATCGTGAATTTCTCCGACTTCCAGATGGATTCCTACAGCGGGCATTTCGGCGGCGAGATAAGGCTGGCTTTCCTGTATGACGGGGAGAAGAGGATTCCGGTCACAGGCGGCTCCATCAACGGCAGCATCCTGGAGGCTCAGAAGAACCTGATTTTTTCCAGGGAGACCCAGGTGGACAAAGAATTTGAAGGCCCGGCTGCCGTCTGCCTGACAGGGGTGAAAGTGGCTGGCAGCACAGAGGAATAGGCCCTGTGGGCAACAGGCTGGGATCATTACGCCACATAGTTTCAGGGGAGGAAAGCCATTTTCCTCCCCTGAACGCCGGAGAGCAGGAGGGTGAAGAGCAGAGGGAGGATGGCAGCTTTATGGAGCGCTTGCTGATCATAGAAGACGATGCGGACAACAATCAGATGATAAAGGAATACCTGGAGGCCCAGGGCTATGCCTGTACCCAGGCCTACTCCGGCAGCGAGGGGAGGCTCCTGTTCTCCATGGAGAGATTCGACCTGGTGTTATTGGACTTGATGCTGCCTGGGGTGACGGGGGAGGAACTGGTGAAGCAGTTCGCCGGGAAGGCACCTGTCATCGTGCTGTCGGCCAAGAGCGGGCTGGACAGCAAGGTGAAGGTATTGTCCGACGGGGCGGAGGACTATATCTGCAAGCCCTTCGAGCTGCGGGAGCTCCTGGTGCGGATCCAGGTGCAGCTGCGCAGACGGGAGCGGGGAGCGGATTCCGGGGACAGGACTCCGGAGGGGCGGGTCTACACCTACCGGGAATGGACGCTGCACCCGGACAGGCAGGAGATGACTGCCGCGGGGATGCCAATCCTGCTGACGCGGCATGAGTTCCTGATATTAGAGCTGCTGATCCGGAATCCCAAGAGGGTATTCTCCAAGCAGATGATTTATGAGTACGCCTGGGGGGAGGAATACCTGGCCGAGGACAAGACCATCAATGTCCACATCAGCAATATCCGCGCAAAGCTGAAAGAGAGCGGTACGGACAGCTATATCCAGACCGTCTGGGGGATGGGCTTCAAGCTATGCTGAAACTTTACCCTTTCTTAACTCTTTCTGAGCGCTTTTTGAAATCTTATGGTTCAGAATAGAGAGCAGATCAGGAAAGGAGAGTTTCAGGAATGTCAAAAGAAAAGGAAAAGCTGGCCGTAGAGACCCTGTCGCTGACCAAGTCCTACAACGGGAAAGCGGCAGTGAACCACCTGAGCATGCAGGTGAGGCAGGGAGCCATCTACGGATTCATCGGAAGGAACGGGGCCGGGAAGTCCACCACGCTGAAGATGCTCTGCGGGCTGGCGAAGCCAACGGAGGGGGAAATCAGGCTCTTCGGGAAGCCGGCGGAGGATTCTTACATGGCCAGGCGGCTGGGGTGCCTGATAGAGTCCACGGGCCTCTACCCTAACATGACCGCCAGGCAGAACATGATGATGAAAGCCAAATGCATGGGGCTGACAGACGAAAAGAGCGTGGACAGGGCGCTGGCCTCCACAGGGCTTTCGGACACGGGGAGCAAGAAGGCGCGCTATTTTTCCATGGGCATGAAGCAACGGCTGGGGATTGGCCTTGCGCTGCTGGGGAATCCGGATCTGTTGATTCTGGATGAGCCGATCAACGGTCTGGACCCGGAGGGAACAAGGGAGGTCCGCGAGCTTCTGCTTGCGCTTTCCCAGGAGGGAAAGACCCTTATCATCAGCTCCCACATCCTGGGAGAGCTGAGCAAGATAGCCACCCATTACGGCATCATCAAGGAGGGGAACCTGGTAGAGCAGATCGACAGGGAGACATTGGAGGGCAACTGCAGGGACTATTTCCAGATAGAGGTGGACGACAGCAAACGCGCGCTGCCGCTGATTCTGGAGCATGCCCCGCAGATGCAGGCAGAGGTCATGGACGATAAGATAATACGCCTCTATGACCTGAAGGACGGCGCATGGCTGAACCACCTTCTCATCGAAAACCGGGTACAGGTCTATTCCTCCGGATTCCATCACATGGATCTGGAAGAGTATTTTCTGAACCGAATGGACAATCTGGCGGAAGGCAGGAAAGGAGGCGAGGAGCATGTTTAATCTGCTGTGCATGGACTTATATCGTATCAAAAGGAGCAAGTTTGCTTATGTATGCTTTGGGTGCCTCCTGGGGGTCATTTTCTTAAGCTACCTGATGGTCTGGCTGATGGCTACGCCCAAGGGGCAGGAGACCGCGCTGAAGCTGGGGATGCTGCCGCTCAACGAGCTGGAGGAGGGCAGGGCCCTGCTGGCGGAGGCGGATGTCCTGGCGATGTTCCGGGAAAGCGGCATGGACGGCGGGATGTACAGCCTCATCTTCGGCGTTGCGGTGGCATTGCTGGTATGCGGGGATTATCAGGGAGGCTTCATGAAGAACATCATGAGCCTACACAGGCAGCGCCAGGTCTATATCGGCAGCAAGCTGATGGCGGCGGGCATCCTGAATTTCCTGTATCTGGCGCTCGGCTTCGCGTTCAATATGCTGATGAATCAGCTATTCCAGCATATGGTCCCCGCATCCGACTGGAGGGCCACCCTGTTCTATCTGGGATGGGCCTGGGTGCTGACCACGGGCTTCGCCGCTTTGATCATCCTGCTCTGCGTGCTGAGCCGGAGCACTACCATAGGTGTACTGGGGGCCGTGTTTGGCGGCAGCGGCCTGATCGTGATGCTGCTCCACAGTATCACCAGCCAGTTCCATCTGGGCGGCTGGGTGGAGTATACCATCTATTATAATCTGACCTATGGGCCCTCCGCATATGCGTCTGTGGGAGACCTGAGAGGGGTGGCTGTGGGGCTTGCGTTCCTGGCGCTTTACTCCGCCGCGTCAGTGGTGGCCGTCAGGAAGCGCGATATCTGAGGCTGAGAAGGAAAGAAAGCCGAGGACAGAGAAAGAAGGCTGAGGCCGAGGAAGGAAAGGGCAAAGGGTGACATGGAGATTATTCTGGCGGTTGTCTGCATGCTGTGTCTCTGTCTGGGATTCGCATGGATTCGTTACAGGGCTGAGCTGAAATCCCTCTATCGGCAGCTGGAAGAAGTGGCGGCGGGGAGCCATATAGAGTTGACGCTGAACAGCCGATGCAAGCCCCTGCTGGCCCTCTGCCGGATGCTGAACCATGTCCTGCAGGCCAGGGACAGGGACTATCTTCAGTACGACCAGGCCGAGAAGCGGCTCAAACAGGACATCACCAGCCTGGCCCACGATATCCGGACGCCCCTCACCGGGGCGTTCGGGTACGTCCAACTGGCCCAGGAGTGCTCAGACGCCGAAAAGCGGCAACATTACCTGGATGCCGTGGAGAGGCGGCTGCGGGAGCTGGAGGACATGCTGGAGGAACTATTCCTGTATACGAAGGTCACGGGGGAGGATTTCCGGCTGTCCGTGGAGAGCCTCCAGGCGCTGCCCATCCTGGGCGAATGCCTGCTGGGCCTGTACGCCAGGTTCCAGGAGGCGGGCACGGCTCCTGAAGTGAGATTCGATACGGAAAGCTTTCGGGTCATGGCAGACCAGGAGGCCCTGCGGCGCGTGTTCCTGAACCTGATCACAAACGCACTGGTGCACGGTGCGGGCAGGCTCTCCATTGTCCAGACAGGGAACCGGATATCCTTCGAGAATCCCGTTTCAGAGGAGAGCCTTCCCAATCCGGAGCGGCTCTTCGACAGGTTCTATAAAAGTGACCCCTCCCGGCGGAAAGGCTCCTCCGGCCTGGGGCTGTTCATCGTCAGGGAGCTGATGCGGAAAATGGGCGGGGACGCCGAAGCCGGCCTGGAGGGCGGGGCGCTTCGCATTACGCTGTGTTTTCCTGAGGATTCCCGGGGCGATCGGCCGGTCTGAAGGGCCCTGAAAAATTTTTATGCTAAAAACTGTAAAAAACTGTTGACGTATACAGCATTTATGATACCTGTTTTTGGTAGTAAAGACTTAAAAATGGTGCAAACTGGAAGTAAAATCAGT
>NZ_CAJUCP010000018.1:44516-84323 GCF_910585425.1 uncultured Acetatifactor sp. | reverse complement strand
ACGTGGAAGAGCTAATTATAAATTTGACAAAAAAATAAAGCCATTACTGGCTTTGTGGGTTATTTCTAAATGATCAGGTGTCAAACTCCCGAGTTCGATCTGTTCACAGACGCGCTCTCCACCCCGGTGCATCCGTGATATGCCCGCCTGGCCCCCTAAACCCCTAAGCCAAAAAATCACTTGCCTTTCCTCCCTGGATATGCTAGACTTTGTACAAAGCATTATTTCAAATCCGGTATGGCCGTTAGGGCTGCATACTCGTCAAATATTAAGTTTTTCATGCTGTCAGGGAAATCCATGCTTTTATTTTATCCATTCAAATTCAATAAGGGCAGGAGTTTCCGCAAGTAATACCCAGTCCGCGGCCCTCCTGCACGCAAAGGGAGGAGCTTTATGGCAGGAAACAGGGAGTACAAAAGTGATGTGTTCGGCATGTTGATGGAGGAGCCGGGGTATGCGCTGGAGGTGTATAACGCGCTGAACCATTCGGAATACAGGGACCCGGGGCTTGTTGAAGTGTGTAGCCTGGAGCGGGGGATTTCCCTGTCGGTGCGCAATGACGCGGCGTTCATCCTGGACATGAACTTAAGCGTGTATGAGCATGAATCCACCGTCTGCCCCAATATGCCCCTGCGGGCGCTGATTTATGTGACGAACATTCTGGAGCAGTGGGTCAAGAAGCAGAACATATACGGGAGGAAGCTGGTGAAGATTCCGACGCCCCGGTTCGCGGTGTTCTACAATGGGGTGGAGGACCAGCCGGAGCTGTATCAGCTCAAGCTGTCGGACGCATACGCAAACCCCATGGAGGAGCCTGAGCTTGAGCTGGCCTGCACTGTATATAACATCAATGCGGGAATGAACAGAAAGCTGCTGTCGGAATGCCCGGTTTTGGAGCAATACATGATGTTTGTAGGCTATGTGCGGGAGTACCTGGGGGCATATCCGGAGAAGGATTTGAGGAAAGCAATCGACAAAGCCATAGACCGTTGCATCAGGGAGGACGTGCTGCGGGAATTCCTGATACGGCGCCGCAGGGAGGTGACGAAGGTGACACAACTGGATTACACATTTGACAGGCGCATAGAGCTTGAACGGGAAGATGCCATTGCGGAGGAACGCGTCAACACGGAACGCGAAAGGAAGGCGAAGGAAGAGGCTCTGCAGGAAAAGGAAAAAGAACGGCAGCGGGCGGAACAGGCAGAGCTAGAAGTACAGAAGCTCCGCACAGAACTGGAGGAATATAGACGGCGTTTTTCGGAGGCATAAGTCCAAAGCTTCAAACCGGCTTTGACAATCGCCCTGACAGACGCCCGTTTCTAAGGGTGAAGAGCCGGGATGCGCCCCACGAATATTTTGAGGATTTCCAGTAATCCCCTATTGCATCCCAAACGCACGTTTCCTATAATGTTGTATCAAGGAGGTGAACGTGCGTTTGGAAAATATTATTTTTCATATCGATGTGAACGCAGCCTTCCTCTCCTGGGAGGCTGTTTATCGTCTGACCCACGGCGTTTTCACGGAAACGGACAGTCAGATGCCAACCGGCTGCCACACGGCGCACAGGGGCGGCGGCATGGACCTGCGGGAAATCCCTTCCGCGGTAGGCGGGGACGTGACGAAACGCCACGGCATCATCCTGGCCAAATCCATCCCCGCGAAGAGCTACGGCATCCGGACCGGAGAGACCGTGCTGGAGGCCAGGCGGAAATGTCCGGCCCTGCTGCTGGTGCCGCCAAACTACGACCTGTACCGGGAATGCTCCGCGGCCTTTCTGGACATCCTGAGGGAGTATTCGGATACGGTGGAGCCCTACAGCATCGACGAGGCCTTCGTGGATATGACTACGACCTGTCATCTGTTCGGCGCTCCGGAGGAAGCCGCAGCCCTGATAAAGGACAGGATCCGGGAGGAGCTGGGCTTCACCGTGAACATCGGCATATCCCACAGCAGGCTCCTGGCCAAGATGGCTTCCGACTTCCGCAAGCCGGACCGCGTCCACACCCTGTACCGGCAGGAGATTCCAGAGAAGATGTGGCCCCTGCCCGTGTCGGATCTGTTCTTCGTGGGCCCTGCCACGGCGAAGAAGCTGTTCTCCATGGGGCTTTCCACCATCGGAGACCTGGCGGCGGCCGACCCCGCATGGCTGAAGGCTGTCCTGAAGAAGCAGGGCGAGACCCTCTGGGGATTCGCCCGCGGCATAGACCTGTCCCCGGTGCTGGCGTCCCCCGCCCCCAACAAGGGCTATGGGAACAGCACCACCACGCCCTTCGACGTGACGGACAGGGAGACGGCGGACCTGGTGCTGCTGGCCCTGTCGGAGACCCTGGGGAGCCGCCTGCGGGCGGACGGGGCGAAGGTCTCCGTGGTCTCTGTGGGCATCCGGTATGCGGACCTGTCCTATTTCTCCCACCAGAGGGCCCTGGTCTCCCCCACCGACCTGACCCTGGAGATCTACCATGCCGCCAGGGAGCTTTTCCCGGAGCTCTGGGACGGCAGGCCCATCCGCCATCTGGGGGTGCACACCGGCGGGGCCAGGTACGGAGCCTGCGGCAGGCAGATGAGCCTTTTTGACGAAATCGACTATGAGAAGCTGGCCGCCGTGGACAGGACGGTGGATGCCCTGCGGCAGCGGTTCGGGCGGGACAGCGTAAAGCGGGCCCCGTTCCTGAACACGCCCGTCAGCCACATGTGCGGGGGCGTAGGGGCGTGAGGAGGCATGTGGGCAAAGCGCGGGCATTCCTCCGGGCGCGGCTTTTGCGCTTTGCCTGTGCCGCCGCAGACGGCATGGCAGAAAGTTCGATGGATATGCGCGCCGAGGCGCGAAGGGGGGGTATGGAAATGGCATTTGGAATAGCGGCAGACGCCGGAGCTATGGGCGGCAAGATGGAAACCGGCCTCCTCCGGGGCACACAGCGGGAAATCGCCTGCGAATGCTGGTGCACCAGCACCGGAAAGATAACGCCGTTGATGATCAAATTGAAAGACGAAGAAGGACAGATACAGACCATCCGGGACATCACAGTGCATACCCAGACCAAAAAGCGGTACGCTGGGATACCGTCCATCGAATATGACTGTACTCTCGTAATCAGAGACAGGTACATCCGCGCCTGGCTGATCTTCTTCCAGACAGAAGGGAGGTGGGTGCTGAATCTCCGGTAGGGAAGATTGGGGCTAGGCCTCTATCCTCTTCCGGAACATAATATAATAGCAGTTCAGCTCAAAGTCGCTGCACCCCCGCCTGGATTCCGGCAGACAGCACAGAAGCTTTTCCCGCATTGCCCCATCCCGCAGTTCCGGGCGCAGCTCCTTTTGGATCCCGTTCTGCCGGAAAAAATGTTCGATTTCCTCCATGGCCCTGCCCAACTTTCGCTTTTCCACTATGAAATCCACGTTATATCGTGCCTCTGCCTCCCACTCACTGAGCATTTCGGAATGGTCGTCGATCCAGTCGGTTATCACAAGGTTCGCGCCATTGTCGGCAGTCATGGCCAGGAGCTTCGTAATCTTATGGGTGTTCGGCACCGTGACGCCTACGCACTCCAGGGCCCCCTTTAAAGCCTTCTCCACTGCCTGCTGCAGATGATAGGCCGCGTTGTTCAATATCATTTCATCATCCCAGGGAGTCTCCCACAGCTTTTTCGCAGTCTCGAAATCCAGCCTTGCGCTTCGAAACAGCCGTACATCGCACATATCGTCACCTCTCGAACAATAATAATCCCTTTGCGTCTATCTCGCGGTACAGGGCAGACTCCGGCGGCAGGTCCGTGATGATGTCCACTTCGCATCCCACCTCAGGCAAAGGCTCTAACTTTTTCCCTTTTTCATGCTTTTCCAGATAGAGGTCGATATCGCTGTAGCTGCTGCACCGAAATTCCAGAGAGCTCCCAAAGAGCGCCGCTCTTTTGATATTCTCATCCTGCCGCAGGTGGCGGATCAGCTTCTCCACCCTCCTCTGCATCAGCGGGTGCACCCGGTTCGCATTCGGAAAATCCACCCCTTCCATCACTGGGAAATCCCACATTTCCTCCATACGGTTCATCGAATCCCTCCCTTATGCCCTCCATTTTATCATGTGGATCCCGGAAAGGCAAACGATATATGGAATGTTTGTAAAACCAACTCCTGATTCCTGTGGAGGAACAAACCTGATACCTGTCAAATGCCAGTTCGTCCTTGGACTGACGGAAGAAAACTTTTATTGGCCACCGTTCCACATATTTGTCACATAAACTTAATTTTTTAAAGAAGTTGTAAAGCAGGTCCGAATGGTATATACTGTTTTCAAAAAGAAAGGCATAGAATCTTTGGATGGTATAGGTACAACATCCGGTTTGCATTACCCATATATGATGATAAAACGGGAAAAATAGCATGGCATAACATTTATTCGGCAAGTATGTTAGTCCGTCATGCGGATAATGGCAAAAAGTATCTGTATGATGTTCTGGCAATAAAAAAAGAAACGAGCAGCCCGCTTGAGTGAAAACACTGTACGGTAAAAACCCATTTCTTATTGTCAATAATAAGCTATTTTTCAAGCCCTGTCAATCCTCTATTTTAATTTTTTCAAAATATGTTTTTCAAAATACCTCCATTGGCATTTTTATGCAATGCCTCATGCTACAGAACTCAGAACTGCATTACAACATTAAAGTATAATAATCTCAGAAATACAAAATCCGGAAAGGCGAAATATATGTGTGGTCGATATTATATAGACGATGATACGGCAACAGAAATCGAGAGGCTTGTCAGGGAAATCCAGGGGGAGCTGAGCCGGGAGACTGCCGCCGCGCTGCAGCGGATCCAGAAGACGGACGTCCGCCCGGCAGCCGAAGCCCCTGTCCTCCTGGCCGCAGGCGGACGTATAGGCTGCGCCTGGCTGCGGTGGGGCTTTCCCCTGCAGCAGGACTCCGGAAAAGGGCTGGTCTTCAACGCCAGGTGTGAGTCTGCCGCGGAAAAGCCCCTGTTCCGGGAGGGCATCCGCCACAGGCGCACCGTCATCCCGGCCAGCGCTTTCTACGAATGGGATTCCCGCAAGGAGAAGTTCTCTTTCCGGCGGGAACAGGGAGGAGCCTTGTTCATGGCGGGATGCTGCAGGCCATACCAGGACGGCGAGCATTTCGTCATCCTGACCACGGCGGCCAACGGCTCCATGGAGCCAGTCCATGACCGCATGCCCCTGATCTTGTCCCGGGAGGAGGCCGTCGGCTGGATTCTGGACGGAAGCCGCACAGAACAACTCCTGCAAAAAGTCCCGGCCCCGTTAGAACGAGGCACGGACTACGAACAGCTGCGCTTTTTCTGATTCCGCCGCAGCCCGGCCGATAACTCAAGCCCAATTAATTTAAAAGGAACAGCCGCGCTGATTGCCCAGTGCGGCTGCTCCTCTGTCTAGGGAGAATCAATCGTCAGTTTTCGTTTGTCAGGAATTCCTGGGCCTGCTTCTGCATCTCCGCATACACGGTGTCCGCGCCTGCCGCAGCCATCTTTTCCTTCAGCTTTGCAATGTCGCCTGCAGGGTCATCCGTAAAGCCCAGTCCCAGCAGCTTGTATTCCGAGTTGAAGATTTCGGTAATGGCAGCAATCTCGTTTTTCACATCCCCATCGTTGAACACGAAGGTCTGATAACGTCTGCTGTAGGCCGTCTCCTTCCACTGGGCATTCAGTTCCTCCAGCCCCGGGATGCCGCCTTCCACAACACGCCAGCTTGCATCGTTTCGCACGCCCCAGTTGCAGTTGCTGTCATAAGCATAATTGGAGCTGTCAGGCAGGGATACCAGCGCGTTGTCTCCGGAAGCTTCCCAGTGCTTGCCCTCAATGCCGTAGCAGAACAGATTGTTGATTTCCACATCGTTGCGCAGATAATCAAGAGCCATCAGCGCCCGCTCCGGATATTTGGATTTGGAGAAAATACTCATACCGTTTGCCAGATAGGAATTCAAGACAGGCGGTACGCCGTCCTGGGCGTCAAATACGCGCACATCCCATTCCGGATGCTCGGTGGACATCTGTGTGTAGATGCTTTTTGCCGTGTTGGCATTGCAAAGGGCCAATGCAGATTTTCCTGCCTGGAAGCTTTCCGTGTTGTTCTGGGTATTGACAACGGCGTTTTTGCTCCAGAATCCTTTGTCCTTCCAGCTCTTCAGGCGCTCAATCACACCCTGGAACTCCGGCTGATCGTAAACGCCCTTCACTTCCGCATTGCCGTCCGTTTCGCTGACGCTGCCCATTGCCTGCCATGTGCCGATTCCGGCTACTTTTTCCTCAGACTCCCAGTTCGCTTTCTGCCACATGCGGTCAAACACAAAGAGCTTGTCGTAATCGGAGCCTACATCCAGGGGAATCAGTGTGGGCTCGTTTGCCACGATGGCATCCATGTAGGCCTCCGCCTCGTCCAGGGATGCAACGGACTTGATATCGTATTTATCCATCAAATCGCCCCTTGCCATGTACACATAGGAAGTAATCTCCTTATAGTTCATGGGAAGCATAAATACCTGTCCGTCCACCTTTGCCTGCTCCCAGGCCTCCGGATAAATGCTTGCCGCAGTCATGGGTGCGTAAGTGTCGAGCGCTTCCTGGGTAATCTCCCAGAATCCCTGCTTGGTGGCCTGTGCATTGTAGAAACACCAGTCAGCCGTATAGATGATGTCCCAGTCTTCTCCGGAAGCAAAGATCAGCGGATATTTCTGCTCATATTCGCCCCAGCTCATGAACTTCACATCAATGGTGGCATTGATTTCCGTCTTCAGCTTTTCGTTGATTTTCGCAAACACCTCGTCGTTGTCCACGGGGCGGTCTCCGATGAGGTACATGGTCAGGGTCACTTCCTCGGAGATATCGGGTCCTTCCGCCTGAGCCTCCGCCTCCGGCGCTGATTCGGATGCAGAATCCTGCTCGGATGCAGAATCCGATGCCTCCTCTGACTCTTCCGACACAGGCACATCTGCCGGAGTGGATGAACCCGTAGCCGCAGGTTCGCTGCCGCATCCGCTCAAAGTGCCCAGTCCCAGCAACATTGCCATAAGCAGACCGCTGATTCTTGTTTTCTTTCTCATAAAACGTTCCTCCTTTTTTGCTTTTTCGCATTTCGGTTTCTATAAAAAAATTCTTGCGAACTTTTTTCAAGGATTGATGCCAGGGGGTCAGCCCTTTACCGCCCCGATGGTAACGCCTTTTACAAAATATTTCTGCAGGAAAGGGTACAGCAGAATAATGGGGCCTGTGGCAACCACTGTCATGGCAAGCTTCATGGGTTCACTGGGCACGTCACTGGCGGGAATGCCGCTCCTCGCAGCCGCCGCATTCATGGCCTGGGCCTTGGTGAGGATATTGTTCAGAAAATACTGCAGCGGATACATATCCCGTCTGCCCTCATCCAGGAACAACATGGCATTGTACCAGTCGTTCCAGTAGTTCAAAGCGATAAACAATCCCACTGTGGCAAGGCCTGCCTTGGACAGGGGCAGCGCAATGTTCCAATAAATCCGCATATCTCCCGCCCCGTCCAGTTTCGCGGATTCGTACAGGGCCTCCGGAATGCCCATCATGTAACTTTTCAGGATCAGCAGATAAGTCACATTGATCAGAATCGGAAGAATCAGCGCGATGATACTGTTGTGAAAGCGAAGGTACTTGGTATTGAAAATGTACCAGGGCACCAGGCCGCCTCCGAAAACGGAGGTAAAGTAAAAGAAAAAGGATACCTGATACCGATACCGGAAATCCCGGCTTGCAAGTACATACGCCGCCATACTGGTGAGCCACAGTCCCAGAAGCGTTCCTGCCAACGTCACAAAAATCGTCACACCATATGCCTGCAGCAGCTCCTCCGGAATCCGGAACAGCATCTTATATGCGTCAAAAGAAAATGTCTCCGGAATCAGCCGGTAGCCGTGGAGCTGTATGGCGTACTGTTCCGACACGGACCCGCTCAACACCAGCAAGAACGGCAGCAGGCAGGCAGCTGACAGGACTGTCAGTATTATGTAGGAAAGTATATTGAACAAAATGCGGTCACGCCCTACAGGCTTTCCTCCGCGGCTTTTTCTCTTTGCCATTGCCATGGCCTCCCTTCTGCTTTCAAGCAGCCTCTAAAACAGCGCGTAATCCGGTTCCACTTTTTTCACGGCATAATTGGCAATCAGGACCAGGACAAAGGAAAGTGCCGACTGATAGAGGCCTGCCGCGCTGGTCATGCCAAATTCCTGAAGGTTCAGCAGAGAGCGGGTCACATAGGTGTCAATCACGTCCGTCACCTCCAGAACCATGGGATTATTGCCCGTGACCTGCCAGAACATCTGGAAGTCGCCCTTCATAATGGTGCCGATGGCCATCAGGAACAGAATCACCACCGTTGGCCGTATGCAGGGCAGCGTGATATATCGAATCTTCTGCCACATGGTAGCTCCGTCCAGGTCTGCCGCTTCAAACATTTCCCCATCGATATTCACGATACTGGCCAGGTACATCACCGTCCCGTATCCCACGTTCTTAAAGGCGCTGACCACAATCAGGATCACCGGCCACGCAGCCTTGTTGGAGTATACATCCAGGGGTTCCTGTCCGATAGAACGAAGGAAGCTGTTCACCGCCCCGAATTCGTAGTTGAACATATTGTAGATAAATGCGCCTACCACCACCCAGGAGATGAAGTAGGGCAGGAACATCACGGACTGGGTGATCCGTTTGAAATATTTCCCTGCCAGTTCGCTGAGCAGTATGGCGCAGGTAATCTGCAGCAGCGTGTTCACACACAGGAATGCCGCATTGTATAGTATGGTATTCCTTGTGGTGGTCCAGGCTTTGCCGGACTGGAAAAAGTATTCAAAATTCTTAAATCCCGCCCAGGGACTTCCGAAAATGCCGTCATGATAATTGAATTCCTTAAAGGCCAGTACGATTCCAGCCATGGGGATATAACACATCAAAATGACCACAACAGCAGCCGGCAGAATCATAAGCCACTTGGTACGGTTTTTCTTCAAATCCTCCCAAAACGGGTGTCCCTTCTTTTTCATCCCTTTCCCTCCCCTGCTCCTGCCTGTATCCTCCGCAGATCTGATGGTTCTATCCTAACAGAAGAATGGTTCGGAAACAACGGGACAGAATTTCGAAAAGAGGGTATTCTTATGGTCTTTATGCAGTCAAAGGCCGGCGGAATCCGCTTGATTTTTTGTGAGATTTGCTATATTATTATAGAAAGAAAGCGATTTTTGAGGTGAATATCATGAATTTTACCGTTCTGATTGCAGACGATGAGGCCATGCCCCGCAATGTTTTACAGAACTATATCCCCTGGGAAGAGCTCTCCGTAGCCCGGGTCTATCTGGCCTCCGACGGGGTGGAAGCCGTGGAGCAGGCCCGCAGATACCGTCCTGAACTCATCATCAGCGACATCAAAATGCCCTATCTGAACGGATTGGAAATGGCTGCCGCGGTCCGGGAATTTCTGCCGGACTGTCAGTTCATCTTTTTGAGCGGCTATTCCGACAAAGAATACCTCAAGGGCGCCATCCGGTTAAAAGCAGCAAACTATGTGGAAAAGCCTCTGAATCTGGAGGAGATTACGGCTGCGGTCAGGGAGATTACCGCACAGCTGCTCAGCCAGGAAAAGCCTACGGCAGAGGAGATCTTTTTCCTGGGCGGGCATTTTCCGGACAGGCCTTTAAATCAGGAGGTGTTCCGGGACGGGGAGCCCATTCTCGAACAATTGGAAAATCTGATCCGCCACAGCAAAAAGGAAGAGGTGTGTTTCCTGCTGGACAGAGTGTACAAAACCATGATGCGCTGCCAGGGCACGGCGCCGGAGGAGCTGCGCCTTGTATACTGCCGGATTCTTTTTCTGTTTTTACATGCTGCCGACACCCGCAATATCCGGACGATCACCAGTCAGACAGACCGCCTGCTCTATTCCATGTCCAGACAGGAGACCCTTGCGGGACTTCAGGAAATTCTGCTGCAGACTGTGGGGGAATATTTTGGCGCACTGCAGCCCGCCCTGCCGGATATCGCCTCACAGGTGGAGAGCTATCTGGAAAGCCATTACCAGGATTGCGCGCTCACCGTGCAGACCATTGCCGGAGACCTGGGCTTCACCAATACCTATCTCTGCGCGGCTTATAAGAAATCCTGCGGCAAGACCGTGAATCAGCGGCTCACGGAAATCCGTCTCTTTCATGCCAAAAAACTGCTCGGCTCCAGCGACCGCAAGCTTTACGAAGTGGCCAACGCCGTGGGCTATGGGGACGCCAGATATTTTGTCAAGCTATTCACGCGGGAGATGGGGCTGTCGCCCAGAGAGTACCAGAAGAGGCATTCCTATGAAGAATAAGTTTATGCGCTGGCTGGCCTGCGGAAAGCTTGGCAGCAAACTGATGTGCATTTATTTTCTGCTGATTGTCCTTCCCCTTGGGCTGTTTTCTTTCTATGCCTATCTGCGGGTCAGGGCCGTGGTGCAGGAGCAGACCTTTTCCGCTGCCCGAACCGCATTCGATGATACCTGCCTGTCCCTGGAGGGCCTTCTGGGACGCCTGGACGGGGTCATCGACATCCTGTCCACGGATTCCCTGGTCTACACCATGGCTTCCAACGACTCCCGGGACTATACCTACATCCGCCGCCTGGAGGATTCGGATCAGCTCGCCACCACCTTTGAGGATCTCTGCATGCTTGCGGACATCGATTTCATCCGCCTCTATGTGAACAATGAATATTCCTACTCCAATACCAGAAACAATATCATCCAGATCAGCGATGTGGCATTAAACGCCTGGTACAAAACAGCCGCAGAGAGCAGCGGCCGCCTGTGGTGCGCTCCCATTGATTTTCAGGATGCCTCCGACGAATCGCTGCAGAATTGTTTCTCTTCCGTACAGGTAATCTATAACCCCAACAAGGTGAAAGAACCTCTGGCAGTCCTACGTGCGGATATCGACGCAAGCCGGGTGGAACAGATTGTGTGCGGAACCTCCATTACGGAAAACGGGATGCTGCTACTGCTGCGCAAAGGTCAGATTCTGCTCTCTTCGGATTCCGGCTCTTCCCCCATCCCTCCGGAAACACTGGTCAGCCAGGTACAGTCCCTGATTCCCGGCACCTGGGAGACCATCTCCGCAGAAGGGCAGGAATACTATGCCCGCTGCGAGAAAATCGGCCCGTCGGGCTGGCTGATCGCCAGTATCCTGCCGCACCAGGACGTGTTTCGGCTAAGCCGGGAAATGAGCGCAGAGATGCTGATCATCGTAGTGGCCGTCGGGCTGGCCGCCTACCTGCTCGCCTATCTGATCAGCCAGTCTACCCTGAAACGCATCGCTCAGCTCACCAGCACCATGCAGGCTGTGGAAAACGGCAATGTGGCGGTGCGCTTAGAGCCGTCGGGGGAGGACGAAATCGCTCAGCTGATGGACGGGTTCAACCAGATGATGGATCGGGTGGACATGTTGATGGAAGAGCGGGTGGAATACGGACGTCAGATCAAGAACCTGGAGCTGAAAGCCCTTCAGGCTCAAATCAACCCGCATTTTCTATATAATTCCCTGGATCTGATCAACTGCACCGCCATCAGCCGCAATGTTCCGGAGATCAGCCGCATGGTCAACGCTTTGGGGCAGTTCTATCGTCTGTCCCTCAGCAGCGGACGGGAAGTGATCACTCTGGCGGAAGAGCTGAGGCACGCGAAGCTCTATGTGGAAATCCAGAACCTGCGCTTTGAAAACAGGGTGTCCGCAGAATGGGATATGGATCCGTCTGCGGACTGCTGCCAGATTATCAAAATCGTACTACAGCCCATTATTGAAAACGCAATCATTCACGGAATATTTGAAAAACCGTCAAAAACAGGTCATTTAAAAGTTGACATCCGGCGTCTGGACGGTGATATCCGCATCACCGTGGAGGATGACGGCATGGGAATGGATGAGGAAACGGTTCTGGCCAACTTTTCCGTACATGAGACCCCGGAGCGCAGGATAATCTCCAGCGGTTACGGAATCCGCAACATCCAGGAACGGCTGCTCCTGGCCTATGGCGCCCCCTATGGTTTATCCTGCAGGAGCTGTCCCGGAAAAGGCACTGTGGTCACAGTCCTGATTCCGGCCGTACTTACGTGAAGCCCCCGGCCTGCCCTTGTACAGGTCGGGGACAGTCAAGTTTTTTTATCTCGCATTTTTTCCATTTTTTTAATCCTTTTTTAATTGTAATGGCGCAAATCGCTCACTATAATGTAAGAATCCGCCGCACCGGAAGAATCCGGAAACTCCGCCGGGTCTTCGAGCGTCGGCATAATCAGGGCATATCCGAACATGTGCTCCGGAAAGGGAAGGAGACCCATATGCTGAAAATCTTCAAGTACCTAAAGGAATCCAAGTGGTCCGTGCTGGCCATCATCGCCCTGCTGGTAGTGCAGGCCTACTGCGACCTGGCGCTGCCCCAGTACACGGCGGATATCGTGGACATAGGAATCGGCCAGAAGGGAATCGAGAATGCCGTGCCCAGACGGCTGGGAGCAGAAACCTACGCCGGGCTGATGAGCCTCATGACACAGGAAGAGCGGGCTTTGATGGCATCCGCCTATGGGCAGGAAGATGACGGCGGCTATGTCTTTCAGGGAGATAAGGAGACGGAAGAGGCTCTGGATGAATGCATCGGCATACCGATTCTGATCCTGTCCGCCATGAGGGAATCCGGCGGCATGCCCGGGGCAGGTACTGCCGTGGGCGGGCCGGAGGCGGCAGACGCAGCGGGAACCGAATCCGGCGGCATCTCAGGGGAAGCCGGAAATCCCCCCGCAGACCTGTCGGCCTCAAGCCTGGCGCCCACGGACGACCAGGTGCTGGCGCTGCGGGACCAGGTGCTGGAAAGCCTGGGGGAGACAGGGGAGACCGTCATCGCCCAGCGGGCCATGCTGTTTCTCCAGGCGGAATATGAAAGCCTGGGGATGGACCTGGGCAAAATCCAGCGAAGCTACCTCTACAGGACCGGCGGCATGATGCTGGCCTATTCCGTGGTGATGATGGTCACGGCCATCCTGGTGGGTTTCCTTGCGTCGCGCATCGGGGCGAGGCTGGGCCTGAATCTGCGGCAGCGGGTGTTCTCCAGGGTGGTGTCCTTCTCCCACGCGGAGATGGAGCAGTTCTCCACCGCCTCCCTGATCACCCGCAGTACCAATGACATCCAGCAGGTGCAGATGGTGGTGGTGATGATGCTGCGGATGGTGGTGTACGCACCCATCATCGGCATCG
Organism: uncultured Acetatifactor sp.; assembly: GCF_910585425.1. Taxonomy (GTDB): domain Bacteria; phylum Bacillota; class Clostridia; order Lachnospirales; family Lachnospiraceae; genus Acetatifactor. Next base: position 71,073 of record NZ_CAJUCP010000018.1, on the reverse strand, counting down.
GCGGCATCGTGAAGGTACTGGGCACCAGGACGGGCATGGGATGGATCATCGCGGTGGCGGTGGCCCTCATCCTGGCTTTGGTAGGCGTGCTGATGGCAGTGGCCATGCCCAGGTTCAAGAAGATGCAGGCCCTGGTGGACCGCCTGAACCTGGTGTCCCGGGAAATCCTCACCGGCGTGTCGGTGATCCGCGCCTTCAGCAGGGAACGGTTCGAGGAGGAACGGTTCGACAGGGCGAACCGCGACCTGATGCGGACCCAACTGTTCACCAACCGGGTGATGAATATCATGATGCCCATGATGATGCTGATCATGAATGGCATCAGCATCCTGATTGTCTGGTTCGGAGCCAGGGGCATCGACCTGGGCAATCTGATGGTGGGCGACATGCTTGCCTTCATCACCTATACCATGCAGATCGTCATGTCCTTCCTGATGCTCACCATGATCTCCGTGATGCTGCCCAGGGCCGGGGTGGCCGCGGGGAGGATAGAGGAGGTCATAGGCACCCGTCCCAGCGTCACGGACAGGGAGCAGGTGCAGGACGGGAAGCTTTCTGATGTCAGCGGCGTAGTCAGCTTCGAGGACGTGTCCTTCCGCTATCCGGGGGCTGACGAGGACGCCCTGCAGAATCTGACCTTCACCGCGGGGCCCGGGGAGACTACCGCCGTCATCGGCAGCACCGGCTGCGGCAAGTCCACGCTGCTGAACCTGATTCCCCGGTTCTACGATGTGACGGCGGGCCGCATCACCATAGACGGCGTGGACATCCGGGATTTGTCCCAGCACAAGCTCCGGAGCCTCCTGGGCTATGTGCCCCAGAAGGCAGTGCTTTTCTCCGGGGACATCGCCTCCAACCTGAAGTTCGGCGGCACATGGCAGGACGGCGCTTCGGACATCACAGACAGCCGCATGGAGGAGGCGGCCAGGATAGCCCAGGCCACGGAATTCATAGAGAGCAAGACGGAGAAGTACCACAGCAAGATATCCCAGGGCGGCACCAATGTGTCCGGCGGGCAGAAGCAGCGGCTCTCCATCGCCCGGGCTATCGCGAAGTCGCCCAAAATATATCTGTTCGACGACAGCTTCTCGGCCCTGGACTACAAGACGGACGTGACCCTGCGCAGGGCCCTGCGGGAGAAGACAGGGGACGCCACCGTGATCATCGTGGCCCAGCGCATCAGCACGATCCTGAACGCGGACCGGATCATCGTGCTGGACGATGGGAAAATAGCCGGCATGGGCACCCACAGGGAGCTTTTGCGGGAGTGCGAGGCGTATCGGGAAATCGCCAGGTCACAGTTGTCCGAGGCGGAACTGAAGGGAGGTGCTGCAGTATGAGCGATGAAAAGAGGACGAACACAGGCGCTGCGGCCGACAGCGCGGCCCGGAGCGGAAAAAGCGCGCCGGAGGGCAATGCTGTCCGGGCAGAAAATTCCGGCACTGGCGGCAATGCAACTCAGGCAGAAAACCCTAGCCCCAGCTCCAATGCGGCCCAGAACGCCAGGCCAGGCAGACGGCCCCACGGGCCCCATGGCCCTCACGGCGGCATGATGCCGGGAGAAAAGGCAAAGGATTTCAAGGGGACTTTCCGGAAGCTCCTGTCCTACATGGGCAGGTACAAAATTGCACTGATCGCCGTCATGATCTTCGCGGCAGGCAGCACAGTCTTCAACATCATCGGCCCCAAGGTGCTGGCAAAAGCCACCACGGAGCTGTTCGAGGGCATGATGGCCAAGTTCGCGGGCACAGGCGGCATCGATTTCCAGCGCATCGGCCAGATCCTGCTGCTCCTTCTGGGGCTCTATGCCCTGAGCGCCCTGCTGTCCTTCGTACAGGGACTTTTGATGACCGAGGTCTCCCAGAAGCTCTGCTTCCGGTTCCGCCGGGAGATTTCGGAGAAAATCAACCGCATGCCCATGGCTTATTTCGAGTCCCGCACCGTAGGCGAAGTGCTGTCCCGGATCACCAATGACGTGGACACCCTGGGACAGAGCCTGGGGCAGAGCATCACCACCCTGATCACCTCGGTGGCCACCATTGTGGGCATCCTGATCATGATGCTGTCCATCAGCCCCCTGATGACGCTGATTGCCCTGGTGATCCTGCCGGTGTCGGGCGGGCTCATCGGCGTGGTGGTGAAGCATTCCCAGAAATATTTCACGGACCAGCAGACCTACCTGGGCAAGATAAACGGACAGATTGAGGAGGTCTACAGCGGCCAGAACATCATCAAGGCCTTCAACAGGGAGGAGGCCGCCCTAGCGGAATTCGGCGAGACCAATGAAATCCTCTACCGCAGCGCCTGGAAGTCCCAGTTCATCTCCGGCATGATGCATCCCATCATGACCTTTGTAGGCAATCTGGGGTACGTGGCCGTGGCCGTCAGCGGCAGCATGCTGGCCATCCGGGGCATCATCGAGGTAGGCGAGATCCAGGCCTTCATCCAGTATGTGAAAAATTTCACACAGCCCATCACACAGGTGGCCCAGGTCTCCAACATGTTCCAGTCCACGGCCGCGGCGGCGGAGCGGGTGTTCGAGTTCCTGGAGGAGCCGGAGGAGGACGCGGAAGTGCCGGATTCCCTGAAGGATGCGCCTGCCCCGGGGCGGATGCAGGGCGCGGTATCCTTCCACCATGTGCGCTTCGGCTACCGGCCGGACAAGACGATCATCCACGACTTCAGCTGTGAAGTGAAGCCGGGACAGACAGTGGCCATCGTAGGCCCCACCGGCGCTGGCAAGACCACCATGGTGAAGCTCCTCATGCGCTTCTATGACGTGGACAGCGGCGCCATACAGGTGGACGGCCATGATGTGCGGAATTTCAACCGCAGCGAGCTGCGGGAGAACTTCGGCATGGTGCTGCAGGACACCTGGCTCTTCCACGGGACCATCATGGAGAACATCCGCTACGGCAGGCTGGATGCCACGGATGAGGAGGTCATCGCCGCGGCCAAAGCGGCCCATGTCCACCGCTTCATCCAGACCCTTCCCGGCGGCTATCAGATGGAGCTGGGGGAGGATGCCTCCAATGTGTCCCAGGGCCAGAAGCAGCTGCTCACCATCGCCCGGGCCATCCTGGCGGACAATCCCATATTGATCCTGGACGAGGCCACCAGCTCCGTGGACACCAGGACGGAAATCCGAATCCAGAAGGCCATGAACAACCTGATGAAGGGCCGCACCAGCTTCGTCATCGCCCACAGGCTCTCCACCATCCGGGACGCGGACGTGATCCTTGTCATGCGGGACGGAGACATCGTGGAACAGGGCAGCCATGACGAGCTGATGGGAAAGGGCGGCTTCTACGCGGAGCTGTACAACTCCCAGTTCGAGGGGCAGGGGGGCTGTGGAGACGGCTTAGAGGAACCTGCCTGAGCAATCGACGGCCATCCGAATAACCGGATGGCCGAAGCTCTCTTTCCGCATTCTCTCAGCGATTCCTTTTCTGCCACAGCATGCACCCGGCGCGATGTCCCCTCCTCACCCGATGCACAGTTCCTCATACAGCCGCAGCCTCACCTGTCTGTCATCCAGGGCCAGCCTTGCGTCCTCGTCCCGCCCCAGGGAATACAGCTTTGTCAGCAGTGCAGCCAGCCTGTTCTCACCCTTTATCGCTCCCCGTGCCTCCAGCATATCAAGATACTCACACATGACAATCTCCTCCCCTTTCTCCTGTCTGTCCTGCAGCTCCTCCACCAAATCCGTGAACCTCGTGTCCCCGGTAAGGGCCTCCATCATCTCGCACAGCGCCTTCCCATGGCGGATCCGCTGCCCTCTACGGCCTTCAAAATTACCCTCATTCAGATAGTCCACCACAAAGCCCATGTCGCTGACAAATCTGCTCCTTACCTCCCGGGAAAGGTTCCGCATATGCCAGACTGCCAGCTTCATCTCATCCACCAGCTCCAAATCCTCCCGGGACGCACCTCCCTGAGCCAGCAGCCTGTGCAGGCTTAAGGGTATCCGGCTCCTCTTCCCCGTCCAGTCCAGCACCGTCCCTATCACAGGATATACCTCTCCCTGCCCTTCCATCTGCAGTCTGTAGATGCCGCCCTGATAGGATGCCTTGCGCAGAATCTGTCTTTTTCGCAGCCTGGTCTCGTTCCCGATGATATATTGCAGGGCTATTCTGTCTCCTTCCATAAGATAGAAACTCACATCGCAGAGCTGATTACGCATCCCCCTTCTGCCACGGTAGAAGCTTTCCGTGGGCGCGGGGCACAAGTCCCCGGCCTGAACCCTGTTCCTCCCGCCGTAGGAAAGCGCGTTCACACAGTCCGCGAACACATCCGCATGGGACATCAGGATTTTCTCCAGTATGTCTTTTTCCGCCACCTATGCCATACCTCCCTCTTCGATTTTTGGGAGGTTCTCTGGGAAACTCCCATTATTTTTCCGGATATACAAGCAGGAATTTTCCGATTTACAAGAATAGCCGAAACTGCATTCAGAACTTTTACCGAAAGAAAATCTGCTCTATGTTTAGCATAACACAGATTGAGACGCTTTGCAATTTATTTTTGTTTTTTGGAGATTTGGGGATTTGAAGATTACTGCGTTGGTGATTTCACTGGCGGATTTGATTGGAAGCATCCCAACACCTGCACTTTGATACCAGTCGCCTGAACGTATATCATGGTGCGGATGCGCGGATGCTCTGGCAGAGTTTCTCAGCGCTGCTTCAAAGGGAACACTCCCTGGCAGCCATTTAACCCCCACGCTTAGAATTCCTGTAAGGCAATGAGACATCTGCAAAAGATTTTCATCTATATCAGAAGATTGAGCAACAGGTTCACCCCGCCGCAGGCTACCATGATTAGAATCGGGCTTTTTTTCGTCCTGCGTAACACCAGAAATGCCGCCGCGGCCAGAAGGATTCCGGGCAGGTTGACGCCGTTCACGGACAGATCGCTTTCCGACGCCACCACTGTCTTCAAAATGGACAGCGCCGCCGCCGCAATCAGCGCGATGATTACAGGCCGTAGGCGGCCTAAGATATTCTGGATGGCATCCAGGTTCTGGTATTTGAAGTACAGCTTTGCCAGGATTGACACGAGAATCAGGGAGGGCAGGATGCACCCGAAGGTGGCCACCAGCGCCCCCGGAATCCCGGCAATCCGTATCCCCACGAAGGTGGCGGAATTCACGGCCATGGGCCCCGGCGTCATCTCGGCTATGGTGATCAGGTCATTGAACTCACCGGCGGTGAGCCAGCCGTGGCGCTCCACCACCTGGCTCTGTATCAGAGGCAGGGCCGCGTAGCCCCCGCCGATGCTGAACATCCCTACCTGGATGAAGCTCCAGAACAGCTCTAAATAAATCCACATGGGCTCTCCTTTCCGAATCCGCGGGCTCAGGGCCTTCCCCGTCCCTTCCAGGCCCGTCAGTCTCCCCGCACTGCCGCCGGGCCACAGGCTCAGCGCCTTCCTGCCTCTTCCAGGCCCGGCAGCCTTCCCCGCAATGCCGCCGGGCCACGGGTTCAGGGCCTTCCCGCCCTCCATTTCCCGTATATCCTGGACAGGATGCCCACGGCCACCGCCGCCAGGATGATGTATACCACATTTATCTTCCACACTGCCGTGGCCAGGAATGCCGCGGCCATCAGGCCATAGTTCAGCCAGGACTTAGTCTTCAACACCCCGGCCCCCATGGTGAACACCACATCGAACAGCACCGCCACCACCCCGGCCTGCATGCCCTTCAGGACATAGCCCACATACACATTGGAGGCAAAGGCCTCATAGATATAGGAGATGGCCGACAGGATGGCGATGGGCGGGATGATGGTCCCCGTCACCGCCGCTGCCATGCCCGGAGCCCCGGCCAGCTTCCAGCCCACCAGGATAGCCGCGTTCACCGCGATGGCTCCCGGCGAGGACTGGGCCAGGGCCGTGATGTCCAGCATCTCCTTCTCCTCGATCCAGTGCAGTTCATCACAGAACTTGCTCTTCATCAAAGTGATGATGACAAAGCCGCCTCCAAAGGTGAACGCGCTGATATAGAGCATATTCAGGAACAATTGAAGCAGGATGTTCCTTTTCTTCATGGGGCAGCCCTCCCGTCTCCATTTCTCAGCTTCTATTATACAGGAAATTGCCGAAAATGGAACCCGCTCTTTTTGCGATTTTCACCTGATCCGTCACTTGCCGTCCGTGTTATCGTCCGCGTTATCGCCCGTCTCCTCTTCCGCCACCGCATCTTTCCGCCGTTTCTGCTTTCCCGCAGGCTTTTTCCGGCGCTTCCTCCTCTTCCCAATCAGCAGGGCCAGGACGGCCGCCAATGCAGCGCATCCTCCGGCACAGGCGATTGCCGCAATCTTACCTCCCTCCTTCTCCACGGCAGCCAACCGGAAAGCCCGCTCTGGGGCGAATTCTCCACCTGGGGAATCTTCTTCCCACACCATATCTTCCATAGAGAACTCCAGATAACTTCCCACCGCCCTGCACTCCACCGGACGGTAGCCTTTCTCCGTCCAGAGCTCCACCGTGGTCTGTTCCGCATCCTCGCAGAGCACCCGCACCAGGAGCGGCGCCCCCCATGCGCTGTCAGGCTCCCCGCCCGCCTTCCGGACGGTGAATTTTGTGCCGCCCTCCGGCCCCTGCTCCAGCTCCAGGCTGCTCTCCGGCAGGAACTCTCCCTGTACCAGAACCAGCGCCCTGCCCGCTTCATCCGTCTCCTCGCTGGCCAGGGAGGTGACCCACTTCTCGTACCGGGCTTCCAGAATCCGGTTCCCTGTGACGAAATCCCAATCAAAATCAGGCCATAGGCCGTAATATCCCTCCTTTTCGGGCACCTGGGGAATCAGGCTCCTGTCAATCGCGCCGCCGTAAGGGCATTGGAACGAGGCAAGCTCCCGCCCGTCCGCCCGGAGGCTCACCGTGAATTCCGAGAAGGCCTCCGGCACTCCCTCCATGGCGCAGAACGCCTCATAGGGCAGCGGCGCGGCGCCTCCCTCATAGCCAACGGAATCCACGCCGGGCACATTCCCCTGCACATAGTAATTCCCCCAGAGCATCCCCTCTTCCCGCAGCCACCCGGCCACAGAGCCCGCCCGCTCCCCGGGGCAGTCGATCTCCGGATAGGCATAGCTGTAGAAGATGTCGCAGCCCCGGCCCGCAATTCCGCCCACATATGTCTCCCCTGACACGGGGCCCATGCAAAAGCAGCTCCTGATGCAGTAGTCCGAGGAACCGGCGATGCCGCCCGCGAAGCTCCCCCCGGCGCTGTCCACCGCCCCATAGGATTCGCAGGAGACCACCGCGCCGAAGTCCGCCTTGCCCACGATGCCTCCCACGTAATCCTTCTTGCCCTTTACGGCGCCCAGGTTGCGGCTCTCCCGCACCACTGCCTTCACGGACTGCTCGATGCGGAAGCTCTCCGCCCCGGTGAGGGTGATGTCGTCCTCCGGGTCGAAGTCATACTCCGTGGCAATCAGCCCGGTGATGCCGCCTACATTGGTGTCCGCCTCCACGGTTCCCTCATTGACGCAGAGGGTAATCTTGCCCTGCTGGAAAGAGGTGGTGTCATAGTAGGCCTCCTGGGGCTGCTCTGCCCCCAGGTTCTCCAGGTCGCCCCCCGCCGCCTCGTCCGAAGCGTCCTCCACCGTCATCCCCTCATAGCGGAACAGGTCGTCCCGCAGTTCATTGATGCAGCCCCGCACCACCCGGGCCTGGGCCATCAGGGCATCCACATCGGCGGAAGTCCTGTCCCCGCCCTGCTGCAGCACTTCCGCCAGCCGGATCATGTCGTCTCCCGCCGCCTCCAGCTCCTGGTTCAGGGTCTGTAAGTCGCCGCTGATGCCGCCGCTCCTGTCCCCGGTGGCAGCGGTGATGTTTCTCAGGTGGCCGTTGACGCCCTCTCCGAACCTGCGCAGGGCCGCCAGATAGCTCTCCAGGTCCTTTCCCAGGTTCTCGATGTCGGTTCTGTCCAGGTCGGGGATGTCGAAGTCCGGGATGTCCAGACCAGGCCCCTCATCCTCCTGCCCGGGCCTGTCAGGATTCGGCCAGGTTATATCGCTCCCCAGGATGCGGTTCCCGTCAGCGTCCCCTCCGGGATTCTTCCCGCCGGTTCCCTCTGCGGAATCGCCCTCCGGCGTTTCTCCTTCTGTCAAAGCATTATTTGTCTCCATCCTGTTTGCCGTATCTTTCCGGACGTTTTCACGTTCTCCCCTATCTCCTGTCTCCATCTGCGTGGCTGTGGCATCCTCCGGCGTCTGTCCAGGGAAAGCCTCCCCATAGCCCTGTCCTCCGGCTCCCTCCCGGCCCGCCGGATTCCCCTCTCCGGTCTCCGCCTGTTTCGCTCCCGCGCCATCCGCCTGTTCCTCATTGACGGGGGTAATTCCGGCACCTTCCGCCCCGTCCTCCCCCTGATTTCCGCCCCCTTCCGCCTGTTCCTTCCACTCTCCGTTCAGGCGGCTCAGGTCGTCGCTGATTCCCGTCAGCTCCTGGTTGTAGATGTACCACAGCTCATTGGCTGCCCCGGTGAGGCCTGCGCCTGCGGCGGAGGCGTTGGAGAGATGCCCGCTGATGCTCTTCGACAGCTCCGACGCCTCTTTGCCATAACCGCTGATGTCCTCATGGGCAGCCTCCAGCAAATCCAGGAAGACCCCAGTCTCCCTGTCCAGCTCCCCCAGCCTGTCGTTCAGGTACTGGATTTCCAGGAAGGGCTCCAGCTGTCCCGCGATGCCGCCCACATCCTTTCTGCCCAGCACATGCCCCGTGTTGGTGCAGTTCTGCAGATAGCCCTGATGCAGCCTGCCCACGATGCCCCCTGTATTGTACCCCACATGCTGGTAGCCCACCGTGCCGGAATTGGTGCAATAATAGATTTTTCCATCCGAATAACCGGCAATTCCGCCTGTGTCCGTGTGCACTGCCACGCGCTCTGCCCTGCCCAGGTCCTCAATCTCCTCCATGGTGATGTCTTCTATGCTGTAGCTCACCTCCGCGCTGTGGGTGTTGACGCTGCCTGAATTCCGGCAGTTGTTGACCGTGCCCTCATTGCTGCCGCAGATGCCCCCCGCGCTGTGGTCTCCTGTGACGAACGCCTGGGACTGGCAGCGCCTGATCTCCCCCGTGGCCTTGTTGGCTCCGGCGATGCCGCCCACCTCCCGGGCCCCGGTGACATTCCCGGAGACGCTGCAGTTCTCGATTCTGCCGTAGTTGACTCCGGCCAGTATGCCCGCCTGGCTCTTGCTGCCGCCGGGAGCCACCCTGCCGGACACGGACAGATTCCGCACCACGGCCCCCTCCTGGACATAGCGCAGCAGCCCTGCGGCGGAGCCGTCAGCCGTCAGCTCCAGGCCGGAGACCTTATGCCCGCCGCCGTCGAAGATTCCGCCGAAGCTGGGGATGGACAGGTCCTTATGCTCTTTCAGGACAATGTCGTTTTCCAGGGAAACATATTTATCCCGGGACCAGGCGTCCAGCCCACAGTCCAGGGCCAGCTGGGCCAGGTCCTCCTCCGTGGAGACGGATATCCGGCTGTATTCGCTCTCCGTTTTCGCCCCGGCGTCCTCCCCCGCGATCAACTGCCGGAACGCCGTGGCCTCCGCAGCCGATGCCCACAGCACATCCTGCAGGGCCAGGATGCCCGCCAATGCCAATGAAATCCATGCCCTCTGTCTGCTTCCGTTACGCTTCATGATTCGCCGCCTCCTGTTCTCCGTCCATATCCTCCACCGCCAGCCGGGGCTGCTCCTCCTGCGCCGGCACTTCATATTCCCTCAGTTGCTCCACGCTGTCCTTCGCCCGCACCACGGCCCCCATCTCGCCATCGATCACGCCGGAGAACTCTCCGTCTATGACGCCGTTCACATAGCCCTTGATGTGGCCGCTCATCCGGATCCTGCCGCCTGTGGGCAGAGGCCTGATCGTCTCCCGCTTTAGGGTGAACGCCGTCTTTTCGATGATGATGTCGCCGATCAGGAGCGTCTGGGGCAGCGCCAGCAGCACCAGCGCGATGGATGTCAATGTACCCCTTCCCAGGGCGAGGCCGATGGCCGCCACCACCGCGTTGCTGGACACATTGCTGATGATGAAGCCCGCCGCCACCAGCATGGAGCCGCTGGTGACAATGGTGGGGAACGCCTGGTTCAGGGTCTCCACGATCGCCTTTTTGATGGGCATAAAGGTCTTCAGCTCCATGTACCGGCTTGTTATTACAATTGCGTAGTCAATCGTGGCGCCCATCTGGATGGCGGACACCACCAGATATCCCAGGAAGTACACCACCTCTCCCGTGAGGTAGGGCAGGGAGAAGTTCATCCAGATGCTCCCCTGGATCGTCACCACCAGCAGCACCGGCAGTCCCGCCGACTGGAAGGTGAACAGCAGTATCACCATGACGAACAGGGCCGTCAGCACGGTGATGATATTGTTGTCCATGCCGAAGGAATCGCTCAGGTCCTTGTTGCTGGTGGAATTGCCCACCAGGTAGATATCCTCGCTGTCGTAATGCCCGGCGACCACGCCCCGGATCCTCTCCAGGGCGGCATAGGTCTCCTCCCCCTCCAGGGGCACGGCCAGCTCCAGCACGAAGCGGCTGCACCGCTCTCCCAGAAGCTGGTCCCTGGCGATGCTGATCTGGGCGTAGGCATCCGCCAGGGTCTCCTCCAGCTCTTCCTCCAGCGTGATGTTCCCCCGCTCTTTCTGGTCGTAGATGAAGAGGAACATGTCAATCAGCGGCACCTTGTATTCGCGGATGCTGCCCAGAAGCGCCCCGAAATTGCTGTCGCTCACCGCATAGGCGGAGTAGAGCAGATTCGCCACCTCGATGTCCATGTCGATCAGCTCCGCGAACTCCCTGGGGGAAAGCTGCTGCGTCAGGATATAGCCGTCCATGGCCTCGATGTTCGCCAGCCCCATGCAGGAGGCCACCTCCGGCAGGCGCTCCAGCTCCCGCAACACCTGGCCCTCCCTCTCATAGTCCCCCCTGGGCACAATCACGGCCAGTTGGTTCACTGCCCCGAAGGTCCGGTTCACCATTTCCACGGAGTACCGGTTCTCGCTCATGGCCCTGGACTCCAGGGTGTTCACATCGTACACATAATCCGCTTTCCCGGAGAGGACTGCCCCGGCGATCACCGCGAACACCAGCAGGGGCGGCACGATGAACCTGGTGTGCACGCAGAATTTCCCCACAGCCGTGATGCCCGGCACGAAGCTCTTGTGGTGGGAATGGTCTATCGCCTTGGCAAAGGTCAGAAGCAGCCCCGGCATCAGGAAGAACACCGACACCAGGCTGAACAGGATGGCCTTGGCCAGCACGATGCCCATGTCGTAGCCAATCCGGAACTGCATGAACATCATGGCCACCATGCCGGACACCGTGGTCAGGGAGCTGGAGGAAATCTCCGGGATGGCCTTGCTCAGGGCCACGATCACGGCCTCCCTGGCCTCCTTGTCCTCATGCTCCTCCATGAAGCGGTGGCAGAGGATGATGGCATAGTCCACAGCCAGGGCCAGCTGCAGCACCACGGCGATGGAGTCCGTGACGAAGCTGATGGTGCCGAACCAGTGGTTGGTGCCCTTGTTCAGGATGGCCGCCGCGATGAAGGTCATCAGGAACACGGGAATCTCCGCATAGGTGGTGGAGGTGAACAGCAGCACCGCCACGATCACCACCCCAGCCAGCAGCAAAATGACAATCATGTCATTATTCAGATCCGCGGCGTCCCGCTCCTCCTGGCCGATGTCCGAGGAATAGTACACATCGTATCCGGACAGGGCCTCCAGCACGCCCTCCAGATACCCCAGGGCCGCCTGGTCCTGGGCCTCCCCCTGGAAGGTGACCTTGAACAGGGCCTCCATGTGGTGATAATATGCCTCCGAATCCTCGAACTCCACCATGCTGACCCCGTCCATGTCCCGGATCCGCTCCGCCAGGTCCATGGCCTCCTCACAGGTCACATTGCAGACCATGATCCGGGCTGTGCCGTATGTAAGGAACTGTTCCTCCATCAGATCCAGCCCCCTGCGGGTCTCCGTGGTGTCCGGCAGATAGGAGGTCAGGTCATTGTTGACCTTCACCTTATCCATGGACAGCGCGCTGTAGAGAATCAGCAGGATGAATACCAGATAGAAGCCTTTCCGCTTGTCTACGATGAGGGTGGAAAGCTTCATCATGAAGGAATTGTCTTTCTTTTCTTTTTCCGTTTCCATAAAAAATGCCATTGCCTTTCTCTGTTGCCAGCCCCCGGCGCGTTTTCCGGCAGCCGTCCACAAAACATATGCATGTTTTTTACTGAACAACAGTTGATTTATTCTTCAAATGTAATTATAATGGAAACAGAGCGAAGCGCAATAAACAGTTTTGGGGGAAATGTATCTTTCTGGACATTTGCGGCGGGAAGTGTCGCATATTTATGAAATGTTTAGAAATGCCCCGGGACGAGTTTCCCGGAAAACGAAAAGGAGGAATCGTGTGATGGCGGAGGCGAAGACGGACCGGAGAGTCCGGAGGACCAAAGCCCTGCTGCTGCAGGGGCTGATGCAGCTGATGGAGACAAAGGATGTGAAGGATATCTCCGTGAAGGAGCTGTCCGACCTGGCGGACATCAACCGTGGGACCTTTTATCTGCACTACAGCGATGTCTATGACATGCTGGCGCAGCTGGAGGACGAGCTGTTCCTGGAATTCCATGGCATCATCGACCGGACGCTGAAGCCGGATACCCCGGTCCACGCGCCCCGGGCCACGCTGCTGGAGATCTTCTCCTTCCTGGAACGGCACAGGGCGGTGGCCAGGGCCATGACCGGCCCCCACGGGGACCTGGCCTTCGTGAACCGGTTGAAGGACCTGGTAAAGGAGCGGCTGGACAGCATCTTCACCGCCAGGCAGGCCGACAGCGACGGCTGCTACATGGAGTCCTTCGCCGTGTCCGGCTGCACCGGCGTCATCGAGACCTGGCTGTCCCAGCCGGACCCGCCAAGCCCGGAGGCCATGGCGGATGTCTGTGCCAGGATTCTGGAGAGAGGGCTGGGGATGGACTGAAACCAACCCCGGCCCTTTCCGGAGAAATCCCCTCTCACAAGATCCAGTCCGCTCCCCTTTCCGCAGCCCTGCATCCGCCCCGGCATCCTCTGGCCTCATGGCCCCGGAGCCAGTCAAGGATGACCGTCTCTCAGGAATCCGCTCCCGTTTCGAAGAATCCCTCTTCCATCAGCCTGTCCAGCAGCTCCGCGAACAGGGTGTTGGCCCAGGCGAACCAGGGCCTGGTGAACTCCTCCGGCGCGGAGGGGTCGAAGGACTCGTGCATGTAGTTGGTCCCGGCGTGGGTCTTTGCCAGCATGTCCAGGCACTGCAGTATCTCCTCCCTATTATCGGAGGTCAGCGCCTGCATGGTGATGCCGATATGCCATACGAAGCCCGCGGGCGTATGGGGGCTCCCCATGCCCTTTGCCAGGCTGCCCTCAAAGTAATAAGGATTGTCCTGCGACAGGAGGAACCTTCTGGTATTCCTGTATACCGTATCATCCTTATCGCAATATCCCAGATAAGGCATGGCCAGCAGGCTGGGCGAATTGGCGTCGTCCATCAGGATATGGTTGCCGAAGCCGTCCGTCTCATAGGCGTATATCTTCCCGTACTTGGGATGCTCCACCACTCCGTAGGTCTCGATGCCGTCCCGGATTTCCTCCGCAAGCTCGCCGCACTCCTTCGCCAGGGCCTCGTCCCCGTAGCACTCCCTGCAGATCTCCGCCCCGAAGCCCAGGGCCTTCACCGCCATCATGTTGGAGGGAATCAGGTAGCCGAAGCAGCAGGTATCGTCCGAGGGGCGGAAGCCCGACCAGGTCATGCCCGTGACGTTCACGGGACGGCCCTTCCCCTTACAGGGCAGGGTGTCCGTCTTCACGCAGTTGTAGCGCCGGAAGAAGTAGGGGGAGTTCCTGTGGTCCTGCTCCACGGTAAAGGTATGTACGATTTCCCGAATCATCTCATGGAATTCTTCCGTAAATATCCTGTCAATCCCCGTCTCCTTCCAGTAATAGTATCCCAGGTAAAGGGGGGCGCAGAGGGAGTCCACCTCATACTTGCGCTCCCACACATGGGCGTTCTCCAGGGTCTCGTCCTCGTATCCCGCACCCGCCCCGTTGGCGCTTTCGTTAAACGCGTTGGCATAGGGGTCTACGCAGACCATCTTCGCCTGCCTGGCGATGATGCCCTCCAGGATCTCCTGGAGCTGGCCGTCCTCTCCGGCATACTTCACATAGGGTCTCACCTGAGCCGCGGAATCCCGCAGCCACATGGCGGGGATGTCGCCGGTGATGACGAAGCACCCTCCGTCCTCCGCCTGCTTCACCGTGGTCTCCATGGTGTTCAGGAAACACTGGGCCGCCAGCGGTGCCAGCGGGCTGTAGTGGGCCTGGTAATATGCCTCCAGCTTCTTTGCTCTGTTCTTCAATGCCTCCGGTATCGTCATGATATTCCTCCGTTTCTTTGTCAGACTCTGTCTGGTCCGCCCTCTCCGGGCCTTTCTTTAATCATATCTGCCGGCCGTCAATCTGTCAACCTTTAAAAAGGGGCGGGTTCCTGTGATAAAAATGTGCCGCGATGGGAAAAGTATGGTATAATATGACCATATTCCTGGCAAGGAACGCCGAATGGCATAACTACCATGTGCGCTGCTGTGCACATGGTATAATGTCGACATGAAGAACACTGCTACCAGCACAACCCATACGGAGGGAGCAATGGATATCTTAATCTGTACCCACGAAAAAGACCCATCCCCGATTTTCGACAGCGTGGAGGCTTACTTCTCACGGGAATTCCCGGACGCGGCGCTCTCATGGCAGCGCTCGGATTGACAGATATATCCGAAAAAGAAAGGAGACCATTATGAAAATCCTGTTTTACGACACCAAAAGCTACGACAGGGAATCCTTCCAGGACACCCTGAAAGACTTCCCGGACATCACCATCGAGTACACAAAATCCGACCTGGATCCCCGCACCGCGGCCCTGGCGGAAGGGTTCGATGCCGTCTGCGCCTTCGTCAGCTCCGACATCGGCACCCGGACCATGGAAATCCTCCATGAGAAGGGCATCACCTTGCTGCTGATGCGCTGCGCCGGATTCAACAATGTAGACTTAGACACCGCCGGAAAATACGGCATCCGGGTCATGCGCGTGCCCGGCTACTCCCCGGAAGCCGTGGCGGAGCACGCCATGGCCCTGGCGCTGGCCAGCAACCGCCGCCTCTACAAGGCCTACAACAAGGTCCGGGAGAATGATTTCAGCTTAAGCGGCCTCATGGGCTTCAATTTTTATCAGAAGACCGCGGGCATCATCGGCACCGGGAAGATCGGCGCGGCCATGTGCCGCATCTGCCGCGGCTTCGGCATGAAGGTCATCGCCTACGATGTGTACCAGAATGAGTCTTTGAAGGACTTCGTGGAGTATGTGTCCCTGGAGCGTCTCCTTTCTGACAGTGATGTCATTTCCCTCCACTGCCCCCTGATGGACTCCACCTACCATCTGATCAACATCGACACCATCCGTCAGATGAAGGACGGGGTGATCCTGGTGAACACCTCAAGGGGCGCTCTGGTGAAGACCGACGACCTGATTGAGGGCATCCGCATGCACAAGTTCGCGGGGGTTGGCCTGGACGTGTATGAAGAAGAGACCAACAATGTCTTTGAAGACCGCTCCGATGAAATCCTGGAGCACTCCACCACCGCAAGGCTCCTGTCCTTCCCCAATGTGATGATCACCTCCCATCAGGGATTCTTCACCAGGGAGGCCCTGGGGGCCATCGCCGCCACCACGCTGCAGAACGCGGCGGACTATATGGCGGGAAAGGAAAGCCCCAACGATGTGAAAATCGGATAGGGCGGACTTCCTTCCCTTTTTATGTGAAAGCGGCCCCCGGAAACCGGGAGCCGCTTTGCTGCTTCGCAGGCCTACTTCTGCGATAACCTGGGAGTCGTTCCTCCATTTTGGCATCGGAATACATGACTACGGAAATTTAGGGAAACGCAATCGAGAAATCCTCATAAATCCCCACCGGGACGCTCTCCCCAAAGGCGTACTCCGTCATCCGGTCCTGCTCGAACTGGTATACGGTCACCGCTTTCCTGTGGGGATCCACCACCCAGTATTCCCGGACCCCTGCGGTGCGGTACTTGAACAGCTTGGTGAAGTAGTCCATGGAGCGGCTGCTCGGCGATACAATTTCTACCACCCAGTCCGGCGCCCCGTGGCAGCCTTTCTCATCCAGTTTGGAAGTGTCGCATATGACGGAGATGTCCGGCTCCACATAGTTGATGTCGTCGTCGTTCAGGAATACCGCAAAAGGCGCCGGATAAACCTCACAGCCTCCCTGCTTTTTCTGGATATAGTTTCCTATGCTCCGATCCAAAAAATGCACCAGCCCCTGATGCGTCCTGCTTGGAGGGGCCATATAATAAATCTGTCCGTCAATCAGCTCTGCCCGCTCTCCGTCCGGCAAAGCGTAGATGTCATCTGTCGTATAAATTTCTTCTTTTCTCAATGCGTCCATTCCGATTCCTCCTCTCTTTATCTGCCATTGTACTATGCTCACAGCGCAATCACGGCAGTTTTCCCCGCCGGGAATATGGACATATTGTACCACATTTCCCATAGGGCCCACAAGTTTCACACCTCTTTTTTCAAAGCTTTTTTCTAAAAAACCCTTGCAAAAGCAAAATCAATATGATATCATTTTAATATCAAACGAACCATTACAGACAGAAGCGAAGAAAGCGAGGAATCATCTATGAGCGAAAAGATTCTGCAAGGAAAGAAAAACGGCATGGCCGTGCTGCTGGCAGTGCTCCTGGCCTACATCGCAGGGATAGCCGCCATCGTCTTCAGCGGCATCAGCCTGGACCGGAGCGGAGCCGCACCTCTGAATGTGGCCGGGCTCGTCATCGGCATCCTGATCGTCAGCTTGGGCTGGATCTTCCTGATGGGCCTGAAGGTATTAAAGCCCCAGGAGGCCCTGGTGCTGACCCTGTTCGGCAAGTACATCGGCACCCTGAAGGAGAACGGCTTCTACTACGTCAATCCCTTCTGCGTAGGCGTGAACCCGGCGGCCAAGACCAAGCTGAGCCAGAGCGGGGACGTATCGGAGCCGGGCGGCGGACTGCTGGCCATCGCCGGCGGGGCCCAGGGCATGAACCTGGTCTCCGATTACGGCAACAAGAAGCTGTCCCTGAAGATCATGACCCTGAACAACAGCAGACAGAAGATCAACGACTGCCTGGGGAATCCCGTGGAAATCGGCATCGCCGTGACCTGGCGGATCGTGGACACGGCAAAAGCCGTATTCAATGTGGACAATTACAAGGAATTCCTCTCCCTCCAGTGCGACAGCGCCCTGCGCCAGGTAGTGCGCGTCTACCCCTATGACGTGGCCCCCAATGTGGACACCACCGGGGACGGCCATGCGGACGAGGGGAGCCTGCGGGGCTCCAGCGATGTGGTAGCCGCCAGGATACGGGACGAGATCCAGTCCCGGGTGAAGCAGGCCGGCATCGAGGTAGTGGAGGCCCGAATCACCTACCTGGCCTACGCTCCGGAGATCGCTGCCGTGATGCTGCAGCGCCAGCAGGCCTCCGCCATCATAGACGCCCGGAAGATGATCGTGGACGGCGCCGTGGGCATGGTGGAGATGGCTTTGGAGCGGCTGAACGAGAAGGATATAGTACAGTTGGATGAGGAGCGCAAGGCGGCGATGGTCTCCAATCTGCTGGTGGTCCTGTGCGGGAGCCATGACGCACAGCCCGTAGTCAATTCAGGGAGCCTGTACTGATGGCTGACGCCAAGAAGCAGGTGCCCCTGCGGCTTTCCCCCAAGCTCTACGACGCCATCGCCGCCTGGGCGGAGGACGACTTCCGCTCGGTCAACGGCCAGATAGAGTACCTGCTGACGGAGTGCGTCCGCCAGCGGAAGAAGAACGGGAAATATGCCCCGGAGGAACTGGATGTGCCGCCGGAGCTGGATATCTGAATTTATGCCCGCTGCAGCACACAGCGGGCATGACTTTAAGGTATCATTCATCTATAGCAGAAGGCATGGGCAATGCACTGTTTAAGAAAATGCGCTACATTCTCTGACTGTTCAGATAATCAACCAGCTCATGCACCGTTGTTACAGGGTTGCTGTCGCGGCATATTACAGTAGCAAAATCAGCACCTGCCTCTTCCATACGTGCTTTCGCCCGCCTAATCGCATCCGCCTGATATGGCTGTAATCTTTCAAAAACATCCGTACTTTTTTCATAATCTGCCAGGTAGCCTTTGCTTTTCAAAATGCCAATCACTGCATCAGAATCCTTCAAATATCCATTCCGGTTTTCAAAATGAATCAGATACCAGTATTCAAAAGATGGATTAGAATAAGCGATCCTGTAGTTATGCTTCAGCGCATAATCCGCTGCTGTCCGCAGTTCATTATCTTTGTTTTCGTCACAGTCAAATACACACCAAAGCTGGTCTCCGTCTTTCGGATAATAATCCGCATGCGAAATCAAAGCTTTCGCATGCTTCACCAGATGCTCTGCCGCTTTATGCTTGGATGAAATCGGAATGATGTCCACCAGACAATTCCGGGAGCGGAAATGTTTAAAATAAAGGGTTTCCGTCTCTTTTCCCTCGCAGATGATGTAGATAATCGGCCTGCGTTTACGCTGTGCGGCCTTGTCGGGATTGTACTCTTTTCTCATCTTTGCCACAGGACATCACCTCCGATGAAAGGAATCGCCCCGAATCGCCCCTGCAGATAACCCCCTCGCACATTCTCGCCTTTTCGCGGAGAGAAGGAGGTCAGCGAATAAAGCTCGGTCGCACAGGTCGCATTATCTTTCTCGGCAAACCAAATCTGATCCCTGCGGAATAGATTTAAGTCAAGCAATAGGCAGTCGTGGGTCGTGAAAAGGATTTGAGTTCCCTTTATATTTATATTCCTGTCCTGCACCATTTCAATCAATCGCTTTGTCAGAAGAGGATGCAGACTGTCTTCAATCTCATCCACAACCAGAAGCGCCCCATTTTCAAGGGCCTGCAGCCATCCGCCAATGCGGGCAAAGAAATGCTGCGTACCGGCAGACTCCTGTTCCATCAGGAGCTGGAAATATTCCACGCTTCCATCCTCGTGGAGGATTCTGTGGGTAGTCGTGATTGCCATTGCCTTGTCGGCAAGGTTCTTTATGGCAACATCGGAAATGCCCAGGTCCGCAAGCAGCAATTCCTTTAAGATACGGGCTTTCTTGTCATCGCCGTCTAAAATCTGCGCAACAGTTTCCGAGTTTGTCTGTTCTTCATCCATGAGGAATGTCAGCTTTTCCAGAAACCACTTATAGGCATTTTCCGTCTGCGGAAGATTCCAGTCGTTGGAGGATACCAGATAAAGCTTGTTTTCCGGCGTTCGGTTACTGAGCGTCATTTGTTCATTTACATTTTCCCGGAACTCATAAACTCCGTTCTCTCTGGAGAAGATAAGGGCCTCCCGGCCGTTGGGCCAGTGATAGAGATATTCTGCATAAATCTTTTTTGCGTCAAACGAGAATCCATATGCGTATCGGATACCCTGGTAGAGAAACACGCTTTCAAATGATGTCGGTTCCTTTGTACCGCCAAAGGGTTCCCACGGCAGCTTTTGTCCCTTGGATATCCTGGCCGCTTCACCGACTACCATTTCCCTCATGGTCATCATTGCATGCAGGACATTGCTCTTGCCGGCAGCATTGGCGCCATAGATGGCAATTGCAGGCAGCAGGGACTTCTTCGTATCCATTGGCAGCAGATATTCTTCCAGCGACTTATCCTTCGATGCCGCAAAACTGACCACTGAGCTATTCTTTATGGATCTGTGATTTTCAATCGTAAATTGAACCAGCATAAACGAATGCCCCCATCCACAGTATACTCATTTTCTAATTGTAGCAGTTAAAAACGGTCTTCGCAATATTTATTTCATATTTTTGCATTTTTCATTCAAAATATGCACGTAAATCCCCCAATCCAGACAGAACCCATCCTCCGTACAGAAATCCGGAAAGTCCGCCTTCAGCCCCCGCCCCCTGCAAATCGATCCATAAAGCTCAATAATCCGATGATATCATCCGCAAGCGCCTCATCAATGCCTGTCCACCAGAACCGATAGCCCGGGTAGTAGGGGCAAAGCGCATGCTCCTCGCCCCCGTACTGTACGGGAATCCTGGCAAGCGGCCTCTTTCCGGTCTTATCTGTCTGTACGCAGTAGCGGCAGCCGTCGCAGCGCTTGACCCTGGACATCACAAAATCCCGGACCGCGGCGGGCATCTCCTGAAAATGCTCCAGATAAGGCTTCATGCCGCCCGGTATGCACACCCCAAATATCCAGGGATCCCTGCAGTAGGGTTCATACCGCAGCGAAATGCCCGTATGCTTTATCTTGTATTCAAAGCCTCCCCGGGGCCGCTCTTTGCCCCATGCGGGATTTGCATAGGTCAGGGCGAACTTACAGCCGCTGGCAGTGGTGTCATAGATGTCGAATGTCCTGTACCCATGCTCTGCCATCCAGCCTGTAAGCCTGTGAAAGGCTTCGTTCCCAAAGGCCTTCTCATAAATCTCAACGGTGTATGTGTAATCCGCCCGAAAGCAGCAATGGGCGAAGCGCGAGGGTGACTGGAAGCGTTCCAGATGCTCCTTTTCCGCCATCCATACCCAGGCGGCAGGGAGGTTCTCGTAATCCTCTATGCCCAGTCTGGCGAGAATGGCCTTTTGCCTGCGGTCCAGCCTGTACTCCTTTTTCGCCCCGCAAAGGTACATTTGCATCACTGTGGAATCCAGCATCTTTCGGAATTTCTTCATGTGGTTCTGCGCTTCGCGGCCAGGGTCGGAAGCGCTGCTGAAAAGCCCCGGAAGCGCACTGTCCTCATGGAGCCTTGGCACAAAAAGCTGCGGTTCCTCATATGCCAGCCGGTAGAATCTTTCCATCAGGTCATAAAACGCCCTCTGTTCCGAAACGCTCACCGGCGCCTGGCTGTCCGGAATGAACTGCGGAAACAGGTCCAGATAGCCCTGTGCGGCGCGCTGCTCCAAGCTTCTGTAGACCATTTATAGACCCTCCTTTTAAAAGTGTATGTATGGCCCATCTCCTATTTCCCGCGAAATTTCAGCGGCAGGAAAATCTGCTGCTGGGCTATGCCCAGGGCCTTGTCAATCGCGCCGTCAGCGTTTGGCATATTGCACATGCCGCTTATGGGGAAATCGCCATATTCGAAGACATCGCTGTCTTCAATCCAGGCGAACATGCCGCTGACTGTCTCTTCGAGGTCATCATTGTCACTCTCATCCCCTGTGGCAACCAGGAACATTCCGCCGGGGAATTCCATGATTTCATATGGGGCAGTGTCGTTTTCCGTGACCTCGTCCTTGACGGCCAGGATCCAGACGGATCTGTCGATATCTCTGTCCTCATGCCACAAAAAGTCAAGGGGTTCGAAAATATGCTTCTGCAGCAGGTGGCCATGGGCATTCACCCACGACTGAAATCCGCTTTCCCTGCCAAAAATCTCGACGATGGGCTGTTCTCCGGAGGACACCGCGCGGAATCGGGGGATTTCCACCAGTCTCATGTTTTTCAGTTTGCTCATCTTATCTGTCACCTCATATGCGGAATTCCGGTACGCCAGCATCCATTCCCGGACAATCGCTGCCCGGTGTCCGCGCAGGCACGGGGCCTCACTGCCTGACGGCACCCCGGTGCGGGCAAACGGCCAGGGCCCCGGGCGCAGGAATCCGCGCAGTGGAGCGCCGGTCTGCATACCCATGCAAAGCCGATTGCATCTGCAATCCCTCCATGCCTCAGTCCAGATGGAACACATTCTGCAGATCCACGCTCACCGGGCTGTTGTCCGGGTTGGTCTCCATGATGTCCGCCATGAAGTCCCACCATTTGCGGTTGACGGCGGTGTCCGCCCCTTTGGCCCAGAGCGCCTCGTCCTCAATCTCTATGCAGCCGAAGAGGGTCAGCGTCTCCCTGTCTAAGAAGATGGTGTAGTTCTTCCCTCCGTGGGCATGGATCATGTCCTGCATCTCGGGCCAGAGCTCATTGTGCCTCTTCTCGTACTCCGCCTCCTGGCCCGGGTACAGCTTCATTTTGAATCCCTTGATCATTGTATCGTCCTCCTTTTTCAGAATATATCCGTCAGTTACCCTGACAGTCTGCCCCTTTCATGTGTAAAGACATTTTACCATATTCCGGCTCTGGTCTGCAAGGTTCCGGGGCAGTTTGCCCTTTGGCGCACAGATACAGCCGCACCGGACCCAGCAGCCCGGAGGGTTCCTGGGGCATGGCCCTGTCGAACACATTGCCCATCTTCTCTTTCGCGAAGGTATTGGTCACTGTGACGCGCAGCTCGTTCCTGCCGGGCCTGCATTCCAGCCTGTAGAGATGGGGCGGGCAGATTCTGCACCCCACAGAACGGCCGTTCAGCTCCACGTCGCTGATTTCGTAGACCTGGCCCAAATCCAGCACGGCCTCTCTTCCCTCCCCGGCCTCGCCCTGTTCCAGCTCAAAGGAAATCTCGTAACGGATTCTCCCCGAGTACACCGGCAGGATGTCCGCCGCCGAGATGTCGGCGAGCTCTGTAAGCCCCTCCAGGGCTTCGTACTCCCCGTTTTCCCGCAGGACGGATATCCTCCAGGCCCCATCCAGGCGCTTCTGTTTCCGCACGGCCAGAAATTCCCTGTCGATTACCGGCATCGGCCTCTCTCCCGGCTTCCCTGACATTTCTGCCCCGTTTAGGGCTTTCGATTCCATAGGGACTGCCGTTCTCCCGCAGGCCACCGTTTCCGCGGAGGCTCCTGTTCCTGTGCAGGCTACCGTTCCCACAGAGGCTACCGCTCCCGTGCAGGCTCCCATTCCCGTACGGGCTCCACACTGCGAAGAATCTCCCGCTTCCGCAAAGGTTCCCTCTTCCCCGGCGGCCTCCGGCACCACGAACACGGATTGGTAGGGCTCCAGCACCAGCCGGAACGACACCTCCCCGGCCATGCCATCCACGTCCGCCCCAATCCTTTCCTCCATAAGAGGATACCGGACATCCTCCATGGCATCATAGAACGCCAGCCTGCCGTCCTCTCTCAGGACAATCCCGGTATCTACCGTATTCCATTTGCTTTCATTTGTAAAAAAGTATATGTCCCCCTCTTCCCTCTCATAGTGCAGGAAGCGCAGGTCCGGGCAGCAATCCCGCACACGGATGTCCGTGAGGCCGTGGGCCTTCATCCAATCCGCTGCCTGATCCAGCCCGCAGGTCTCCACCAGAGGGTTCTCCTCCAGCGCCCTCTGCACGGCATGAGGCCCCGCCGCATAGTACACATGCTCCGGATAGCCGTCCATGAAGAGCACAGGCACCCCCGCCCGGGCCGCCAGGTCCAAAGCCTCCAGCAGCTTCTCCGGCAGGCACTCCGCATAGGGGATGAGGATAGCCCGGTATGCCTCCCGGTTCACCCGCAGCCGTCCGTCCTCCACTTTCACCTGATAGATCCGACCACTCCCTGCTCCCGCTTCCAGGATGCCCTCCAGGCAGTCCGCCGGAACCACGTCGCAGTCGATCTGGGCCTCGGCCAGCGCCCGCACTACCTTCTCAAAGGGCTGATAGCCCCCGCCCCACTCCGCCTCCGCGTGGTAGAGCACGGCGGCAGTGGCCCGATGGGTTCCGTCCCGGAGCAGCGTGCAGACCCTGTTGGCGTAATCCGCCCACTTCCGGAAATACCGCCACTGGGGGTTCTTCCCCTTGGCGTAGAAATGGGGCGGGCAGTCCGGATCCGGGTATTTCGGAGAAAAGGCGTGGGGCACCAGCATATTGACGCCCCGGACGCAGACATGGTCCGTGAGCCATTTCATCAGCTTCAGCCCTTCCTGCCACCCGTAGGCCCCGAAAATCTCGCACATGGTGATGCCCTTTTTCGAAGGGTCGATGTGCGCGGCGGAGGATGCCATCTTGGAAATCCCCCAGTAGAAGAACTCCGCGTCCAGGTATCCGAAGGGCGAGGTGAAGAAACCGTCCCTGCGCTCCGGCCACACCTGGTACACCACGTCCAGCCCCGCCGCGTCGAAACCCTCCATGCTGCGGAAATAGTGGCCCGGCCCGTAGCCGATCCTGGCGTGGACCCCATTGTCCTCCACCACATGGCCGATGACCTTCACCCCGTGCCTCCCGCACCACTCCCTGATCTGCCCTGTGAAGTCCCTTGCGAACAGCCTGGATACTACGTTCATATAGGCATACTGGACATCCCTGCATATGGGATTCTCCCTGCTCCACAGAAGGGGCAGAAGACAGGCCCATCTCTCCCCCAGCTCCGCCTCCAAAAGCTCCGGCACCTCCTCGCTCCAGGGGTACACATGGCCCTCTATTCCCAGCGTCCTCTCGTAGGTGGCAGTGCTGCCGAAGCGGGGCTCGTCCACGAAAAAGCCCTTGATGGTCTTCCCGAACTGCTCCCCGAAACGCCTGTAATGCTCCTCATAGACGATATCGATGAAGCGTCCCACCGCCTCATAGCTGATGGGGTTCACATAGTCCTTCGTCCACTCCTCGCCGCCGTTTCGGGTGATTATCAGCAGGAAGACACGCCACTGTCCTGTGGGCACATCCCAGTGCAGCCGTCCGTCCTTCACTGTCCCCGTCAGGTCTACGAAGCTGTCTTCGTACAGTTCTTCCCTTCCGCCTGCCCTCCTGGCGGCGATCACCCGGTACAGCTCCTCCCCCTCCTCCAGCCAGGGCGCTATCTGGAAGGAAGCCCCCGGCATGGGCCCTACGGCGTCAATCTGCCGCTTTGCGATATAGCGCTTGCAGGCCTCCGGGTACAGGGCCTTCACCTTCCCTCCCCCCAGCCCGCTGGGATAGGCCCCGTCGTCGAAGATCCAGACCTCCATCTGGCGCTTCGCCGCCTCGGACAGGATTACCTCCAGGTCCCGCCACCAGCCGTAGCTCAGGTAATCCGGATGGGGCCTGGACTCCACGATGAAGCCGCCGATGCCGCCCTCCTGCATTTTGCCGATTTCCTCTCTGAGCTCCTCTTCCTTCTCCCCATGCTGCCAGAACAGGGGGTAAAGCGCGTTCTTCGTCTGTCTCATAGCTTCTCCTTTTTACGTCCGCGGAGTCCCCGCAGGCGCATCCCGCCCGCTGCCAGCGCTGTCGGGATTTTCTTTCATACTATCCGTTATCCGGAAGAAAGTCAATTCTTTTTACTGCCTTTCCCCACACATTTGCCCCAGCTTCTAAAAGATATTGCCAAAAGGCGCTGAAACCGCTAAAATGGTCATAAACAATTCAGCGCCGACAAGGGCAAGGCATCCGCGGGGCGCTGGGAAAGACAGCAGGGGGAGACATATGGCGGCAGTGACGAGCATCCATGAAAAATATATGAAAGAAGCCCTGAAGCAGGCGAAGAAGGCCCTGGCCCTTGGCGAAGTGCCCATCGGCTGCGTCATCGTCCACGAGGGCAGAATCATCGGGCGGGGGTATAACCGGCGCAACACGGATAAAAACACCCTGTCCCACGCGGAGATCACCGCCATCCGCAAGGCCAGCAAAGCCATCGGGGACTGGCGGCTGGAGGAGTGCACGATTTACATCACCTTAGAGCCCTGCCAGATGTGCGCCGGGGCCATCATACAGGCCCGAATCCCGGAGGTGGTCATGGGCTGCATGAACCCCAAGGCGGGCTGCGGGGGCTCCGTCCTGAACATCCTGGAGATGCCCCAGTTCAACCACCAGGCCGCCGTCACCAGGGGCGTGCTGGAGCAGGCGTGCAGCGAGATGCTGAAACGCTTCTTCGCGGATCTCCGGGAGCGGAATAAGGCGGAGAAGGAAAGGCGCCGCCTGACGCAGGATGGAGGCCCGGTCTGACGCAGGCGAAGGCGCAGACACTGCGCTGCGCCTTCCAGAATACATGGTTCTCTTCATTCCTCCTGCAGGACAATGCCCTCCTCCACGAACTTCCGGTCCATCTGATGCCGGAGCTTGCGGTTCTCCACCGAATCGAAGACAATGGAGAAGTCATATCCTTCCGGATACAGCTCATCCGCCGCCACATGCAGCTTCACCCGCTTGTGGTTGATCCATATCTTCCTGTCCGGCAGTTGGACCCGCAGGACGCCCTTCTCATTCACCGGCTCACAGACGATGCCGATTTTCTTATCGGGATATATCATGACGCTGTCTCCCAGACGGAATTTCGCGGATAGGTCCTGCCTGTGGGAGGGCTCTTTCTTTTTCTGAATCTTAGGCCGGAATGCCCTCTCCGGCTGCTGCCCGAATCGTTCCATCTGCTCCGTCTTCGGCAGGTGGCGCTCCCATTCCTCCCCTGGCTCCTCCGGGGTATTCCTGGCGGCCGCTTTTCCGTCTTCCTGCATCGGCGGGCCAGATTTCCTTTCGCTGTCGGCTGCCTTTTCTCCGACAGGTTCCTTATCCCTGCCAGCTACTTCTTCTCTGTCAGCTTCCTTTTCTCTGCCAGCCGCCTTTTCTCTGCCGACCTCCTTATCCCTGCCAGCCGCCTTTTCTCTGCCGGCTTCCTCTTCTCTGCCGTC
>NZ_CAJUCP010000018.1:7810-44416 GCF_910585425.1 uncultured Acetatifactor sp. | reverse complement strand
GCCAGCCGCCTTTTCTCTGCCGGCTTCCTCTTCTCTGCCGTCCTCCTTATCCCTGCCAGCCGCCTTTTCTCTGCCGGCTTCCTCTTCTCTGCCGTCCTCCTTATCCCTGTCAGCCGCCACCTGCTCCGGCCTCCGCGGGTCCCCTTCCGCACCTCTGGGGCCGCCTGTCGGGATTCCTGTCCCATAGGCCGTCCGGGCCGCTGTCCGGAGCATATGTTCCGGCATGCCCAGCCTGGCGGCGATATAGAAGGCGCAGCTCTCCCCCGCCTCCCCGATCACCATCTGGTAAGTGGGCTGCAGGCTCTCCCGGTCGAATGTCATCCTGGCGTTTATCAGCCCCTCCGCTGCTGCGGCGTACTCCTTCACCTCCGGGTAATGGGTGGTCACCAGGAACAGGCAGCCGCTCTTTTTCAGCTCCTCCATGATGGCCACGGCGATGCCCATCCCCTCCGCAGGATCCGTGCCCGAACCCAGCTCGTCCATGACCACCAGGCTCTCCGGCCCCACCTCTCTCAGGATATCCAGCACATTGGTGATATGGGCGGAAAAGGTGGACAGGTTCTCCGACAGATTCTGGCCGTCCCCGATGTCGCACAGGAAGCTGCTGTTCATGCAGATATCCGCCTCCCGGCAGCTCACATGGAGGCCGCACTGGGCCATCATGCAGCTCAGGGCCACGGTCTTGATGGCCACGGTCTTGCCCCCGGTGTTGGGCCCGGTTATGACTATTCCTCTGTAATCATTCCCTATACGGAAATCCTGGGGGACGCAGGTCTCCCTGTCCATCAGGGGATGGCGGGCCTCCTTCAGCAGGATGCGCCGTCCGGTGTTGATCCGGGGCCGGGTTCCGTGGAGCTCCATGCTCAGCTTCCCCTTGGAAAAGATGAAGTCCAGCTTCTCCATGGTGCGCAGGTTCTGCGCCATGGCCTCCCCGCTCTCCGCCACCTGGGCGGTGAGGGTGTAGAGGATCCGGCGCTCCTCATTCTCCTCGTCTATCATAAGGAGCGAGAGCTCCTCGCTGTGCTTCGCCACCGCCGCAGGCTCTATGAACAGGGTGCTGCCCGTGGCGGATTTGTCGATGACGCTTCCGGATATCCGGAATTTGTACTCCTTCTTCACTGGCACGCACAGACGGCCGTTCCGGAAGGTGCTGTAGCTGTCGGACATGCACTCCTTATGGCTCTTCATGATCCCATCGGCCTTTTCCTTCATCCGCTCCTTTGTCCGCTGGATGTCGGCGCGTATGCCGTGCAGCAGTTTGGAGGCGTAATCGTCCACCCGGCCGCTGCGAATCTGCACGTGGATGGCGTCCCGGATGTCCGCCAGGCCGTCCAGGTTCTCCTCATAGTAGGGCAGGGACAGTTCCAGCGCCTTGCCTCTGTCCAGGTAGTCCTTCAGCCGCTTCACCGCCGTCAGAGCGCTTTCTATCTGCTCCAACTGGGCCGCCGTCAGGCAGTCGCCCCGTCCCGCCACGGCCAGCAGCGTATCGATGCCCTCCATGGACACCAGCGGCGGCGTCCCCTCCTGTTCCAGCAGCGTCCTGGCCTCCGTGGTCTCCTGCTGGCGCAGCGCAAGCTCCGTCTCAGACAGACAGGGCTCCTGTCCCATGATCCTCCCCTTTGCCGCTTCCGTCAGCGCAAGCTGCGCCCATTTTTCCTTTATTTTGTCAAATTCCAAGATTTCCTCTGTCCTTCTCATAGCCACTCCTTTTTATACTGGGCACCATTTAAATTTGCAGTGCGACCCGACTGCAGACCGCCAGCCAGGTACTTTCCCGGGGACACCACTGTAAATCCTGGCGGTCTGCAGTATAACGAATATGATTTCCTGTTTTTCCGTGTGCCTTCCTGACGGCATGTTTCATGTGCCATAGCCCTTTGTGCACAGGTCAGTGCATCAAAAAAGAGCATAGCTATACAGGTATGCTCTTCAGTCAAGTCATTCACTTTCCAAAGCCAAAGTCCGCCTCCAAAAAGGAACGGGAAGCGCTCATCAGCTCATTTTATCAGGAAAAGTCTCTGTACGAAGCACATTGTACGGCCGCCGGTCGTATCACCGGCACACGGAGCAGACCTGTAGCGTCCCTACAGGCATCCACCCTCTGCAATATTTATTTTGCAGAATCCTCCATCACAATGCTTCGCATAAAGTCCTCCCTTTCGTTTTATTTTGGTTTTCTTATCCCTTTCTACAGTCTACCCCATCCCGGCGGCTCTGTCAAGCATTTTGTTTTTTGCCTCTCCGCCCCATTTTGCAGAGCTCCTCCGCAGCCAGCCTGGCTTTCGCCGCCACGTCTCCGCCCTCTGTGGGGAAACAGCAGTACAGCGCCCTGTCCGCCCTACTCCGCGATATAGGTAGGCGCGTTCTTCGGGCTCTTCCCCTTGATGACATTATGGTAATACGCGTAGGTCATGGGGGTGTCCTTTTTCAGGATGTCCGCGTCCAGCACCTTGCCCAGGAATACCGTGTGGGTGGAGGTCTCCATCTTGTCGATCACCTCGCAGACGATGTAGGCGCAGGCATCTGTCACCACGGGCAGGAAGCCCTTCACCGCGTAGTCCACCTCATCGAACTTATCGTTGTCCTTTCCGCTCTTGAAGCCGAAGGTGCCGATGATGCCGGGCCTGGAGTTCTCTCCCAGGATGGAGATGGCGAACTTTCCGGTGTCCTGGATGCACTGGTTGGTGTAGTTGTCATGGTTGATGCTCACGGCGATGGTGGCTGGCTCCGAGGTGATCTGCATGGCGCTGTTGGCCGTGCAGCCGGTGGCCCTGCCCTTGTCCCATGTGCTGACTACATATACTCCGTATGACAATTGATGAAATGCGCTTTTGTTCATGATTCCTCATTCCTCTCTTTCTGTGCGGCGCTGAAGCGCGCCCGAATACGGCAGCTCCGGCAGTTCCGGAGGCCGTCAGCTTTCACCGCCCCCGGCCTGCTCCGGTTTCCGTGGCCTATGCGGTTCCCAATGTCTTCCCGCCCCGTCTGTCTTTAATTGTTTTTCCGTTTACTTTTCATCGTCCTTACGAACATACATGTCCATAGTCGAACCCGCATTCCGCCAGAAACGCCCTGGCCATCAACGTGGCTCCCACCCGGTTGGGATGCACCCTGTCCCAGGCGATGAAGGCCGAGTGGCGTATTTTACAGTAATCCTCATACATCTGCTGGAAGTCCACGAAGGTACAGCCGTGCTTTCCCGCAAGCTTTGCGCAGATGGCCACGTACTCGTCCATCCTCCTGCGCATGCCGTCCTCCCTGTTGGGCTCCATGTAATAGGGGGAGAGCAGGAAAATGCCCTTCACCTTGCCCTTTACCTGGAGGATCATCTGTTCCACGTTCTGCTCGTATTCCTCCGGCAGCACCTGGCCGTCCGGGATGGCCGGAGAGTCGAACTGCCTCCACACGTCATTGATGCCGATGCAGATAGAGACCCAGTCCGGCTTTAAGTCCACCACATCGCTCTGGAACCTTGCCAGCAGGTCCCGGCTGGTATTGCCGGAGACTCCGGAGTTCGTCACCCGGATCCGCCGCTCCGGGTAGCAGGCCGACAGCATATTGTCGATAATCCGCACATACCCCGTGCCCAGATTGTCGAACAGCCCCTCCCCCACCGGCTGGACGCTGCCCATGTCCGTCACGGAGTCCCCTGCGAATACGATCCTGTCCATGTCCTGGAAAATCATGTCACACCTCCACCCCCGCCTCTGGCGGGCTCCCTCCGCCGCGCATCCTGGCGCCCATGTCGGGATGTTTTGTTTTGATAAGAATATATAAACGGCATTGAATTCTTGCCAGCCACATAGCACAGCCGTTCATGCCGTTTATCCGGTTTTTGGCAAGATTTAATCGCTGCACATATAGCTTACTTTATAAGCCGGGAAATGTCAACAGAAACGCCGCCGCAAAAATTTTTCTCCTTGACAACCCTCCCCGGTTCGGCTATACTAAAATAGCCGTACCTCTTCAAGGTTCGGTACAGTGATGAAATTCGGTCTTGCGCAATGGGAATCCGTGAATCGTGTCAGGTTGGGAACAAAGCAGCACTAAGCGGAACCTCTCATGTGCCGTGAGGCAGCCGGGTGGAGCTGTACCGGCCTTGAAGGGGTACGGATTTTTTGTGTCTGGCGGCTTCCCCATGCCCGCCGGAGCAATCGGCGGGACCCGCGTCCCGCCCGGCAGGCGTATTTGCACAAGCCTATGCAGCTCCTACCGTTTCCCGGCAGCCCGGGGCGCAGACACCGTCCCTGAGTTTGTCCGATGAAACGTTTTGCTAAATCTGGTTTTACGGAGATGGTTTTATGGAGATAACCCTCGAGACAATTGATTGGATGATGAGCGACTGCACCCTCTGTCCCCGCATGTGCCACGCGGACCGCACCGCAGGGAATACGGGCTTCTGTGGCCAGGGTGCCGAAATCGCGGCTGCCAGGGCGGCCCTGCACTTCTGGGAGGAGCCCTGTATCTGCGGCAGCCGGGGCTCCGGCGCGGTGTTCTTCTCCGGCTGCAGCCTGCAGTGCGTCTTCTGCCAGAACCATGACATCGCTATCGGCAAGAGAGGGCAGGGGCTGTCCCTGGAGCGGCTCTCCCAGATCTTCCTGGAGCTCCAGGAGAAGGGCGCCGTCAATATCAACCTGGTGACGGCAGGCCATTTCCTGCCGCAGGTCTGCCTGGCCCTGCAGACGGCAAAGGGGGCAGGCCTCTCCATCCCCGTGGTGTACAACAGCTCCGGCTATGAGGAGGCCGCCTCCCTGCGCATGCTGGAGGGCCTGGTGGACATCTATCTGCCGGACCTGAAATACCAGTCTCCCCGGCTCTCCGCCCTCTACTCCCACGCCCCGGATTATTTCGGAAAAGCCTGTGCGGCCATTGCCGAAATGTTCCGGCAGGTGGGCAGGCCCGTCCTGTCCCCGGACAGCGGGCTCATGGAGCGGGGCGTCATAGTGCGCCATCTGCTGCTCCCGGGCTGCGCGGGGGATTCCAAGCGGATCCTGCGCTACCTCCACGACACCTACGGAAATGACATCTATGTCAGTATCATGAACCAGTACACGCCGCTGGAGCATCTAAAGCGGATGCCGGAGTTCGCCCACTCGCCCCTGACCCGGCCGGTGACGGAGGAGGAATACCGGCGGGTGCTGGATTTCGCCCACAGAATCGGCATCGAGAGGGGCTACATGCAGGAGGGCGGCACGGCGGCGGAGAGCTTCATCCCGGCCTTTGACGGGCAAGGGCTCTAGTACACCGGCGCTATCTATGATATAATCAAATGGAAAGCCGAAGTTTGATAGGAGCGGATGTATGTATAAATGCAAATTAACATATGACGAGCGGAAATGTATTACTTCAAAAAACAGAATCGGAAAACAGGTGGATATGCCGCAAATAAAAGGTTACATTGGACTATAATCGGGCAATCATGACTTCTCAAAAGCTACAATACGGATTATTATCAGACATTGGAAAATTTAGGGATTATATTAAAGAAATGCTTAGTATTTTAGAAAATCAATAAAATTCTTGTTTATATGCATAACATATACAAGATTCAGAAAGGAGATTAACGAATGACGATTCTAAATGAATTAGATTCCACTTGCGGGCTCTCTGACGAGGAGTTAACGGTAAGATTCCGGGAATCTATAAGGATTGATAATGAGGTAAGAAAAATAAAGGGGTTGCCTATTGCAGGATATGACGATAAAACTCAGAAAGCGTATCTTGAATATCCGGACGGGAGGCGCGAGTATGTCGGAAAATGATGTGGTAAGACTTCCGGAAGTCGTTGTATTTGCCGGTCCAAATGGAAGCGGCAAATCAACAATCACCCGAATGGCAAAGGTTGGCGGTGCGTATATCAATGCAGACGATATAAAAAGGACTACATTGATGTACAAGCTCATTCAGGGGATGTTGCTGCAAGAGGTTGTCAGAAAAAACTGTCCAACAACCTCCATCACAATTATCTGTCCTGAGAGCTTGTAAACTGTTTGCTGCGCAAACTCGGACATCAACCACGACTTATTCGGGAATGAATGCACCGATGGACTAGATTTCCGCCCGCATCATATAATACCCGAAATCCCCTGCCTGGGCGGGCTCCTCGGCGCATTCGAAGCTCTCGAAGCCGAACATGATGGCCACCTGCTTCTCCCTCTCGTAGAAATTCCCCGGCACGCCTATGTAATAGCAGTACTCTCCTTTCCTCTCCACCCGGGCCAGGAGCAGATGGTGGTAATTGTAGTAGCCATGGAGCAGGAAGCTGTTGTTCACGGCCTTGTAGGAGGCCTCCGGGAACAGCACGAAATCGGAGGGGCCTATGGAGAGGTACTCCCTGGCATCCTGGAATGGCCGGATATGGGGGTATATGGCCCAGAGCTGCTGCCATTTGTCCTCCATGAGCCTTACGGGCTTTCTGTCCGGCTCCCCAGACGCTTTCGCGGGTGTCCCTCCCTGCCCCGCAGCGCTCCTGCCCCTTGCGCCACGGCTATTCCAGTCCACCGGAACCCCCTCACGGCCAGCCTGCACCCTGTTCCGGCGGCTGCCATTCCCATGGTCCTCCCATTCCACGCCCGTCCCCATGGGCCTGTCATCCCGTTTTGCCATAACCGCTTCCGCCTCCTTCTGCGTCCCTTCTTTCCCGGCATACTCCATGCTCACGCTGCTGCCCTGCAGTTCTCCTTCCTGCCACTGCCGGGCCGTGCTCCGTGGGAATCTGGCCGCAAGCTGCAGGCCATCCTTATCCGGATCGGCCTTCTGCGGATTGGGCTCCTGCATAAATGCATCCTTTCTACCCGGCTCCTCTCCGAATCCGGCCTTTTGTGCAGCCTCTTCCGGCATGCCATCCCAGGCCATGCCCCCCGGTGCCTTTTGGGCCTCCATGCCCCATGCCTCCCTCCGGGCTTCCCTTCCTGGCGCCATTGTCTCCGCTGTCGTGTCCGCTACTCTCGCTCCTACCACATCCGCCACTCTCGCTCCTGCCGCATCCACCACTCTTGCTCCTGCCGCGTCCACCATTCCCGCCGCGTCCGCCACTCTCACTCCTGCCGCGTCCACCATTCCCGCTGCCGCCGCGTCCGCCACTCTCGCTCCTGCCGCGTCCGCCATTCTCGCTCCTGACACGTCCGCCATTCTCGCTCCTGACACGTCCGCCATTTTCGCTGCCGCCGTCTCCGCCACCGCTCCTGCCGCGTTCATCATTCCCGCTGCCGACATGTCCGCCATTCTCGCTGCCGCCGCATTCACCATTCCCGCTGCCGCCGCGCCCGACATTCTCGCTCCTGCCGCGTCCACCATTCCCGCTGCCGACACGCCCGCCATTCTCGCTCCTGCCGCGTCCACCATTCCCGCTGCCGACACATCCACCGCTCTCGCTGCCGCCGCGTCCACCACTCCCGCTGCCGCCACGCCCGACATTCTCGCTCCTGCCGCGTCCGCCATTCCCGCTGCCGCCACTCTCACTCCTGCCGTCTCCGCTGCCGCCCTCCGTCCGGCCCCATAGGATCTCTGCCGGGCAGCCTCATTGCAGGACTGCCACCTGCAGGAAATCTCCCGCCCCGGCCCCAGCGGGATGCGCAGGCCCCCAAGCTCCCCATAGCCTATCCCGGTGCCGCCGATATCCTCCAGATTCCTCCACTGCTGCCGGAACTGCCCTCTCCCCGCCGCAATCTCTATCCTCCCGCAGTTCTCCTCCCTGTCCCTGCCGCAGAGCACCACATCCCGGGCAAAGGTATCCGTGCGGTGCAGCCCGGTCACGGACAGCTCCATCCGCAGGATCCCGTCCCGGGCCTCCAGCTTTACGAAGCCTGCCCCTCTGACCCGCGTCCCGCCTTCCATGTAATCCAGATACTTTACCTTCCTGTCATATGCCATAAAAAAACCCCCGAATCTATTTGATGGCCTCATCCATTGAAAGATGGCTTCCATCTAATATATTCGGGGGGTTGTCTCACTTATTCCTAACCGGGCAAATCTTGCCCCTGAGATGTCAAAGAATCCTACGGATTCTTAATGATCCTGCAGCTTCTCAATAATCAATGCTGTCCAGATATTTCATGTAGTTCACCACCATCAGCGCAATCTTGAACGTCAAAGCGTCATCGAAATTGCGCAAATCCAGTCCCATGCTCTTCTGAAGCTTCTCGATGCGGTACACCAATGTGTTCCTGTGCACGAACAACTGCCTGGAGGTCTCGGACACGTTCAGGTTGTTCTCGAAGAACTTGTTGATCGTGGTCAGGGTCTCATCGTCCAGGTCGTAGGGCACATTGTCGCCGAAGATCTCATCGATGAAGATCCGGCACAGGTTCACCGGCAGTTGGTAAATCAGTCGGCCGATTCCCAGCGTGCTGTACGCCACCACATTCCTCTCCGCGTAGAATATCTTCCCCACATCCAGGGCCATCTTGGCTTCCTTGTAGGACTTCGACACGTCCTTCAGCTCCTGCACCACCGTGCCAATGGCCACCTTCACGTTCAGCATGGCCTCCGCGTTCATCATGCCCACGATGACATCCGCAGTCTCCAGAAGCGCTTCGTCTGTATAATCCGGCTCCAGCGCCTTAATCAGGATGACGCTGCTCTCGTCCACAGCCGTGATATAGTCTCCGGCATGGCTGGAGAACATGCCCTTTAAGAGCTCCATCACCACGCCGTCCTTCTCCAGCTTCGTCTCCACCAGGAAGACCACTCTGGGTACTGCCACCTCTACGTGGAGCTTCTTGGCCCTGTTGTAGATATCCACCAGAAGCAGGTTGTCCAGCAGGAGGTTCTGGAAGAAGTTGTTCCTGTCGAACCTCTCCTTGTAGGCGATGATAAGGTTCTGCAGTTGGCACACCGCAATCTTCCCCACCATGTACACGTCCTCGCCGGACCCCTTGGCAACTAAAATATACAGAAGCTCTCCCTCGTCCATAATCTTCAACAGATGATGGACACCGATCACCTGGCTGTCTGCAGGGGAATTTGCGAATCCGCTGACCAGATCCGCAGTAATGTCAAGCTGTGAAGTCGTGGAGGCCACGGGTGTGCCCGATAAGTCGTAGACACATAAATCCACTTTCGTGATGGCCTTCAGTTCGTCTATGCTGGTCTGAATCGTCTGACTTGAAATCATGTAATCTCCCATCTGCCCCTTTAGCGGTCACACCAATCAGGCTTGATAATCTTGAAATCTTGAAAAAAGGGGTGCCGTCTCCGACACCCCCTATATTTCCCAATACTAGTTCGTGATAACCTGCTCGGTCTCCTTATCGAACACATGAATCTTATCGATATCGAACGCGAACTTGATCTTGTCGCCAGGCCTTGATGTGGTGCGGGGATCCACTCTTGCGGTGATGGGGAACTCCTCCAAATCAAAGTACAGATAAACCTCTGCACCCAGCAGCTCGTACACCCTTACGGATGACTCGAACACGGTCTTAGGATCGCATTTTGCCAGGAACTCATTACTGTCATAGATATCCTCGGGACGGATACCGAATGTAACGGTCTTCCCGTCATAGCCGCCGGCAATGAGCTTCTTGGACTTCGCCTCCGGCAGAGGGATGCTCTTGCCGGCAATCTCCAGATTGGCGGTACTGCCGGACACCTTCACCTTGGCATCCAGGAAGTTCATCTGAGGAGATCCCATGAATCCTGCAACGAACAGGTTCTGGGGCTTCTGGTACAGGTTCTGAGGCGTATCGACCTGCTGGACGACGCCGTCCTTCATAACGACGATCCTGGTACCAAGCGTCATAGCCTCGGTCTGGTCATGTGTAACGTAGATGATGGTGGTGCCCAGTCTCTGATGCAGCTTGGAAATCTCAACACGCATCTGTACGCGCAGCTTCGCATCCAGGTTGGACAGAGGCTCATCCATCAGGAACACCTTAGGATTACGCACGATAGCACGACCCATGGCAACACGCTGTCTCTGACCGCCGGACAGAGCCTTCGGCTTACGGTCAAGGAGGGGAGTCAGGTCGAGGATCTTGGCAGCTTCCTTAACCATCTTGTCGATCTGATCCTTGGGAACCTTCCTCAGCTTCAGACCGAACGCCATGTTGTCATATACGGACATATGAGGATACAGAGCGTAGTTCTGGAATACCATTGCGATATCGCGGTCCTTGGGCTCTACATCGTTCACGACTCTGTCACCAATCTTCAGTTCACCGGAGGAAATGTCTTCCAGACCAGCAATCATACGGAGGGTGGTGGACTTACCACATCCTGAAGGTCCTACGAAGATGATGAATTCCTTATCTGCAATTTCCAGATTGAAGTCCTTGACAGCTTCGAAGCCGTTGGGATACACCTTGCAGATGTTCTTCAAAGATAAACTTGCCATAATACAAAACTCCTTTCACGTTTGCATGGTTTCTTTTACTCTAGTTTTAACGATGGCCTCGCATCGCTTCACCCTGCAATAAGTATAACGAAAAAAAGTATTTTATTCCATACCACTATTCCACAAATATTTTTTTGCAAAACCTCTAAAATGCTTATAAACTTGCGTTCTTTTTGTGCTTTCTGTCACTTTGTACATTTTATTCACTTATCATTCGTCAACATGCCAAAGTCTCTAGGATTCTCCGATGCGGGGCGGCTCCTCCTGGATGCTCTCGTCCAGCTCGTCCTTGAATATCCTCTCGTCCTCTTCGGGCTCCTCCAGGCCCTCCGCGCCCGCTTCCCCGTCGGCCTGGTCCACGCCGTTCATCTGGTCCTCCAGCTTCTGGAAGAATTTGTTGTAGAGCTTGGCGTCCGCCCAGGCCGGGACGGAGAAGCCGAACAGGAACACGATCGGCATGATCTGGGGCGCCAGGACGAAGAGCGCCGCCGGCACCACGGACAGAATCATCATCAGGATCGTCTTGGGGAACTGCAGGATTCCGATGAAAAAAGCGTTCTTGATCGTGCGTATCACCGTATTGTCGAACTTCGCCAGCACGGGATAGACGAAGGTGAAGGTGAACAGCACCAGCACGGCCACGACAGCCAGGACGATCTTCATGGGCTGCCCGAAGCTTATGGTGGAGAAGCGCAGGATCAGGAAATCCCCCACCAGCAGTATGATGACCACCAGCTCAATCAGCCAAATCACGATGCCCTGGCGGAGATTGAGCTTAAAGGACTTGAAATAGTCCCTGGCGATATAGCACTCCTCGTCCCTTGCAATCTTCAGCGCCATATAGTGCAGCGCCGTCAGGGCCGGTCCCACGGTGACGATCGGGATGCAGCAGATCAGTGTCAATACATTCAGCCACATCAGGTCGGCCACCTTGTTCAGGAACTGCATCAACGGACTGTCCAGATTAAAAAGCTTCATAAAGATTTTCCTCCTGTCTTAAAAGACTTTTTCCATGGGCGTCAGCCGTATGCCCGAAATCTCCATCTCCGGCTGTACGGTGCGGAACCCCTGTTTTCTGTAGAAATTCACGGCTGTGGAAGCCGCCTCCAACGACATGTACCGTTCCCCCGCCTCATTTTTCAGATAATCGCACAGCTTTCTAAGGATGGAGCTCCCGATGCCCCTGTGGTGGAGGGCATCGTCCACGAACAGCAGGGAAAGGTGGTTCCCGTCCCTGACAGACCCCGCGCCCACGATCCTGTCCCCGTCCAGGGCCACCATCAGTCGGTACTCCCCCCGCAGGAAGGCCTCATGCAGCTCGTCCCCTGTGATGAAGTCGAAAAAATGCCGCACACCCTCCTCCGGGTATTCCTTTCCCTCATGCTGCTGGAAAGTGCGCCAGACCATCTCCATGGCAGGCATCCATTCCGCTTCGCTGGCCCATCTGACCTCGTAGGGCCTCCTCAGGCTTCTAATATCCATCGTCCCCGCCGTTTCCGCTTTTGTTCATCCAAGGACATTCTCCTCCACCCAGCGGCAGATGTCCTGCATCACCTGGCTCCGATTGGTCTCGTTGAGCAGCTCATGCCGCCCGCCCGGGTACAGCTTTAACCGGATGTCCGTAAGCCCAGCCGCCACCAGGGAATCATATGCCCTTCTGACTCCTTTCCCGTAGTCGCCCACCGGATCCGCATCCCCCGACACCATGAACACCGGAAGGTCCTTGGGAACCGCGGCCAGGTTCTCCGGGCTGTAGAGCCTGACCACCAGCTCAAAAAGCGCGCCGAAGCCGTTCACCGTAAACGTAAATCCGCACATGGGGTCGGCGATATAGCGGTCCACCCGCTCCCTGTCCCGGCTCAGCCAGTCAAAAGCCGTGCGCCTGTCCGTTATCCCCCTGCCGTAGCCGCCGAAGGCCAGCCTGTCCAAGAGCCTGCTCACATGCCCGGAACCGCAGAAGAGCTTCTGTATGCCCGCCACCAGCCTGGCCATGTCCAGCACGGCCTTGGGCTGCATTCCCGTGCCCATGATTACCGCGCCGGATATCCCCGTGCCGTACCGGCACAGGTAATTGCGGGTGATGAAGGAGCCCATGCTGTGGCCCATGAGCACATAGGGCACCCCCGGGTACGCCTCCTCCGTCAGCTTCTTTAACCGGTGCACGTCCCGCACCAGGACGGTGGCCGGGTCCTGCTCGCAGAAATACCCCTGCTTCCCTCCCTGGCCCACGGATTTCCCATGGCCCAGATGGTCATCGCCCGTGACCACGAAGCCCCGCTCCACCAGGAACGCCGCGAATTCCTCATAGCGCTCCGCATACTCCGCCATGCCGTGCACCACCTGGAGGATGCAGCGGACCTGCCCTGTATCCTCCGGCCGGTAGCGGACGGCATGTATCTTGCTCTTCCCGTCCCTGGAATCAAAATAGAATTCTTCTTTGACCATTCCGTCTCCTTGGCCTCCTCCGCAAAAGGGGCATCAACAGATTTCCGCTCCCGCCGGCATCTCCTTCTCGGGCGCCACCAGCGCAAGCCTCCCCTCCGCGTCCTCCGCGCACAAAAGCATCCCTTCCGACAGCACGCCTGCCAGCTTGGCGGGCTTTAAGTTCACCAGCACCATCACCTTCTTGCCCACCATCTCCTCGGGCGAATAATGGGCCTTGATGCCGGATACGATCTGCTTCACCTGGCTGCCGATCTTCACCTGGCTGCACAGGAGCTTCTTGGACTTGGGCACCGCCTCGCAGGCGATGATTTCCCCCACCTGGAACTGGAGCTTCGCGAAATCATCGTATGCAATCTCCTCCTTGGGCTCTATGTCGATGATGTCAGCTGCCTGCTCCGGACTGTCAGCCTGGGATGCCTCCGCCCCGGCCTGTCCTTCGTCTCCGGCGGCTTCCTCGCTCTCCCGGGCCGCCGCCATGGCTGCGGCCATCTCCTCGTCCTTCTTCTCCACTTCCTTCATGTCAAGCCTTGCAAACAGGATTTCCGGCTTGTCCGTGACCCGCTTGCCGCTCTCATACAGCCCGAAAGTCTCCAGTTGGTCGAAATCCCGCAATTTTGTGTTCAATTGCGTGGCTATCTTTTCCGCGGTCTCCGGCATATAGGGCTCTAAGAGGGACGCGCCGATGCAGATGCCTTCCACCAGGTTGTAGAGCACCGTGGAGAGCCTGTCCGCCTTGGCCTCGTCCTTTGCCAGGATCCAGGGCTCCGTCTCGTCGATATATTTGTTGCAGCGCTTGAAGATGCCGAAAATCTCCGTCAGGGAATCCGCCACCCGCAGCTGCGCCATCCTCTCCTTCACCTTCGCGTAGGCTCCGGTGACCACGGCCTTCAGATCCCCGTCCAGGGCTTCGTCCACAGCGCCCTTGTCCGCCACCACGCCGCCGAAGTATTTGTTGCTCATGGAGATGGTGCGGTTCACCAGGTTCCCCAGGGTGTTGGCCAGGTCGGAATTGGTGCGCTCCGCAATCAGCTCCCAGGTGGCGTTGCCGTCATTCTCAAAGGGCATCTCGTGCAGCACATAGTAGCGCACCGCATCCACGCCGAAGAAGTCCACCAAATCGTCCGCGTAAATCACATTCCCCCTGGACTTGCTCATCTTTCCGCTGTTCATCAGAAGCCATGGATGGCCGAAAATCTGCCTGGGCAGGGGCTCGTCCAGGGCCATCAGGAAGATGGGCCAGTAGATGGTGTGGAAGCGGATGATGTCCTTTCCTATTAAATGGAGGTCTGCGGGCCAGAGCTTCTTATACTGCTCTGTGCTGCTGCCCTCCGCGTCATAGCCGATGCCGGTGATATAGTTGGTCAGGGCATCCAGCCACACATACACCACATGCCCCGGGTCGAAGTCCACGGGAATCCCCCATTTGAAGGAAGTCCTGGACACGCACAGATCCTGGAGCCCCGGCAGGAGGAAATTGTTCATCATCTCGTTCTTGCGGGACACGGGCTGGACGAACTCCGGGTGCTCGTTGATATGCTTTATCAGCCTGTCCGCGTATTTGCTCATACGGAAGAAATAGGCCTCCTCCCTGGCAGGCTTCACCTCCCTGCCGCAGTCGGGGCACTTGCCCTCCACCAGCTGGGATTCCGTCCAGAAGGACTCGCAGGGGGTGCAGTACATGCCCTCGTAGGCTCCCTTGTAGATGTCCCCCTGGGCATACATGCGCTTGAAGATCTTCTGCACCTGTCTCTCATGGTAATCATCCGTGGTGCGGATGAATTTGTCATAGGAAATATTCAGCATATCGCACATACCCTGGATGACGCCAGCCACCTTGTCCACGAACTCCTTGGGGGTGACCCCGGCCTCCTGGGCCTTCAGCTCTATCTTCTGACCATGCTCGTCGGTGCCGGTCTGGAAGAAGACATCGCAGCCTTCCTTCCTCTTGAAGCGGGCGATGCTGTCCGCCAGCACGATCTCATAGTTGTTGCCTATATGCGGCTTGCCTGAAGTATAGGCGATGGCTGTGGTAAGATAATACTTTTCCTTACTTTCCATTTCCGTTCTCCTCTCGCTGATTCTCCGGTGGGCGGGCCTGCAGATTCAAAAAAAGCCCGTCCCCAGCATGCACCAGAAGACGGGCCAGTATGCCCTTGCCAACACTTCCCTGCCCCTTTTCCCGGGGAGCAGGATTTTGTCACCTCGTTTTTCTTCCTAATATATAACGGTAACACAAAACATTGATTACTGTCAATAACTTAACGGTCACTTTTTGGTGGAAATCTTGCTGTAGCCGCCCTTTCTGTCGTAGGAATCCAGCAGATAGCTCTCCTCCACATGGTAATTCGCGATTTCCACCGCGTCCCTGCGGGGCTTCACGGTCTTCTGCGGCTCCTCCCTGGTAATGGCCTGCTTGGGCTGGAAGGATTTCTTCGCCTGGAATCTGGAGGTGTTCCCCCGCAGATGCCCCGTGAGCTGGCCCGCGATGTCCTTGAACCGCACCCTTATCCTGCGCCACATCCCCTCCTGGGCGCCGCTTTCCTGGCCCGCTCCGTCCCGGGAGGCCTCCTGGGACGGGGACTGCGCCGCGGGGACGGCTGCCTGGGCCGCCCGGGACACATGCACCGCCTGGGACAGATCCGCCTGGGGGCTGGCCGCTGCCGGGATGCCCGAACCGGCGCCGGACGCTGCCGTCGTCCCGGCCTCACGGCTTTCGCCGATCTGCGCCAGCACCTGCTCCTGGCCCGACTGGTTCCCGGCCTCCCCGGGCACCGCCGTGCTGCCCCCGCTCCAGAAGCCCTTCAACAGGCTCTTTCCCCTGGAGAGATAATTGTCCAGCCATGCGGACAGGGAGAGCTGCCCCTGGTTCTGCTGCGCTTCCATGCTCTGGCTCCTCGCCATGGAAGCCGCGGCCTTTGACATGTCCGCCTCCGTCCTGAAATGGGAGTGGTCATGCATGCACTTTGTCACATGGTGCGCCTCCGCGCTGTGTTCTTCGTTTCCGATTCCGTGAAACTGCATCCCTCGCCCCGCTTTCCCGGTTAATATCCTCTCGGAATCTCCGGGCCGCATATCACGCAGCTTTCCGAAGCTCCTCTGAGCCGATTCCCCCACTGTTCCGGGTGCCGTCCGACTCCCATGCCAGATTCCGTCTCCAAAGCTTCCGAGAGCCTGTGGTTACGGTTCCATGGAGCCGCTTCCGTGCCCCTCATGCCTCCGGTTCCCTGATTCCACTGCCGCTTTGGCCTTCTTCGCTTCCGATTTTCCGGAACGCCCTGCTCCCTGCACTACGGGACGCGCTCTGTCAGGCGCATCCAGTCGGTGTCAGGTCAGCCTCCTATCCGTGTCCATTCAGCATCCCGTCCGTACCAGTTCGGCATCCTGTCCGTGTCAGGTCAGCATCCCGTCCGTACCAGTTCGGCATCCTGTCCGTGTCCATTCAGCATCCCATCTGCACCTGTTCGGCATCCTGTCCGTGTCAGTTCATCTTCTCCAGAAACCGCTTTACATTCTCCGAAATGTTGCCGCCGAACACCGCCGAGCCCGACACGATCACATTGGCCCCGGCCTCCAGGGCCAGCTCCACATTGTCCGCCCTGATGCCGCCGTCCACCTCTATGTCCGTCTTCAGGCCCAGCCTGGCCACCATGGCCCGCACCTGCCGCACCTTGTCCAGGCACTCCGGCATCAGCTTCTGGCCCCCGAAGCCCGGCTTCACGGTCATCACCAGCACCATGTCCACCAGCTTCAGGTAAGGCTCCACCGCCTCCGCCGGCGTCTCGGGGCTGATGGTGATGCCCACCTTCCTGCCCAGGAACCGTATCTTCTGTATGGTGCCCACCACGTCCTGAGTGGCCTCTATATGGAAATTGATGAGATTGGCCCCGCAGTCGGCGAATTCCTTGATATACCGCTCCGGCCTGTCGATCATCAGATGCACGTCAAAAAAGATGTCGGAGCATTTCCGGATGGACAGTATCACCGGCATCCCGAAGGAAATGTCCGGCACGAAGACGCCATCCATGACATCTATATGCAGATACTGTGCCCCCGCATGCTCCGCCTCTGCAATCTGCTCCCCAAGCCTACTGAAATCCGCTGCCAAAATAGACGGTGACAATATATTCATCTAATCTCTCCTCGACTCCTGCTCCGGCGAAGCGCCTGTGCCGAACTGTGGCCCGGACGCCCCGCATGTTTCGCAAGGTCTATTTTAACAGAGATCCTACAGCTTGTCCACGTCCTTTTTCAATTGTTCCCAGGCATCCTCATGCTCCGTGTAATAGAGGGGGCATTTCTTCCCGCCGCAGTCGTAATGGCGCAGGATGTCCTCGGCGTCCAGGCCGTAGATGTCCGTCAGCCAGGCCAGCAGGGAGATCAGGGAATCATAGGTCTCCTGGGTGAAGGAGCCGTCCTCCGCCAGATAGCAGCACTCGATGGAGACAGAGTCGTAGTTGCGGGTCATGACGGCGTAGGCGATTTCATCCAGGGGCACGCACTGGATAATCTCCCCCTCGTAGCCGATGATGAAATGGGCGCTGACGCTGGCCTCATGAGTGTCCTTCTGCCACTCGAAGTAGCTGCGGTTCTGTGCGGCGCTGGTGCCGGGGTTGGCGGTATAGTGGACGAAAATATTTTTCACGGACTCCAGGGAATCCCCGGGGCGGGAGTATTCATTGGGGGTCAGGAAGTCCTCCGTCCAGTCCGGGTGCCTGGCGAATGCGTCCGCGGGGATTCCCTGCACCAGGGTGCCTGAGG
Source organism: uncultured Acetatifactor sp. (assembly GCF_910585425.1). Lineage (GTDB taxonomy): Bacteria > Bacillota > Clostridia > Lachnospirales > Lachnospiraceae > Acetatifactor. The sequence continues at coordinate 26,877 of NZ_CAJUCP010000018.1, read as the reverse complement.
GCTGCCCGTTGGCGGCGTCCCCCTGCTGCTCTCCGGATACGGGCAGGGCGCCCTCCCCGGCGCTTCGGGCCTGCTTGTTCTTGATTGCGAAGTATACGGCAAACAGGAGGATGCATACTATCCACGCGCCCAGGATCAGGCGCTGCATGAGGACGCGCTGTCTGCGGCTCTGCCGGGCCGGGCCGCGATACCGTTGCTCTGTTCTGTACTGCTGAGCGCCTCGTCGCATTGCGGGGCTTCCCGGCCGCGTACCGCCCCATTGCTGTGCCAGGCCCGCCTCCGCTGCGTATTGTCTTCTCCCTCTGTTCGGCCATGTCCCGCTGTTCTGTCCCGCCGCTCTCTCCTGCCGTCCTTCGCTGCGCGGCATCGTAGCTCTATCCCGCCGTCCTTCACCGCGCGGCATGATGCCTCCATCCTGCCGTCCTTCGCTGCGCGGCATCGTAGCTCTATCCCGCCGTCCCTCGCTGCGCGGCATGATGCCTCCATCCTGCCGTCCTTCGCTGCGCGGCATCGTAGCTCTATCCTGCCGTCCCTCGCTGCGCGGTATGAAATCTCTCTCCTGCCGCCCTTCACCGCGCGGCATCCTGGCCCTATCCTGCCGCTCCATGCCGCTTTGCCGGGCTGCCCTGTCAGGCCCCGGCTGTTCCATGCCGTAGCGTCCGGCTGTATCGCCGCCCCATGCGCCGCGGCCGGATTCCGGGCGGCAGTGCGCATCCTCCCGCGAATGGCTTCGATTCTTCTCAGGAAACCTTCCCTGCCGGACAGGCACCTTCTCCTGCCGCCCTCCGGCCCGCTCCCCCGGGCGTCTGCGCTGCCGATCTCCGCCGGATGGCACCTGCACCTGCACTATTTTCCCCTTCCTGACAGGCTCCCGGTTCCGGTATCCGTGGAACATGTCCGTGGTCACCTCGAGCCTGCGGCCCATCCGGGCGTCATCGGCCGGTTCCGCGGGGCGGCCCTCCTCCATCCTGCTTTCATATGCGATGGGCCTACGGCCCCTGTCGTCCGTCTCCCGCACGGGCCTGCCCAATTGCCTCTCATAATCCACCAGATACGGGTTTCGTCTGGTTTCAACCTCTTCGTAATCCTCTCTCCTCTGCGCGCTGCCGCTCTGCCTTACCATCTCTCCACCTCTTCAAGTCTGTGTCCATGTGCTTTGTGAGTCCAATGATAAAGGAGAGATGTATCATTTTTGTTAGTAATTTGTTAATAGTTGCACTTTTCGTCCTCTTAAATATCCCGGAACGCCCGGTATGTCCTGGCCATGCCCTCCCCGATATCCATATACCGCAGCCCCAGCTCCTCCTTGCTCTTTTCGTTGGAATAAAGCTCCGTCTCCGCCTCCGTCAGCGGGAAGGGCAGCGGCAGGCCCTGGCTCTCGGCCTCCCGGGCGGTCAGCGGGATCTCCCGTGCCTCCACGTCCGAAGCCTTTCCCAGCTCCCGGAAGAAATCTTCATAGGTCAGAACCTCCTCCCCGCACAGGTTGTAAGCCTGGCCGTAGGCCCTGGGATTCAGCAGGCAGTTCAGTACAGCCTGCGCGGCATCCTTTACGTAGACGAACTGGAAGGAGCCCGCGGCATCGGTGATGCGGGGCAGCACCCGGTTCCGGGCCAGCAGCCGGATATAGACGGATTCCCTGGGGGCATAGTTCAGGGGGCCGTAGAGGATGGCGGGGCGCAGCACCGTGCAGCTTATGTCCCTTTTGCCGCATTGCTCCCGGACCTCCCGCTCCAGGGCCACCTTCCCCGCGATGTACGCCCCGGCCTCCCCGGGCAGGGGCCTGGTCTCCAGCGGCGTCTCCTCCCCTTTCAGGCCTTTTATCCCCCTCTCATAGACGTCCACGGTGCTGATGAAGATGTACTGCCGGATGCGCCCCGGCATGTTCTCCAGCACTCTGGCGATGTCCCCCTTCTCGTAGGCGCAGAAATCTACTACGCAGTCGCAGTCATCCTCTATGGACTTCCACACCCCTTCCTCCTTCCTGTCCCCCTTGATCTGCTTCGCGCCCAGCTCCGCCACGGAACAGGTCCCCCGGTTCACCACCGTGACGTTGTGCTCCTTTGCCGCCAGCATCACGAAGACCCTGCCGAAAAAGTAGCTGCCTCCTATGACCAATATCTTCATCTCTCTCCTCCATCTTCCGCTCCCGGATTTTGAAGCCCATTCTAAAAAGGCAGGCCGTGAACCCTCACAGCCTGCCTGGTCTCCTGTCATTTCTGCCCGTAATAGGCGTTTGCCCCATGCTTCCTATAGTAGTGCTTATCCATCAGCTCCTGGGGCGCGGGCTGGACATGGTGGTTGATGGACTCGGTGCGGTAGGCCATCTTCGCCACCTCCTCTAATACCACCGCATTGTGCACGGCGTCCATGGCGTCCGTCCCCCATGAGAAGGGCCCGTGGTTCTTGCACAGCACGGCGGGCACGGACACGGGATCCTTGCACATCCGCAGGAACTCGCTTACGATGAGCCGCCCTGTGTTCCTCTCGTAATCCTCCGCGATCTCCTCCGCGTTCAGGCATCTGACGCAGGGCACCTCGCCGTAGATGTAGTCCGCATGGGTGGTGCCGTAGCAGGGAATGCTGCGCCCGGCCTGCGCCCAACTGGTGGCGTAGGAGGAATGGGTATGTACGATGCCCCCGATCTCCGGGAACGCCCTGTAGAGCTCCGCGTGGGTGGCGGTATCGGAGGACGGATTGTAGCGTCCCTCCACCTTCCTGCAGTCCAGGTCTACTACAACCATGTCGTCCGGCGTCAGCTTATCGTATTCCACCCCGCTGGGCTTGATGACGAACAGCCCGCTCTCCCTGTCTATGGCGCTGACATTGCCCCAGGTAAATGTCACCAGGCCGTGCTTGGGCAGTTCCAGATTGGCCTCGCAGACGATTTTTTTCAGTTCCTCTAACATATCGCTTCTCCTTTCTCTACTTTAATCCTTCCACGGCCGCCTTCTCCGCGGGCAGCGTGCTCTTGTACTTTTCAATAAAGGCATCGAACCCGGCCACGTCCTCTTGTACGGGCGCAATGGTAGTCCCGGTCTGTCCGGCGAAAATCTTCCCGCTCAGGTAATCCGGCAGGGTCTCGCCCTCCTCCTTCTCGTACATGTAGGCCGCCAGCACTGCCATGCCCCAGGCTCCGCCCTCGCTGGCGGTGTCCATCACGGTCACAGGCGCGTTCATGGCCGCCGCCATGAGCCGCTGCCCTACCACGGGCGTCTTGAACAGGCCGCCATGCCCTGTCAGGGAGTCCACCTTCACCTGCTCCTCCTTTAAGAGGATGTCGTTCCCGATCTTCAGGGCAGCCATGGCGCTGTAGAGATGGCTGCGCATGAAGTTGGCCAGGGTGAACTTCGCGTCCGGCGTGCGGACGAACATGGGCCTGCCCTCGTTCAGACCCGTCACCGGCTCCCCGGAGAAGTAATTGTACGCCATCAGGCCGCCGCAGTCCGCGTCCGCCTCCAGCGCTTCCCTGTAGAGCAGGCCGTAGAGCTCGTTCCTGTCCAGCTTTGCCGCTCCCGGGAGCCTACCCATGAAGGCCTCGAACAGGTTCACCCAAGCGTTCAGGTCCGAGGTACAGTTGTTGCAGTGCACCATGGCCACGGGGCTGCCGTCCGGGGTGGTGACCATGTCGATCTCCTCATGGACCTTGGCCAGGGGCTTCTCCGTCACCACCATGGAGAAGATGGATGTCCCCGCGGAGATATTGCCGGTGCGCTTCCTGACGCTGTTGGTGGCGGTCATGCCGGTGCCCGCGTCCCCCTCGGGCGGGCACATGGGCGCGCCGGGCTGCAGGGCGCCTGTGGGATCCAGGAGCTTTGCCCCCTCCTCGGTGAGCCATCCGGCGGTCTGTCCCGCGCAAAGCACCTTGGGCATGATGTCCCTAAGCTTCCAGCCCAGGTTCCTGTCCGCCACCAGCTCATCGAACTGCTCTATCATGCGCGCATCGAAGTCGCAGGTCTCGGAGTCGATGGGGAACATGCCGGAGGCCTCGCCCACGCCCAGCACCTTCTCCCCCGAGAGCTGCCAGTGGATATATCCGGCCAGGGTGGTGAAGAACGCCACATCCTTCACATGCCCCTCGCCGCTTAAAATGGCCTGATAGAGATGGGCGATGCTCCATCTCTGGGGGATGTTGAAATCGAATACGGGAAGCAGCTTTTTGCACGCCTCCTCCGTCATGGTGTTGCGCCAGGTGCGGAAGGGAACCAGGAGCTTCCCTGCCCCGTCAAAGGGCATGTAGCCGTGCATCATGCCCGAGAAGCCCAGGGCCGCCAGCCTGGTCAGGGGCACGCCGTATCTCGCCTCTACGTCCTGCGCCAGGTCCCTGTAACAGCCCCGCAGCCCCTCCCAGACGTCCTCCAGGCTGTAGGTCCAGATATTGTCCTCCAGCCGGTTCTCCCAGTCCCAGTTCCCCTGGGCGATGGGCTGATGGCTCCCGTCCACCAGGACAGCCTTGATGCGGGTGGAGCCGAACTCCAGTCCCAGCACCGTCTGTCCTTCCTGAATCGCTTTCCTGATCTCTTCGCTCATAGTCTACCTCTTTTCTGCCTCTATGCTGATTTATTCTCGAAACTTCCAAAAACCGCTCCTCGAACCTCTATCTACCAGTATAAAAAAAAGCAGCCGTAAAGTCAATATTGTACCGGAATTCAACATATAATGTAGCAACGTTTCCCTTTCAGGTGATTTTTTGAAACAGAATTCCCGTCTTACCACCAAGCAGCTGCTTTTCGGCCTTGCATTTCTCCTGGCCTTTTTGGGGCTCACCCTTTTCCTGTTTACATATCAGCGGGACGAAAAGCGCTTCGAAAGCCTTACCAACAGGCTCTTCACGGAGGAGCTGGAGGCCGATACCCTGGACCTCCACTATACGCTGGCGAATCCGGCGGACTTCGGCATCCATGACTATGCGCCCTCCCTCTCCTGCTACAGCGCCGAGAGCATACCGGGCAGCCGGGCAGCCACAGAGAACATGCTGGCCGCGCTGAACGCCCTGGACGTAGATAAGCTCTCCCCGGCGGACGCCAGGCTGTGGCAGCTGCTGACCCGCTCCCTGGAGAATTCCCTGGGCCTGAGCGGCTTCCTCTACTATGACGAGCCCCTCTCCCCCGCCTCCGGCACCCAGACCCAGCTGCCCATCCTGCTGGCGGAGTACGCCTTCCGCAGCAGACGGGACGTGGAGGACTATCTGGCTCTGCTGGATCAGACGGACGAATACTTCGCCTCCCTGCTGGCCTATGAGCAGGAGAAGACCGCCGCCGGATTCCCCATGCCCGCAGCCTTCCTGAAGTCCGTGCGGGAGCAATGTGACACTATTGTCACAAAACAGAACCTGGAGGCAGGCACCCATTTCCTGCAGACCACCTTCCAGGAGCGGCTGGAGGAGCTTTTCGCCAGGGGCCTTGTCACGGCCGAGGAGGCCGGCCATTATACCGCGCAGAACGAAAGGCTCTTGAAGACCGTGGTGCTGCCCGCCTATGCCAGCCTGGGGGACGGCCTCCTTCTGCTGGAGGATGCCGACGCCCTGCCTGCGGGGCTGGCGGCGCTGCCGGAGGGCAAGGCCTATTACCAGGAGCTGCTGATCTCCCAGACCGGCTCCTACCGCTCCGTCGAGGAGATCGGGCAACTGCTGACGGAGCAGTTTTCCAGGGAATATGAGGCCGTGAAAAAGCTGGCCGCGGAGCATCCCGAGCTCCTCCAATACTATGCCCGGGAGGCTGCCCCCGGCTTTCCCTACAGGGAGGCCTCCCAGATGCTGCTGGACTTGAAGCAGCGGATGGCGGAGGACTTTCCCCCCATCCCCGGCGGAGCGGTGGACGTGCATGTAAAGGCCGTGTCCGACAGCCTGGCGGACTACTGCGCGCCGGCCTTCTACCTGACCGCGCCCCTGGACGACACCGCCTCCAACACGATCTATATCAACCGCCGGAAGACCCCTGACGGCCTGGAGCTGTACACCACCCTGGCCCACGAGGGGTATCCGGGGCATCTCTACCAGACCGTGTACCACAACCGCGCCCTGCTGGCCTCGGGCGAGCGCCCCGCCAGGGAGCTGCTCTGGTACGGGGGCTATCAGGAGGGCTGGGCGCTGTACGTGGAATTCCTGTCCTACCAGTACGCCGCGGAGCTGCTGCGGGAGAACGGCCAGGAGACAGCGGCCCTGGCCGCAGCCCTGGAGGCCCGCAACCGCAGCCTGCAGCTATGCCTCTACTGTGTCTGCGATGTGCTGATCCACTATGAGGGCGCCTCCTACAGCCAGATAGCAAAGGTGCTGTCCGGCTTTGGCATCACCGACAGCACCTCCATGAAAGCAATCTACAATTACATCGTACAGACGCCCTGCAACTACCTGAAATATTATCTGGGGTATCTGGAGATCCTCTCCTTACAGGAGGAGGCGAAAGAGCTCTGGGGGGCGGAATATACGGACTACCGTTTCCACAGCTTCTTCCTGGACTGCGGCCCCGCGGACTTTGCGTCCCTGGGCCAGTGGCTGGCGCAGACGGGGTGACCCATGGGCGAGGGACAGCGTTCTGGCGAGGCGAGGGCAAAGCCCCACCGCGGAAAGCATCTCCGTGAAAGCTTTGCGGTTCCCCTGGCAGACCGGGAACCGCTTCCCTCACAGCGCCCCGCACTCCTCCGCCATGTCCTCCAGATACCCTCTGTCCCACAGCAGTATCTTCAGCTTCCCGGCGGCCTCCACCGCGGGCTGGGTGAAATACTGGTTGGTGAGCACCGCGCCTACCATCCTGTCGTAGTAATCCCGCCCCGCGTAGGCCTCCTGGACAGCCTTCACCCCCACGGGGGCCGTGTAGCATTTGCACTGGATGGCGTATGTGACGCCGTCCCTGCTGGCCAGGATGTCCACACCGTAGTCGCCGCTGCCCTTTGTGACCTCCACCTCCTGGAAGCCGCTCTTGCGCAGCAGCTCCGCGCAGTAGTATTCAAACTCATGGCCCTCCATCAGGTCGAAGGCCTCCGGCCGGGCCCGCCTTGCCCTGTGGCGCAGGTAGAGGGCCGCGCTGCCCACCATGGCCGCCACGCATGCTATCATGATGATGATTATCGTATTTGTGTCCATATTTTCTTATCTTACCGTTCCTTTTTGTCCCTTTTTCACTCCGGGGCCCATGGCCGCCGCGGGCTCGTCCCGCATCTGCGCCCAGGCCCCATGCCGTTATTCCCCGGCGCTGTAGTCTATTATACCGCCTGGGGCCGTTTTAGGCAATGATTTTGGCAAAAAGCGTCAGCTCCTGTCCGTGAAATGCATGGCCGCGGCGCTCCTCCTGCGGGCGTTCCCCGCCCCGTCCAGGAAGACCGCCCCCGCAATCTCCGGGGATTTCAGGATTCCGGCGGGCTTCAGGCGATATTCATAGCTCCACAAATCCCCGGCGCTCCTCCAGGAATTGGGGCTCTGGTAGAAATAGACACCCTGGGTATGGTGCAGCTGGGCGAAGCCGTTCTGGCGGGTGCCGTAGAGCTTCCACTCCACTCTATGCTCTCCCGGGGCGCAGCGCACCCTGAGGGTGTAGGGCGAGAACGCGATGTTCCCGCAGTCCTTACCGTCCACCAGTATCTTCACCAGCCCGCCCCGGTACTGGGGGACCCGGACGGTGAAGTCGCCCCGGGAGCGCACCTTTGTCCGGTAGGTCAGGTTCCCTGTGTAAAAGGGAAGGCCCTGGGAGGCGATGTCTCCCCAGCCGATTTTCCTGACCGGTTCGGTCAACGTCTTCACTGTGCCGCCTATGCGGACGCCGAAATCCCCCAGAAGGTAGAAGTTCTCCAGATTCGTCCGGGGGCCGATGGGCACCGCGATTTCCAGCAGGTTCTCTCCCGGGGCGAAATCCGGCAGGGAGACGGTCCGGATGTCCCTGTCCACGTACCAGCCGTTGCCCACAGGGGGCACAGGGATGCCGTTTACCCTGATTTCGGATGTTTCAGGGCATTCCAGGCCCAGCTTCAGCCCTGCCGCCCCAATCTCGCTGGGGATGCGGAATCGCAGATGGAGGGTGTGCTCTGGCGCTCCGGCCTCCACCAGGTAGGGCTGCACCACCTCCTTGCGGCGCAGGGGGATGCCCAGCTCCCGGCGGGCGTGGTTGTCTATCCGCAGCAGCTCGTCCTCGGAATAGAACTCCCCATCATCAAGGGCGTATTCCGCCATGTCCAGGAGCAGCATGTTGGGCTCCTGGAGGGCGATGTCCACCTCCCCGGGGAGGATGTCGGCTTCGGTGCTGTCCCAGGCAGCCGTCCCTCCCGCATTGCCGCAAATGCCCTCTGCCTCCGCTTCATCGTCCGGATTCCCTTTCGCGCCGTCCCAGGCAGACATCCCTCCCGCATTGCCGCAAATGTCCTCTGCCTCCGCTTCATCGTCCGGATTCCCTTTCGCGCCGTCCCAGGCAGCCATCCCTCCCGCATTGCTGCAAACGCCCTCTGCCTCCGCTTCACCGCCGGGATTCCCTTTCGCGCTGCCGCAGGAGCTGTCCTCGTCCGCGCCCTCCCGGATTTTTTCCGTTCCCGCTCTGTGGCTGGCGGGGGCCGCTTCTACATGGCAGCCGGACAAAGCGCCTGTTTTTTCCTTGCCGCTGTCGGCCTGTTCCGCCCGCTGTCCCTCTTCCTCCAAAAGCAGCAGCATGCTCTCGTGGATGTACCAGGGCCGCTCCAGGATAGTCCTGCCCTTGTCATGGCGCACAGCCAGGGGCAGGATATCCCCGGTCATGGTGTCATAGAGGGTCACCTTAAAATCCCCCTGCAGCGTGAAGCGAAGATTCCCTGCCGAATCCACGTCCGGGCTGGCCGGATTCCTGCCGTTGCAGACGAACAGCCACATATCCCCGCTTTCCTCCCGGCGAAGCTGATGAAGCAGCCCCTCCGCCCTGCGCCCGTCGGCTTTCTGGATATGGAGGAAGCGCTGGCCCTCCACCAGGGACAGGAGGGCCGAATCCAAAAGCCCGCAGCGAATCCCCTTTCCGTACAGCGCCGCCGCGGCGTCCGAGGGCCTTGCGTCCACATAGTCCGGGCAGTCCCCCAGGAAGATCAGCTTCCCTCCCTTCTCCGCAAAATCCGTGAGGATCCTCAATGTGCCTGAGCGTATCGTCCTGATCGGCGGGACGATAACGGTCTCATAAGCCATCTCCCCCACCTGCAGGGGCCAGGCGCTGCCCACGCACTGCTCCGGCAGCCGGGCCTCGCACAGATAGTCGAAGTCGATGCCGCCGAAGAGCAGCACCTCCGCCAGGTGGGCGAACTGGGCGTCCATCTGCTCCCGCAGGGCCGCGGTCTGGTCGCCGGGGCCGAAATAGAGCCAGTAGGTCTCGATGGGGTGCAGCACGGCCACCTTTACCAGGGCCTTCCCTCTGGTCAGCGCCACATTCAGGCGGGCGAAGTGGTCTTCCACCATGGAGAACTCCTCCCACCAGGGGGACTGATAGCTGATGGAGGCCGGATAGTCCCGCTTGGCCTCTCCCTTCATGGTATACCAGGCCAGATGGGGCACCCGCACCGTGACCCCCAACGCCGCCTGCCAGTCCCCCTGCAGCTTGTATCCCCGAAAGTCATAGTCCCATCCCGTGACCCCGTAGAGCTCGCTGAGCATGCCCTCCGCCCCGGTCTGGCGCACCATGGACTGGACCTGCTTGGCCGTGGTGTACTCGTGGAAATCGCAGAGCATGTCCATGCCCGGAAGGCCGAAGGACGGATAGCAGCGCATGGCATCCCCTACCGCCTGGGTCTGGTCATAGAGGGAGCCCTCCCCCATCACATGACCGGTGAGACAGAGCCCGTGCTCTCTGCACCAGCTCCCGATCTGCTCGCAATAGCTCTCCACGAAGAGGTCCGTGACCAGGTTCTGGAACCGCCAGCGGGCCGTGGAGAGGCGCCCGTCCGCCCGCTCCCAGAAGAGCTCCGGCAAGGCGTCCAGGAGCTCCTCCCCATAGGCCTGGCGGTAAGCTTCCGGAAGCCCGGTGGTCCAGGGCAGGAAGACATCCTTGGCTTCATCCGCGAAATCCAGGCATCCCCTGGGGGTGAACTGGGGCTCGTCCGTGAAGATGGCGGGCGCGCGCTTCCCGAAATGCTCCCCCACGTTCCGGGCGTAGGCCTCATGGGTGATGCGGATGAATTCTGCGATGGCCTCCGGATTCAGGGTGTCCACATAGGCCTGGTTGTTGAACCAGGGATCCGCGGAGGCGTATTCCATGTAGGCGTACCAGCGCACTGCGCCCTCCTCCACAGGCTCCTCTTTCGATACCCGATATGCCCCTTCCAGTTTACCGTCCCTGTCCAGCAGGATGTCATAGACCGCCAGGAGCCTCCCGTTTTCCTGGCGGATGTTCTCCTGCCCCCTGCCGGGTTCCGGGGCCGCCGGTTCGGGGAAGGCGCACTCCTCGTAAGGATTCGTGGTGAAGAGCAGGGATTTCCGGGCATACTCCGGCCTGCCCGCGGTCACCCGCCCCCCTGCGGTGCCGGATGGCCAGCGGTCCTCGTCGTAGAGCCAGGCCAGCATGTCCATCTCCCCGGCCTTTCCGATGCAGTGCCGGATGGAATCCATGAACTCTTCCTCCAGGTAGGGGCTGTCCATCCCCGTGCGCACATGCATGTGGAACCCGCCCAGGCCCATCTTTTTGAAGACCTGGATCTGTTCCGTGAGCCTGTCCCTGTCCAGCCTGCCGTTCCAGGCCCAGAAGGGCGTCCCCCTGTACTCGCAGGAAGGATTTCTGAACAGCTCTCCGGAAATGTGCTCTGTCTGGTTCTTTTCGTATAGCATGCGGTCTGTCTCCTTTGCTTTTGCGTTTTCCCTCACTTCGTAATCTCTGTGGACAATCTGTCTTTCCTCTAGTATGCCACCCCGTCCTCCATTCCGCAATGGCATTTTTCAAAATGGATGGAAAAAGGGTAGAAAAGAATGGAATAAAATGGAAAATACCCATTGAATCCAATGGATGAACACGCTATACTTACAGTAGTTTCCAGAGTACGGATCCAAGAGAAAGATTGAGGTGTGCAAGCATGCAGGAAGAACATCTGCTCCAAGAAATCATCGCTATCGCAAAGGACTGCGGAAGCATTTTGCTGAGCTCTTCCGATATAGAACGGAAAATCCATCAGAAGGCAGGCAGGGGAAATTTCGTGACGGATTATGATTCCAGGGTACAGGCCATCCTGAAATCCCGCCTGCTGGAGCTGGTTCCGGGCGCCGCCTTCCTGGGGGAGGAGGATCAGATGGACGGCACCGATGTGTCAAAGGGCTATGCCTTCATCGTGGATCCTATCGACGGCACTGCCAATTTCACCAGGGACTATCACGCCAGCTGCATCAGCATAGCGCTGGCGCAGGACGGCCGCCCCATCCTGGGGGTGGTGCACAATCCCTACCTGGAGGAGACCTTCCATGCCCGGAGGGGGACGGGGGCTTATCTGAACGGCCAGCAGATTCACGCCTCGAACAGGACGCTGGCGGAGGGCTTGATTCTGTTCGGGACTGCCCCCTATGACGAGAGGCTAATCCGGAAATCCTTTGAGGTGGCCTACCGCTATGTATCCCGGGCAGAGGACCTGCGCAGGAGCGGCTCCGCCGCTATAGACCTGTGCATGGTGGCCAGCGGCAGGGCGGAATTCTTCTTCGAGCTGGCGCTCTCTCCCTGGGACTATGCCGCAGGCGCCCTGATCGTGGAGGAGGCCGGGGGCTTCGTCAGCGACCTGCAAGGCGGGGCGCTCACCTATGACCACAGGCAGGTCGTCACCGCCAGGGCGCCCAGGGTGGAGCTGGTGGATGTGTCGGATTTGCTGGAAAACCATATGCCATGACAAAGCGGGGAGGGGTCGTTTCCGTATTTACCGCCTGCGATAGGCTGCTTTAAGGGCTTGTCGGGAAATAGATAGTCTAAAACAGGGGGCAATGTGATTCTTACAGTCGCATCGTCCCCCGAAATTTTTTTGCCTCCTCCGCCCCTAATCCCTCTTTGGTTCTTCCCGCTCAAGATGCTCTGGCATTTTTTCTGTGAACTCTCATTGTCCGAATAGAAGTATTTCGCCTGGGCATTCCAAAGGGAATAGTATTTGCTGTCCGTATCCCGTATCAGTTCGTCAGTGTTCAGTCCGTACCCGCACTCCCTAGTTTCCACCATATACCTCACACCCCAATCAACGCATCAAACGTCCCCACCACGTTCAGCCTCCCATACCCCGCCGATGTCAAGTTAATGTCACGTAAATTTTTTGTTATTTTTTGTCGATGGCCTCGAAAAAGCTGATATTTTCGTAGGGCTGATGTTAAATTAATGTCATGTCGGGCGAAAATTGATGTTAAATCAGTGTCAAGTTATTTTCCGCTTGAATTTCAGTTTTCATATCACTGCCTATTATACAGCTCTTCAATCCTGCAGGAATGTTCCTTTGTCTTTCTATTATAGCTGATACCGACTGCCAGAATCCTGCCCGTATATTTGGGGGCTTCCCCTATTTTTCCTGAGAAACGCAATGCGTATTTCTTATCCTTAATCTGCTGAATCGCTTCCTCCGGCGCACTGTCTATCTTCAGCTCCAGAATCAATGCATCCGCCCCCTTTCGTTCCGGATAAAAGATAAAGTCCACATACCCTTCACCTGCCTTGTCCTCACGTTCCACCCGGTATTTGTCCCGGGCAGCAAGATAGACCAGGTTAACCACGGCAGATAGCTCAATCTCATTGTTATAGGAGAGAATAGGCGATTCCGTATCATGAGCGAATTTCATTATTCTGCACACCGTACTGGTATCGCCCGCCAAAGTAGCTTTCAGCATCTTCTCGGACTCTCTTGCAAGGCTGTATACATATCCAAGGTTATGGTTGGTAAGCAGCAGTTCATCAAACTTATCCATCAGTTCCCTGTTCGGAACGGACACTGCCCCATCCTCATAGGTCAATAGCCCATACACCACCATGGCAGAATAAATCTGGTCCTTCGTATATAGCTCCATATCTGTTGCCGCATATCCCTGCAGCTTGATATCAATACGCTCCCCGGAAACCATCAATGCCAAATCGTCCCGGACATCCTCGATGTTATTGCGGACATAATAAAAAATCTCGTCATAAGGCCCTGAGCCGGTCCAATAATTGCTGATCTGGTCATCCGCCAGGGCGCACACCACTGACCTGGGATTGTACATCCTGTCTCCAGCTGCGGTATGGTAGCCATCATACCATAGGGCCAGTTCTTCCCGCGTAATCCGCGGATTCGATGTCCTACTGACGTATGTTTCGTAAAGCCGGTCAACTTCTCCATGCAAAAATCCAAAATACTCACCGAACTTTACCCTCGTCGCCATGTCATATTCCACGAACATGTTCAGTTCCGAGCCGCCTGAATACTTCGCAATTGGAAGGATTCCTGTCATATAGGCAAGCTCCACATAGGCCTGCCCCTTCAGCAGGTTGCGCAGGAATTCAAGGTAGCTGCGTCTGTCTTTCTCTGAAATAAAATCCTTATGGAAAATCGCGTCCCATTCGTCCATCACAAATATGAAATTCTGCCCTGTCCTATCAAAAACGCTCTGGAACATATCCCATATATCCCTGACGGAACCAAAATCTACTTCCGGGTATCCCTCCTCCAAATCCCGTTTCAGGCCATCGGAAATACGCCCGATATACGCGGCATAGGTACTACAGTCCTGAGGCATGCGGCTGAAGTCTATATATACCACATGGTGTTGGTTCAGATGCGTCCTGTACCCTTTAGACGAAGCAATCTTCAGCGTACCGAACAGAGGGCCTGCATCTGCTGCCTTTCCAAAGAAAGCGCCGACCATGTTCGCCATGACGCTTTTCCCGAACCGGCGGGGCCTCGTAATGCAGATGAATCTCTTTTCAACCTCCAGGAAAGGGAACAGCTCATCAATAAAAGATGTCTTGTCAACAAAATACGCATCCCTCTTCACCAGCCGATAAGATTCATATGGAATCCTGCTATTTAAGAACATGCCCATAAGCCGTCTCTTCCTTTCTCTTCCAGCGTGCAGACGTACCTTTTTCCTCATCTGCCACAAAGCTGCGCCTACGCTCTCCTCCAAATCGCGCTCTCCCGGGGGTGCGCTCCCTGCAATCAATACACCTGCTCTTAGTATAGCTGATTGCGATTGGCATTACAATAACAATCGCCATTCCTGTGCAAGAACACCGAAGAGAATCGTTCCAATTTTCAATCCAACACCTACTACGCAGCAGGCCTCCCCAGCTTAGCCAATCAGCACCTTCTTCCCTTCAAAAGCAAAGCCATATTTCCGGATTCTATCTATCGGAATCCCTTTCTCTTCTAATGCATAGGCGTAACGCTTTTCCTCAATCTGCATCAAGGCTGCAGCCACGGTATCCTCCAGGCTGTGCTCCTCCTCCGGGTCATGCACCTTGAACTCAAGGACGAAAGCGTCATCAGCCTTGTCCCTTGGCTCCAGCATGACATCGTACCGCCCGAATCCGCTTTCTCTATTCGATGTGATGCTGTATCTGTCTGCTAAATCAACCATCAGCCCCAGCACAAAGCCATGGTAGAACCGCTCAGGCTCTGAGGCCTCCGAAGGCCTGTTTCCCGCATCGAAGCAGCTAAAGGTGGCAAGGGCAGTCCTGTTCATATAGATGTTCATCGCCTTTTTGTCGCCTAGCAACAAGGCCCTGACAAAGGCATTATAGTCCGGGGTGTATTCGGCAAGCCATCCGTCAATCATACGCTCGAACATCGTCCGCACTTCCCAGTTCGTCAGCCGCAGCTCATAATCCGCTTTCCCACGTTCATCATATGCAACATGCTCCACCTTCAGATAGCCGCTGGCCAACAGCAGGCTCCAGATTGCCTTTATGTTATGGTCAAGCTGATTGAATATAATCTGTTCATCGATTGTCGTATGGAAAGATTTTCCCTGCAGCAAATCTTCCATGATGATTTTTATATCCGGTATCCCCTCTTGAACCAGCTTTCCGACCAGGCTGTTGGAGCTGGTGTTCGCCCAGTAAGGCTCGAACTGCCGTCTGTCCAGGAAATTGATGATGGACCAGGGATTGTATATGTTCCGTGCACCTCCAAATGTAAAGCCATCGTACCATGCACGGACTTTCTCTTTTTCGTCCAGCCCGAATTCATCCATGGAGGCAAACACTTCCTCTTCCGTGAAGCCAAAGCAATCCCCATATTCCTCCGAGGTCACCGTTACCACCTTTAAGTTGTTCAGATCCGAAAACATGGACTCTCTGCTTATTCTGGTAATCCCTGTCATGATAGCTCGTTCCATATATGGATTTGTCTTAAAGGTGGCATTGAACAGGCTTCTGGTAAAGGCAACCATCTCTTTCCAGAATCCGTTCACATAAGCCTCCTGCATGGGTGTATCATATTCGTCTAACAGAATGACCACCTTTTTCCCATAGTAACGGGACAGATAGCAGGACAGCATCTTCAGCGAAAAAGACACCGCGCTGTCCTCCATATCTGTCGATATCTCCCTGAAATCCCTCTTCTCGCTTTCGCTCAGCAGGCCATCCTCCAGCAGGAAGCTGAATCTGTCATAAAGCGCCTTGATTACACGGCATATCGCTTTTCTTGCCTGCGCAAACGATGTCTCCTTGATATCCGCAAAGCTGAGCATAATCACCGGATATGTCCCTTGTAGCTTGCGGAACCTCTCCTCCCTCCAGATATCCAGCCCTGCGAACAAATCGCCTCTGTCTGCATACTCCACAGAAAAGAACTTCTCGACCATGCTCATGGTCAGCGTCTTCCCGAACCGCCTGGGGCGGGCAATCAAGGTCACGCTGTCTCCCCCTTCCCACCATTCCTTTATGAAGCATGATTTATCGATGTAAAAATAGCCCTCTCTTCTGATCGTCTCGAAATCCTGACATCCGATGCTCACTGTCCTTGGCATGTCTGCCCCCTTTCCGGCTATTCCCTGCCTTTCCTGCAATCAATCCGTCTGCTCTTAGTATAGCTGATTGGGGCTTGCAATACAATAACAATCACCATCCATATACAAAAATCACCCATTTTATGATTATCAAAATGAGTGATTTCATGGTTTTAATGATTGCATCGCCCGATTTACGGATGCTGGTGCCTGGCATCGCCTACGATGTCATAAGTAAGCTTTCCCAGGATGCGCTCCCCGATCCTGTCCTTGTCCATCTCAGACCCATACAGGATCAGGTTGGCGTCTGCCATGCCGCCCCCTGCCTTTTGGAAGATGTCCTGGAGCTGCCTCAGATAGGCCTCGTTGTATGCATGCTTCTTATGCAGCAGCTCCCTGACGAACTGTTTATGCGACTGGTAGATCTCCTCCAGCCCAAAGAACCGGATAGTGCTTTCTGCGACCTCAAATTCGCTGCTGCCCTCTGGCGCATCGTTCTTCAGCTTCAAGGTGAATTCGTCATTGTTCCCCACAAGCGCCTGCACATTCTGGGGATCGTCCACTTCAAAATGGACCAGGTCTGAGAAGCTGGCCCTGTACGGGTTCCAGATGTTCCCGAAGCTGTCCTTTTTGACCATGCGGTTGCAGACAAGGCAGGCCGGTACCAGGTTATACAGGCTTAGGGCCAGCAGTGGGAACAGGCTCTGTGGGTAGAAATGGTCCAGGTCGGCAGTGACATGCTGTTTCCCGGATACCTGGAAGGACGTGATGTATTGACGGTTGCAGTATGGGCATACCTCAAGCCGGAAAGCCTGCTTGACCTGAATCTTGAGCCCTGCGTCAATCATCTCATATTTCACGAAGCGCCTCAGACAGTCGTTCCAGCCCATGAAGACGGCTTTATATGCTTTCAGCAGAATCTGCATTTCCCTGTCGCTTCCACAGGCCTGTTCCGGCGCCACCGTCCTTAGCGGATATTCTGCCATCAGCGCATCGATATGATGGCATTCAAGATATTCCCGCCGCTTCTCCCTATAGTATGAGCGGCTGACATGCCCCATCCTCGCGCAGGCGGCTTTCCACTTCTCCCGCTCCCTCCCGTAGCAGCATACCATCCTGCCCATATCCAGGTACATCCCTGCCCAAGGCCATTTAGCCTCCAGCTCCTCAATGGGCCGGGACAAAAGGTCTTCCAGAAAACCGCCGTCCAGAGCCCCGCTGCTGTCCATAATGCCCCACTTGGTCAAGACGGCAAGGAATGTCATGCTCTGGCAGCGTGCCATATTTTCGGCAGGATTGTGCATTCACGGACAGCACTGCGCAGTCAATTGGATAAAGGTTGGAAAAATAATTCGCGGTTTGCGTCTCCCTCAATTCGCCACCCGACACCTATGGCATCTGAAGGCTCCCCTTTGAAGTTGGAGACCAGCCTGGCATTCCATCCCTCCAGATAATAAGCCGTCGGACGGGATTCCCCCCTGTCCGGGACATCCACCGCATACACGCAGAACCAGCCCATGGAGGCCGCTCGCTCCGGCGGCTTTCTCTTAAGGCTTCCCGCAAAGGTCCCGGGCTGGGCCAGCAGCTCCATGACGCTGGTCTTCCCGCTGCCATTGCTCCCTACCAGGAGGCTGATGTTCGTGATGCCGTCCCCATATATTCCTTGAAGCGGATTTTCCTTTGGCGAAATGGTCAGGGCGCGGTCCCCCTCTTTCGCATACCGGACATCATAGTTTGACGAGAACACGAACTCCTGCTTCTGGAAGCAGTAGCCGAAATCCTCTATGTACAGATAGATCAGTTCAGGATATGCCATCTCTTATGTACCTCAGCTGCCTTGTTTTTCTTTAGATTCTATCACAGAGCCGTCATTGTCTGCAATAGCGGAGTCAGCCATAGCATGAATCATTATTCCGCTCCATATGGTATTCCCTGTACTCATCCATATGTGCATCCAGGTAGCCTTCCAGTTCGCCATTCACCTTGGACAGGATTCCCATCTCCTCTTCCTTTACCCCATCCAGCAGCATGCACAGCTTTTTCCCTTGGAAATCCTTGCATCCTTTTACGTCCTCTTTCACCAGGAGATTCCTCGCTGCGAGACATTTCTTTTCTACCTTCTCGTAATATAGGTCTCTATAGCCATGGGCAAGATATCCTTTCTGCGACAAATATTCCAGGCGCCTCGTCATCAATATCTTATGATCCGATAGGCTGCACAGGCCTCGCCAGTCGCAATGGCCATATCTGTTTTCTTCCACATGGAGATAATACTTTTTCAGTTCTTCATAGCAGTCTATGCCGAATACATAGTCGGATAAGGTCTGGGGCGGATCCAGATATCGTGCAAGGTCATGCTGGAGCTTTCCAATCTGCATCATATGGTTCGTTCCAGCCACATGTTTGATACTGTCCTCCATCACAGAAAAGAAATAGATTCCGTCCGGCCTTCCCATATGGTCTCCCAGGCCAAACTCTCCAGCGGGGATATCCGCTGCCTTTTCAAAATCCCCATAGCAGATTTCTTCGAACACGAACTTTCCAATGGGATTGTTGTCAGCCGCATGAATCTTTCCTGCAGCGTCATCATATCCCCAAATCAGGGCATTAAAGCTGCCGCCATTGAGTCACAGCTGCCGTGACACAGCATCGTATCCACAGTGCCAATCCTGCAATGGCAGATTCCATATCCCGCCACTGCCTAGTAGTAGGCGGGGCTTCATAGTATGCTGTGCACCGGAAATATGATGAAAGCTGTAGATGGGCTTCCCCTCCAGAAATACGAAAAGGCCCTGCTTTCACAGAGCCTTTCAAATCTTTCTTCTTACCAAGTCATACATGGGTTCCTGCCATTGCCCAACAGGATTTCCAGATATCTGGAATCCAGCAAGCTTTCTATACCGTCTTTTTCCCAAACCTCCTCAGATATGCCCGTGCCATCTCCAGAGATATGTCCAGCTTCCTCTGCAGCCTCCCTAAGATATCGTCATCGGACAGGCCAAACTCATATCCCGTCTCGATTATCTCTTCCGCCCTGCCTTCCACCCTGGTCTCCTCAAATACAGTATACATATCCACATCTCCTTAGAAACTCTTGGCAGAACTGCCTACACCGTCTGTTTTCCAAACTTCCCCAGGTACGTTCGTGCCATCTCCAGAGATATGTCCAGCTTCCTCTGCAGCCTCCCTAAGATATCGT
>NZ_CAJUCP010000018.1:0-7710 GCF_910585425.1 uncultured Acetatifactor sp. | reverse complement strand
CATCGGACAGGCCAAACTCATATCCCATCTCGATTATCTCTTCCGCCCTGCCTTCTTTTCTGCCTTCTGTCCTGCCTTCCTTTCTGCCTTCCACCCTGGTCTCCTCAAATACAGTATACATATCCACATCTCCTCTCTGTTCCAGCGCATTGTAGTCAATCTTATTGTCCACCGCCCCTGCGGCGGCCATGATGACAGCCTTATCCACCCGGCGTTCCTTCGTGTATCCTATTGCCCTGCTCCGAATCTCGCCCGCGGGGCGGCTGCCGTCCAGCAGAATTTCCAGGAGGTTGAAGAGGTCTACATTGTTCATGTCGTGCAGCACCAGGTCATTCTTCCTGGCCTCCACCAGCAGCATCCTGTAGTCGTTCACATACCTCCTCAACTCCTCCGGGATGTCCAGCATTCCATGTAGGCTTGTTGCCCCATTCCATGGCTTCCTCCCATAGTACACGGTCATTGTGATGACAGGCAGAAACCTATCTGTACGCTTCATCCTGGACAGATACTCATCCTCTTCCATGCCGTCCGCATCTTTATACTTCGTGGCATTGCTGTCATACTGCTTCTTATAAGCGCTGTAGTCGTAGCCCATCACCCGCATTGGCATCGCATAATCTATATGCTCCTGCGACTCGTTCCCCAGCAGCACCAGCTCTATCCCATAGGCAGTAGATTTTTTCCTGACTTTTATGTTGTCCCTGGATGCCGCGATTCCCTCTGCATGCTTCCTGTGCTCCAGTATGGTGGAGCTTTCCGCATCCAGGTCTTCCAGCTCGTCCGGCTGTATCACCCGCTCTCCCCCGAACAGGACTGCATTGAAGAGGTCAGCGAACCGCCCATTGTCCCTCCAGTAGCTCTTCAGTATGATATCCGGCTTCAAGTTCCGTTTCTTCTTTGCCATGCAGTATTGTTTCCTTTCTTGTCTATTTATATTATACTATTACAGTAAGGGTATTTCAAGACTAACTCCGCATCAGCCCCCACTTACCTTTTGTCGAAAGCCCCATCTCACTCCGAAAAATTCCACTCAATCTCCACCCTCTTATCTTTATAGACTTCCACCCTTCGGATAAAGACATCCACCTCCTCCTGGGTCAATGCCTCCAAATGGGAATAGCGGATGATCTGCTTCATGTCCTGCTTGTCCCTGTCTGCCTCTTCCTCTATCCGGCTGTGCTCCCGCTCTGCTTCCTGGATTTTACTGGATAAGCCTTCCATCCGGACAGCCAGCCCGTCGGCCCTGCTCCTATATTCCCGGGCATCCATCTGGCCGACTGCGTAGCGCTCATACAGGGCATCCCTTTCCCTCTGCACATCAAGATATTCTTTCCGCTGTTCCCTGCTTTTCCTGGCGAGCCTTTCCAGAACCTCCCTCTGGAACCGTTCCACATCCCTGCGCTGCCTAATCTGGTCTCCCCTGCGCATCAGTTCCTGGTTCAGCAGGGTAAGCACCATCTCCTCCAGGATAGCCGCATTGAAATAGGTGCAGCAGTCCGGTATCTGCAGAATGGAATGCTTCCTGCACCAGAAATGGCGCGGGACCTTTCCGTTCTGCGGCTTGTAGTTTAGGGAATATCCGCACCCGCCGCAATAGACCTTCCCAGTCAACGGATGCTTCTCCCGCTTCCGCTTTGTGGAATGGCCCGGGGCCGCCAGCGCGACACGGGCAAAGACCTCCGGCGTCACCAGCGGTTCATGATGGTCCGTAATCACCTTCCAGTCATCCTCTGGAACCGCAATCTTCCCTTTGCTCCCCACGAACCTGCGCACGGTCTTTCCATAGGACATCTCGCCCAGATAGAACCTATTGCCCAATATATGCCTGACCATGGTGCTGCTCCATGTGTGGTTCTCCTTCAGGGCGCTCCTGTCAGGGAAGCGCATCTGTGTCGCTGTAGGCACCTTTTCCTCGAAAAGCCGCTTTGCGATCTGCGCACTGCTCATGCCGTCCACAGCCATGGCAAAAATGGAACGGACAATCTCCGCCTCTCTTTCATTGATGATTACGGCATTTTTTACCTCTCGGCTCTTCTCATAGCCCAGGGGGACCTGTCCGAACACGTACTCTCCGGCCGCACATTTGCTTTCAAAGGATGTCTTCACCTTAATGGAGATGTCCTTGCTGTACAGGGCATAGACCAGGGTCTGGAATGCCGTGTCAAAGCCAAGGGTCTTGCCGTCTTGCCTCCTGCTGTCATAGCCGTCATTTACGGCAATGAACTCCACTCCCATGGCCGGGAACACCTGGCTCAGATACCTCCCGGCTTCTATATAGTTCCTGGAAAATCGGGAAAAGTCTTTCACGAGGATGTACCCGATTCTGTCCTGCCTGACCGCTTTCAGCATTTCCTGCATCCCCGGCCGTTCCATGTTGGTACCTGTGAACCCGTCATCACAAAATTCCAGGACCTCACTTCCCGCCAATTCCTTGTCCTTTCTGATATATTCCAGCAGGAACATTCTCTGATGGCTGATGCTGGTGCTCTCTTCCCGTCCCCTGCAGACAGCAGTGGGGTCCTCTGTGGAGATCCGCAGGTAAATGGCCGTCTTGCGTCTCTCGGTCATCCTACTTCACCCCTTCCATGCGGGCATCGCTGTAAGTGAACAATACCTCCACCAGTTTCCCCGGATAGACATAGACCCTCTCGATCAGCGCCTCCACCAGCTCTTTGGTCAGTTCGCCCCGGCTTTTCAGCTTTATCAGGCAACGAATGGCTTTCAGATAGATCTCCCCTTTCCGTTCCAGCGCCTTTGCTTCTTCCTGATTCTGGCTTTTCAGCTTTTCCAGTTCCTGCAGGCGCTCATCCTTCCAGAGCCGGTAACGGACATACTCTTCCTGGGGCAGGCTTCCGCTACGATATGCCATGTACCTCTCCCCCTCTTCTTCCGTCAGTGCCAAGATGTCCCTTTCCGTCCGCTGCAGCTGCCACTCCAGTTCCTGTTTCTTCTGTCGTATCAGGACCCGCCCCTGCTCCACATAATCTTTCTGCTTCTTCAGCTGGGTGGCAAATTCCGTGCGGAACAGCAATGACAGGATATCCGTCAGTTCCGTCCTGGAGATGCGGTTGTTCTCCGGGCACGCTTCCCTCTTGTCCGTGATACTGTCCATGCAGAAGTATCCGTCCTTCCTCTCCTTCCTGCCGTCCGCATACTCTTTTACATGGCTGTTCCGGGTCATCTTTCTGCCGCATACGCCGCAATACAGGACCTTGTCAAAGACATTCTCCCCAATAGGGGCGCCATCCGTAGGATGGGCGTGGCTGCCCGTCCGTTCCTGTATCCTGCGGTGGACTTCCTGCACCTGTCCGTAGAGTTCTGGATTGATTATGGCCTCATGGGTATCTTCTTTTTTCACCCATTCCTCCTCCGGCCTGCGGATGCGGTTCTCCTCTTTCCTTGCTGTAAGGGAAGTCCTGCCCTGCACCAGCCTGCCTGTATAGGTGGCACTCTTCAGGATGCGTTCCACTGCCCCCCTGTCCCAGCCTTTATACGCCGCTTCGGCTGGGCAGTAGACCTCTTTCGTCCTGCTGTAAACGCCGGGCGGATTGATCCTCCTCTCATTCAGGGCATCCGCCACGGCCTGGCAGTTTTCCGTCTCCAGGAATCTCTTATAGATGAACCGGACCACCTCCACCGTGTTCCCGTCCGGCCTGAGCTTCCTGATCCGCCCATCCTGGTATGCCTCATACCCATAGGGCGGCAGGCCTCCCACATAGGAGCCGGCCTCCCTGCGCTGCTTCAGGGACAGCTTCGCCTTGGCCGAAAAGTCCTTGGCATACATGTCGTTCACCAGGTTCTTGATCTCGGATGCCATCTGTCTCGTGCTGCTGCCGTCCGTCCCTGTATCGTATCCGTCCGCGACGGCGATGAAGCGGACTCCCAGAAGCGGGAATATCTTCTCTATGTAATTCCCGGCCTCCAGGTAGTTCCTGCCAAACCGGGACAGATCCTTGACGATCACGCAGTTGATGTCGCCCAGGCGGACATCCTGCATCAGCCGCTTGAAATCTTCACGGTCGAAGTTCGTTCCGGTCTTCCCCAAATCGGCATACTGGCCGACGATTTCTATCTTATCCCCATGATGCCGGTTCCAGTCCGCTACATAGCTTTTGGCAATCTCAACCTGCGTTTCTACTGATTCGTTCTTTAAGGCCTGCCCGCAGGCCTTGGATCCCTGATCCGAGGACAGCCTTGCATAGATTCCGGCTTTATAATATTTTGTTCCCTGCGCCTTCCCCTGTCCGGTTCCTGGTGCCGTGTTTTTAGCACTGCCGGAAGCATGGATGCGTTTTGATGTCCTTGCCATATCATGCACCCCTTTCCATGCCAGGGATGGCTGACGGCATCTGATTTTCCACTTTATCTATTGTCATATGGGTATCCAGATTGGTATATGCCTCATTCCCTATCTGGCCATTTCCCATATAGGTGTCCAAGCCATCCTCCCTGCAAAAGTCCTTCATCGCCTGATACTGGTCGGTAAAATAGAATTCAATCTCTATCCGCTTCCCCTCATACACCCAGATTCTTTTCACAAGGCTGGCCAGGGTATGGCGGTCAATCTCCTTCAGCTCCAGGGAATCCTTAAAGGCCGCAAGGCGCCCTGCGCTCAATACGCCGGACTTGAACATCTCCTTGACGAGCTGCTCCTGTCTTCCCTCCGCGGCAGCCAGGTTTTCCGCCTTCTTCTGGAACTCCCCATGGAGCCGTCCAAATTCCTCCTTGGTAATGACCCCTGTACGTAGATCCTCATACAGCCCGGCAGTCAGGCTGAAATATTTCTCCTGCTCCTTTTTCAGACGTGCGATTTCCTTATTATAGCTGATGACCGCCTGCAGGTTGGCCTCCCGTTCCTTTGCCTGGGCAAAGAGCTTCTCCTGCTCCAGGAAGTCATTGGCATAGCGGCGGATGGCGGTCCCTGCCAGCTCCTTCAGCACGGCCTCCTCTATGCTGTGGCGGCTGCACCCCTCCCCCCGGTTCTTGGTGGAGCAGATGTAATAGACCTTTTCCGTCCCCTTGTAGCGGTTGACCCGCCTCACCATCTGCTCCCTACAGTCCCCGCAGAACAGGAGGCCCATGAACGGACTGATCTCCTTCCTTTTCGGGCTGACGCGGCCGTCCGCCTTCAAAAGGTTCTGCACGATGGCAAAGTCATCGGCAGAGATGATGGGTTCGTGGGCATCTTCCACCCGTACCCATTCCTCTTCCGGCTTTTCCACGCGTTTCTTTACCTTTATGTTGACCCGCTCTGTCCTGCCCTGCACCAGGTGGCCCAGGTACACTTCGTTGGTCAGTATCCGCCGGACGGTCGGGCTGCTCCATTTGGAGCAGCTGCCCCTGGTGAAGCCTCCCCGGTAGTTCAGCCCCAGGGACTTCTTGTATTCCTTTGGGGACAGGATATGGAGGTCATTGAGCTTTTCCGCAATGGCGTAGACGGCCATCCCCTCGATCTTCCACGCGAAGATCCTGCGCACGATCTCCGCTGCATAATCGTCCACCAGCAACTGGTTCCTGTCCTCCGTCGATTTCCGATAGCCATACACGGCAAATGCCGAAAGGCATTCCCCTTTCCTGCGTTTCACCGCAAGCTGGCTCTTCACCTTGGTGGAAATGTCACGGCAATAGCTGTCGTTTATGAAATTTTTTACCGGCAGTACGATGTTGCGCTCCCCGGCATCCGCCGAAAAGCTGTCGTATCGGTCGGTGAGGGCGATGAAGCGCACCCCCAGAGCCGGGAATACCTGGTCCAGATACCTGCCGGTCTCGATATAGTCGCGCCCGAAGCGGGACAGGTCCTTCACGATGACGCAGTTCACCCTCCCCGCCTCGATGTCGCTTATCATCCTTTTGAATTCTGGCCTCTCGAAGTTGCTGCCGGAATAATTGTCGTCCGCATAGCAGTCGAAGAGCTCCATGTCCTCCTGTTCCCGGATAAAGGAACGGATCAGCTCCCTCTGGCTGCCGATGCTGTTGCTCTCGGCTCTGAACGTGGCTCCTGCACCTCCTGGGCTTCCGGAATCAGCGACAGCTCCTGCATCGCTGTCCTCCCTGGAAAGCCGGAGGTACATGGCCGCATAGAAATATTTTGATTGCCTGTTTGAATTCTCGTTTCTCATGGTATCACTCCTGACTTTTTTGTTAGGGAAAAGCCGATGGCCTTCACGAAACTGGGAGCCAGGAGTTCCACTGATTTGTCCTGCCATCAGATTAACACAGATCTTGCCATTCATCAAGCCTCTTTTGGAGACTTTTTCAGAATGTTTTATCTTCTATATATAGATTTCGGACAGCCTCCGCAGATACTCTGCCATCTTGTCGTCTATGGTCGCACCGCTTTCCTGGAACGTGACCTTCACCACGTAATCCCCAATCCGGTTCACATAGACGTTCTTTGTCTGTCCGGCAAAGGCAGCCAGCTTCTTCTCCACCGGCTGCGAAGTGTCGATATGGATGTCCCGCAGGTCAGTCAGTTCGGAAATGTCTACAGTGCGGATATCGGTCCGCGCCATTTCCGAAAGCATCTCCTTTGTCAGGTTCATGGCAGCCTCTCCTCTCTTTGCCCTGTCCTGGTCTTCCGACCAGCAGATGCGCCGCCCTGGTTCGGGATTGTGGCCATCTGCTGTCCTGTATCCATCTTATTTGCCTCCCGGATTGTCCTATGACAACCTGGATTGTCCCTTTTTACCACAATCTTCCCCCCACATGGCTGCTACATCAATCAGCTCCTCCATCTATTCTCCGTCCGTAAAGTAAGCCACCGGTTTATTGTCCCGGATAAAGATTCCCACGTCTTCTATCCTCCCTGCAAGCTCCTGATGCACTGTCTCCATCGTCCGGTAGGATGTGAACAGCACCAGCGTATGCCCGTGGCTCAGCCGGATGAGCTCTTCCAGCCTGTCCGTCACCGCGTTCCGGTACGCCGCTATCCTGACATCGGGAAAAGGCATGTCCTCCGGCAGGTACAGCAAGGCATGGTTCCGGTAGTCGAAGGGGGATGCCTTGCTCACTGCCAGGATCCGCCTCCGGTCCAGCAGGTCGGCCCCTGTCTGGCGCATATGATGGCTAAAGTCACCGCCCACGGACAGGGTGGCCGAAGTCAAGAGATACGGCCTCCCGCTGCTCCATAAGTCCTCGTGGAGCAGGCAGTCAAGGCGCTTCGGCAGCGCGCAGAGCCTGCAGGACGCCGTCCCTGTATATTCCAGCCAGCAGATAAGGTCCACATGGCCATAGAGTCCCGTCAGCTTCTCCTGCTTCTGTTCCAGCCTGCCGGAAATACGTTTATATGCCGCGTCCTTCCGGCCTGCGGTATGGAAAAGCGCCGACAGGCTCTTTGTCACGGCTGACAGCGCTTTCAGGGACAGCAGGATGGCCGGTGTAAATATGGCTTCCACACAGTTGTGGCCTACCGCGCCCCTGCAGATTTTTTCAGGTCCTCAAACAGGGCGGCATTCAGTCCCAGCATTTCCTCGCATAAGGGAAGCGCCGCTCTCTTCTCCGGCCTCCCTGCCACCGCCCTGGCGATGCTGGCCGCCACGCGCTCCAGCTCCACGTCCTCAAGGCTTGCCCCGTACATCTGCCTGGCGGCCTCCAGCAGCTTGTGGGCTTCGTCAAGAATCAGGATGCCATGCTCCGGGAGCAGGCGGTTCCTGCCGCCTTTCCTGCTGAGCACATCCGCCAGGACAAGGTTGTGGTTGGCGATCTGGAAGT
>NZ_CAJUCP010000017.1 GCF_910585425.1 uncultured Acetatifactor sp. | reverse complement strand
TATAAATATAAGCATAGCCGTCTTCAAAGGACATGGCTTCACCGCATCCAGTACAGGCAACCAAGTGGGACAGCGACATCAGCAGCCAATACCTCCGGATCCCTTTCGAGGAACGGATCTGGTACCTGTCAAATGCCAGTCTGTCCTTGGACTGGCGGAAGAACACCTCTATTGGCCACCGTTCCACATATCTGTCCAGGATCTCACGGGTGCTCAAGGAAACATCCGTGCTGATAAAAGCCCGCAGGGCCTTGGGGGCCTGGAACGCATCTTTTGGATAGCTGATCAGTACCACGGCATCATCGATGCCGTTAAGGCTTCCTTCATATCGATAGACATAATAGCTCCGACTGCCAACTGTCACGAGGCTGACATCGGCATCTGTCTTCCGCAGATGAAGGGCAAGCTCGCTGATCTTCTGCTTTATGCCGCAGGGATACACTATCCGGTTCGTCTTCAGCGCGCCGATGGTATAGAAGCCCTTTTTGATAAAAGCATCCATGATGCCGCCGCATGTATACCAGCTATCGCAGAGGAAATAAGAGATTACTGGTGGTACAGGCAGCTCATTGGCAATCTCCTGTACGATCTTCACCTTTGACATGGTCTTGTCGTACATGATGACGGCATAATTAAGGACGATGCCGTTACAGGAGAGCATGACAGCCACGGCCTGATGCCCATAGTCCTGCTTCCCCTTGAGATGGGACTGGTGGAAATACGCATCTTCAATCGGGTGCAGAGCCCGTGACGAAGGCTTTGTCTTGGAGGAGATGGTGTCATCCACAATGCAGAACACAGGCTTTCCGGACTGCAGGGCTTCTTTATAGATGAACTGGATGACGGTGCTTTTTAGGATGTCTTCCAGTCTGGTGTCATCCCATTTCCCTTTATTGAGGAAATGTGCGACTGTGGTACGGTGACAGGAACTGTATTTTTCAAAATCGATGGTCTTTCCATGATATCCAAGAGAAAAGACGGATATCAGGATAGCCATGATATGCTTTATGGCCGTCTGAGGGAAGACACGGCATAGGCTCAAATTTTTTAAGAAGTTGTAAAGTAGCGCTGAATGGTATATACTGTTTTCTATAAGACATCATCCTTTGTAGGTTATTGTTTTCTTAGCAGATACAGTATACACCCACAGAGGCATGATGTCTTTAGTTTGATGCTATTTGAGGCAATTTTGGTAGAATTTCAAATTTGCTCATTTATAGTTAAAATCACACAAAAACACATCTTTGATTTCCTGTACTTATCCTATGTATAAATTAGCATTATCTACATCTGTTTTTGTTCCTGTCTTTATATGAAACTCGATTTTATTTTTTTGGCAAAAATCTATAACAATATCTGCTTGCTCATTATAAAATTCCTTATGCTCCTTATATGCAGTAACATCCTTACAATAATTTGTCCTTCCAAAAATTATCTTATCAGCAAATTTTATTTTACAGAGTATTTCGGATAAGTCTTGTTTTATAAGATTGGGGGTAGGATATGGTTCTATACTAACCCATGTTTTACATCCATTTTCATGCAAATTTTCTAATGCTTTGATTCGTTCTTTATATGACGCTGCTCCTGGCTCGGTCTTCTCTCTATAATTCTCATCTAAAGAGACTAATGTTATCCCATATATATTTTTTTTTGAATAATCAGCCAATTCTATAGGCAATAGTCCTTTTGTTAAAACTGTGCATGGAATTCCTGAATCATTTAGCTTTCTCATAGCAGCTAAACTCATTTTTTTAATTTCATCATATCCATACATAAACGGATCTGTAGTAAAACATAACTGTACCGACTTAATCTTCTCCTTTAACTTCGGAATTTCTCTATCTAATATCTCTAATGTATTGCTCACCAATCTCGGTTCTAGCCAGTCCTCATAAGAGTCAACTTTTCCAAATCTTTTTGCCATCATAAAAGCATAACATGGATATTTACAGCCATGAGAACAGCCTAACACATGATTCATTGTGTAATCACCGTACTCAACCTCTGTTTTGTATAACATAGATTTCCTTGTTATCATTTTCATGACTGCCACCTCAGTTTTGTTGTCTTACCTTTTTCATCTGCAAAAAATCTACTTGGTTTTCCAGTTTTATCAGTAACGGAAGGGGTTCTAACAACTACTATTTTTCCTAATTTTTCTAGTGACTTATATGTATCCTTTATTTTTCCAGTGGTACATATTGGTCCATTTTTAATAAAAAAATCAGCTAAAATATCATTGAGCCTTTCCAGTTGCTGATAGCCTTGAATATGTTCCTTTACTCTTTTATCCAATTCAACATCGTCAATGATTCTATTATCAACATCCTCTGTAAATAGGCTCATCTGACCACAAGTCTGTATATCTTTCATCAACTGCCACCTATTACAGATATTATCTACCATCAATAAACAGCCCGATACATGATTTGTGGCATGAACCATTCGATATTTCGGTGCTTGTCCTCTTTTTAACCTTAACGGCATATTTAATACATATTTGTAATTACGTTTTAAGCGGTCACAATATTGATTTGCAAACAACTTTTCAGCTTCTTTTGTATCAATAATCCCACGATTTTTATTTTGAATTATCTCTTGCCAATAATCTCCACCCGCTATTTCATTTAATAAGTTTACAGATTTCTCATTTCTTTCTAATTTTGTTGTTTCATACTCTACTAAATCTTCAAGCATTGCCTCGTCTCCAAAATTCACCCCCAAGACGCGACATCCTTCCCTTATAAAACCAAAGCTATTAAGATTAATCAACAATTCAACACTGTTATATCTTTTTGAACATGCAAATTCATCAAAAAATTTATGATTTAAAGCCTTTATGCCATACGGATCAATGTACAGAAACAAATTACACCCTTCTTTGTCAGATAAAACTTTTGTTATTTCATCTTCATATTTTCCGTTTATTATATTTTTATCAGGCACTTTATATGCAGAAACATTCCTTCTCAACTCTTCAGCATAGTTCAAATCTATAAAATAAGGTGCAATGCTACATCCCTCCACCTGAGTATGCCGCAAACAATCTCTCATCGTATCAAGCGCAATTAATGGCGAACCGTGTTTTCCATCTTCAAAAATACCTTTTCCAGCAAAGCAATCTACATAAACAACGGGTTTTCTGGTATTAAGTATCTTTTGTATATATGGTTTTAAGTAACATCCCAATAATTCATCTTTTACTTCTGACCACAGCTTCTTTTCTTTAAAAAAATCATCATTTTTCTTCGACACGCCAATTCCCCACTTATTTCCAAAATTTATTTATATATTTTATCATATTTTCCACTTTTTTACCATCCGAAAAACAGCACAAAAAAGACCGATTCAAAATAATGTTATTTCCCATTTTCAATCCGATCCAGCAGCTCTATCAATATTCTAGGAAGGGGTACTTCAAACCGTTTTATATTTTTTAATATAGCAAGTCCCTCATTTGAAATATAAAATAGAATAACCGTCGTTCGAATTGCGCAATTACTTTCGATGATTGTACCTACCACGTTGGAAACAACTACAAGAATAAATATCGCTACTTTCTTAAGTATATTCTTAAATAAAAACATTTTGGAATACCTCTCCTCCCCCACAATCGCCAGCAGTATTTCTGTTATGTAATTTATTGTTATAAATACAATTAGCGCAGATAGGTATTTGTCAATCCCTCCCAATAGTTTAACCATACAGTTTGCCATACACATCCCATCCTTTCTCGTAATAATCTAAAATTTTTTACACTGCTATCCTTATATACCGTTACACACATAAATAGCCAGAGCAAATTATCCAATAGAGTCTATGCCCTATTCAAATAATCTGCTCTGGCTATTAGTAGCTGTCCAATATGACGCCCATTTGCTCAGTCAGCAAACATTACTTTACACATTCACAACCATCTTGTAAACTTCTTTTTCCCGCAGAGTTGGCTCTGCAAACATTTTATCATAATCTACCAGTAAAAAAGTATGACATTTTCCACATTCAATAGAAGATTTTCCTGCAACACCTTTATACGCAACAACTTTCCCTTTTCTACAACATGGGCATATAATTACCCCTTTTACTTCTATTCTCTTCATTCATAACACTCCCTTCAAATCATTCGCATTCCACGATAACAACTGTGTCAATGACACATTAATATCCATTTTGCGCAGTTTCTCTCTTTGATTGCGATAAAGCTGTACAAACATATCCTCACGATCATCGCGACATCCGTTCCTTAACTTTGCAGCACACATTGGACATAGACATACTGCATTGGCTTCAGAATTCAGCGACTGACCAAAAAGAATCATTGTTTCTGTTATAATAGGAATCAATGGCACCACTTCCATATATGGTTTACCATCTATACCCTCAAACGTGACATGCTCTGCATCAATCTCGCACCTCCGTTTTGCCCGCTCAAGAACTTCCTGTTTCACATTAAACGGTATAGGTTGATTACCCACCAAACCATTATACAAATCTAAAGTAGAAAATCCCTTCCCATATGCCCCCGCAGTATTTTCAGCAATATCCACTCCCAATGCATCTCGGATTAAGCTACAGTATTCCGTAAATAAATGAATCATCTCTCCTTCAATGAATTCCGCATTTTCTATTTCCTGCATTGGGTATACTAAAGAGTCAATTTCACCAAATTTGTATTTCTCTGGAAACCATTTAGTATTGTTTTCAGCGAAATCATCATATTCTTTAGTTTCTAAATCATTAACATCCAAAATGTGCTTATAGCAGAACCTCATCTCCAAAGACTCTTCATCCCACTTGTCCGTAAAATACCATATGCCAAGTATAACAAAATCACGTTCTGGGGAAATCAGCATACCAAAGCATAATTTATCCGGTCCAGTAAAAATATGTCTTTGTTCAAAAGTAATAGCTATTCCGCCATCTATACTCTCTTGTTCTTCATGGTTATATGCCATGGTACGCCCTATGTTCGATGATATTACAAAATCTGTTGCTTCTATCCTAAGCAAATTCACAATAGAAATAGGCAGTTCAAATTCAGTAATTACTCTTTCATCTTCTTCCTTTGGACAGTTTTTCAAATGCATAAAAAGATTTCCAAAACGTTCTACCTTATACAAAAGTTCTATATCACCATTGCCATTATTTCCATAAGGTCTATTTCTAATCACGCATCCAAGTGATCTTGCCATAATACGGCAATCCTTTGAATTTGCGTTTTGTCGTCCTTTCATTATTTTATTTGTTCTAGATGTTGGCCAACCGTTTAACTCAGACAAATCTCTTTGGTTAAGTCCCTTTGACCGCATAACCATTCCCAGTGTCGTTATTATATCTGTTGGAGCTTTCTCGATTTGTTTATCCCCCAAACTATATTCATCACAATAATTCATATAGATGCCTCCTTGAAATTTAATATATCACTTTTTATTTTTAATGTCAATAATTATTTTCATTCCAAGAAACTTTTTATTTCTTCCTGTTTTTTATGAAACAAAAAAAGAAGCACAAAGCATATGATTCAGATTATTGGTTCTGTAGAATTTTGTCTTAAATCCATCTATTATGCATCAAACGTTCTCCAGTTCTGACAAATTTTGCAAACAAACAGGCGAAACTCCAAACAAACACGAAAACCCCTGTACTTTCACGCAAAACTCGAATACTATCACGGAAACTGCCGACTTTTGCGTGATAGTATAATTTTGCCCCAATCGCCATATTATCAGCGGCATCAAAAAACACAAAAATAGGGGTCCACCACCCACTGTGATGAACCCCACCAAACCTAAAAAACCTTGATTTTAAGCCATTCTTCAATACTTTTGCCTGTTAGTACCCAAAATCCTATGGCATCAATTTAAGATAGCCGCCTGCGCCGCCGCCAGCCTTGCAATAGGCACCCTGAACGGCGAACAGGAGACATAATCCAGCCCAATCTTATGGCAGAACTCCACGGAAGAAGGATCTCCGCCGTGCTCGCCGCAGATGCCCACATGCATCTTCGGATTCACGGGCTTGCCCAGTTTGATGGACATCTCCATGAGCTTGCCTACGCCGTTCTGATCCAGCTTCGCGAAGGGATCGTTCTCCAGAATCTTGGCATCATAGTAAGCTGTCAGGAACTTGCCTGCATCGTCACGGGAGAATCCGAAGGTCATCTGGGTCAGGTCGTTGGTGCCGAAGCAGAAGAAGTCGGCCTCCTTGGCGATTTCGTCAGCAGTCAGGGCAGCTCTGGGAATCTCGATCATGGTTCCTACCTCGTACTCCAGAGCGATTCCGGCTGCGGCGATTTCCGCATCGGCAGTCTCCACCACGATCTTCTTCACATACTTCAGCTCCTTGATATCGCAGATCAGCGGAATCATGATTTCAGGGCGCATCTTCCACTCGGCATGTGCCTTCTGAACATTGATGGCGGCACGGATGACAGCCCTGGTCTGCATCTTTGCGATTTCCGGATAAGTCACTGCCAGGCGGCAGCCTCTGTGGCCCATCATGGGATTGAACTCATGCAGGCTATCGATGAAGAACTTGATGTCTTCTACGCTCTTGCCCTGGGCTTTTGCCAGCTTCTCGATGTCGGCCTCCTCTGTGGGCACGAACTCATGCAGAGGCGGATCCAGGAAACGGATGGTAACCGGGCAGCCCTCCAGAGCCTCGTAGATCTGCTCGAAATCGCTCTGCTGATAGGGCAGGATCTTATCAAGGGCAGCTTCCCTCTCCTCTACGGTGTCGGCACAGATCATCTCGCGGAATGCCGCAATCCTGTCCTCCTCGAAGAACATATGTTCTGTGCGGCACAGGCCAATGCCTTCTGCGCCCAGCTCCCTGGCCTTCCTGGCATCCTGAGGCGTATCCGCGTTGGTGCGCACCTTCAGAGTCCTGTACTTATCCGCCCAGGACATGATTCTGCCGAACTCGCCGGCGATGGTGGCGTCCACAGTGGGAATCTTTCCCGCGTAGATATTGCCGGTGGAACCATCGATGGAGATGAAATCCCCCTCCTTGAACTCCTGTCCGGCCAGTGTGAACTTCTTGTTGGCCTCGTCCATGATGATGTCGTCACAGCCCGATACACAGCAGGTGCCCATGCCTCTGGCCACCACTGCCGCGTGGGAGGTCATGCCGCCGCGGACGGTAAGGATGCCCTGTGCCGCCTTCATGCCGGTGATGTCCTCGGGAGAAGTCTCCAGGCGTACCAGCACCACCTTCTCGCCCTTTGCGGCCCAGCTTTCCGCGTCTTCCGCGCTGAATACGATTTTGCCGCAGGCAGCGCCGGGGGAAGCGCCCAGGCCCTTGCCCATGGGCGTGGCGGCCTTCAGGGCAGCCGTGTCGAACTGGGGATGCAGCAGGGTGTCCAGATTGCGGGGATCGATCATGGCCACTGCCTCCTCCTCGGAGCGCATGCCCTCGTCCACCAGGTCGCAGGCAATCTTCAGGGCAGCCTGGGCAGTCCTCTTGCCGTTTCTGGTCTGCAGCATATAGAGTTTCTTGTTCTCAACGGTGAACTCCATGTCCTGCATATCTCTGTAATGGTTCTCCAGGGTCGCGCATACGGACTTGAACTGCTCGAATGCCTCCGGGAACTCCTCTTCCATCTTCGCGATCGGCATGGGCGTGCGGACACCCGCCACCACGTCCTCGCCCTGGGCATTGATCAGGAACTCGCCCATGAGCTTCCTCTCGCCGGTAGCGGGATCCCTGGTGAAGGCCACGCCTGTGCCGCACTCATT
The DNA here is from genome assembly GCF_910585425.1 of uncultured Acetatifactor sp. GTDB lineage: Bacteria > Bacillota > Clostridia > Lachnospirales > Lachnospiraceae > Acetatifactor. The sequence goes on along the minus strand of NZ_CAJUCP010000017.1, from coordinate 84,105 downwards.
GCCCATGTTGCCGAAGGCCATGCTCTGCACGTTCACAGCGGTTCCCCAGGAATAAGGGATGTCGTTGTCCCTGCGGTATACATTGGCGCGAGGGTTGTCCCAGGAACGGAACACGGCTTTGATGGCTCCCATGAGCTGATCCTTGGGATCGTCCGGGAAATCAACGCCGATTTTCGCTTTATACTCAGCCTTGAACTGGGAGGCAAGCTCCTTCAGGTCATCTGCGGTCAGGTCTACGTCATAGACGACGCCCTTTTCCTTCTTCATCTTGTCGATCAGCTCTTCGAAATATTTCTTGCCCACTTCCATGACCACATCGGAGTACATCTGGATGAACCTTCTGTAGCAGTCCCAGGCCCAGCGGGGATTTCCTGATTTCTCGGCAATGACGTTCACCACTGTCTCATTCAGGCCCAGGTTCAGGATGGTATCCATCATGCCGGGCATGGAAGCCCTTGCGCCGGAGCGGACGGACACCAGCAGGGGATTCTCCTTGTCGCCGAACTTCTTGCCGGTGATCTCCTCCATCTTCACGATGTATTCATTGATCTGGCCCTGAATCTCATCGTTGATCTCTCTTCCGTCCTCGTAATATTGTGTACAGGCCTCCGTGGTAATCGTAAAGCCCTGCGGCACCGGAAGGCCCAGCCCTGTCATCTCGGCCAGGTTCGCGCCCTTGCCGCCCAGAAGCTCACGCATGTCGGCATTGCCTTCCGTGAACAAGTACACCCATTTTCTCATCGCAATCTCTCCCTTTCTTAATTGGTTTTAGACAGTCAAAAAAATCTGGCTGTCTCCTGACAAAAAATCATAAAGCTAGTCTGTCTTTTCTTATTTTAACAATTCGTCAATGGAATAGCAAGCCAAAATATGCCTATTTTGGACATATCCGGTAATTTCGTGCAATCTGTCCATCTGCCCTTTTCCACCTGCGGCAACTTGCACAAACGGACATCTTCTGACGGACAATTGAATATCAAGCTTGCCGTGCTGTCGATTTCCCTTGATTAATCAGGCGTTTTGTGTATAATGATAAGGGTAAGAAAAACCCGCGGTCTTTTAAAATAAGAAGCTAATTTCAGGAAACGAGGATTTAAAATGATCAGTGTAAACAATGTAACCTTGCGGATCGGCAAAAAAGCATTATTCGAGGATGTGAACATCAAATTCACGGAGGGCAACTGCTACGGCGTCATCGGCGCCAACGGCGCGGGGAAGTCCACCTTCCTGCGGATTCTCTCCGGCGACCTGGAGACCACCAGCGGAACCATCGTCATCACCCCCGGCCAGCGCCTCTCCGTGCTGGAGCAGGACCACTTCAAATACGACGATTATTCCGTCATGGATACGGTCATCATGGGCAACGCCCGCCTGTATGAGATCATGAAGGAGAAGGACGCCATCTATGCCAAGGAGGATTTCTCCGATGAGGACGGCATCCGGGTCAGCGACCTTGAGGCGGAGTTCGCGGAGATGGACGGCTGGGAGGCGGAGTCCAATGCCGCCATGCTGCTCAACGGCCTGGGGATAGACACGGATTTCCACTACACCACCATGAAGGATCTGGACGGCAGCCTGAAGGTGAAGGTGCTGCTGGCCAAGGCCCTGTTCGGCAATCCGGACATCCTGCTTCTGGACGAGCCCACCAACCACCTGGACCTGGACGCCATCGCCTGGCTGGAGGACTTCCTGATCGACTTTGAGAATACGGTCATCGTGGTGTCCCACGACCGGTATTTCCTGAACAAGGTGTGCACCCACACCGCAGACATCGACTACAACAAGATACAGCTCTACGCCGGCAACTACGACTTCTGGTACGAGTCCAGCCAGCTGCTGGTGCGCCAGATGAAGGAGGCCAACAAGAAAAAGGAGGAGAAGATCAAGGAGCTGCAGGAGTTCATCTCCCGCTTCTCGGCCAACGCCTCCAAGTCCAAGCAGGCCACCTCCCGGAAGCGCGCCCTGGAGAAGATTGAGCTGGACGACATCAGGCCCTCCAGCCGCAAATACCCCTATATCGACTTCCGCCCCGACAGGGAGATCGGCAACGAGGTGCTCACGGTGGAGCATCTGTCCAAGACCGTCAACGGGGAAAAGGTGCTGGACGACATCTCCTTCGTGGCCGGACACGACGACAAGATTGCCTTCGTAGGCGGCCAGGAGCTGGCCAAGACCACCCTGTTCCAGATCCTCATGGGCGAGCTGGAGCCGGATGAGGGCAGCTATAAATGGGGCGTGACCACCTCCCAGGCCTATTTCCCCAAGGACAGCACCGCGGAATTCGACAACGACCTGACCATCGCGGAATGGCTCACGGGCTACTCTCCCGTAAAGGACGTGACCTATGTGCGGGGCTTCCTGGGCCGGATGCTCTTCGCAGGGGAGGACGGGGTGAAAAAGGTGAAGGTGCTCTCCGGCGGCGAGAAGGTGCGCTGCCTGCTGTCCAAGATGATGATCAGCGGGGCCAACTGCCTGGTGCTGGACGAGCCCACCAACCATCTGGACATGGAGTCCATCACCTCCCTGAACAACGGCCTGATCAAGTTCCCCGGGGTGGCCCTGTTCTCCTGCCATGACCATCAGTTTGTCCAGACCACGGCCAACCGCATCATTGAGCTGCTGCCCGACGGACATATGATCGACAAGATCACTACCTACGACGAGTATCTGGCCAACGATGAGATGGCCAGGAAGCGCACAGTCTTCACCGCCCAGAAGGAAGAGGGCGATAATTAAGTTCACGCGCGCCCCGGCGAGATCCAGGGTGCGCATGGCCCATCAGGCAGAAAGGCAGTGGAATCCCATGCTTGCAGTAGACTTACACGTACATTCCAACCGCTCCGACGGAAGCTTCTCCCCCGCACAGCTGGTGGATTACGCCCGTGAAAAAGGGCTGGCGGCCTTCGCCCTCACGGACCACGATACCATTGACGGGCTGGACGAGGCGCTTCAATACGCGGAGCGCCTGGCGGTCGGGCAGGCGGACAGCATCGCCGCAGCCCAGGCGGAGCATTCCCCCGGGGCTGCGGCAGGGAAGGGCCGGGGCGCGGATGGCTCCCCCTGTGCAAAGGACAGACAGGCCGTCGCAGGAACGGCGGATACGGACGGGGCTTTTGGAGCCATGTCCCCCAGCCGGCTTCCACAGGACATAAAGGGCCCCGCAGAGGGATATGCCGGCCGGGGGCTTGTCCCCGAGGTCATCCCGGGCATCGAGTTCTCCACGGAATACCGGGGACAGGACGTGCATGTCCTGGGCCTGTACATCGATTACCGCAATCCCGCCTTTGTCCAAAAGCTACGGGACTTCGTGGACTCCCGCACCGCCAGGAACCGGAAGATGTGCCGCCTCCTGACAGAGGCCGGGATGCCTGTCACCTATGAGGAGTTGACGGCCATGTTTCCGGACGCGGTCATCACCAGGGCCCACTATGCCAGATACATGCTGGAGCAGGGCTATGTGAAGAACATGTCCGAGGCCTTCGACCGCTATATCGGCGATGGCTGCCCCTGTTTCCTCCCCCGGGAAAAGGTGACCCCCGTGGACGCGGTGAAGCTGGTCCTGTCCGCCGGGGGCATCCCCATCCTGGCCCATCCCGTGCTCTACAACATGAGCGACGGGGAGCTGGACGTCCTCACCGCCTGTCTGAAGGAGGCCGGGCTGATTGGTCTGGAGGCGGTCTACAGCACCTACACTGCCGCCGACGAGCGGCGGATGCGGGGGCTGGCGAAAAAATACGGGCTGGCGGTCAGCGGCGGCAGCGATTTCCACGGCGCCAACAAGCCGGGGCTGGATCTGGGCACAGGCTATGGGGGCCTGTACGTCCCCGCCTGCCTGCTGGAGGACCTGAAACGGATTCGGAGAGAGAAAGACAAAAAAGAGGCTGTCCCCTAAGACAGCCCCTTTTCGTCCCCAATCTACGCTCTTCAACCTTCCACTATCAGATATCTGCCATCGCCGATGTCGAACACTTCGTCCGCGTCCAGAATCTCCTCGTCCATGACGCCTTCCGTATCAATGCCTTCCTCCTCGAAGTACTCGATCACTTCTTCGACGGAATCGACCACCACAGCCATGCAGTCTTCCAGAAAATCTTCCGCCTCCTCCAGCGTCCCTGCCACCTTTTCGGGGAAGAGCTGTAGCTGGTTTTCCAAAAAGCACTCCAATACGTCATCGTCAAATTGCTGCATTTTTTTCCCTCCTATGAATTAATGAAGATCTTATTCACATGATAATACGATCGGGTGTCTCTGTCAATATTTTCTATAATTCCTATGATTTTTCCAAAATATTACCAAAAATACGCCCTGAAATTCTCTGTTTTGTATAAGTTTTCGACATACGGGATTCTTTAAGTGAACCGGAGCAGCTCCAGCGGGTACTCAATGACGGCGTCCGCCCCGCCCTCCTCCAGCTCCGCCCTGTCCCGGAAGCCCCAGAGAGCGCCTACGGTAAAGGCTCCCGCGCCTTTCCCTGTCTTCATGTCCGTGGCCGTGTCCCCCAGATAGAGCAGGTCCTCCGCCCCCAGGCCGATCTGCCCCAGGATTCGGAACACGCCCTCCGGGCTGGGCTTGATCGCCATGCCTTCCCTCTGGCCTTCTATCACGTCGAAATATCCCGCGCCGAACAGCGTCTCTATGACATTGACGGTCTCCGCGTGGGGCTTGTTGGAGAGGACTGCTATCTTCACATGCTGGGCCTTCAGGGCGGCCAGCAGCTCCGGTATGCCCTCATAGGGGCGCACGCGGTACATGCAGTTCTCCCGGAATATCTCTCTGTACAGGGCATAAGCCTCCTCGAAATGAATCAGCTCCGTATCCCCCCCGGCGCTCAGCGCCCGCCTGACCAGATTCGCCGCGCCGTCCCCCACGAAATACTTATACTGCTCCTCGGAAAAGGGACCGTATCCGAATCTCTCCATCGTCCTGTCGCCGCTGTATTTTATGCTGTGGATAGAGTCGGAAAGCGTCCCGTCCAAATCAAAAATCACTGCTTTTTTCATCATCTCAGCCATTCCTTTGCCTCCTGGTAAAGCCTGCCCACCGGCAATCCTACTACATTATTGTAATCTCCCGTGATGCCCTTCACGTATCTGGCAAACATTCCCTGGATGCCATAAGCCCCCGCCTTGTCCATACAGTCGCCGGTGGCCACATAAAAGGCAATCTCCTCCTCCGCCAGGGAGAAGAACGCCACATCCGTCCTCTCGTGGAAAATCCTGCGCTGCAGGGCGCCGCTGTCCCCGGAGCCCTCTGTGGACACGGACGGCCCCGGGACATCCCGGGAGCCTGCGCTGCCGGGACGGTACAGAAGCGCCACGCCGGTATACACGCCGTGGTTCCTCCCCGACAGCCGCCGCAGCATCTTCGCGGCCTCCTGAGGGCTGCCAGGCTTTCCCAGGATCTGCCCGTCCAGCGCCACCACCGTATCCGCGCCGATCACCAGCACGTCCTCCGCGCTGTCCCCAATGGCCCCGAGCACAGCCTCCGCCTTCCGTGCCGACAGCTCCTCCACCACCTGCTCCGGCAGCATGGCGCCCACTTTTTCCTCCACCTCGCTGACTATCACCTCAAAGTCCAGCCCGATCTGCGAAAGCAGTTCTCTCCTGCGGGGTGAAGCCGATGCCAGTATGATTCTCATGATAACTCCTATCCGCCCGCTCCGGGGCATGCAAAGCCTTTCCCATTATTCTCCATGACCTGTCTCCGGTATGAATGTCCTGGTCATCTGCTCTTCCTCTCTGTACATCCGCTTCGCCTCGGCCATGGCCTCCTCACAGAAAGCCTCCTGGGAGCAGTACGCCTGCCGGCCTCTCTTGCTGGCCCTTGTGTAGGTGCCGTCGGGCTTCAGCACGGATGACTTGATGTTGTCGGCCAGCTGGCTCTGTAGGATGTGGAGCAGCCTCTCCTTCAGCTCCGGCCGGTCCACCGGGAACAGGATCTCCACCCGGCGCTCCAGGTTCCTGGGCATCCAGTCCGCGCTGCCGCAGTAGATCTCATAGTTCTGGTCGTTCTCAAAATAGAATATTCTGCCGTGCTCCAGGAAATTCCCCACGATGGAGCGCACCGTGATATTCTCGCTGACGCCCTTGATGCCGGTCTTCAGGCAGCAGATGCCCCGCACGATCAGGTCTATCTTCACCCCCGCCGCCGCAGCTCCGTACAGCGCCGCGATCACATCCTGGTCGCAGAGGGAATTCATCTTGGCGATGATGCGGGCCGGCCTCCCTGCCTGGGCCGCCTTCTTCTCCCTGTCGATGAGATAGAGGAATCGGTTCTTCAGCCACAGCGGCGCCAGGGACAGCTTGTTCCACACCAGGGGCTCCGAGTAGCCGGACAGCATGTTGAAGACAGCCGTGGCGTCCTCCCCGATGGCCTCGGAGCAGGTGAACAGCCCTATATCCGTATAGAGCTTGGCCGTGGCATCGTTGTAGTTCCCCGTGCCCAGATGGACATAGCGCCGGATGCCGTCCTCCTCCCGGCGCACCACCAGCGTGATCTTGCTGTGGGTCTTCAGCCCCACCAGCCCGTAGATGACATGGCAGCCCGCCTTCTCCAGCATCCTGGCCCAGACGATATTGTTCTCCTCGTCAAAGCGGGCCTTCAGCTCCACCAGCACGGACACCTGCTTGCCGTTCTCCGCCGCCAGAGCCAGCGCCGCGATGATCGGGGAATTGCCGCTGACCCGGTACAGGGTCTGCTTGATGGCCAGCACCTCCGGATCCTTGGCCGCCTGGCGGATGAACTCCACCACCGGCGCAAAGGTCTGGTAGGGATGGTGCAGGAGGATGTCCCCCTTGCGGATCTCGTCGAAGATCCTGCAGCCAGGCGGCAGCTGGGGCACCGGCTGGGGCGTATACTTCGCGGCCTTCAGGTGGTCAAAGCCCTCCAGGCCGTACATCTTCATCAATACGGTCAGGTCCAGTGGCCCGTCTATGACGTACAGATTGTCTTCCTCGATATGGAGCTCATCCTCCAGGATCCGCAGCAGCCTCCTGTCGCAGTGGGCAGCCACCTCCAGCCGGATGGCCTCGCCCCACTGGCGCTTCTTTAACTGCTTCTCGATTTCCTTCAAAAGGTCTGCCGCCTCGTCCTCCTCGATGGTCAGGTCGGCATTCCGCATGATTCTAAACGGGTACGCGCACACAATGTCATAGTTCAGGAACAGCTTGTGCATGTTCCGCTCGATGATCTCCTCCAGGAAGATCACCTTGCGCATCTTCCCGTCGGCGGGCAGCTCCACCACCCGGCTCAGGACGCTCGGCACCTGCACCGTGGCGAACTCCAGCTCCTCGCCGATGTCCTTCTTGCGCACCAGGGCGGCGATGTTCAGGGTCTTGTTCCGGATCAGCGGAAAAGGCCTGGAGGAGTCCACCGCCATGGGCGTCAGCACCGGATACACATTCTCCTCGAAATATTTGTCCACGAAGACCGCTTCCTTCTTCGTCAGGTCCTCATGCCTGCCCACAATCTGCAGGCCGTTCTGCTTCAGCTTCGGCACCAGCGAACGGTTGTAGGTGGAATACTGCAGCTCCACCAGTTGGTGTATCGCCACGCTCAAAAGCTCAAGCTGCCTCCCCGGCGTCAGCCCCGCTATGTCCGGCTTCTGGTACTTGGCGTGCACCATGTCCCGCAGGGAAGCCACCCGGATCATAAAGAATTCATCCAGGTTGGAGGCTGTGATGCTCAAGAATTTCAGCCGCTCAAACAAAAGCGTGGATTTGTCCCTGGCCTCGTTCAGCACCCTGTGGTTGAACAGAATCCAGCTCAGCTCCCTGTTTGTATAAAACTCTGGATTATAAAAATCGATTCCTCCTGCGGAATGCTCCTGTTCCATGGAACGCATATCTTCCATAACTTTACACCCCCATAACCTGTATCAAAATATTTTTCTCTGCTTCAGAACCGGCTCCACGCTGAACACCTCTTCGAAGAATTCCGCATTGGCCTCCACGAAGCCCTTCTCCAGAACGATGTCCGCCTGGGTATCCACCGTGAGGATCAGCTGGCTGTCCTTAAACGTGGCCCGCAGACCTTTCAGCTTCTGCTTGTGGCTCCTGTCCAGGCAGCTTGCCAGGCGCAGGATGGCTGTCAGCTTGGCCACCACGAGAAACGCCTCCCGCTCCAGGCTGCCTATTCGCTGCACATCATAGACGAACCTGCTGTGGTTGAACCGCACCACATTCGCCACGATCTCCCTCTCCTGCTGGGACAGACCGATGATCTCCGTCGCCATGATGATCTGATAGGAGGTCTCCCCCGTGTTCACCAGGCTGATGTATTTCCCACAGTCATGGAGGATCGCCGCCAGCCGCAGACAGAGCCGCTCCCGCTTGCCCAGGCCGTGCACCCTCCTTAAGCTGTCGAAAATCGTGGTAGTGATATTGTCCAATGTCTCAGAGCGCTTCCTGCTCACCATGTACCGCTTGCTGATATTGAAAGCGCATGCGATGATATCCTCCTCGAAGTCGTGCTCCCCCCGGAACATCCTTATTTGTTCCGCGTATTCATAGGCGATGCCGTCGCAGAGCGTCACCCCCGGCGTCCAGATCCGCTTCACCCCCATCAGCTCCGCGATGCACTTGATCAGGACGGCGCTGATGAACACCAGGGGAATCCTCTCCTGAGGGATGTCCATGGCGGCGGCGATTTTCACCGGGTTCTGGCTGCGCAGCACCTCGAAGACCCTGCCGAAGCTCTCCGCGTCCAGAACCGCCCTGGCGCTGTCGCCGCCGTTTTTCTTCACCGCCCAGGGCGAAAGATAGTCGTCCACGATGATCAGGTTCTGTATCCCCCTGTCCTTCAGATAAAGCTTCTCATAGGTATCCAGCCTGGCCATGGCCATCTCATAGATGACCTCCTCCATCTGGGAGCCCTTTACATCGAATCGGTTCAGATAGTCCTGGATCCGCAGCACCCCCAGGCGCACGTTCTGGGTGGAGACCAGCGTGTCGTTGTCGAACAGCGACAGCTGGATGCTGCCCCCGCCTATGTCCAGAATGGCCGTCTTCTCCTCGATAATCTTCCGGAAGCTCTCGCCCTTGGAGGCGATAGACTTGTAGTCCATGAACCGCTGTTCGGAATTGTTCAGAATCTCCACCTTGATCCCCGTGCGCTGGGCTATCCTGTCCTGCACGATGGTAGTGTTCTCCGTCTCACGGATGGCGCTGGTGCCGTAAGCCCTGTAGTTCTCCACCTTATAGGCCTTCATGATATCGGAGAAATCATGCAGCGTCCGGCAGAGCTCATCCATCTTCTCATTGCCGATCTTGCCCGTGGCGTAGGTATCGGAGCCCAGATCCAGGCGCTTGCTGACGCAGTCGATCTCCCGCATGTTGTGTTTGCCGGAAAATTCGAATATCTTCAGCGTCAGCTCATAGCTGCCCACGTCGATGGCAGCGAAAGTCCTGATGCCCATCCACAAATCACCTCCAAAATTATTATTTATTCCAGTTCTGCATCCCCAATGTATAATCGATGAACTGCTGGGCCGTCCGGCCGGAGAGGCCTCCGTGGGACAGCTCCCATTTATTGGCCTCCGCCAGCAGCTCCTCCCGAGGCATTTCAATCCCGTGTCTGTCCGCCAGCGCCCCCACAATCTCCTGGAAGCGCCTCTTGTCCGGCGCGCCGAAATAGATGGTGACGCCGAAGCGGTACACCAAGGACAGCTTCTCCTGCACCGTGTCGCTGGTGTGCATGTCCTGGCGGATTTCCGGCAGATGTCCGTCCTCTGTCTTGTCGCCGTAGTTCTCCCGGATCAGATGGCGGCGGTTGGAGGTGGCGTAGATCAGCACGTTCTCCGGCTTCTTCTCCAGTCCGCCCTCGATCACTGCCTTTAGATATTTATATTCAATCTCGAAGTCCTCGAAGCTCAGATCATCCATGAAAATGATGAATTTGTAGTTGCGGCCTTTTATCTGGCCGATGACCTCATTCAAGTCCTGGAACTGGTGCTTGTACACCTCTATGACCCGCAGCCCCCTGTGGTAATACTCGTTGGCGATGGCCTTGATGCAGGAGGATTTCCCCGTGCCCGCGTCGCCGAAGAGCAGACAGTTGTTGGCCTTCCTCCCGGAGACGAAGGCCTCCGTGTTGTCCCGCAGCTTCTTCTTCTGCTGCTCATAGCCCACCAGGTCGTCCAGTTTCACGTGGGCGATGTTCAGGATAGGCTCAATCCGCATGCCCCCGGACGCGCCGTTCCCCATCCCTGCCCGCTCCGGCCCGGGATGCCCCTCCGCCCCTGTATCCCCGCGCAGCGCTCCGTGCGCGATGCGGAAGGATTTGTGCAGCCCGAACTTCCCCACCCCGTATTCCCGATAGAAATGGGTGAGGGTGTCCTTCATCTCCTCCGGCGTGCCGTCCCGGCAGAAGTCCTCTGCCAGCTCACAGATGCGGGCGCAGATCCTGGTATTGTAGACCCTGCTCTCCAGGCTGCTGCTCTCGTATTCTTCAATCAGGGAAAATTCCGGCACATGGAGCCTGTGGCACATGGGCTGGAAATCATAGTCATAGAATTCCTTGAATATCATGATATCGTGCAATACCGCACTGTTAATCGTCCCCTTGATTTCTCCCCGGATTTCGCAGCCCCGGCTGTAGCTGTTCTCATTGTTCACCAGGAGGTTGGCCAGATAGCAGTGCCACAGGTTGCCGTGGAAGCCGTAAGTCCCCGCCAGCTCGATCAGCCTGTGGATGCAGCCGTAAAACAGCTCCGTCACCGCTTCCACCGTGCAGGGCCTGCCTGACACGTAGTTTTCCCCCAGCCCTGCCTCCTCATAGTGGTCCATGAGCCATGCCATGTCCCGCAGCAGCTCTCCCTCCTGAAATGTCCTGTATACGATCAGTTCCTTCTCTCTCATATGTCCTCTGCGCCCTCTCCCGCCCGTCTGGCCAAAGCGCTGTCCTTTCCGTCCTTTCCTCTTAATAATTCCCCAGTATCTTCATGTTCCGCGCCTCTTCCCGAAGCCCCCGCAGGGCGTTCTTCACGGCGCTGTCCGACAGGTTCCCCTCGAAATCGATGAAGAAGCGGTACTCCCAGTTCCTGTCCTCTATGGGGCGGCTCTCGATCTTGGTCATGTTCAGACGGTTGTAGATGAAATGGGACAGCATGTGGTACAGGGAGCCGCTCTCATGGGGCACCTCGAAGCAGATCGATATCTTCTGCGCGTCCCTCCTGAAAATCTTCCGGCCGCTGACGATGATGAACCTGGTGGAATTGGTGCCGGAATGATTCACCCTCCGCTGCAGCACCTCCAGCCCGTAGATCGCCCCCGCGTGCTCGCTGGCGATGGCCGCCTGGGACTTGTCCCCCTCCTCCGCCACCTTCCTGGCCGCGAAGGCATTGTTCTGCATGCTGACCTGCCGCCAGTCGTGGAGCCCCAGGTACTTTGCGCTCTGCATCAGGGACTGGGGATGGGAATAGACCGTCCTGATGTCCTCCGTCTTCGCCCCCGGCACCCCCAGGAGGCAGTGCTCGATTTTGATGATCTGCTCCCCCACGATATAATTCTCGTACTCCTGGAGCAGGTCGTATATCTCGCTGACGATGCCCGCCGTGGAGTTCTCGATGGGAAGCACCGCGAAATCCGCACTGCCCTCCTCGATGGCGTCCATGGCGTCCCGGAAGCTGTCCACATGGAAGCTGGCCACGCTCTCCCCGAAGAACTGCGTCATGGCCGCCTGGGAGTAGGCTCCCTCGGCCCCCTGGAACACTACCCTGGCGTTTCCCGTGTCCAGCCTGTCCACGCCGATGAAGGGCAGGCTCTCCAGCCGCCCGTTCTCCGTCAGCAGCCTGTACTGGAGCTTCCTGCTCATGGACATGATCTGCTCGAACAGCTCCACTGTGCAGAAGCCATTGAATTCATTGTGGGCAAGGGAGCGCACTTTCGCCAGCTTTTCCGCCTCCCTGGTCTTGTCGAAGACATTTTTCCCCACGGCAATCTTGTATTCCGCCACCTGCCCGCAGATATCCATGCGCTGCTCGAACAGCTCCACGATCCGGGCGTCTATGGCGTCAATCTGTTCTCTCAACTCTGTCAGATCCATACCTGCGACTCCTTTGTCTTAATCTTTTTCCATCTTATTTTCTATCTTATACCAAAACAATCTTGATAGCAAGCAAAAAGGGGTGTAAAATAAGAAAGAATGAAAGAAGGCATCAGATGGAGGATATCAAAATGAGATTGAAAAAATCCGTAAAAATCGTACTGGGCATTATCATCGTCGCTCTGCTGGCAGGCATAGTGGCCATCCTGGTCCTGTCCCAGCGGGTCCGGATGAACCCTGACGGAACCGTGGGCAACACTGCCGGCAACCTGAACAATGACGGGCGCTTCTGCGAATACGACGGGACCGTCTATTTCCTCAATTCCTTCCCCGGCGGCGGCCTCTTCGCCATGAATCCGGACGAGACGGATTTCCGCAGGCTCAATTCCCTGGAGACCCGCAACATCCTGGCCGGAGGCAGTTACCTTTACTACTACCACACGGGCATCTCCTACGAGGACGCAGGCTTCTCCGGCGCCCTGGGCATGAGGACCTTCCAGCGCTGCAGGCTCAACGGCAGCAATGCCACCTCCCTGACCACGAAGGTGGTGGTGACCGGGCAGTTGGTGAACAACTACCTCTACTTCCTCACCGCCGACAATGACAAGGTGTCCTTCTCCAAGATGAAGATAGACAATTCCGATGAAGTGAAGCTGGCCGACTACCAGATCAACCCCGCCTGCGCCGAGAACGGCATCATCTACTACAACGGCACCCAGGGCAACCACTTCCTCTACGCCCTGGACACCGCCACGGACGCTCCCAGGGAAATCTGGCGGGGCAATCTGTGGAATCCGGTGCTGGAGGGGGATTATGTGTACTACATGGACGTAGCAAACGACTACAGGCTCTGCCGCTACTCCCGCTCCCAGGACGTGATCCAGGTGCTGGCCGATGAGCGCATCGAATGCTTCAATGTGGGCGGCGGCTATGTCTACTACCAGACCAACGGGCAGGACGCCGCCCTGAAATGCATAGGGACGGACGGCAGCAACCCTACGGTAATCGCCGAGGGCATCTACCACAACATCAACATGACCTCCCGGTATGTGTACTTCCAGGAATTCCAGGACGACACCACCATTTACCACTCCCCGCTGGGCAGCAGCGGCTATGAGGTGTTCCAGGCGGCAAAGGACGCGGCGGCGCAGGACTGATCCGTCCCGCCGCTCACTCCTCGATATGATCCAGACCCTGGCTTAAAATCGTGACGATATGGGAATCCGCCAGGGAGTAGAATATGGTCTTGCCCTCCCGGCGGTTTTTCACCAGGTCCATCTGCTTCAGCACCCGCAGCTGGTGGGAGATCGCCGACTGGGACATGCCCAGCACCATGGCGATGTCGTAGACGCACATCTCCGCGGCCAACAGCACGTACAGGATCTTCAGGCGCGTGCCGTCCCCGAACACCTTGAAGAACTCCGCCAGGTCCAGCAGCTCCTCCTGGGGCGGCATCTTCTCATCTATCAGCTTCAAAGTCCCTCCGTCCACATGGAGGTACGCATTCTCTTCCATCGGCACCCTCTTCTTCCCTTCTCTGAAACGCATTCTCTGAAAACTTTTCGCTACTAAAGCTATTTTACAACAATTTCCTTTTTCACGCAAATCCTTTTTCATCCGCGTTGACAGTTCCCGCTTTCCAAGTTACAGTTCACGGTTTTCCGTGAACTGTAACTTGATGCACACAAAATGAGCAAAAGAACTCATTTTGGCGCATGCTGTCTCGGGATTTTCATGCAGAATACGCATGAAAACACCTCGCGGCGGCACCGAGTGGACAGTAACCTTTCCAACAGCAAAAAGCGCCACAAAAGAGCGGCACTTAAAAGCTGCTTCGCAACTTCGCCGGCGTTACCCTTGCAAAGAACCTTCCTATCATGTAAAATAGGAAGCCAAGAGGATTTCACAGGAGAAAGGATAGAACAATGGTACTGTCTTGTCACAATATAAGCAAAGCGTTCCTGGAGAACAGGGTTCTGGAAAATGTCGGCTTCCATATAGAAGATTACGAGAAGGCGGCCATCGTGGGCATCAACGGCGCCGGGAAGACCACGCTGCTGCGCATCCTGGTGGGGGAGATGGAGCCGGACGCAGGGGCCGTCACCCTCTCCAGAGGCAAGACCCTGGGGTATCTGGCCCAGGACGGGGCCGTGGACACTGCCAACACCATCTATGAGGAGGTGCTGTCGGTGAAGCAGAATCTGATCGATTTAGAGCGCCGCATCCGGGAGTGCGAGCTGGCCATGCCGGAAAAAGAAGGGAGCGCCCTGGAGGCCCTGATGAAGCAGTACAGCTCCCTGACCCACGCCTTTGAGACGGGAGGCGGCTATTCCTATAAGAGCGAAATCACAGGCGTGCTGAAGGGTCTGGGCTTTGCGGAGGAGGAATTCGGGAAATCCGTGTCCACTCTCTCCGGAGGCCAGAAGACCCGGGTGGCCCTGGGCAAGCTCCTGCTGCGCAGGCCCGACCTGATCATCCTGGACGAGCCCACCAACCACCTGGACATGAACTCCATCGCCTGGCTGGAGACCTACCTGATGAACTACAAGGGAGCAGTCATCATCGTGTCCCACGACCGCTATTTCCTGGATCGGATCGCCACCAAGGTCATCGAAATCGACCAGACCAGGTCCACGGTCTTCTCCGGGAACTATTCGGACTATGCCGTGAAGAAGGAGCAGCTGCGGGCCGCCGCCATAACCGCCTATCTGAACCAGCAGCGGGAGATCAGGCATCAGGAGGAGGTCATCGAGAAGCTCCGCTCCTACAATACGGAGAAATCCGTCCGCCGGGCCGAGAGCAGGGCGAAGCTCTTGGAGAAGATGGATGTGCTGGAGAAGCCCACGGAAGTCCGGACGGACATGCGCATCCGCCTCACCCCCAGGAAGCAGAGCGGGAACGATGTGCTCACCGTGGAAAAGCTCAGCAAGGCCTTCGGCCGCCAGCTCCTGTTCGAAAACGTGGATTTTGAGATCAAGCGCGGGGAACATGTGGCCGTGATCGGCGACAACGGCACGGGGAAGACCACGCTTTTGAAAATCCTGAACCGTGTGCTGCCGCCGGACAGCGGGAGCTTTCGGCTCGGCATGAACGTGGAGATCGGCTATTACGACCAGGAACACCATGTGCTCCACGGCGAGAAGACATTGTTCGAGGAGATCTCGGACGATTATCCCTATCTGAACAATACGGAAATCCGCAATA
This sequence comes from uncultured Acetatifactor sp., assembly GCF_910585425.1. GTDB lineage: Bacteria > Bacillota > Clostridia > Lachnospirales > Lachnospiraceae > Acetatifactor. The sequence continues at coordinate 68,859 of NZ_CAJUCP010000017.1, read as the reverse complement.
TCCTGGCCGCTTTTCTATTCACCGGGGACGACGTGTTCAAGCACATCGGGGATTTGAGCGGCGGGGAGCGGGGCCGGGTCTCCCTGGCCAAGCTCATGCTGGGCAATGCCAATTTCCTGATCCTGGACGAGCCCACCAACCATCTGGACATCGCCTCCAAGGAGATCCTGGAGGACGCGCTGAACAGCTATGAGGGCACCGTGCTGTACGTGTCCCATGACAGATACTTCATCAACAGGACGGCCCACCGGATCCTGGATCTGACGGCCCAGAGGTTCGTGAACTATATCGGCAATTATGATTACTATCTGGAAAAGCATGACACCGTGATGGCTGCTGTGGGAGCTGCCGGGGCTTCGCTGGCCGGGGCGGCTTCCGGCGCCGGGGCAGGCCGGGAGGGGACCGGGAATCCCGCACGGCTGCCCGGCGCCGCGGGCAGTCTCTCCGCCTCCCCCGAGGGCAGGCAGGACGGCGCTTCCGCCTCCGGCGGGGCTGCCCGATCCGACGCGAAGCAGGACTGGATCGCCAAAAAGGAGGAACAGGCCAGGATACGCAAGAAGGAGAACGCCCTGAAGAAATGCGAGGAGAAAATCGCCGCCCTGGAGGACCGGAGCGGGGAAATCGACAGCCTGCTGTCCGACCCAGCCATCGGCACCCAGGTGGCCAGGCTCCAGGAGCTCACCACGGAACAGGCCCGCATCCAGGAGGAGCTGGAGCGGTTGTATGCGGAGTGGGAAACGCTGGCCGAGTGATTCTTCCGTTGACAGTCTCCCTTTTTCAAAAAACGGGAATCCGTCCCGATACACATTCTGGCGGATTCCCGTTATTTTATTGCCCATATCACGACAGGCTTTCCAGCGTCTCCCGAATCGCTTTGATGAAGTCCAGGCTGTTCAGGATGACCGGGTTCTCGCAGGTGGAAATCAGCGACAGGCTCTTTGTCATCTTCCCGTCCTCCACGGTCTTCACGCAGGCCAGCTCCAGCCTGTCGGCAAAGGCCATGAGTTCCCTGTTGCCGTCCAGCTCTCCGCGCTTGCGCAGGGCTCCCGTCCAGGCGAAGATGGTGGCGATGGAATTGGTGGAGGTCTCCTCTCCCTTCAGATGCTTGTAGTAATGGCGCTGCACCGTGCCGTGGGCCGCCTCGTACTCGTAGACACCGGAGGGCGACACCAGCACCGAGGTCATCATGGACAGGTCGCCGTAGGCCGTGGCCACCATGTCGGACATGACATCACCGTCATAATTCTTGCAGGCCCAGATGAAGCCGCCCTCGGAGCGGATCACCCTGGCCACCGCGTCATCGATCAGGGTATAGAAATACTCGATTCCCAGCGCCTCGAACTTCTCCTTGTACTCCGCCTCATAAATCTCCTGGAAGATGTCCTTGAAGGTATGGTCGTACTTCTTGGATATGGTGTCCTTGGTGGAGAACCACAGATCCTGCTTCGTGTCCAGCGCATAGCCGAAGCAGGCCCTGGCAAAGCTTTCGATGGACTTCTCCGTGTTGTGGATGCCCTGCAGGATGCCCGCCCCGGTGAACTCGTGGATCGGCTCCCTGATCACGGTTCCGTCCGCCGCGGTGAACACCAGCTCTGCCTTGCCGGGCCCCGGCACCTTGATCTCCGTATTCTTGTACACATCCCCGTAGGCATGGCGGGCGATGGTGATGGGCTTCGTCCAGTTCTTCACATAGGGGACGATTCCCCTGATCAGGATAGGGGCGCGGAACACCGTGCCGTCCAGAATGGCGCGGATGGTGCCGTTGGGGCTCTTCCACATCTCCTTTAAGTCGTATTCCTTCATCCTGGCCCCATTGGGGGTGATGGTGGCGCATTTCACGGCCACGCCGTACTTCAACGTGGCGTTGGCGGAGTCCACCGTGACCTGGTCGTCTGTGGCGTTTCGGTGCTCCAGCCCCAGGTCGTAGTATTCCGTCTTCAGGTCGATATAGGGGAGCAGCAGCTCGTCCTTGATCATCTGCCAGAGGATTCTGGTCATCTCGTCCCCGTCCATCTCCACCAGCGGTGTGGTCATCTCTATCTTCTTCATCTAAAAATTACCTCCATTCCAGTTCCGCCCATACGCTCTCGGCACCTTCCCCGCATAGGATTTCCGGCCGCTTAGCCATGCGTCCGTAAATCCTATGGGCGCCTCAAGCTCATGGGCTGTTTCTATTTAAGTCGCTGCGCGACGGCACTAAAGAGTAAAGTCGCTTCGGCACACACTCAGGAGAGCAAATTTCATTCGAAAGTGCACTCATGTAATTTGCTCTCGTGCGCCTTCGTGACTTTACTGGCTATTTTCGTTCTTCTTTGGCATAGGCCTCCCGCAATCCATTTTTGACCATGTTCTCGTAGGCATTTATCATATGCTGATGGGCCAGCTGCTCTGCCAGCTCACCGTCCCCCGCCTTGATGGCCTCCATGATCCCCTTGTGCTCCGCATTGGATTTCGGCCCCCTGTTCACATTGGCCAGGGTCTTCTTCCGCACCCGGAGCACATACTCGTGAAAGGCTTTCAGTTCATGCTCCAGAATCTTGCTGTCGCAGGCCTCATACATGATGTCATGGAAACGGTTGTCCAGCTCCGCCAGCTGCTCCAGATGCCCTTTTTTAGCGTGGAACTCCGCCAGGTAGACATTCTCCTCCATCTCGTCCATCTGCTCCCCGGTGATGTGCTCCGTAGCCCAGCGGGCGCACAGCCCCTCCAGGCGGGAGCGAATCATGTAGATGTCCTTCACATCCTTCTCCGTGATGCCCGTAACATAGGCGCCCTTGTTGGGGATAATCTGAATCAGCCCCTCCAGCTCCAGCTGCCGGAATGCCTCCCGCACCGGCGTGCGGCTGACCCCCATCTCCTCGCCGATCGCCACCTCCTTCAGCTCCTCATGCTCCGCGTATTTCCCGCTGAGGATATCGTCCCGCAGCTTGTTGAACACGCGGCCCCGCAGGGAGTACTTGTCAGTGACCTCCTGCCTTACGTCATAACTTCCCATTTCCTCTTGCTCTAACCTCCCCGGAAAGCCCATCTTCTGTCTGGGCCTTCCATCTAAGACACTGCTTTCCATCCTTTCTGTTCCGGCAGCCCTGCCCCCATACCGCTCCGCCAGGGCAAAGGCCAGGACAATCCGCCGCTCGCCGCATAAGAGCGGCTTCGGCCCACCGACTTCCAGCTATCCGCTCCCGACACGACACAGACAGGTCCCGCGCCGGCTCAGCCGCCCAGGGTGAGATTCTTCTCCTGACAGACCCGCTCCACGCAGGCCACAATCTCCTCGTCCGTCATCACCGTGACCCGGCCGCCCGCGTACTCCTCGTCCACCCACTTCTTCACCTCGGCCACCAGCCGGGAATTCTTCTCCACCTGCGCCTCGTCCTTCAATTTATAATATGTATTGATCCAGTGGGCGATGCCCGCCAGGCCGGAGGTGTTGGATACGGCGCAGAGCACCGGCCTGTTCAGGAACTTCTCCGTGTCGAAGATATTGTAGATCTCCTCGTTCTTCAGCAGCCCGTCCGCGTGTATCCCCGCCCTGGTCACATTGAAATTCTTGCCCACGAAGGGCGTCCTGGGCGGAATCCGGTAGCCGATCTCCCTCTCGTAATACTCCGCCAGCTCCGTGATTACCGTGGTGTCCATGCCGTTCAGATGGCCCTTGAGCTGGGCATACTCGAACACCATGGCCTCCAGGGGCGTATTCCCCGTCCGCTCCCCGATGCCGAACAGGGAGGTGTTGATGCCCGCGCAGCCGTACAGCCACGCCGTGGTGGAATTGGACACCGCCTTGTAGAAATCATTGTGCCCGTGCCACTCAATCAGGTCATGGGGCACCCCCGCATGGGTGTGGATAGCGTAGATGATGCCCTGGACGCTTCTGGGGATGACCGCGCCGGGGTAATTGACCCCATAGCCCATGGTGTCGCAGGCCCGGATCTTGATAGGAATCCGGTATTCCTCCATAAGCTTCATCAGCTCCAGGCAGAAAGGCACCACATAGCCGTAGATATCCGCCCTGGTGATGTCCTCCAGGTGGCATCTGGGGCTGATGCCCTCCTCCAGGCATTCCCGAATCACGCTCAGATAGTGCTCCATGGCCTGCCGCCTGGTCATCTTCAGCTTCAGGAAGATATGGTAATCGGAACAGCTCACCAGGATGCCCGTCTCCTTCATGCCAATCTCCTTCACCAGCTTAAAGTCCTCCTTGCTGGCCCGGATCCAGCTGGTGACCTCCGGGAATTCGTATCCCTTCTCCATGCATTTATAGACCGCATCCCTGTCCTTCCTGCTGTAGAGGAAGAACTCGCTGGCCCGAATCATGCCGTTCGGCCCGCCCAGCCGGTGCAGATAGTCATATATAGTCACTATCTGCTCCGTGGTGTAGGGCGCCCTGGACTGCTGCCCGTCCCGGAAGGTGGTGTCCGTGATCCAGATCTCCTTCGGCATGTTGTGGGGCACGATTCTGTCGTTAAAGGGAATCTTCGGAATCTCGGAATAGGGAAACATGTTGCGGAATACATTCGGCTTCTGCACATCGTCCAGAATGTACATATGCTCCTCTATTTCCAGCAGATTGTTGTGGTGGTTCATGGTAATCGGGCGATTCTGGAATGTCTCGTTGTCTCTCATAAATCTTCCCTCTTTTCGTATACTCAAGACCGCCAGGATTTATCAATCCGTCCCGGACTGGCTGGCGGTCTTTCGTTTTGCTGCATGGCGGCAGCTCCATACAATGTGCGGCGTAAATCCCAGACTCGTATTATTGTATACAATCGTATGGGCACTGTCAATGGTTTTTCGTAAAAATTAATATTCCACCCCCTTTTATTCCCGCGAGCAATGAGTCAAGCGGCCGTGCTTGCACGGCCACTTGGCGAATGCCGCGAGGGTCAAATACCCCGTTGCTTGCAGCTGGGTATTTGATTCAGTCCAACAGCCTCCCTACGTTCAGCAGGCCCCATCCCTGCCGGTTCCAGGGCAGGCCTAAGTCCGTGGCGGAAAACTGGAGCCTGCGCTTGCATTCCTCATTGGTCATGCCGGGATATGTCTGGAAGGCCAGCGCCGCGGCTCCCGCCACGATGGGCGTGGCCATGGACGTGCCGCTCTTGGCCACATAGGGCCCCGTGCCCCTGTCCTGTCCGCCCTGGGACATCAGGCCGCAGGAGAGGATGTCCGTGCCCGGCGCCACCAGGTCCGGTTTGCGGACAGGGCTCCCCGCAAAACCCCGGCCCGAATACAGCTCGCAGCTTCTGGGATTGCCCACGGCGAAGCTGCCGTCGTAGCAGCCCACCGTCACCACGCATTTGCCGCCCACCGCGGAGATGCTGCCCTCCCGGGGCCCCTTGTTCCCGGCCGCGCACACCACCAGGATTCCCTTCCTCCACAGCCTCTCTATCCGCTCCTGCAGAAGGTCTTCCTTCCTCCGCTCCCGCAGGCTCCCGATTCCCACGGAGATGTTCACGATCCGTATGCCGTATTCCTCCCGCAGCTCCAGCACCCAGTCCAGCCCCTCCAGCATGGCCTCCGTGGAGCCGTCCCCATTTCTGTCCAATACCTTTCCCAGCACCAGCCGCACCCCCGGAGCCATCCCCCGCAGGCGGCCTCCCGATAAGCGTCCGCTCCCGCACAGGATTCCGCACACATGGGTGCCGTGCCCGCTGTCGTCATACAGGAACCGCCTGTGCCCCACGAAATCCCGAAAGCACACTGCCCTGCCCCGCAGGTCAGGATGGTCGCCCATTCCCGTGTCCAGCACGGCCACCGTCACACCCCGTCCGTCTGTCCCCTCCGGCGCCTCCCCCGCCACCATTTTCCTCACACGCTGCATAATCCAAAAAGTCCTGGCATATACTTTTATCTATTGTATGTCGGAGCGCCGGAATCCGTTCGCCCGATCGATATCCGGTCAATATCCGAAATTCCAGAATCCCCTGTCCGTCTCCCCGGACCGCTCTTGCTTTCATTCCTGTCAGAGCATGGTTTTTCCATATTTTTTCCATATTAAAAAGTGTTCCGGATAGTTTTGGCAATTTTCTTGACTAATTTGGCCCAAAACTGAATTTTTTTCGAAATATGGCTTGAATTATTCCGATGTATTAGGTAGACTAATACCAATACCTACTTTCAAGGAGGGCTCTGATATGAAACGAGCGATGAAGCAATCCACTTTGACCCTGATTCTGAACGGAATATCCATCCTGACACTGATATACATGGTATATTCTCTGATTGCATACAGTCAAGTCAGCGGCCAGCTCAACACTGCCAACGAGGAGCGGTTCAGCCTCACCTACAACGCCAACCGCTTCATGAACGGCTCCGCCTACCTTACCAACGAGGTGCGGGCCTTCGCCGCCACCGGCGACCAGCAGCATTACGACAACTACTGGAGCGAGGTCAACGACCTGCAGAACCGGGACAAGGGCGTCGCCGCCCTGCAGGAGATCGGCATCACCGATGAGGAGCAGGGCATGATAGACGACATGTTCGCCCTGTCCAACCGCCTGGTCCCCCTGGAGGAAAACGCCATGGAGGAAGTCCAGGCCGGAAACATGGCGGAGGCGATTTCCTATGTATATGGGACGGATTACAGCGAGTCCATCGCCCAGATCAACGCCCTCAAGGAGCAGTTCCTGGCCGACCTGGACCAGCGCTCCCTGACCCAGGTCCAGGAGCTCCAGGCAAGGGCGGAGGGCATCCGGCTGAGCATGATCCTGGCTCTGGTCATGGTGGGCGTCATCCAGATGCTGAACATGGTCATCTCCCGCATCATGATCATGCGCCCGGTGCTGAAGGTCAAGGAGCAGATGATGGAGATCTCCCAGGGGAACCTGTCCGCGGAGTTCTCCCTGGAGCCCAACACTTCCGAAATCGGAATGCTGGTGGCCTCCATCCATGAGACCAAGGGGGAGCTGAAAAAATACATAAAAGAAATCGACCATACCCTGGCCCAGATGGCCCAGGGCAACATGAACCTCACCGTAGGGGACGACTATCGGGGAGAATTCCTACCGATACAGGACGCCATGCGGCAAATTCTGGACTCCCTGAACCAGGCCCTGAGCCGGATTCATCTGACGGCAGAGCGCGTGTCCGAGGAATCGGAGCGCATGGCATCGGATGCCCAGACCCTGTCCAACGGCAATGTGCAGCAGGCTGCTGCCGTCCAGCAGCTCTCCTCCAGCATCCATGAAATCTCCAAGCAGGTAGACCAGACCTCCAGGGATGCCGGCGACGCCAAGCAGGCCTCCGAGGACGCTTCCCTGCAGCTGCGAATCTGTGACGAGAAGATGACGGCCCTGACCACCGCCATAAAGGACATCTCAGCCTCCTCCAACCAGATAGGCGGCATCATCAAGACCATCAGCGACATCGCCTTCCAGACTAAGATTCTGGCCCTGAACGCCTCTGTGGAAGCGGCCCGGGCAGGGGAGGCTGGAAAAGGCTTCTCCGTGGTGGCGGACGAAGTGCAGAGCCTGGCCAACAAGAGCTCCGCTTCCGCCCAGGACATCGCCAAGCTCATCGAGAATTCCATGCAGCTGGTGCAGTACGGCTCCGACCTGTCCACCGATACCACCAACGCCCTCTCCGAGGTGATCACCAGCGCCCGGAAGTCCTCGGAGCTGGTGGAGCATATCGCAGGCTCCGCCGTGGAGCAGTCCCTGTCCCTGAAACAGCTGACCCAGGGCATGGAGCAGATTTCCGAGGTAGTCCAGACCAATGCCTCCACAGCCGAGAAATCCGCCGCCTCCGCAAGAGAACTGAACGACCAGGCCGCCGAGCTGAAGCTCTCCGTGCAGAAGTTCAGGCTGCGGTCTTTCAGATGACAGGATGACAGAACGATAGGATGATAGAATGAAGCCGGAGGCAATGGACATGGACACAGGAACCGGGAAGCGGAGCAGCTACAGGCTGCTGTTGGCGGAAGACGATTCCGTCATCGCCGGGGAGATGAAGCGCCATCTGGAGAAATGGGGCTATGAGGTCATATGCGCGGAGGACTTCGGCAATGTGCTGGGGACCTTTGCCGCATGCTCTCCCCATCTGGTGCTGATGGACATCGGCCTGCCCTTTTACAATGGCTACTACTGGTGCGCCCAGATCCGGCAGATCTCCAAGGTGCCCATCATCTTCGTCTCCTCCGCCGGCGACAATATGAACATCGTCATGGCCGTGAACATGGGCGGGGACGATTTTGTGACCAAGCCCTTCGAGCCGGAGGTGCTCTCCGCCAAGGTACAGGCCATGCTCCGGCGCACCTATGCCTTCCGGGAGCAGACCAACATCATGGAATGCCGGGGGGCGATCCTGAACCTGACGGACGCCTCCCTCCTGGTAAACGGGGAGAAGCTGGAGCTCACCAAGAACGAATTCAAGATCCTGCAGCTTTTATTTGAAAACGCGGGGCAGACCGTGTCCCGGGAGGCCATCATGAAGCGGCTCTGGGACAATGACTGCTTCGTGGACGACAACACCCTCACCGTGAACATGACCAGGCTGCGCAAAAAGCTGGAAGGCGCTGGCGCGGATCTGCCCATTCAGACGAAAAAAGGCCTCGGCTATCAGATTGGAGAATGATTATGCGACTGTGGCTGCGCTATCTGAAAGAGAGAAGGCTCTTCCTGCTTCTGTACGCCGCCCTGCTGACCTTTACGGTCTGGGGCCTGGCCCTGCTCTGGGAGGGGCTGCGTTGCGCGCCTCAGCAATGGTAGCTGAATAGTCCATCTCCGCATCGGAATACCTTTTCACTTCCTCTCAGTAATGCTCCGACAGATTAAAAATCCTAAACTCTCACACATGAAAATCCATGAAAACTCCCAATATATTTTGTGTTGACAAAACGGAATAAGAAATGTATAATTTAATCGTGTTACAATTGTAGTACGGCAAGAAAGGAATGTAATCATGAGTACAATAAATTTCAAAATCTCTGATGCTGAGCTTGAGGTAATGAGAATACTCTGGCGGGAGAAACAGGCTGTGTCGTTCAGCGATATCCGTACAGAGCTAAGCGATACGGTAGGTTGGGAGAAGTCCACAATCGCGACACTTTTAAGAAGGCTGCAGAAAAAGGGGGCTATCTCGATTCAGGAAAAAGAGATCCATTACTATGCGCCGAATATAACAAAAGAAGATTATATCATGTTCAGGAAAAGAAGTCTGATAGATAAGCTCTATGACGGCAGCACAAAGAATTTTGTTGCGGCTCTCTGTCAAAATGGGGAGCTCACAGAAGCGGACATTGATGAACTGAAGATGTATTACCGAATGGGGGAGGAGAATAAATGACTGTTGAAGAATATTCCACAGAAATCATCAGGCTCATTCTTTCGATGACGTTTACCGGCAGCATAATATCATCTCTTTTATTTATTTTAAAGCCCATTATAAAAGACAGGCTTCCCAAATCATTCCAATATTATATGTGGTTTTCGGCAGTAATCGGCTTGCTGCTGCCTGTGTCAAAAATACTCTGGATTCCTGTATCGGATGCTTCGATAGTACCGATGAAATCCATGTACGATATCGTGCTGCGGATTTCTGATACAGCATCTGAAAAGCCTGTAAATCTTGTATTTGCGCCACGGCAAATTACTTGTCTTCCCAGCGCCGCAGCAATCTTATACATTTTCTGGCAGATAGGAATGGTTCTGGCTCTTGGCTTTCATATTTTATGTTATGGGTTTTATATCCGAAAGCTGGGCAGACACAATTTAAGCGCAAATCAGCAGGAAACAGAGCTGTTGAATGACCTGTCAGAAGGGAAAATGGCTCTTCGGTTATATAAAAACGCGCTGGTGAAAACTCCCATTTTAATCGGCTTCTTCCGTCCATCGGTGGTTTTGCCTGACAAAAAATATGGGGATATGGAACTTAGGAATATTCTGATGCATGAAATGACACATAGGAAAAGGCATGACATTTTCGTCAAGTGGCTGTTGATTTTTGTCGGAGCGGTGCACTGGTTCAATCCACTTGTCCATTTTGTTCGCCGGGAGATGAATAAGGCATGTGAATTAGCGTGCGATGAATCCGTCATAAAGAGGCTTGACAGAAAAGGAATGCAGCAGTACGGCGACACCTTGATTGCGGTTGCTGCCGATTCCATCAGAAAGATGCCCCTTTCGGTAACCATGTTTGAAGACAAGAAGAATCTGAAAGAAAGGTTAGGTGCTATTATGAAACATAAAAAGTACCCCAAAAGAACAGTCATTACGGCAAGTATCGTTTTGGTCACGATTGTTTGCGTTATTTTGGGAACCAGCGCATTACACGGTACAAGCAGACATGATTACATGGATAATTTTTCTCTTCAGGATCAAATGCAAATTAGAGAGGGCAAACTGAAAGAAGCTATACGTAATTATGATAAAGAGAATAATCTTGCAGCACTTGTATCTATAAATTATTTGGATAGTGGTGAAATCACAAATGCCTATATATATATCATAAGCCATGGAGAAAATCCTGATTCTGAAATCCTGAGCGGAATAAAGGCTCTTGCGTCTAAAGAGCTTGAATTGGACATCCAAAATATCTACCTAGAGTGTATATAGATTTCGATTCATTGACCTTAAGAGAGATTGGAGGAATACGTCGAAAAAATCATTTAAGTTTTTGTCAATGGGGGTGACCTGCACTGCGCCTATTGCGAAATCTCCGCTAAAAAGCTATAATGGAGCTTGGATGGCCGAAAGGCCGGAAAACTATGCAAATCAAGAAGCGGTAGCTATGGCCAATTTCGCCATCCACACCAAAAAAGGCCTCGGCTACCAGATCGGAGACTGAACATGAGACTGTGGCTGCGCTATCTGAAAGAGAGAAGGCTCTTCCTGTTTCTGTATGCCCTGACCGTATTTTTCTTCGTTTCCATAGGAAGCCTGTACCATATCGAAAACCTGGAGAAGCTCCTGTATGCCGCCCTGCTGACCTCCACGGTCTGGGGCCTGGCCCTGCTCGGTGAGGGGGTTCGGTATGTGCGGAAGAGAAGACAGTTGGAGAGGGCCTTCCATCACTTTGAGCATTGCGGGGAGCTGCTCTTCGATGAATCCGAAGAAAGGCGGATACAGGATTTGGAGGCCGGCATCGAAGCCGCGGAGAGCTTCTATGGGGCACAGCGCATGTTCCTGTCTTTAGTCTGCCAATCTCACAGGAAGGAACAGCGCCTCCGGGAGGCCAAGGCTTCCGAGCGGGCCGACTATTATATGATGTGGACCCATCAAATCAAGACCCCTATCTCGGCCATCCGGCTTCTTCTGGACAAATCAGAGCTACAGGACAGGGATGCTTTCCTGCTGAAGGAGGAGCTGTTCCGGATCGAGCAGTACGCGGAGATGGTGCTGACCTTCCAGAGGCTGGAGAGCATCTCCTCCGACCTGGTGTTGGAAAGCCACGACCTGTACGCCCTGGTAAAGCAGGCCGTCAGGAAATATGCCCTGTCCTTCATCAACAAATCCCTAAGCTTGGAATTGCCTTCGTCGGAATCGGGGGATTTCATCCCATGGCAGATTCTGACGGACGAAAAATGGTTCGTCTTCTGCCTGGAGCAGCTCCTGTCCAACAGCATCAAGTACACCAACAGGGGCGGCATCTCCGTCAACGCCTGGGCGGAGGGGGAGCGGGTGATGCTCTCCATCGAAGACACCGGCATAGGCATCCGCGCGGAGGATCTACCCCGCATCTTCGAAAAGGGGTTCACGGGCTACAACGGCAGGCTGGACAAGAAATCCACCGGCATCGGCCTGTACCTGTGCCGCCAGGTCTTCACCCATCTGAACGTGACCATACGGGCGGAAAGCCAGGAGGGCCAGGGCACCCGGATCATCCTGGGGATTCCAAATGCCGAAAAGAGCCCACGGCCATAAGACATGCGGAAGGCTGCCCGCTAAGCTTGCAAAAATGTAAGGTAGCAAAAAGGAAATGTAAGGATGTTCGATGGCATTCCATTTCCTTTTTTTGTATCCTTATCTTGTGATGAAGAGCTGTGCAGCAGTTCCTCACGAAGCAAACAGAAGGCACAAGGAGGACGCATCATATGTCATTGCTGGAAGTGAAAAATCTAAAGAAAGTATATACCACCCGCCTGGGCGGCAACAAGGTACAGGCGCTGGACAACGTGAACTTCTCCGTGGAACAGGGAGAATATGTGGCCATCATGGGAGAGTCCGGCTCGGGAAAGACCACCCTGCTGAACATCATGGCATCCCTGGACAGGCCCACCGCCGGGCAGGTGATCCTGTCGGGCAGGGACATGGCGGAAATCAGGCAGAAGGACCTCTGCGCTTTCCGCCGGGACAACCTGGGCTTCGTCTTCCAGGACTTCAACCTCCTGGACACCCTTTCCCTGCGGGACAACATCTACCTGCCACTGGTGCTGGCAGGCAGCGACTACGGCCAGATGGAGACGCGCCTGGCCCCTCTGGCCGGTAAGCTTGGCATCGCGGAACTTTTGGAGAAATACCCCTATGAGGTCTCCGGCGGCCAGAAGCAGCGGGCCGCGGTGGCCCGGGCGCTGATCACGGATCCCCAGATCGTGCTGGCGGACGAGCCCACAGGAGCGCTGGACTCCAAGGCCTCCGCCAGGCTGTTGGACATCTTTTCCGAGGTGAACGCGGAGGGCCAGACCATCCTCATGGTGACCCACAGCACCCAGGCCGCCAGCCGGGCCGGGCGGGTGCTCTTCATCAAGGACGGCGTAATCTTCAACCAGATTTACAGAGGCCGGCTTTCGGACGACGAGATGTACCAGAAGATATCGGACACGCTGACCGTACTGCACACGGAGAGCAGGCACGCGCAGCGATTTGAACAGGAGGCATAATATGACCACAGCAAGAAAAAGACCCGCCAGCCTGCTGCCCAGGATGGCAGTCTCCAACATCCGCAAGAATACCACTACCTACCTGCCCTACATCGGCATCAGCACCTTTGCCATGTTCACCTACTTCGTCTTTGACCTGATACTGAAGAACGATATCATGTACAACCTGCCCAAGGGCGTCTATACCCTGATACTGATCAACATAGACTTCTGGCTGTTGGGGATCATCATGGTGCCCTTCCTCTATTACACCAACAGCTTCCTGATCAAGCGGCGCAAGAAGGAGCTGGGCCTGTACAGCATGCTGGGGCTGGAGAAGAAGCACATCGGCATCATGATGTTCTGGGAGAGCCTGATTGTCTATGCCTGCGTGATGACAGGGGCCATCGTCCTGGGGCTGGTTTTCTCCCGACTGATTTTCCTGCTGCTCCTGAACCTGGCAAAGATGCAGGTGAATGTAGAGTTCACGGTAAGCCCGAAAGCCATCACGGACAGCCTGCTGTTCTACGCCTTCATCACTGTCCTGAACCTGACCGTGAACCTGATTCAGGTAGGCAAGGCTAACCCCGTGGAGCTGATGAGCGATTCCCGGAAAGGCGAGAAGGAGCCCCGCCATATCCTGCCTCTGAGCATCATAGGTATCTGCGCCATGGCAGCGGGCTACTATACCGCCCTCTCCTCGAAGCTGGCGACCCAGGTCTTCATGGAGTTCTTCCTGGCCGTCTTTCTCGTCATCATAGGCACCTACTTCCTGTTCACCTCGGGAAGCATCGCCTTACTGCGCTTCCTGAAGAGACGCAAGAAGTTCTACTACCGTCCGGAGCATTTCGTCACCGTCTCCGGCATGCTCTACCGCATGAAGAAAAATGCCGCCAGCCTGTCCAATATCTGTGTGTTCTCCACCATGGTCATCATCACGGCGGTGTGCACTGTGGTGGTGTACCTGGATATGGATACTATCGTGAGCTCCAATTTCCGGCGCGTGTTCGAGATCACCTGCTTCGGAAATGCCGCCGCGGATGCCCCTGCCCTGCAGCAGGACGCGAAGGCTCTGGCAGAGGCGAACCATGTGGCCCTGGAGGAGGAGTTCCTCTTTGACAGCATCGAGCTGTCCACCAAAAAAGAGGGAAATTCCTTCCTGTTCTGGGACGGATCGGGCAATATGTACACGGAGATGGAAATCGTACTGCTGATGACCCAGGACGAATATGAGCTGATGACAGGGACATCTGTCGCATTGGCTTCGGATGAGGCCCTCATCTACAGCAGCGGCCCGGATTTCGCCATGGATACTATCTGTTTCGAGACTTTGGAGTACCGGGTGAAAGAGGAGCTCTATGAGTGCGGCATCAGCCGGAAGACGCCCAACAGCGCCTTTAGCAACACCTATCTTGCTGTGTTGTCCGATAAGGAGCAGACGGAAAAGGTATGCGCGGAATTTCAGATAGACAGTGCGCAGTCCCACACCTACTTCTATGGCTTCAACGCCCAGGGGGAGGACGCGGATGTGGACACATTCTCCGCAGCCCTGAGCCAGCATCTGAACACGGTATCTGGCTTCGCCGGGTATAGCGACCACAGAGCCGGCATGGCAGACCAGCGGAGCATGTACGGCGGGCTGCTGTTCATCGGCATCTTCTTCGGCCTCATCTTCCTGATCTGCCTGCTGATCATCATGTACTACAAGCAGCTCACGGAGGGCTTCGAGGATCAGAAGAACTTTGAAGTCATGCAGCAGGTGGGGATGAGCGACAAGGAAATCCGGCGCACCATCCGGACACAGATCAGTATGGTGTTCGGGCTTCCCCTGCTGGGGGCTGTCCTCCACACAGCCGTGGGGATGCGCATGGTGTATATGCTGCTGGGGGCCATCGGCTTCTTCGAGTCCGCCCTGCTGTTCGGCTGTACCGCGGCAGGCTGCCTGGTGTTCGCTGTCGTGTACTGCTTCAGCTATAAGAGGACTTCCATGGCGTATTACAGGATTGTGAGACAAATGGATAGATAGCGGTCTGCCAATCCGGTTGCTCCGGTACAGCTTCTCTGGAATTGGAAACGCAAAAAAATCCCCTTGTAAATGACATTTCAATGCCACTTACAAGGGGATTCGTCCTCAAAAGTTCGCTGACACCGCTAATTCTGTTTCAAGTTCTCAGATTGACAGCTCGCGCTTGCACGTTTTGCTCATTTGGAAGCGGATTGCACTGCTATTCAGTTGTAGGACTGATTATTCTTTAATCTTGTCAAGCTCTGTCAGGTTTACTCCTGCTACTGTCAACAATGCTTTTAAAGAGATATAATCTTTCTTTAAATTAGCATATGTTTTTGTTGCATTCTCCTCTTTTGCAAGTGCCATGTTTTCCTGGACTTTTGTAAAATCTTCAATGGCTCTTTGTGTTATCTCTAAACCGTTTGGCATATAATCACCTCTCACTTTCCAAAACGCCGCCTACATGTACCTGGTGATTCCATTATAACAGCCCTTTGGCAAGGTGTAAAGCCTTTATTCAGTTATCAAGGTGCTTTGTAGTGCCAATAGACGGCTTGCTTTGACGCTACACTCCTGTTTCAAGTGGCCGTCCTGTGAATCATATTGTGTCTGCATGAATGTTCCACTCCTACACCCTTTTCAGGCGCGTCAATCACGATGACCTCCCTTGCATTGTAGTCGCTCCTCCCGTTCCGGAACGGCTTGAAGTCCACCTGATGTCCCCTCGCTATGTGTCCCCCGCGCAGATTGGAGCAGTGGATGAAATATGTCTCCCGATCCTCTCCCAGGATGAATCCATACCCCGGTCCTGGAAGTGCAGTGAGGCCCATATGCGGCCTTTAATAGATGATATGTAAAATATGTGTCCGTGGGATTCAGGCACTAAAACAAGCCCACTATCAGGCATACCGCCATACCTGATAATGGACTTATTCTGATGTCCAATATTTGCTTGATGCTCCGTTCCTTCCAAAACATAAATAAGCAAGCAGACTTCTCGTGAATACCTTTGGTAAAACCATCTACCAAAATTCGTACCAATTATACTGCATAACGCTGAATGCTGCCTAATGTAATCATGCGAATGAACCAGTCAGCGTTATGCAGTCTGGTTTCACGGCAAGCGAAATCGTTAAGCAGTATATATACCAAAATAACCTTGATAATCTGCCATAATTTATGATAGCCTACGATACCTTGTCAGCATCCGCAAAACCAGCTTCAATGCTTGACTTTCCCATGTTTCCAAGGGTTCTTGTCCGGAAATCTTTCTTCCTAGTTTCCTGCCATCTGCGCAGCCACCTCAGCCGCAAAATCTTCCTGCTTCTTCTCGATGCCCTCGCCAGTCTCGAAGCGGACGAATCTTGCGATGCTCAGGTTCGCGCCGTTCTCCTTGGCTACCTGTGCCACATACTGCGCAACGGTCTGCTTGCCGTCCTCGGCCTTGACATACACCTGCTCCAGCAGGCATACTTCCTTCAGCTCCTTGTTCAGACGGCCGTTGACAGCGCCCTCGATGACCTTCTCGGGCTTGCCTACCATCTTGGGATCCTGGGCGATCTGCGCAGCCAGAATCTCTCTCTCATGGGCCTTGTACTCCTCGGACACGTCTGCCGTAGCCACGTACTTGGGATTCAGGGCAGCCACCTGCATGGCAAGATTCGTCAGGGCCTCCTTCACGGCATCGTTCACCACATCCGTCTTGGCCTCGACGATGACGCCGATGCGCCCGCCGCCGTGTACATAGGTAGCCACACAGCCTTCTGCAGCCTCCACCTTCTCGAATCTCCTGATGCTGAGCTTCTCGCCGATGACGGCAATCTTGTCCACCAGAATTTCCTTCACCTTCTTGGAGCCGTCCTCAATCCAGCCCTCTTCCAGGAACGCGTCGATGTCCGCAGCGCCGGACTCCACAGCCTGCTTCGCCACTGCCTCCACGAACTGCTGGAAAATCTCATTCTTCGCCACGAAATCTGTCTCGGAATTCACCTCTACCACTGCGGCTACATTGTCGCCCTTGGTGGCGATGCGGCAGATGCCCTCCGCAGCGATCCTGCTCTCCTTCTTCACAGCCTTGGCCTGTCCGTTCTTCCTCAGGACTTCCACGGCCTCTTCCATATTTCCATTGGTCTCGTTCAGAGCCTTCTTGCAATCCATCATACCGGCTCCGGTCTGCTCACGCAGTTCCTTGACCATTGCCGCTGTAATCTCTGCCATTTATATCATCCTCCTGTCTTCGTTATGCCGCGCACACAGCGCCTGTCGTTCCGTCCCTATGGCTTACGCCTCTTCCTGGGCAGCCACTTCCTCGATGTCCTGGGCTTCGCCGGCCTGTGCCGCTACCGCTTCCTCTGTATAGACGGCCTCGCCCTGGTTCGCCTCGATGACGGCGTCAGCCATCTTGGAGACGATCAGCTTCACTGCCCTGATGGCGTCATCGTTTCCGGGAATGATGTAATCCAGCTCCTCGGGATCGCAGTTGGTATCGCCGATGCCGATCAGTGTGATGCCCAGCGTCCGGGCCTCCTGCACACAGATTCTCTCTTTCTTGGGATCTACTACAAAGATGGCGTCAGGCACTCTGGTCATGTTCCGGATGCCGCCCAGGTTCTTCTCCAGCTTCTCCCATTCCTTCTTCAGCTTGATGACTTCCTTCTTGGGAAGTACGTCAAAGGTGCCGTCCTCGGACATCTTCTCGATGGTATGGAGCCTTCCGATACGGGACTGGATGGTCTTGAAGTTGGTCAGCATGCCGCCCAGCCATCTCTCATTTACATAGTACATGCCGCAGCGCTCAGCCTCGGTCTTCACGGCGTCCTGGGCCTGCTTCTTGGTGCCCACGAACAGGATGGTGCCGCCCTGGGCGGCGATTTCGGAGACGGCCCTGTAGGCCTCGTCCACCTTCCCCACAGACTTCTGCAGGTCGATGATGTGGATGCCGTTCCTCTCCGTGAAGATGTAGGGAGCCATCTTAGGGTTCCATCTTCTGGTCTGATGTCCAAAATGGACGCCTGCTTCAAGCAGCTGTTTCATAGAAATAACGCTCATGTCCTTACCTCCGTTTGGTTGTTTTCTTCCGCATGGCCTTCCCGCCGAATCCGCGTCTTGACCCGGCAGACTCCGGCAACTACCCCCGGTACACCGGTGCATCAGGAGCACCATTGCCGAATGGGCCTGCGTGTTTTTTGCCTTCTGTGGCAGCCGTTGGACAGCGCATCTACGCGCTTTCCAACATTTTGCATTATAACACAATACCTCCTGCCGCGCAAGAGGTATTGACAAAATTCCTGTTCCGATTTTCCATCCGATTTCTCATCTGTTCCCCATAATGATCCTTACGATTTCCTCATCGCTGGTGCCTCTGGGAATCTCATAGACGCCCTCCTGGATGCTCCGGGAATAGCTGTTCGAGCAGATGTAGTAGTCCAGGCTGTCCGCGTCCTCTATCAGCCCCAGCTCCTCCAGAAGCTCACAGACGCTGTAGGAGGTGACTCCCTCCTCGATGACCACAGTGACCCTCTCTCCTTCGGCCCCTGTACCGCCTGACTGGACAGAGCCTGGCGTACCCCCGGCATCCTGCCCATTCCCTTCCGCATCCCCCTGGGAGCCATGAGGCGCGGAACCTTCCTCCTCGTCCCCGGCGTCTCCCCCGGTGTCGGAATCCCCTTCTCCTTCCGGTGTGCCGCTCCCCTCTTCTCCCGGATCCGCATCCGGTTCAGAACCGCTCCCCGCACCTTCTCTCCCGTCGGATTCCCCTCCGGAACCCGGCGCGGCGCCGGAATCGCCGGAAGATTGTCCCCCGGGGATGTCCGACAGCTTCATGGAATCGCTCTCCACCATCCCAAGCTCCAATGCCTTGGCTTTTATCTCCGCATCGCTCAGGGGAAGCTTCTCCCCCTTGACCACCCCCATCAGCAGGGCGGTGACGATGATCCCGATTCCCAATCCACGCATTTGATATCTCAGTTTCACTTATTTCCTCGATTCTGTCAGCCTTGAAACAAATCAATCACCAGCTTTACTTCCCCTATGCCCAGCTCCAGCTCCCTGGCGATATCCGCCACCGCTTTCCCCTGGCCATAGAGCGCCATGATCTTCTCCTTGCTGCTGCCGGGTTCCGCGCCCTCCCAGGCGCCGTCCGTCCCGGATGCCGACTCGGGCTCCACGAACAGCTCCTCCGTCTGCTCCGCCTCCCGGACTGCATTTCCCTGGTCTGCCGGCAGTCGGTCCTCCGCCGGAAAGGAAGGCTCGCTCTTAGCCTCATCCGCCTGCCGCTTCAGGGCAGCCATGGCCTCCTCCGCTTCCTTTACGGCACGGTTCACCTCCGCCACCGTATTCTTCAGGCTGGCATGCTTGTTGTTGAGCATGTCGTAGAGGAACATGACCTCCTCATGGCTTTTATGGATTTCCGACAATACCGTATCGGAATATTCATTGACCGCCATGATTTTTTCATTGGACAGGCGCTCCAGGGAACGCTCCGTCCTCTCCATCGCATAGGATATCGACCCGTCCGTGGCCTCGTCCACGGATTTGCGCATGGCGGCAAGCTCTCTGTCCACCACTGCCCTGATATCCTCCTCCGACAGGGCATCCCCGGCCGCTCCCTTCCTGTCCGGGATAAAGAAGCTCAGCAGGAAAATGATTCCCCCGGCTACCAAAAGGACAATCTCCATTATATCCATCTTCGTCCATCCATCCTGGCCCCAGGCATGGGCGACAGCGTCAAAGCGCCGTCATATCTGCCCGCAGGGTCAAATCTTCATGTCAAATCCCCCGGTCCTCTTCGCCACCACGCGCTCCTGGGCGTTCTGCTTCTTCCGGTTCCTTCCGCCGTCCCCGCTGTACTTGTTGTTCCCCTTCTCCTTGGCATCCGGCCTGTTCTCATGCCACTGGGTATCATCGCTCTGATGCACCCCGCGCATGTTCTGCTCCGTGGTCTTCTGGAACTGCTGGCTGAAATTCGCCTGGTCCACGTTTACCTTGTTGTCTTCGTTATGCTTGATCGTGGTATAATCCTGTGCCCTGGAAATCGTTGTCAGTTCAATGGATCCAAATGCCATAATCTGCCTCCTTTCGCGATGGAACGCCCCTACATGGCCACCATCCGCACCTCGCCGTCCTCCTTGACGAACTTGCAGTACCGGTAATCGTTCTGAAGGGTCTTCGACACGTTCCGGATGACGATGGTGGTGTTGGGGTAAGCCTGCTCATTGATGATGACCTCTCCCTGCTGCCTGTTCTCCATCATGGCCTGAAGCTCTTCGATGCGCGTGTTCAGCTTTTCCAGCTCGGCCGACTTTTCCTGTATCAGCGATACCACGCTCCTCATATACCTCAGCTGGCTCTCGTTGTACTTGAAGCCCTTCTTCTGCTTCTCCTTGAAATTGTCGAAGACCACCTGGGCCGCGTCCACTGTCTTCTTGCTCTCCTCCACGGTCTTCTGGGCCCGGTCGTACTGGGATTTGATCAGGGGATCCACCCCCACCTCCAGGGTGGTGGCCGTGCTCATGCTGCCGCCCACGGTCTTGGCCGTGATGGAGTTCGCCGCCTGGACCAGCCCGCCCAGGATGATGCCCCTCCTGCCGTCCACCCGCACGTCTGTGCCCGCGGTGACCACGCAGTGCATGATGGCTTCGGACTCCAAATAGCCGCCCGTCACCACCCTGGCGTTCTCCAGGAACTTCACCATGATGTTGCCCCCGGCCCGCAGATAGCCTTTTCCCATGCCGTTCATGCCCTTGGCGATGACGATATTGCCCCCGGCAATGACCCTGGCGCTCTCCACGCCGCCGTTTATCACCACATTGCCCCCGGCCTTCACCTCCATGTTGGCGGTGACGCTGCCGGATATCTCAATGCTCCCGTCGTAATCGATGTTTCCCGTGGACAGGTCCACGTCCTTCACCTTGTACACCGTGGACACCACCACCTTGCCGTCCAGAAGGACTACATGGCCGTCTACATCCGAGGTGATGGAGAGCTTATCATCGGAAAGGGTGATGTTCTTGCCGAACTTCAGGGTCTCCTTCTTCACGTCCCTGGGCTTGATCAGGCCGCCGTACACATCATGCCCGGCCTGGCCCTGGCGCTCCGGGATGATACGCGCCAGCACCTCTCCCTTGCGGCACTGGTTGATGGTGGTCAGATTATAATAATCCACCCTGCCGTCCTCCAGATGGGCGGGACGCTTGCCTCTGTCCGTGTTGAAGCTGTACTCTATCCGCGCGTCCTCCCCCTGATCCGGCTTGTCGCCCCTGGCCACCAGGATGTCCGTACAGTACATGCCCTCGGAGCCGAAATGCTCTTTCAGCATTTCCTGCTTTATCCCATAGGTGATCTTCTGCTGCCTGATCTCCCCCAGAAAACGGTCCATGGTCAGCCGCTTCCCGCCCTCCGAAGGGGGGATGAAGCGCGCCGTGGCGATCATGCAGTCCTTGCTCACAGTCAGCATATAGGTCTCGTCGCAGACAGGGCAGTCCCCGCTGTTCAGATGGCAGACACCGCCTGTCCCCATGCTGAACTCCATCTCTACCTGTCTTCTGTCATATTTGATCTTCCGATCGTTCAGATATTTCCAGACCTCATCTAAGCGTACTTCCTCTCCGCTGCCGCTGGGATGATAAAAAGCGATGCCGTATCCTCTGGAATCCTTTACCAACTGAAAGTAACCATTCTGCATAGACCACAATCTCCTTCTGTTTAATTATCTGAGAGAATTCCCATGTAGTTCCCCATCTTACCTTTCATCTTCTTCAGCGCCCTGGTATGCAGCTGCGATACCCTGGACTCGGAAACCTCCAGTATATTGCTGATTTCCTTCAAAGTAAGATCCTCATAATAGTAAAGAGTGATTACCTTCTGTTCTTTCTCGGTCAGAAGCAATAATGCCTCTCCCAGCACCTTCGTCAGCTCTTCCCGCTCCACACGCTCCTCCGGCGCTTCGAAATGGGATGTGGTATGTCTGCTGCCGTCGTGGGATACGTCGCTGCCCTGCTGCATATATTCATCCAGAGAGACCAGTCCCGTGATCTTCATCTGGGACTGCCAGTCCAGGTATTCCTCATCGGATATGCCAAGGCCTCTGGCGACTTCCTCGTCCGTGGGAGCACGGCCCTCGCTCTGCTCGATTTCCTTTATCACCGCCTCAATCTTCTTCTGTTTCTGCCGGATCGTCCGGGGAATCCAGTCCATCTTCCGGATCTGATCCAGGATGGCACCGCGGATGCGGAGGCTGGCATAGGTCTCGAATTTCACGTCCTTGAGACAGTCGAACTTGTCTATGGCGTCTATCAGGCCGAAAATGCCGTAGCTGACCAAATCCTCGTATTCCACATTGTAGCCCAGATACATGCTGAGCCGGCCGGCCACCACCTTTACGAGAGGAGCGTACTCCAGAATGATCGTCTCTCTGGTTTCAGGTGATTTCGTCTTCGCGTATTCTTCTAAGAGTTTCTTCTTGCCTGCATCATCCATGAAACCTTCGCTCCTCTTTTCATCATTTATACTGCGCACCGGTTAAATTTGCAGTATATATGGCCAATTATGCCAGACATCGCCTGATGCGTCAAGCGTATTTTTCATATAGGCACTATACTATTCCTGTACCTGTTCCTGTTCCGTCTCCTGTCCGGGATTTTCCGAATCCTTCTCGATGACCTCGCCTTCTTCTCCCCGCTTTTCCTCGTTCTGCTTCTCGAAATATCCTATCGTCCATATCAGCACGCTTCCCAGTACATAAAAGAGCAGCAATACCGCGAACAGCGCCATAAGCTGCACGTTCACGGGATATCTCTTTATGTAAGTGATGATGCATGTCACCGCTCCGGCCGTCAGCATCAGAAGGAGCGGTATATTCTTCCTGTTCATACGCGCCTCCCTCTCATATGACCTTCTCCGGCTTCCCCACCGCGCGGATATGGTAGGCTCCTGTCTCAGGATAAAAGATGACCGTCCTGCCGTAATTGAGCCCTGTATCCGCCGCCTGGATCGGAATGTTGAGCTGCCTGAGCTTCGCCCTGACCGCCTCCACATTGCGCTCTCCTACCTTCCCTACGGCGTTGGCCCCGCCGCCCTGGAAATTGAACATATTGGCTCCGCCGGCAATCTTTGCCACCATGCGGACCCGCCTGGCTCCCAGCCGCTCCATCTGCCGGACCAGCTCCTCTATGCCCGTGTCCGCGAACTTCGCGATATTATGCTGTCCGCCCGTAATCGCCTTGCTGTCCGGCAGCATGATATGTACCAGGCCGCCAACCTTATTCATCGGATCCCTGATTGCAATCCCCACACAGGAACCCAGCCCCAGAGTCATCACCCCATTGGGGCTCGTGCAGGTCTTCAGATCTGCTATTCCTACTTTGAATATCTCACTCATGCGCCACTTCCATATCCTTTTTATCCGCTATTTTTTACTTTCCACGAATAAAAATATTGATTTATACCATAGGTACGCCCAATGCCGTCAGTATCTTTTCATAGGATTCCAGATCGGGAATCAGTATGAAATATCCGTCCAGCTGCACTTCGTCATAGAACTGGGACTGAATCAGCAGAATCTTGTCCCCGTAGATCCCGAACTGGATAGCCGGTACGCTGAGTATGGCTCCGGCCATGTCCACCGTCACTGCAGGAGGGGAGGGGAATACCTTCATGTTGGTCATGGTAGACAGGGAATTCAGGTAAGCGCCCGTGATGATGTTCCCCACCTCCTGCATGGCGGACAGTCCCATCTCTTCGAATTCCATCCCCTCCGGAAGCATCCCTCCGGTTATCTTGCCTATCAGATGCCTGGCGCTGTTCTCCTCCACCATGAACATCATATATCCCGTGATGTCGCCCTCCACGGCCAGCAGCACGGCTGCCATAATCTGCTCCTCGCCGCCCATGAGCTCTCCCACCTCGGAAAACTCCAGCAGCCTGACCTGAGGAACCTTCATGTCCACCTTGCACTGGAGCATCTGGGACAATGCCGTCATGGCATTGCCCGCGCCGATGTTGCCGATCTCCGTCAGCACATCGTAATACTGTTGCGAAACTTGATCCAAACTAACGTCTTTCATATATTACCCCCGTGCGTGCCCTGACACGCATTTCTTTGCATCCGTCTGCGCCGCGCGGATGCGCCCGCTCTCTATGCCTCGGTATTGAACCTCTTCTTCTGCCTGCTCTTGCGCTCTTCCTCGAAGATGTATTTGATGATCTCCTCCCGCTCCACCGGGTCTATATCATAATACTGCACCCGGTGCTCATACGTGCCGGGACGATTGTCCAGCTCGATGCAGCTGATCACCTTGCTGATCACCTCGTACTTCTTATGTTCCCCGCCGTTCATCAGGTGGTAGCTGCAGTACAGAAGGCTGCCCTGCTCGAAGCGATGGGTGGACACGAAGCGCAGTCCCCCGCCGCTGATGTCCACGATGACGCTCTCCTTCAGGGGCAGGTCTCCCGCCAGGGTATAGGGCATCCTGCTCTCCACGGTCTGCACCTCGTCCTCCCTCAGCGTCCTGGCGTGCATCTCCAGCGCACAGCGCAGACGGTAGAACTCGCGCCGCTGATACTTGCGCAGATTGCTGGTCATCTCCACCAGGAGCAGATACGCGTTATTGCTCTTATAACGGTCGATGACCCTGCCCAGGCACTGGAACAGGCCGCTTGAGCCATAGAAGATCATATCGTATTCACTGTCTATGGGAAGCAGAATCAATTTCGTCTTCTCCATGGGCATCTTGATCTCGATGGTATCCTCGGACTGAATCTCGTTCACCTCGCTGTGATATACCTTCACTGGAGCTCCGGGCTTCTCGTCAAATTCATGCGACACGGCCTGCAATTCAATCTTATCCCCGATCGATATAAATTTGGAAAACATAACAACCACCTGCCTTTACTGTTCATTTTACCGTTTTCTGGTAATGATATGTGAAAAAAATGCTGCCATCCCTCTCCTGGGCTGCCTTCCCGACTCCTCCTTGTCCAGGAGCCTTTCCGCGATGCGCTCATAGGCCGCCGTGGACCTGGCTGACGGATTATGCAGGGACACCGGGACCTGCTGCATCACCGACTTGGGGAGCTGGGAATCCTCCGGCACATAGCCCAGATAGGTCATGGGCACCTTCAGATAGCGCTCTATCACCGCGTTCAGCTTGTTGAAGAGGATCTGCCCCTCCGCTCCCTTCTGCACCCTGTTGGCGATCAGCTTCACCTTCATGGTCTCCGCGTCGAACCTGGGATGGCGGTACAGGGCCTTCACCAGCGAATAGGAATCGGTGATGGACGTGGGCTCCGGCGTAGTCACCAGGAGGATCTCGCCGCTGGCTATCAGGAACTCCAGCACGGCGTCCGAGATGCCCGCCCCTGTGTCCACGATGATGATGTCTGCGATGCTGTCCAGCTGGGCCAGGTTCTGGATGATGTAATTCAGATAATCCCGGCTTAGATTGGACATCCCCACGATGCCGCTCCCGCCCGAGATGAAGCCCACCTCCATAGGGCCCCATGTGATGATGTCCCTGATGCCCTTCCCCTGATAGATCAGGTCGCACAGATTGTGCTCAGGTACAGCGCCGAACATGATCTCTATATTCGCCAGGCCGAAGTCCGCGTCCAGGATGATGACCCTCTTCCCCATTTTCCTGAACTGGATAGCCAGATTGATGGAGGTATTGGACTTTCCCACGCCGCCCTTGCCGCTGGTGACGGCAATGACACGGGCCAGGGGTTTGGACTGCTGCTGGCCTGCCTTTAGGATTCGTAACTGTTCTGCCTGGTCCATCTCTTACCTCCTTGTGTATCTTCCTGTCCCGGAATGCCTTTCTTCCATGGAACGCTCTTCCTCCGCTTTATCCTCATGCATTCCGCTCCTGCTTCTTGCTCAGAATCTGTTTTACCGCCTTTTGGGGGTTGAACTGCTCGATGTCATTCGGCACATTCTGTCCATAGGTCACGAAAGCGATGGGCGTATCCGTATAGAGCTTCAGGTTCAGCAGGTTCCCCAGCACGTCCGTCTCGTCCAGCTTCGTGAAAATAAGCTGGTAGTCCGCGATCTGGCTGTACCGGGATACGATCCTGGTCAGGTCCCTGTATTTCGTAGTGGCGGAAAGCACCAGAAATACCTGGCTCTCCCCTGCCTCCCGCACCACCTCCACCAGTCTCTTCATATGGTTCAGCTGTTCCTCATTCTGGTGGGAATGTCCCGCGGTGTCTACAAAGATATAGTCATATCCCCCGAATTCCTGTATGGCTTCCCTGGCCTCCTCCTCGGAATAGATGACCCGAAAGGGGACTTCCAGGATATTGGCATAGGTGCGAAGCTGGTCTACCGCGGCGATACGGTAGGTATCCGCCGTCAGGAGCGCCACCCTTTTCTTCTCCTCCACCACGTAATCGCTGGCAATCTTGGCTATGGTGGTGGTCTTTCCCACCCCCGTGGGGCCCATGAAGACTACGATCTTCGGATGTCCCTCCACGGCGGTGATCCCGTCCGCCCTGCCGAACTTCAGGATCATTTTCTGGTAGACATTTCCCAGGATATAGTCGAAGGGAAGATTGGACTGCCCTGACACATCCACCTCGTCCACGATCTGGTTCGCGTATTTCTCGTCCACCTCGCTCTCCAGCATGGTATTGTACAGAAGCTTCATGAAGCGCTGCTGCTCGGTGATTTCCTCCTTCTCCTCCATGTCCTCCGCTTCCGGGCATTCCTCCGAATCCGGGCCGTCCTCCTCGCCTGCCAGCTGCTCCCTGCGCTCCAGCTCGCTCTGCTGGAACCGGCTCACCAGCAGGTTCTGGAGATTGTCCAGCTTCCTCTCGATGGACGCCCTGTCCTCCATGGAGTCCTCCGCGGGCCGCAGTATGCTTCCCCCGCCGGATACCGGCCGTCCTCCCTGGAGCACGGTCCGGGCCGCTGGGGGATTCCCAGCCGATGCGGGGATTCCCTCCCTGCGCGGCAGGCTCTTCACATCGCTCTCCTCCTCCAGCGCCACGGTGACTTCAATCATCTTCGGCCGAAACAGCGCCTTCAGGCCCTTGGGCTTCACGTTCTTCACATTCATGATGACAACGCCGCTTCCCAGCTCCTTTTTGGCAGCCTCCACCGCCTCCTCTTCCGTTTTGCCCAAAAACTTCTTGATTATCATCTTATGCTGTCACCATCCCCACAGACTGTAATTCCACATTCGTCTCCACTTCATTATATGACACCACTACCAGTTCCCTGTAATAATCTTCTGTCAATCTCTTGAAATACATACGCACGATGGGAGAAGTGATCACAATCGGATTCTTTCCAAGATTCTCCAGCTTCTGGACCTCCTTGCCCACCGAATCGATGATCGCCCGCGACCTCCCCGGATCCAGATTCAGGAAAGCGCCGTTTTCCGTCTGCTTCACGCTTCCCATGATCTCCTGCTCCACCTTGGGATCCAGCGTGACCACATTGGTGGTCTCGTGAGGCGGGAAATACTTCGTGGAAATCGCCCGCTTCAGGCTCTGCCTGACATATTCCGTCAGAATATCCGTATCCCTGGTAGCCGGAGCATAGTCCGCCAGGGTCTCCATGATGGTCAGAAGGTCCCGGATGGAGATGCCCTCCTTCAGCAGGTTCTGCAGCACCTTCTGAATCTCGCCCAGCCCCAGGAGCTTGGGAACCAGCTCATCCACCAGCGAGGGATTGGTCTCCTTCATATTGTTCACCAGGTTCTGGACGTCCTGTCTGCTCAGCAGCTCGTCGATATGCTGCCTGATGATCTCCGTCAGATGGGTGGCGATGATGGACGGCGGATCCACCACGGTATAGCCCAGGCTCTCCGCGCGCTCCCTCTGCCCCTCCGTGATCCAGATGGCCGGCAGATGGAAGGAGGGCTCAAAGGTAGGGATACCTGTAATCTCCTCCTCCACATAGCCGGGGTTCATGGCCATGTAGTGGTCGAAGAGAATCTCGCCCTCGCTGACCTGTATGCCCTTGATCTTGATGATATACTGGTTGGGGTTCAACTGGATATTGTCCCGCAGACGGATGATCGGCACCACAGTACCCAGCTCCAGCGCGATCTGCCGCCTGATCATGACCACGCGGTCCAGCAGGTCTCCGCCCTGGTTCACGTCGGCCAGGGGTATGATCCCGTAGCCGAACTCCAGCTCGATGGGATCCACCTGCAGGAGGCTTGCCACATTCTCAGGCTGCCGCATCTCCTCCGCCGCCTCCTCGTCGCTGTCCACCTCCCGCTCGATGGCCTGAGTCTCCAGATTGCTGGCGATCATCCGGCCGCCTACGATGAAGAGGAGCCCCAGCCCCAGGAACAGGATGGTGTTCAGATCCGTGAATATGGACAAAAACGCCAGCGTCCCGCCCACCATGTACATGACCTTCGGTATCCCGAAGAGCTGCCTGATAATGGCCGGGCCGAACTCTGACTCCTTGCTTCCCTTTGTGACCAGCACGCCGGTGGACAGAGAGATGAGCAGAGAGGGAATCTGGCTCACCAGGCCGTCACCGATGGTGAGGATGCCATAATTGTCCAGCGCTGTCATGACATCCATGCCGTTTCGCAGCATTCCCATGGCTATGCCGCCCAACAGGTTGATGAGC
Source organism: uncultured Acetatifactor sp. (assembly GCF_910585425.1). GTDB lineage: Bacteria > Bacillota > Clostridia > Lachnospirales > Lachnospiraceae > Acetatifactor. Next base: position 40,467 of record NZ_CAJUCP010000017.1, on the reverse strand, counting down.
GTCAGCAGGAGTCCTGCGATGGCGTCTCCCTTGACGTACTTCACGGCACCGTCCATGGAGCCGAAGAAGCTGGACTCCAGCTGAATCTTCTCACGCCTCTCCCTGGCCTCCCTGTCATCGATGGCGCCGGTGTTCAGATCCGCGTCGATAGCCATCTGCTTACCGGGCATGGCGTCCAGCGTGAATCTGGCAGTGACCTCAGCCACGCGCTCGGAACCTTTGTTGATGACCAGGAACTGAATCATGATCAGAATGATGAAGACGATCGCGCCGATGATCAGGTCGCCGCCTCCTACGAACTCTCCGAAGGTCATTACCACATTTCCGGAGGTGCCCGTCTTCAGGATCAATCTCGTGGAGGACACGTTCATTGCTATCCGAAAAATGGTGGTGAACAAAAGAATGGTCGGGAAGTACGACATATCCAGCACTTCCTTGATGAACATGCAGGCAAACAGAATCGTAAAAGCGATAGCAATATTCAATGCCATGAACACATCCAGTATGCCCGCCGGAAGCGGCACGATGAACATCATGAACGCCACCAGCACATAGATGGCTATCATAACGTCTGTTCTCGCCATTTTATCGCTCATGCTGTCGTCTCCTCCCCTGATTTCCCTGAATCCCAGTAGTTTATGAATCTCACCTTAAATCTTCCCCTGCAACTGATATACAAAAGCCAGCACCTCCGCCACCGCCTGATACAGCTCCGGCGGCACTGCCTGCCCTATGTCCACATTGGCATACAGCATCCGGGCCAGCGGCTTGTTCTCTACGATCTCGATTTTGTTCTCCCTGGCCACCTCTTTGATACGGGCCGCCAGATAGTCCTCTCCCTTGGCTATCACCAGGGGCGCGTCCGCCACCTGCGGGTCATACTTGATGGCCACCGCATAGTGGGTGGGGTTCGTGATGACCACGTCCGCCTGGGGCAGGGACTGCATCATGCGCTTCATGGAGGTCTCCCTCATCTTCTGCCTGATCTTGCCCTTGACCTGAGGATCGCCTTCCTGCTGCTTGAACTCCTCCTTGACCTCCTGCTTGGTCATCTTCATGTCGTTGGAGAACTTGAACTTCTGGTAAGCGTAATCCGCGAAGGCCAGCACCATATAGAAGACAGCCACCCGTATCCCCAGATCCGTCACGATACCCGCCACCAGCTCCAGGGCCTGCATCAGCGTCACATCGTAGAGGTTGAACAGTATGGGCCATTTATCCTTTAAGTAGCTGTAGCACACATACCCGATCAGCGCAATCTTGGCGATGGACTTCACCAGCTCCACCAAAGCGTTCACGGAGAAGATCTTCTTGAAGCCGCTGATTGGATTCAGCTTGTTGAACTTGGGCTTCATGGGCTCCAGGCTGGGCTTCCACTTCACCTGCGCCACGTCCGTGAGGAACGCGATCAAGTACCCCACCAGCAGGATGGGGGCTATGATCGTCAGCACGCCCAGCAGCAGCTGGCTGAACAGGATGCTGGCCTCCCGCTCCGGCATGGTGTCCTGCCAGTACATCGTCACGTCCGGAATCTTGCTGTAGATATTGTTGAACACATCCAGGAACTGTATGCCCATATGCCCTACCCAGAACTTCAGTATCAGGAACAGCGCCAGGAGCTCCAGGCCGTTGGTGAGCTCCCGGCTCTTGGCCACCTGTCCCTTCTTGCGGGCATCGCTCAGCTTCTTTTGGGTGGCGGGCTCTGTCTTCTCGCCCCCCATGCCCTCCTTTGCAAAAAACTGCAGATTATAGCGAATCATGTCATGCCTCCCACAAAGGAATGGATCATTCTCTTCATCTCATCGAACACAAAATCCCCTATCCCCGGCAGCATGCCTGCCGTGAGGAAGAGCACCGACAGCCCCACTAAGACCTTCAGCTGGATACCCACGGCGAACATGTTCATCTGGGGCGCCACCTTGGCCAGCACGCCCAGCACCGCGTTCAGCAGCAATATGGAGCAGAATATGGGCAGCACGATGCGGAAGCCGATGATGACATAATCCGACAGGAACTCCAGCATGGAATCCACCAGGGAATCCGCACGGAGCACCGCCCCGTTCACGGGAATCAGTATAAATGTATCCGCCAGGGCGCCAAAGAGATACCGGTACATCCCCGTGGCGATCATCATGAGCATCAGCACATACTGGTACAGCACGCCCGTGATGCTGGTGCTCTCCCTGGAGGTGGGGTCCATCAGCGTCACCATGGACAGTCCTGTCTCCATGTCCGCGATAGAGCCCGCAAAATTCACGATGGAGGTGCAGACATTGGCCGCCAGGCCTATCAGCAGCCCCACCAGCGCTTCCTTCAGCACGATGACCGTATACCCTGCAAGCGACGAATAGGCCACCGCCTCTGTGGGCGTCAGGGCCTGGTACAGAAGCAGCGATGTGAAAAAGCTGATGGCGACCCGCACATTGGCAGGCGTATTCTTCATGCTGAAGAAAGGGGCCACATACACAAAGCATGACACCCTGACCAGAATCAGCAGGAAATATTCCAGATCATAAATGGAAAAGGAATAGTCAATCATCCGCCATGCCCCTTAACCGCCGGCATATAAGCCGAAATTCGTCCACAGCTCCGTCATGAATTCCAGAATAGCCGTCATCATCCAGTTTCCGAACAGAATCATCGAAAGGAACACACAGATAATCTTCGGCACGAATGTCAGTGTCTGCTCCTGGATAGACGTCACTGTCTGGAAGATACTGACCGCCAGGCCTACGCACAGCGAGACCAAAAGCAGCGGCAGCGAAACCTTGATGATCAGGAACAATGCCTGTTTTACGATATCCATTACCGCATCTACAGTCATCTAAGCATCCCTCCTTCCCTCTAAAGACAAGCCCTCATTTGCTCTCATTTCATCTCAATGATAGAACGATCCCACCAGATTCTTTATCACAAGATTCCATCCGTCCGCCAGGACGAAGAGCAGAATCTTGAAAGGCATGGAAATCGTGGTAGGCGGCAGCATCATCATGCCCATGCTCATCAGCGTGGACGCCACCACCATGTCGATGACAATGAACGGGATATAGATGACAAAGCCTATCCAGAACGCCATCCTCAGCTCGCTCAGCATGAAGCTGGGCAGCAACACGGACAGCGGAATGGTGTCAAGGCTCACCCCGTCCCATTCCTGCCCGGAGATGTCCATGAACAGATCCACATCCTTCACCTGGGTCTGCGGGTACATGAACTTCCGCAGAGGGGCCACCCCCCGCTCCAATGCCTCGTCCAGGTCGATTTCCCCGGCCTCATAGGGCTGATAGGCCTGTTCGTTGATCTCCTGCACCGTTGGTTCCATGATGAAAAAGGTCAGGATCAGGGCCAGCCCCACCAGAATCTGGTTCGGCGGAGCCGTCTGTGTGTTCAGCGCCGCCCGGGTGAAGTGCAGCACAATGATGATCCGCGTAAAGGAAGTCATCATTATGATCAGGATGGGCGCAATGGAAATCAGCGTCAGGGTCAGCAGGATGCGCAGCGACCCGTTTATCTCCCCGTTCCCTCCATCGCTCATGCTGATGGAGAGCACATTGGAGGGATCCGTCTCCGCGCCGCTGGCAAATACTGTCATCGAGCTTACAATACACAATATGCCCACCGTGACCAGTAGGCATATTGCGGTTACTATTCGCTTGGTTCTAAGCTTATTTTTCATCATGCAACTGACTATCCTTTGGCTCTTCCCGGGAGGCGTCCTTCTTGCTCGCCGCCTTCTCGAGAATCTCTTTGAAATTGAAGCCCTGTACAGGCTTCGTCTCCTTCAGCTCACCCTCAGGAATCTCGCCCAACATGGTAACCGTATCCTTACAGACAGCAATGACCATGTACCTTCCGCCTGCCCGTATGATCTGGATATATTTATTGTTTGCAATACGAGTGGTCTCTATGACTTCTATGTTTTCATTGGCGCTCTGCTGCTTCTGGTAGTTCGCCATCCACTTCGTGACGGCGGCCGTGATTCCAAGCACTACCACGAACAGCAGCAGCACCGTGATGAACTGGGCGTAACCGCTGGAGCCCCCGGTCAGCAGCACCATCAGCCAATGACCTTCTTCACAGCCTCCAGGACACGATCCTCCTGGAACGGCTTCACGATAAAGTCCTTCGCACCGGCCTGGATGGATTCCACCACCATCGCCTGCTGTCCCATGGCAGAGCACATGATGACCTTCGCGCCGCCGTCGATTGCCTTGATTTCCTTCAGGGCCTGGATGCCGTCCATCTCAGGCATGGTGATATCCATCAGCACCAGATCCGGAGACAGCTCCTTGTACTTCTCCACTGCCTTCGCGCCGTTCTCGGCTTCCCCGACCACGTTGTAACCGCCCTTGGCCAGGACGTTCTTGATCATCATCCTCATGAACGCCGCATCATCGCAAATCAGAATATTCTTTGCCATTAAACCATCCTCCTACTTGATAATCTCAGTTATTCTTACACTGAAGCATTCTTCAATTACAACCACTTCTCCCTTTGCGACGAGCTTTCCGTTCACCAGCACGTCTATCGGTTCACCGGCGATGCGGTCGAGCTCGATAATGGAACCGGGCGCAAAGTCAAGAATTTCGGAAATCGACTTGCTCGTGCGGCCAAGCTCTACGGTAACGTTCAGAGGGACATCCATGATGAGACCGATGTTCTCCTGTCCTGCTATGGCGCTTCCGTCGCTGGAAAAGCTCTGGAACTGCGCAGGCTGAACATTGATGTTCTGCATGGCGGCCTGCTGGTTCATGGCTGCGCCCCCGGGCATGCCCATATTCATCATCTGGGGATTCATTCCCATAGGCATTCCACCCATGCCCATCATCTGAGGGTTCATTCCCATGGCTCCCATCTGCATCCCGCCCATGCCCATCATCTGAGGATTCATTCCCATGGCTCCCATCTGCATTCCGCCCATGTTCATCATGGCGTTCGGATCCATCTGGGGATTCATGCCGGCTCCCGCCTGCATTCCCATACCAGCTGCTCCGTAGCCTGCGTTCGCTCCCGCATTCATATCCATCTGCGGAGCCCCTCCCATCTGATTCACAGGCGGCTGCTGGCCAGAGGCCTGAGACGTCGCGGCAGCAGGCGCTTCCTCCTTCTTCTCCTCAGCCGGTGACTGGGAGTTCATGAACGTATCCACTACCTTGCGGGCAAAGTCTATCGGGTATAACTGCATGATGGAACTGTCCACCAAATCATCGATCTGCATCCGGAAGGATATCTTCACGAACACGCCGCCCAAGAACGGCGACACATCCTCTCCGTTGCGCACCAGCGCCAGATCCAGCAGCTCTGCCTCCGGTGGGCTGATGTCGATCTTCGTGTTCATCATGGTGGAGAGAGAGGTGGCCGATGCTCCCATCATCTGGTTCATGGCCTCGGATATGGCGCTCAGGTGCAGCTCCCCCAGCTCGCCGTCCGTGTTCGTGCCGTCTCCGCCCATCATCAGGTCGGTAATGACCTTCACGTCATGTTCTTTCAGTATCAGGATATTCGTGCCGTCCAGGCCTACCGTATACTTGATCTGAATGAAGACGCAGGGCCTTTCATACTGATCCAGCAGATTATCCCATGTGGCAAATCCCACCTCCGGTGTGGTGATATTGACTTTCCTGTTCACAAGGGAATACAATGTAGTCGCCGAAGAGCCCATGCTGATATTGGCGACCTCGCCCACAGCGTCCTTCTCTACATCCGAAAGCAGCTCCATGGCTTCTTCTATGCTCTGGACTGCTCCTCCCGCACCCCCGTTGCCCTCTTTGCCTTTTCCAACAGCCTCGGCTTCATCGTCTTCGGACAAATCCATGCCGGAAAGTAATGCGTTTATCTCGTCTTGAGACAATGCACCATCCATTGTTTATTCCTCCTCTCTAATAACCGATGTAATCCTGACAGCATAAGAGTCCCTCTCCGTGCCGGGCAATGCGGTAAATTTCTTGATATTGCCAACATAGACATCCATGTCCTGATCCATCAGGGAATTCAGCTTGATGCAATCTCCCACCTGTAGATTCATGAAATCGCTTACGGATATGGTGCTCGTGCCGAGCACGGCCTTTACCGGCACGTCCACCTTCCGAATCATGGATTCGATGTACATCTCATAATTCTCGTCATGCATCTCCTGCATGGTGGAGTACCAGTATTTGGTATTCAGCTTATCCATGACATCTTCAAGGGTAAGGAAAGGAAGACAGATGGTCATCATGCCCTCCACGTCCCCAATCCTGATGCTCAAGGTCACAATGGCGACCATCTCGCTGGGGGCGATCACCTGCGCGAACTGGGGATTGGTCTCCAACCGGCTCAGCACAGGGGATATATCAATCACGTTCTTCCAGGGCTCCCTTAAGAGCTGGACGAACATCACCAATATCCTCTCTATGATAATCTGTTCTATCTCGGAAAAGTCCCTGCTCTTCTCCAGGGGCTGTCCGTTTCCTCCCAGCATACGATCCAACATGGCATAGCCGAGATTCGTGCCCAACTCCATGATAATCGATCCGTTCAGGGGAGCGAAATTGACTACCCCCATGATGATCGGACTGGATAGGGAATTGGTAAATTCATTGAACTTGATGGCTTCAGACCCCACCACCGACACCTGTACGTTCTTGCGCAGGTACACCGGCAGGTTCGTCGAGAGCAGCCTTGCGTAATGCTCATATATGATTTCCAGTGTCCTCAAATGTTCCTTGGAGAACTTCGTAGGACTGCTGAAATCGTAGTTCTTGACCTTTTTTTCATCCTTCTGCTGTATCTGTTCCGTATCGAGCTCGCCGGAAGACATGGCTGAAAGCAGGGCATCTATCTCCGCCTGGGAAAGAATATCGGCCACACAGGTTCACCTCCTGTCGCAACTTTTTATCTGTCATACCGAACATATCGTTCTCTCCATCAGCCCCCGCCGTACTTCACATTGCTCAGCGTGATGCCGTACACGATCTTCGAATGGAACCGATCCTGAATGGCAGCAAGGATTTCATCCCTGATGGCGCCGCTGAAGTCCGCGCGGCATTCCTCCTCCGTGTAATTGGTGACCACGCCCTCGATGGTATCCTTGATCATGCTGTCATACTGGCTCATGCCTTCCCCGCCGTAGGACTCATAATCCTCATGGGTCTTGTTCAGCAGGAGGGCGATGTCGAACACAATGTACATCTGCTTGTCGCTGGTGCTGACCGTGCCGTCCTCTCCCACCACTTCGGAATAGGCCAGATGAACCGTCATGGTCCCTACATTATATGTCTCGGAATCCGACAGCGGCACGTCCGTCAGGCTGCCCGGGCTGTTCCACTCCAGATTCATCGCCGTCCCGATGCTGTCCATCAGAGCCGCCGTCTTTTGGTTCGTGCCGGTGACGCTTATCATCATGACCGCTGACATGGCAATGTTCACAATCATCAGCACCAATATCAGCACACTAAGCAAATTCTTCTTCATATCGCGAAAACCCTTCCTTCTACCATCATTTTTGCCCTGTGAATTACCCCTGGGACGGATTGTAGATCAATATTTCAACTCTTCTGTTCCTGCTCCTGCCCTCCGGCGTGGAGTTGTCGGCGATGGGCACCCTCTCTCCCATCCCGGCATGCTTTAGGTTCAGCGGATTCAAGGTCGTGGAATCCACCAGATAATAGAACACCGACAGGGCCCTGGCGCTGCTCAGCTCCTCATTGCTGGGGTACTGGGCGCTCTTCATGGGCACATTGTCCGTATGCCCCTCAATCTCTATAGTGCCCGCATTCCCGTACCGCTCCAGTATCAGCCCTACCTTATCTATGATAAGCTTCGCGTCATCCTTGAGCTGGGCGCTTCCCGAGTCGAACAGCAGACCGCCGTTCATAGTCAGCTTCACATACTGGGCGGTAAAGCTCACCTCCACCTCATCGGCGATGTCGCTCTCGGTCAGGGCCTCCTCAATCTCCTCCACCCGCTCCTCGTTCTCCTCCAGCATCTTGTCCTGAAGAATCTCCTCCATGGCCTCCGGAGACATCTCGTAGTCCTGGAAATCCTCTCCGTCCGTGTCGCTGTCGGCCGTCTTGCCGGTGCTGTTGATATACTGGTCAAGCTCATTGAGCTGGCTGACGCCGTTGCTGATCAGGAAGCCGTCACCGATGGCGCTGGCACCGCCGTCGAACACGCTGAAGGTATTGTTCATGGCAGCCACGAATTCCTGCAGCTTGGCCTCCTCGATACTGGACATGGCGAAAAGCATGACAAAAAAGCAGAGAAGGAGGTTCATCAGGTCACTGAATGTCGCCATCCACGCCGGGGATCCGGCGGGGGGCGTATCCTCTTTGCGTTTTGCCATTACTCCTCACCCCCTGCGTCTGAGCCGGATACAGCCTCCCTCTCCTGAGGAGCCAGGAAGGACTTCAGCTTCTCTTCGATGACTCTCGGGTTCTCGCCAGCCTGGATGGACAGCAGCCCCTCAATCATGACCTCTTTCAGCATCATCTCTACCGCATTGTCAGCCTTCAGCTTGTTGGATACCGGGGTACAGATGGCGTTGGCAAGCACCGAACCATAGAACGTGGTAATCAAGGCCACAGCCATGGCAGGCCCCAGCGTAGCCACATTATCCATATGGTACAACATATCTACCAGACCGATCAGCGTACCGATCATACCCCAGGCAGGGCCCATAGCCCCCAAGGTATCCCAGAAGCTGATGCAGTTCTTATGTCTTCCCTCGATGCTGACCAGCTCTGTCTCCATGATGGCCCGGACCAGCTCGGGATCCGTGCCGTCCACCATGAGCAGGATGCCCTTCTTCAGGAAAGCATCGTCCATATCCGCCGCGGCTTCCTCCAGAGACAGCAGACCTTCCTTACGCGCCACATTGGACAGGTCTATAATCTTGCGGATCATCTCGGCAGTATTTATGGCCGGTGCCTTGAAGACCAGCGCGAAACTCTTCAGGCCGCTTATGTAATCCGCCAGGCTGTAGGATGTCAGCGTGGCGGCAAAGGCGCCACCAAAGGTAATGATGGCTGACGGGAAGTTCCAGTACTCCTTCACCAGGTTGTTGATGCCGGCCCCGTCTATGATACCGTACAGCATCATCGCAAAACATAATACAATACCAATTAAAGACGCAATATCCACGAGAATCACCTAACCCTTTTGCTTCTTTTGATTATTCCGCAAAAATACCCTTTCTATATAATATTACAAGATTTTTGATCTCTTGTCTACTTTCTTTTACAATTATTTTTTTTCCTGTGGTGAGAGTGATCACCGTATCCGGTGTCTCCTCCACGATTTCGAACAGATGTGGGTTCAGGAGGACCTTCACGCCGTTCAGCTTCGTCACTTCTATCATACCGAATGCCCCTCTTCACTTCGATGTCTCTTCTTACAAGAATGTGGGGGGCAGACCGCTGCCCCCCGCCAAAGGACATTATAGCATATTCTAACTAATATTGCGAGAACTATTTTATCGCTTCAGATTAGTTAATTCTTCCAGGAGCGTATCCGACACAGTTATGATACGGCTGTTGGCCTGGAAGCCACGCTGGGTGGTGATCATCTCCGTGAACTCCGAGGACAGGTCCACGTTGCTCATCTCCAGCTGGCCGGTGGACATGTAGCCGCCGTCCGCGGTGATGTCCACGCCGATGCCGTCGAAGGTGCCGGAGTTCAGTGTGGCGGAGTACAGGTTATCCGCCTGCTTCTCCAGACCGGACGCGTTAGCGAACCTGGCCGTGGCAATCTGGCCCAAGAGCTTGGTCATGCCGTTGTCGTAGCTTGCGTAGATTTCTCCGTTCTGCTGGATGGCCACACCGATCATGGCGCCTACGCGGCGGCCGGATCCGGTGTTGTACTTGTCGTCCTTGCCGTTGGTGGCTCCCGCGGTGGAGGTTCCCTTGTTGTCGAAGGTCGTCAGTTGGGAGATGTCCAGGTTAATCTTCTGGAAATTGCCTGCATCACTAGGTGGATTAGCAGTAGTATCATTTAATACATGAAAATTCAAATCAAACTTCTTCGGATCGACAGGAGTACCAGCAGTAACAGTGCCGTCAGGATTAATTGTCGCTTCCGTAAATGTCGAAATCTTACCAGTCTTCTTGTCAAATATGACCTGTTTGGTCCCCATCAGCTTATTCATTAATTCAGCGTAAGCTGCAGCTTCCTCCTCATCAGTCGCATTTGCCCCAGCCAATTTCCCTGCCGGCACCTTCGCCCCTGTGGAATCCTGAAGTTCGACAAGCTTCATCGTATACTTATATTGATCCGCCGCCGTCGTAACATTGCCATTCGCATCTTTTACTCCCTCATCCTGCTTAAACGAAAACTTAGCCGTATACGTATACCCCAATGAATCATAGAAATTCAGGTTCACCACCTTACCGCCGTCAGAAGTCACATCCGTATCGTTCAAATCAATGATACCGGACATATAAGCCTCACTGGTAGCCTCCGGCGGATAAGTCATATTGGCGGAGCTCATGATGCGCAGGGCGGACACCGTATCCTTCTTGATGCCCCTCACATCCCCTGTCTCGGGGTCGATATCCGGCTGCCATCCCATGACATTGTAACCGATGCTGGTCATGGCCAGGTTTCCCGCTCCGTCCACATAGAAGGAACCGTCCCTGGTAAAGTAGTTCTGCTTGCCGTCGCTGACTACGAAGAAGTTCTCCCCCGTGATCATGATGTCAAAGGGATTGCCCGTGGACTGGCTTGCGCCCTGGGCCGTGATATTGATATTGATGGCGCTGGTCTTCACGCCCAGGCCGATCTGCCTTGCGTTGACGCCGCCCGTACCAGTAGTGGCATTGGCGCCGCTGGCCCTCTGGGTGGTCTGGCTCATCAATGACGCGAACGTCATGGTGCTGTATTTGTAGGCTACCGTGTTCACGTTGGCGATATTGTTACCGATAACGTCCATTCTGGTCTGGTGTGTCTTCAGTCCCGACACGCCAGAGAAAAGCGATCTCATCATAGTGCTTGCTTCCTCCTATACTCGTGAGTGCATCCGTCTGCCCTTTCCGGTGCGGCATTCCGGAAGCGCCCACTCGCTATACATGTTGATTGGTAAATGTCTTTCAACGAAGCATGCCCCTCTCTGTCATTCGAGGGGCTCATGACCCCCTTGAGGTCCGGTCACATGATAACTGCCCCGTTGATGTTCGTAAATATGTTCTCATCTGTCTGCGTACTGTCCATTGCTGTGACCACTGTCTGGTTCGGCACGTTCACAATGAATGCCAGCGAATCTACGATCACCAGCGAATCCCTGATGCCCTTCTGCTCCGCCTTCCTTGTACCCGATGCCAGCCGCTCCAGCTGATTGTCGCTCAGCTCGATATTGCGGTCAGACAGCCTGCCCATGGCATGCTTGGAAAACTTAAGGCTGCAGTCTCCGGGCTGTGCCTTACGCTGCAGGACATCCTGAAAGGTCAGACCATCCTTGGTCTCCCGGACCGGCATCTTCTGAGCTTTGCCCAGATACTGATCCGTCAGCTGCGCAATGGACATATAGCCATTGTTCTGAATATCCATCCCTGTATGCTCCTTTTTTGTCCTGACAGGAAATTCCGCTGCCAGTGATGCCGTTTACGCTCCGCCGCTTCCGTCGGCTCCTTCAGTGCCCTCTGTCCCTTCGGTGTCAGACTCGTCCTTGTCCTCACCTTCATCGCCCTCACCTGCGGCCTCGCGCACTTCCTTTAGCTTCTCGATGTACTTCTTCAGCTTCTCCACGTTCTCGTCTGTCAGGAAGCTCTTCTCGTAATCGGTCATCTCGTTATAAATCTTCTCCAGCTTGTCGATTTTCTCTGCATAGGACAGGTCGATGCTGCTTATCACAGGAAGCTTATTCAGCTCTACCGTGAAGTCGTATGCCTTGTCGAATGCGTTCTTGTAATCCAGATCCACAACGGTATCCAAATCTTCCAGCGAATAGAGGGACTCATCGATGGCAAGATATGCCTTGTTGTTCTCGAATACCACATAGTCCACCTTGCCGTATTTCAACTGGGACTCTCCCTTTGAGTTGGTGGTCTTGATATAGACCTCCTGACCCACCAGAGAAGTGGCCCTGGCCAGCTCTGAAGTGGCTGCCATGTTCTGCATCTGCTCTACCTGCGAGAACTGCGCATACTGGGAAATGTACTCCGTATTGGAGGTAGGCTCCAGGGGATCCTGATACTGCATCTGCGCTACCAGGAGCTGCAGGAACGCGTCCTTGTCCATGCCGTTGTTGTCAGAGGACGTAGCCTTCTTCAAAGAGTTCTGGGTATCCGTCTCCACGAACTTGCCGTCTTTCACGGGCGCCATCAATATGCTCATCTGCTTTCTCCTTTCTTAATCTTTTTCATCTCCGGAAACATGTTTCCGTGCACTCCGTCATTAATGAAATAGAGCATTCACGCGGTGTACTCCACCGTACTGCCCACCGCAGTCATCCTGTCCGCCACAGGCTCTTCCGCCTCCGCGTCCTCCATGGACACTGCCCCGCCGAGATTGATCCTTCTGCCCCGGCCTTTCTTTTCCGGCTGGTTGTTCCTGCCCCGGCCCTGTTCGTCCAGGTTCCGCTCGAACTCATGGGTCTGGACTGTGACTTCGATGGATTCCACCCGGATGCCCTGCTCCTCGAACTGCTCCTTGAGCTGTATCATCTGGGTCTCCAACGCCGCTTTCACCGTCTCGTTCTGGGCGATGAAGTTGGCCGTGACCACTCCCGCCTTGGAAGCAAGCTGTATCTGCAGCGTCCCCAGGCTTGCGGGATGGAGTTGCATCTCCAGGTTCGTGCTGTCCGCGTTCAGCTGGAGCTTCATGTAGTCCAGAATCTGGTTCATGATGTCCTGTGTCGTCTCGCTCCAGGGACTGCTTGTGGCCACGCTCTGCGCCTGGGCCACTCCCGGCTGGAACTGCTCTGTCCGGAGATTCTGCAGGAACAGGTTCATCTGCGGCTCCTTCTGGGATTTTCCCTCGGAATGCCTCTCCTGCTTCTCTCCCTGGCCCTGGTTCTGTGCGTCCCGGGTCTCCTGCCCTCTCTGCACCGCCTGCTGCCCATCGCCGGTGTCCACGCCCTGCTGTGCCTCCTCGGGCCTATGGTCCTCTCTGAAAAGCTGCGCTTTTTCCTCAGGCTGCTGTGGCTGAATGACAGTTCCTTCCTCCACGGGCGCTTCCTCCTGGAATCCGTCCTGGAGCAGCGTGAGCAATTGCTCCGGCTCTGTCTCCAGCGCCTCGGCGCTCTCCTGCAGCACACCCTCAAGCTGGTTCATCAGCATGCGGTAGGTGTCATACAGCTCCCCGTCCGTGACCAGCGCGGATAAATCCTCCGCACCGCCCAGGTTCAGCAGAAGCCCGCTGAGCTTAGAGGCGTCCAGCACATCCAGCTGGCCCATGTCCAAATCGGCCATAGCGGCCTGAAGCTCCTCCATGGTGATGCCGAAAGCGTCCGCAATCTCCTGCATCAGCTGAAGCGCGGCACTGCCCAGCACTTCCATGGCCTGCTGCTGCTCCTCAGGGGACAGTTCCTGGATTTCCTGAGATTCCTGGGAGACCTGCGTCTCCTCCTGCACAGTCTGGCTCTCCTTGGCCTTCAGGGAAGACCCCCTCTGCAGCCGATCCGTGGAGGCATCCTGCTTCTTTGCCGCGCCCGTTCTGCTGTTGCTGTCCGGGGAAGCGTCGGCATTCCTGCTCATCTGATCGTTCCAGATATTCTGGAAGCTTGCGGCTCCCGCGGCATTCCTGCCCGGCTGCGCAGCCGTCATGTTCGCGAAGAACGAACTGACTTCCTTTACTGCTGTACTCGTCATCCTTACCCTCCTTTCTCTTTTTATTTGGGATATATGTGAATACCCTGGCGATGGCTTTCCCGCCAGAATATCTCCCACAATTTATACTGCGCACTGGTTAAATTTGCAGTGCAATCCGACTGCAGACCGCAGCCAAGTACTTTCCCGAAGACACCACTGTAAATCCTGGCGGTCTGCAGTATAATATGTCGGCCCCGAAAATATATTCCTTAAGAGTCCGGATCCATCATCTTCGTGAGCTTCGCGGCCACGCCGGCATCCATGGCCCCCAGTATCTTCGCCCTGTCCTCCACGGACATGGCATTCAGTATCTTCGCCACCAAATCCAGATTGTCCGTCATCTCCTCGAAGACTCCAGCCACCTCTTTCGGCTTCATCTCGGCATAGGCCTTGGCATAATCCTGGAATTTCTGATCCTCCTCCAGCTGCGTGACTACCTGTCTGTAGACATATTCCCATGAGGCAGGGTTCGCCGCCTCATAGAACTTCTTGTACTCCTCCGGGCCGGGGCCCTTCTCCGAGTACACCACTTCCTCCAGAAATTCCGTCTGGATGCGCTGGAATTCCGCCTGCTTCTGCTCAAATTCCTGGAGGCGCAGCACCTCCGCCTTCAGCCCGTCAATCTGCGTGTCCTTATCCTTGGAGGATGTCTGCTCTCTCTCCAGCTCCAGCTCCAGCTGCCTGATGTAGGCCACGGCCTCCTCCATGCTGTCATATCCCCCGTAGCTCTCGGAATCCGTATTCTCCTCTGAGACGGGAAGGGATTTGGAGGGCAGTATCTTGTTAATGACAGGCACATCCTTCAGGATGGGCGTCAGGACGCTGCTTCCGAAGCCGCCCACATCCATCTTGATCACCACGCAGACAATCGCCAGCCACAGAATCACGATCAGCAGGGTCGCGAAAAAGGTGACAAGGCCGTTGCCGCCGTCCTCTCCCAATGCCTCCTCCTGCTTCGCAATCTCCGCCGCCCGCTTTTTGGCCTCCTTCTTCTGGGCCTTCTGCTCCTGCCGGAATTTCTTCTTCTCTTCCTTAAGCTTTGCCTTTTCCTCCTCTGCCGCCGCGGCCACAGGGTTCAATTCCTTTGTTGCCATATGATAATCTCCTAAACGGATACGCTCCTTGCGCTCTCCTCGCTTCTGCGCTGCCCATAGGTATAGCTGGTCAGCTCATCTATCTCCTTGCTCTCCTGCCTCTTCTCCTCCATGAGGAAGGCATCGAAAGCCTTTTCTTTCAATTTCTCATGGGTCTTGCGCTCCATCCTGACTTCCGCAAGACGCTCCCTGGCCCTCTCCAGCTTCTCTTCCGCCATATTCACGCTGATACGCTGCTTATCTATGTAATCCTCCATACATCGGATCGCCATCTTGTTCTCATTGATCTCCCGCAGCTTCAGCGTGCCGCACAACAGCTTCGTCCCGGCCTCCTCATAGCCGCTCTTCCTGTCGTACAGGGTCTGCAGGCGCTCCTCCTCCTCGTCCAGGGCCGCCCGGGCCGTGGAGAATTCCTGCTTCGCCTGGGTCTCCATCTTCATCTTTATGTTCAGAATGCTCTGCATGGAATATCGAAATCTCGCCATTTCATTCCCTCTTTACCACACATACCGTACTATGCCCCTCTTCTGTCCGATTCAGAACAGCCTCTGGAGCATTGCCACGCTGTCCTCAAAGCTGAATTTCTCGTCCACGTCCTGGCAGAGGAACCGGTTCACTGCCTCGATCTTCGAGATGGCGTAGTCGATGGACTGGTTGCTGCCGCTCTTGTACGCGCCGATATTGATCAGGTCTTCCGCCTCATTGTAGGTGGCAAGGACGTTTTTCAGCTTCCCTGCGGCCTGCTTGTGCTCCTTGGACGCAATCTGGGACATGCACCTGGAAATGCTCTGTAGGATATCTATGGCAGGATAGTGGTTCTTATGCCCTAATTTCCTGTCCAGCATGATGTGGCCGTCCAGGATGCTCCGGGCCGTGTCGGTGATGGGCTCGTTGAAGTCGTCCCCGTCCACCAGCACCGTATACAGGCCTGTGATAGAACCCCTTGCCGCGCATCCGGCCCGCTCCAGGAGCTTGGGCATCTCCGAATATACGCTGGGGGGATATCCTCTCGTCACCGGCGGCTCGCCGCTGGCCAGACCGATCTCCCGCTGGGCCATGGAGAAACGGGTCAGGGAATCCATCATAAGCAGCACGTCCTTGCCCCTGTCCCGGAAATACTCCGCGATGGCCGTGGCGGTCTTCGCCGCCTTGTTCCTCTCCAGGGCCGGTCTGTCGGAGGTGGCCACCACCACCACCGAGCGGCGCATGCCCTCCTCGCCCAGATCCCGCTCTATGAATTCGCGCACCTCTCTGCCCCGCTCCCCGATCAGGGCGATGACATTGATATCCGCCTTGGTATTGCGTGCGAACATTCCCATCAAGGTGGACTTTCCCACGCCGGAGCCGGCGAATATGCCGATACGCTGGCCCTTGCCCACGGTAATCAGGCCGTCCACGGCCTTCACGCCCAGGGGAAGCACGGAATCGATGATCTTCCTGCTCATGGGGTCGGGGGGCGCAGCCTCCACCAAATACGGCACGCCGTCGAACTGTGTCCCGTCCACCGGAACTCCCAGCCCGTTCAGCGCTTTGCCAAGCAAAGCCTCGCTGACCGGCACCCGCAGGGGATTGCCCGTGTTCTCCACGATGCAGCCCAGGCCGATGCCGTCCACATTGTCGTAAGGCATCAACAGTGTCTTCCTATCCTTGAAGCCTACCACCTCCGCCAGGATGGGCTTCTCGCCGCCCTCCGGCACAATCTCGCAGATATCCCCAAGCCTGGCATCAGGCCCGGCGGACTCGATGGTCAGCCCCACTACATTGACGACCTTGCCCTTCTTCTTATAGAAGGTTTCCTCGTTCAATCTATCATATTTTGCGAAGTCCACAGTAACCTGCCGCAAAGAATCATTCCTCCCTTGACCAGGCGAGCAGCCTGAGCCTCTTTTTCAGCTCCGACAGCTGTGTGCCCAGCCCGCAGTCAAAGATGCCGTTCTCCGTCTCAATCATGCACTCGTTCCGGCCGACGGTAGCATCCTCCACCACGTCCACGCTGACGCTCTCGGAGACAGCGCCTGTCAGCATCTGCTTCTTCTGCATGTTCACATAAGCGTAATCATCCTTTGACACATGGATGATGAAGCTCCTGCTCCCGTCCAGCTTGTGCAGCACATCGGAAATCAGGCTGGTCAGTATCTCCCGGTAGGAGGACAGCTCCACATGGAAGATATGCTCATAGATTCCCGTAATGGCTTCTACCAGATTGGGCTCCAGCATCTCTATCTGCTGCTCATATTCCTCCTCCAGCAGCCTGGCCTTCTCCTGATACTCCTGCTCCATGGCGCCCTCATGGGCCTGGGCCCTGCTCATGCCCTCCATGTATCCCTGCTGCTTCGCCTGCTCCAATACCTGCTGCTTCTCGGCCTGGGCCTGGGCCCTTGCCTCCTCCAGGATGCGCTCCGCCTCCGCCTGGGCCTGGGCGCGCAGCTCTTCCGCCTCCGCCCTGGACTGCTCCAGCAGCTCCTTTGCCTCGTCCTGGGCCTTGATGACATTTCCGGTGGCATCCTCCGGCGCCTCTATCACATCCGCTATGGCGAGCCCGGACACGAACCCGCCCTCCGGGTTCCCCTCGCCTCTGGAGAGTTCCTCCAGCCGCCTGCGGATCCGGTCGTTATTGTCGATTACCAGCTTCTCTTTATCCTCTGGCAATGTCATGAAGAATTGTTTTACCAGATTACTAGACAACGATTTCGTCACCTCCACCTCTGGAAATCACGATTTCGCCGGAATCCTCCAGCTTCCTGATGACATTGACGATCTTCTGCTGGGCTTCCTCTACATCCTTCATGCGCACAGGGCCCATGAAGTCCATGTCTTCCTTGATCATGACGGCCAGACGTTTGGACATGTTGTTGAAGATTGCCTCCTTCACCTCGTCCTTGGTGCTCTTCATGGCCATGGTAAGGTCGTTGTTCTCCACGTCACGCAGCACGCGCTGGATGGCCCTGTCGTCCAGGAGCAGGATATCCTCGAACACGAACATCTTCTTCCTGATTTCCTCCGCCAGCTCCGGCGCTTCCACTTCCAGAGTCTCCATGATATGGCGCTCCGTGCCGCGGTCTACCGTATTCAGAATCTCCACCACAGCGTCCACGCCGCCGATGATGGTGTAGTCCTGGTTCACAAGGCTTGCCAGCTTGGACTCCAGCACCTTCTCCACCTCCTTGATGATGTCCGGGCTGGTGCGATCCATGACGGCGATACGCCTGGCCACATCGGCCTGTCTCTCCGGCGGCAGGGCAGACATCACCAGCGCCGACTGGCTGGGAGCCAGATAGGACAGTATCAGGGCAATGGTCTGGGGATGTTCGTCCTGGATGAAGTTGATCAGCTGGGTGGCGTCTGTCTTGCGCACGAATTCGAAAGGCTTCACCTGCAGGGACGCCGTCAGCTTGCCGATGACATCCATGGCCTTCTCGGAGCCCAGCGCCTTCTCCAGCAGATCCTTTGCATAGCCGATGCCGCCCTCCGCGATGTACTGCTGGGCCAGGCACAGCTCGTAGAACTCGGTGATGACCGCTTCCTTCACCTGAGGCGTCACGCTTCTGATATTGGCAATCTCCAGCGTCATCTCCTCGATTTCTTCTTCTTTTAAATGCTTGAAAATTCCGGCAGAGCGCTCCGGCCCCAGGGAAATCAGCAGGATGGCCGCTCTCTGGACCCCCTTGAATCCCATTTCGCTTGTCGCACTATTTGGCATATATGTACCTCATTTCCATTGAAATGCTCTTCTTCCCTGTCAGCTCCAGTCCTCGTTCAGCCAGTTGCGCAGCAGGTTCGCCGCCGCCTCGGGATTCTCGTCCACGAACTTCTCCACCAGCTTGCGGGTGTCGGATTTCGTCTCCACATCGATGTTCTCCACCTCAGGCTCCGGAGGCGTGGACTGCAGCATATCCTCCACGGACAGCTCCGGCTCCTCCTCCACGGCCGCTTTCTTCTTCGTGCCCATGCTGCGCAGGATCACGAAGGCCAGCAGGCCCAGAATCAGTACGATCATCACGATGCTCAGGATATCCGTGGTATCTACAGTCTCGAAAAAGCCCTCCTTGTCATAGAACAGGGGGGATTCATAGGAGACCACCACGACCCTGCTGGCATCGATTCCGCTGGCATAGGCCACCATCTGAACGACATCTGCGTCCACTTCCTGCTTGACGTCCGCCCGGTTGTTTTCCTTGAACTCTTCCCAGGTGATTCCCTCCAGGAGGCCCTGCCTCTCTACATTCTCTTCATAATATTCACGATATTTGATCAGCGCTACAGATATGGAAGAATTATCGTAATTTATGCTCCCCGCCGGGGTGATGGTACTGGTCTCGGATACATTGTTCTGGTAATCCGTAGACCGCTCCTCTGATGAGCTGCTGCCGCCGCCTGTGCCCAGATAATCGTATCCGGTGTAGTTGTCGTTCTCCGTGTTGGAATCCGTGCCGGGTATCCCGGCTACGCCGCCGTCGCTCTGGGTGGTAAAGGTGTCCTCATGGCTGGGCATGCCGACCTCCCGGCCCTCATTGGCGTAATACTCGGTCACCTTCTTGCTGTAGTCGGAAAAATCCACAGAAAGATGGCTGCTCACCTCCACCTCATTGAACTGCTTCGTACCGATCAGAACCTTCTTCACCTGATTGGTCACCATGGCCTCCGCCTGGGTCTGCAGCTCCTGCATGGAGCTGGCAATTCCCATGGAGGAATAGTCGTCCCCTCCGGCGAACAGCAGGTTGAAGTTCTGATCGATGATGGTGATGTTCGCCGTGCTGTCATTGCCCAGCGCGGTGGCTGCTGCCTTGGCCATGGCCGTGGCGTTAGCCGCGTTGAAGTCATCCGTCACCGTCACCGTGATGGTGGCGTAGGCATCTGTATCGGAATCGCTCAGCCTCCCGGAATTGGATGCCCTGTTTATTTTGATGCTGACATCCTTTACCGGCATGGTCTTGGAGAACATGTTCTCTAGCTGGTGCTCGTAGAAAGTCGTCTGCATGGCCTCACGATCCGATGACGTGACGGACATGCCCGTCTCTACGACATCGGTGTATTTCAGGCTGTCCGGCACATATCCTTCCGTGGCGATTGCCAGGTTGGCCTGGGACAGCTGGCTGGTAAGCACATCGATCGTCATCGCGTCCGTGCTCTCTTTGTGCGTGATGCCGGCATCATCCAATATCTTTACAATCTCCACAGCGGTCTTGCTGCTCTCATATGTACCGAGCCTTGTGTACTGGGGCCTGGAAAACGTATAAACGATGATGGCAAAAGTAAATATTACGATTGCGACAATGGCTATGATAATCGTCTTCTGCCTGCTCGTGAATTTATTCCACCACTCCAGCGCTTTGCCCGGTAATTCTTTTAGCTTGTCAGCCATGGTGCTTCTCTCCTAGTCATTCTAAATTCCATGCCTTTCATGCCTGCCC
Organism: uncultured Acetatifactor sp.; assembly: GCF_910585425.1. GTDB lineage: Bacteria > Bacillota > Clostridia > Lachnospirales > Lachnospiraceae > Acetatifactor. The sequence goes on along the minus strand of NZ_CAJUCP010000017.1, from coordinate 20,184 downwards.
CCGCACCTTTCTCACGGGAACCATCCGTCAGATCTGCATCTGCATCAGTTCCTTGTAGGCATCCAGCAGTCTGTCCCGGACAGCCACAGTGTACTGCAGGGCTGTATTCGCTTTCTGCAGGGCTATGGTCAGGTCATGGAAATTCTCCGTCTCGCCCATGGCAAACCTGATTTTTTCATCCTCCGCCTTGGAGAGATAGCTGTTGGTCGTCTTTATATTGTCAATGGCACTGTTCAGGAACGCATCGAACAGACTGCCCTCCACCTTCTCCTCTTTATCCGTCAGGGTTCCGGTCAGGGATGTGCGCTCTACGCCCCCTGACGAAGTTACGCCATTTAAGCCCGAAACCCTGTCCAGGCCCGTTATCGCCGCTAAATCCATAATATGTATGTCTCCTTCACTCACTATTTCCGCGCTTCCGCACGCCCTCTATGCCCTTCCGGGACTTAAGACCCTATCTCCAGACCTCTCTGTGCCATGGCCTTTGTGGCGTTGAATGCGGTAGAGTTCGCTTCATAGGCGCGGCTGGCATCTATCATATTGGTCATCTCCGTGATGATGTTCACATTGGGGTATGTCACATAGCCGTTCTCGTCCGCATCCGGATGGGAGGGGTCGTAGGCCATGTTCATCTCTGTGACATGATCTTCGTACACGCCGGACACCCGTACGCCCGTGCCGGTCTGCTGCACGAAACCTTTGTGCTCATGGAGCGTCTTGTTGAATATGTGGCTGAAGGAGGACGGCCGCCTCTCGGTCTTCTCCTCAAAGGATACCACTTTGCGGCGGTAAGGGCTTCCGTCCGCCGTGCGGGTGGTATTGGCATTGGCCACGTTCTCCGAAATGATGTCCATGCGGTATCTCTCCGCCGTCATGCCGGTGGCATTGATATTAAAAGCAGAAAACAAACCCATTTTCCTATCTCCTCTTCTCTTACTTCATCACCGTCTGCAGATTGGTGAATTCCTGGTTGATGCTGGTTATGAGGCCCTGATACTTCAACTGGTTCTGCGCCAGCATGACGCCCTCCGTATCCGGATCCACATTGTTTCCGTCCAGGCGGTAGGAAAAGGCCGCGTGGTCCGTATAGACCCTGCCCGTCAGCCTCCTCAGATCCAGGCCGGACACCTTGGCATCCATGGACCTGTAAGTGCTCTTGCCCAGAGCCTGCCTGAGCACATCCTCAAATGCCACATCCTGTCTCTTATATCCCGGCGTGTCTACATTGGAAAGATTATTCCCGATTGCTTCATTGCGCATCCAGCTGGCGTCTGCCGCTCTGTCCAGTACATTCACATAATCGAATACCTTTGATTGAAACATGATATTCTCCTTTCTGTTCCCGATTATCTCTATGTAATCAAAGCAAGAATCAATGCACGCTTTCTCCACATTAACCTATTGTAATATCTTTCCGTGAAAAAAACAATACCCTAATACGAAATTACTGAATTTCCCATAGATTTTTTCGGAATAGCAGGAGTCCGGGCCCCTCGGGAACATATAAAAAGGGACTTATTGCCCTTTTCAATAAATCCCTTTATCTCTCCCTACATTTCGGCCGCCTGGGCCTCCCAAATCCTTTTGGCTTGTAGTCTTTTATCTTTTTGTCATGTACGCGCTACTGCCCACGCTGGCTCTGGCGCTTCAGCTCCTCTATCTCGTCGAACAGCACATCGTTGAGCACTTTGATATAGGTTCCCTTCATGCCCGATGACCGGGACTCGATCACCCCCGCGCTCTCGAACTTGCGCAGGGCATTGACGATGACTGAGCGGGTGATTCCCACTCTGTCCGCAATCTTGCTGGCCACCAGTATCCCCTCCATGCCGCCCAGCTCATCGAAGATATGAGTGATGGCCTCCATCTCGGAGAAGGAAAGGGTGCTGATTGCGGATTTCACCACCGCCACCTTGCGGCTCTCCTCCGCGCTCTCCTCGTTGATGGCCCGGAGCATCTCCAGCCCCACCACTGTAGTGCCGTATTCGCAGAGGATGATGTCGTCTATCTCGTACTGCCTGTCGCATTTGTAGATAAAGAGCGTCCCCAGCCTCTCGCCCGCGATCTCAATCGGTGTGATAATCGCCTGGAACTTGCGGATATCCGGGCTCTCGAACCCCAATGTCTCCAGATTCACGTTCTCCTTGGTGGAAAGCACTCCCAGAAGCCTTTCATTGAGCATGGCGTCCACGAAGCCGCCCACGTTCTCGTCTATCAGCTCGGTAATGGAATCGATTCCCTCTGACTTGCCCACCCCCAGCACTTTGCCCTTGCGGCTGATGACCAGCACATTGGACTCCAGGATTTCACGCATCACCTTGCAGATATCGTTGAACACCACCTTGCTGGAATTGTTATTGTGCAACAGTTTACCGATTTTTCTGGTCTTATCCAGAAGCTGTACGCTACTCATTCGCCTTCCTCCGCTTTTGTCCCATGCACCACACCGGCCCGCGGATGGCAGACTCCCCCATTCCTGACCGCCTGTTTATATGCAATCCTATCATATCACAAATAAAATCAGATTACAATGCACAAACAGTCAAAATTTTCGCATTTAGTCAGATTTGTTTGACAATTCAGACAGAATATGGTAGCCGCACTGGGCATCGCTGCACACCAGCTTGTTCCCCTTGATCAGAAGGGGCCCGCCGCAGCGGGGGCAGTTCTCTCCGGAGGGCTTCTGCCAGGACATGAAGTCACATTCCGGATTGTCGATGCAGCCGTAATACTTCCTGCCCTTCTTGGTCTTCTTCAGCACCACGTCCTTGCCGCACTTGGGGCAGGCTACCCCAATCTTCTCGAAATAGGGCTTGGTGTTGCGGCACTCCGGGAAGCCGGGGCAGGCCAGGAACCTGCCGTGGGGGCCGTACTTGATCACCATCATCCGGCCGCAGAGGTCGCATTCCTCATCGCTGACCTCATCGGCGATGGACACCTCCGCCAGCTCCCTCTCCGCCGACTCCACCGCCTGATCCAGGTCGGGGTAGAAGTTCGACACCACCGTCTTCCACTTCACGTCCCCCTCTTCCACCCCGTCCAGCAAAGCTTCCATGCTGGCGGTGAAGTGTACGTCCACGATGGAGGGGAAAGCCTCCTTCATCATGTGGTTCACCACCTCGCCCAGCTCCGTGACATAGAGGTTCTTCTCCTCCTTCACCACATAGCGCCTGGCCAGGATGGTAGTGATCGTCGGGGCGTAGGTGCTGGGGCGGCCGATGCCGAGCTCCTCCAGGGCCCGCACCAGAGATGCCTCAGTGTAATGGGCCGGGGGCTGGGTGAAGTGCTGCTTCGGGTCGAAAGAGGCAAAGCTGAGGACGCTGTCTTTGCTAAGGCCCACGGTGAGGGCGTTCTCCTCCTTCTCCTCGTCGGCAGGGCTGTATACGCTCAAGAAGCCCTCGAACTTCAGCGCCGAGGCGGACACCGTGAAAATCTGATCTGCCGCCTGAATCCGGACGGATGTGGTCTCGTATTCCGCCGGGCTCATGCGGCTGGCCACGAAGCGCTTCCAGACCAGCTGGTAGAGCCGGAACAGGTCTCTGGGCAGCTGCTCCTTGATCGCAGTGGGAATCCGGTTCAGATCCGTGGGGCGAATGGCCTCATGGGCGTCCTGTATCTTCTGGCTGTTCTTCTTCTCCCCAGTGGCCTCCGCCAGGTACTTTTTGCCGTACTGGGCGGCGATGAACTCTGCCGCCATGTCCTCGGCCTCCCTGGAGACACGGGTGGAGTCGGTACGCAGGTAGGTGATCAGGCCTACGGTGCCCTCCCCCTCTATGTCCACGCCCTCGTAGAGCTGCTGGGCCAGGCGCATGGTCTTCTGGGTGGAGAAGTTCAGGGCCCGGCTGGCCTCCTGCTGGAGGGTGGATGTGGTAAAGGGCAGGGGCGGCTTCTTGTGCCGCTCTCCCTTCTTCACCTCCTTGACGGTATATTCCGCGCCTTTCAGGGAAGCCATGATCCTGTCAGCCTCCTCCTTGCAGGCTATGCCCTTCTTTTCGCCTGCAGTTCCGTAGTATTTCGCGCAGATGGGCTTCTTCTCCCCCTTCACGTCCAGGTTCACGTCCAGGGTCCAGTATTCCTCCGGGATGAAGGCGTCAATCTCCTCCTCCCTGTCGCAGATGATGCGCAGGGCCACGGACTGCACCCGCCCGGCGCTCAGGCCCCGTTTGACTTTCTTCCATAATAAAGGGGAAATGCGGTAGCCCACCATGCGGTCCAGCATGCGGCGGGCCTGCTGGGCGTCCACCAGGTTCATGTTGATCTCCCTGGCGTTCTTTAAGGATTCCTTCACCGCGTTCTTGGTGATCTCATTGAAGGTGATGCGGTAGACCTTCTTCTCCTTCAGCTTCTCCTCCAGCTTCAGGGCATAGAGCAGATGCCAGGAGATGGCCTCCCCCTCCCGGTCAGGGTCGGTTGCAAGATAGATTTTCTCGGCCTTGCGGACTTCCTTGCGCAGGTTCGCCAGGATGTCGCCCTTTCCGCGGATGGTAATGTACTTAGGCTCATAGTCATGCTCCACGTCTATCCCCAGGGAACTCTTGGGGAGGTCGCGGACATGTCCGTTGCTGGCAGCCACTTGATAGTTGGAGCCTAAGAATTTCTTGATAGTCTTCACTTTCGCCGGTGACTCTACGATTACCAGATATTTTGCCATAATGAATGTCCTCTGCTTACTATATGATTGATACGATTCCTAAATACCGTGTATTATTTGAGCATCCGTGCAATACTATACCTCGAAAGAAAAAGATGTGCAATTGGTATTTTTCACAAAAAAAATGCCGGAACACTATGAATTCAGTCCCCAGCACCTTTCCTTGCAGAACTATTCTCTTAAGAACAGCTGATAGGGGAATCGAACCCCTGTTTCCGCCGTGAGAGGGCGGCGTCTTGACCGCTTGACCAATCAGCCTCGTCCGCGACTTTTCTGTCTTTCAGAACCCATCGCCTCGGTACTTGTATATAATACAACACCTTTTTGAAAAATGCAAGTGTTTTTTTCAAATTTTTTCAAATTTTTTTGCAAGTGTTTTGCAGCCCATTTTTCAGGGCTTTTTAGGGGGCGGCCGACGCTCCCTAAGAGCTTTGGCCGCCCGGCTTTCCTTCAGTGTTTTTCGCTATTGCCTTTCATGCTTGCTCCCGTCGCCGGCCAGAACCTGGAACGCGATTTTGACGATGAACAGATCCGCGTCCGTCTCCCAGGTGAACTCTCCGCCGCAGGCCTCCGTGAAGCTCTGGGCTATGGAGAGGCCCAGGCCGCTGCCGCCGTCGGTGCGGCTGGCGTCTCCCCTGGCAAAGCGCTCGGCGAAGTCCTTTCCCTTTTCCAGCTCCCGGCTGGAGGTGTTCTTCACGCTGGCCACCGCCGCAGAGCCGTCCGTGTGCAGGGCCACGTACACCCTGGAGCCCTGGAGGGAATATTTTATGGCGTTCTGGAACAGGTTCTGGAAGACGCGGTAGAGGCGCTGGCCGTCCGCCATGATCGTCACCGCCGCATCCGGGATTTCCGTCCGGAAGACTACGCTGCTGTTTTCAATCTGTTCCTCCATGTCCGCCAGGGTCTGACGCAGGAGCTTGCCGAAGTCCAGCTCCTCCATCTCCATGGGCAGCTCCCCGGAGGCAGCCTTGCTCACCGCGAACACATCCGTGACCATGTTCTTCAGGCGCTGGGATTTCTCGTCCAGGATCCTGACGTAATCCCTGATATGATCCGGCAGGCCTTCCTCCTGCTTCAGGAGCTCCACATAGCTGATGATGGAGGTCAGGGGGGTCTTGATGTCATGGGACACATTGGCGATCAGCTCCACCTTCATGCGCTGGCTCTTCATCTGTTCGTCCACTGCCGCTGCCATGCCGTGGCGGATGTCCTCCAGCCGGGCCATGACAGGCTGCAGGTCCTGGCTGCATTCCGCTTCATGGTCCGAAATGCTGCCGCCGGGCTTCGGGTCATGGCTGTTCCCGGGCGCTTCGCCGTTTTCGTTTTGTGTCTCCGGGCCGCTGCCGGGCGCTTTGCTCCATCCCTCCCCGTAGTCGCCGTTCCTGATTTCCGTGATGCGGCGGGACAGCGCTTCCACCTCCCGGGCCGCTTTCATGTTCTTCTTCAGGGTCAGGTACAGCACCGCCAGGAAGAGGATCGTCTCCAGGGCGGCCAGCAGGCAGACGATGGCTCTCACGTACTCTCCTTTCCAGAGCACATCCACCAGCGCCACCTGTTGCATCATCAGGAGGGCGTAAATCAGGCCTCCGAAGAAGAGCAGCTTATTTCTGCGGGACATTTTCCGGGGCAGGGGCTGATTCATGTTCTTCGCGCTGAATGTGCGGTAAAGCTTTGCCGTCAGGCTGCAGCGCCATATCTTCCTATTATATCGCAAATCGTTCCAGGGAAGCCACAGGCCCCAGAACAGCAGGATCCAGAACAGGGGCGGGATGCCGCTTATCAGCTCTCTGCCGACCCAGGCGGCTCCCTCCAAGCTAAAGTTGTACTCATATGCGTACAGCGCCTCCTCCCACATGTACCCGTAATCCAGCAGGAACACCAGCAGCAGCATCCAAAGCCCGTAGACAAGGGCCAGGAACAGCAGAATCTTGCATTCCAGCCAGATCCTTGCCTGGAAGCGCGCGATGGCCTCCTTTGCCTGTCTTCCGCTCTTGCGCAGAAGGAACGCGGCAATCAGCAGCCCAAGGCCCGCGGCCAGGCCCGTGAAGCCCTGCGCCAGGCTCTGCCGCCATGTCCGGAGATTTGTGTCCATCCAGTAGAGGCTGTTGTCATACTGCATGGAGCCGCCCTTCTGGTAGGAGCCCTCCATGTAGAGCACAGGGGCTTTCGCCACGGCCATGCAGACAGCGGCTTTCTTCACGGCGTCGTCTGTCCGGAAATTGGCATAGCCGGGCACATACCAGTCACTGTCCTCCCGGTAATAGCCGTCCCCATAGACGTCCACCTCCCTGCCGTCCTTTAGGATCCGGACTTTCTCCCCGTCAAAATACAGGAGGAAATTGTAGCCCTCGGGCAGGCTCACGTCGCCGAACGCCGTGGAGATGCCCTCCGCCGCCTTACTTTGGGTATCCTGCGCTTCCCCGCTGCCCGGGGCCGCTCCCAGAAGGTCGGAATTGCTGTACAGCACCTTGCCGTCATAGGCGACTGCATAGAGGAGGTTCTTGTCCCCCTTGATGCTGTCATGGTACTTCCCGGCGATCTTCTGCTTCTGTTCCTCCGTCAGGGGCTTCCTCTGTTCCCGGGACAGTCCATCCGGCAGGCTGTCCTCCAGCGCTTCCATCAGATGGCCCATTTCCGCCCGGTACACCTCCAGCCCGGACCGGAACGCCTCCATGGATGCGGAATCCTCCGCATTGTCCATGGCATCCAGCAGCTCCTGGTAGCCCTCCTGCATCTCCCTCAGGCTTTCCAGCCAGTCCGCCAGCTCCTCCGCGGACATGCCGGAATCCTCCACGGAGAATCCTGCCTGCTCCTCGAGCAAATCGGCCCTGACAGCCTCTGAGAGAAAGCCGGAGTCGCCGTATCCGTACCCGCCGTCATACCATTTTCCGCTGCCATAACAGGCGCCGTCCTCATATCCCCAAATGCCCCACAGGCCCTCTCCGCCCGTGGCCATGATCAGGAAATCCTCCAGGCGGCCCGCCACGTATGCCCGAAACCTTGCGCTCTCCTGGTAATCGTCCTCCAGCAGCCTGTCAAGCTCCCAGATATGGACGCTTGCGGGCTTCCTCCTGAGGATTTCCGCCAGGCTTCCCAGAGTCAGGCTGACCCCCAGGAAGAAGAGGAGGAAGCTAATTGCTTTTTTCCTGTTTTTCCATTTTGTATCCAATGCCCCACACCACCTTTATATATTCTGGCTCTTTGGGATTCAGCTCCAGCTTCTCACGGATGCGGCGGATGTGCACCATGACGGTGTTCTCCGAGGCGAAGGCTTCCTCTTCCCAGACTCTGCGGTAGATCTCCTCCGCCGGGAACACGCGGCCCGGGTTGCGCATGAACAGGTCCACGATTTTGGTCTCCGTGGCTGTGAGCCTGACGGGCTCTCCGTCCGCGTAGAGGGTCCTCTCCTCCGTGTTGTAGAGGAGCCTGCCGTTCCTGATCTCGCTGGCCCTTGCGCCCGCGTGGATGTCGCCTAACGTGGTGAAGCGGCGCAGATGGCTCTTCACCCGGGCGGCCAGTTCCTGGGGGTTGTACGGCTTTGCCACATAATCATCGGCCCCCATGGACAGTCCCAGCACCTTGTCGGTCTCCTCGCTCTTTGCACTGAGCACGATGACGGGGATGTTCGCTCTCTCCCGGATGCGCATCAGGGCTGACAGTCCGTCCAGCCTGGGCATCATCACGTCGATCAGCACCAGCCGCACCTGCTCTCTCGCCAGGATGTCCAGGGCCTGGAGCCCGTCGTAGGCCTTCAGCACCTCATAGCCCTCCTTCCTCAGCAGGATGTCGATTGCCTTTACTATTTCCCTGTCGTCATCCACTACCAGTACCCGTTCGCCCATTTCGTCTCCCATGCCTTTCCGCAGCTTTGAATTGCTGTCCCTTTCTCCTTGAGCTGGTTTTAGGATAGCTCCTGTTTTTTACAAAATATGTGGGGTGTTTCTTACGGATTTCTTACGATTTCCATGCGCATCCCAGGGCAACGGCCTTCCGCTTCTATTGCAGCGCTTTCAGATATCCCTGGAATTCTCTTTCCGTGTAGGTATGTACCTTCTCGAAGCAATAGTTCTCGAACATTTTCAGCCCAAAGCAGACATATTCCTCCCCTGCCAGTCCGCCCATCCTCCTGGCAAAATCGTCAAAGGAAGCGGAATTCTGTACCTCCCTCTTCTTTTCGGCGGTAGCCGGATTCTGTCGATTGGCGTTTTCGTTGTACACAAGGACATATTCCACACACCGCCGCATGTCGCTGATTCCCGCGGATACGATGTCCGTGAAAATCAGCGTGCTGTCGTATATTTTTTTACGGATGTCAAATTGCTTTTTTGAATCGATGTACCCGTTTTTGAATTCAATGAAAGCCAGCTTCCCTTTTCCCCTGTCCAGAAGCGCATCATTGGATTTCGGCACATCGCTCAAGCCCAAATGCTCGATATACTTTTCTTTTACCAGGTCAAAGTCCACCGCAGGGTCGTCCCGCTCTGTCATATAAGCCGGATTGCCAATATCATGTTTATCAATCGATGTATCCTTTAATGTAGATATGCTTTCGGTGAATATCGGATAGTCACGCCAACGAATCATCTCTCCACCTCTCATCCTCCAAATCCTGTAACGGTTTCGACAGCCTGGCATATATTCTTTCGACATCATCGCTTACGTCTATGATAATGGCTTGAGCGCCTATGTTTTCCGATAGATAGTATCTGCATTTATCTGCCATTTCGTATTTTGCGGAATAGACCTGGATGGCCCTCAGGAAATACGGGCTGTGGGTATTCAGGAGAATGTGGACACTGAATTCCTTATGGAGCAGCACAATCAATTCCGCAAAACGGAGCTGCCATTCCGGGTGAAGATGGATTTCCGGCTCATCCAAGATGACGACTCCATTGTATTCTATTCCGCCGTTCATCAGCAGCATCTTTAAGATGACGAACGTCTTCAAGCCTGTAGAGAGGTTGCGTACATCCAGCAGTTTGTCGGAATCGGCGCTTTTGTAACCGTATTCTTTCTGATTACTCCTGACAATCTCTCCACTACAGACGGATGATATCTTCTCATATATGTTCTGGAATTTATTATTTACGATAATTTCCTCTACAGCAGTCTTCTTACTGGCATTATCAAAAATCTTCTTCCTTAAATGGGTTCTATGATCTGCATACCGCGGACTAATGCCAAAATATGGCGATGGAATGGTATCCAGCAGAAAAGGATCGTCCATGTATACTGCTTCCACATGGAGATTGATGGCATTTTCTATACCTGTTACTCTGTTATTTTCTATGGAAAGAGTTATGCTCTTATCCTTAATCTGCAGCCTGATTTCTCCCTTTTTATTTGTGAAAAGATTTGTCACCTGGCCATTGAATTCAGTATCCATTTTCTTTTCCACAATGGCTTTCAATATTTCCTCTTCCGATACATCCATAATTTCCTGAATCCGATGCACGACTTCATCAGAAACGTTCACTTCTATAGAATCGGTCAGATCTATTAAGCGAAAATCATCTGTCCCCTCTTCTGATTTCTCCGCCATCTGCAATACGGATTCACTGATTCGATCCCTAAAGCCTGACTTCTGGGAAAGAGAAACTCGATGTGACGCAATGTCTTCTGCCAATATTCTTATATAATATCTAACAGGTGTTCTGTTCGCGTTTTTCAACACTAATGAAAGCACACTCTCTATACTGTCAATCCTCTCAGAAAGCACCTGCCTGTCCACATCATAAAAGCTGTTGAAAACAGCAAAAAGCGCTTTCCCTACCGTGCTTTTTCCCGTATCGTTTTCCCCTGCAATCACCGTTATACCATCTATTGCAATCTGGGTTTCTGCTAATTTCCCTATATTTTTCAACGATAAAACCATAACAATCCCCCTCTTCTATAAGAGATGACGCTACTATAAGAGGCACTTTCAATTATACCCACAAATTGTTTCACCAAATCGTTCCACCCGCATCCTTCTTGCCGCTCCGCCCTAAAGATCAAACAGGCTCAACTGATTGGACTCCGGCAGGCTCCCCAATAGATTCAAAGAATCCATGAGGTCCACCATGGTCTTGGACACCTTCGTCCGCTCTCTAAAGTCGTCCTTGGACAGGAAGGGCCCGTCCTTCACCGCCTCCACGATGGCGTCCGCCGCTTTGTCCCCCAGGCCTTCTATGCTGTTCAGGGAGGGCATCAGCTTCCCGTCCACGATCTGGAACGATCTGGACTGGGCGGTGAAGATGTCGATGGGCATGAATTCGTAGCCCCTCTCATACATCTCCTGGACGATGCGCATGTCGCCGTAGGCCCCCTCCTCTCTGTTGGTGAGGGGAACCGCCCCCGGCTCCTTGTCCGCAGCCGCGTCCATCCTCCGTTTGTAATCCGCCATGTTGGCCTCCAGGCGGGCCTTCCCCAGGCACATCAGCTCATAGGAGAAGGCCTTGGCCCGGATGCTGAAATAAGCCCCGTAGTAGGCCAGCGGATAGTGCACCTTGCAGTAGGCGATGCGCCAGGCCATCATGACATAGGCCGCCGCGTGGGCCTTGGGGAACATGTACTTTATCTTCTTGCAGGAGGCGATGTACCAGTCCGGCACCTCCTTCTCCTTCATGGCCGCGATCCAGTCGTCCTTGAGGCCCTTGCCCTTCCGGACGCTCTCCATGATGGTGAAGGCCAGGCTGGACTCCACCCCCATCTGGATCAGGTAGATCATGATATCGTCACGGGTACAGATGGCCGTGGAGATGGTGGCCGTACCGCTCATGATCAGGTCCTTCGCATTGCCCACCCACACATCCGTGCCGTGGGACAGTCCGGAAATCCGCACCAGGTCCGAGAAGGCCTTGGGCTGGGCGTCGATGACCATCTGCATGGCGAAATCCGTGCCGAACTCGGGTATCCCCAGGATGCCCAGCTTCGTGCCCCCAATCTGGTCAGGGGTGATTCCCAGGGCGTCCGTATTCTGGAACAGGCTCATGACCTCCTGCCCGTCCAGGGGGATGGTCAGGGGATCCACGCCTGTGAGGTCCTGGAGCATCCTTATCATGGTGGGATCGTCGTGTCCCAGGATATCCAGCTTCAGCAGGTTGTGGTCGATAGAGTGATAATCAAAATGCGTGGTGACGATATCCGTCTCCATATCGTTGGCCGGATGCTGCACCGGGGTGAAGGAGTTGATGTCCTGGCCGAAGGGCAGCACCACGATGCCGCCGGGGTGCTGGCCGGTGCTGCGCCTGACCCCTGCCACGCCCATGGCCAGCCGCTCCATCTCGCTCTTCCTCCTGTGCCTGTTCCTCTCCTCGAAGTAATTCTTCACATAACCGAAAGCGGTCTTGTCCGCCAGGGTGGCGATGGTGCCCGCCCGGAAGGTCTGGCCCGCGCCGAAGATGACCTCCGTGTACTTATGGGCCTTGGACTGGTACTCCCCGGAGAAGTTCAGATCGATGTCCGGCTCCTTGTCCCCTTTAAAGCCCAGGAAGGTCTCGAAGGGGATGTCGAAGCCGTCCTTGCGCAGAGGCTCCCCGCAGACCGGGCAGTTTTTGTCCGGCATGTCCACTCCCGCCTTGCCGCCGTAGGCCTTCACGTCCTCCTCCTCGAAGTCCACGTAATGGCATTTGGTGCAGTAATAGTGGGGGCTTAGGGGATTGATCTCCGTGATTCCCGCCATGGTGGCCACGAAGGAGCTCCCCACGCTTCCCCTGGAGCCCACCAGATACCCATCCTCTACGGATTTCCACACTAATTTCTGCGCTATGATGTACATCACCGCGAAGCCGTTGGTGATGATGGAATGGAGCTCCTTTTTCAGCCTCGCCTCCACGATTTCCGGCAATTCCGGCCCGTAGATCTCATGGGCCTTGTCGTAGCAGATCTTGGTCAGCGTCTTGTCGCTGTCCTCGATGACGGGGGCGCATTTGTCCGGCCGCACCGGCGCTATGACCTCCACCATGTCCGCTATCATGTTGGTATTTTTCACTACGACCTCATAGGCCTTATCGCTTCCAAGGTAATCGAATTCCTCCAGCATCTCCTCCGTGGTGTGCAGGAACAGGGGCGCCTGTTCATCGGCGTCCTCGAAGCCCCTGCCCGCCATGATGATGCGGCGGTACACCTCGTCCTCCGGATCCAGGAAATGCACGTCGCAGGTGCCCACCACGGGCTTGTGGAACTGCTCCCCCAGCTTCACGATGCGCCGGTTCATCTCCTGGATGTCCTCCATGGAATCGATATTCCGTATCCGGTCGGATTTTATCATGAATTTATTGTTGCCCGTGGGCTGGATCTCCAGATAGTCATAAAAGTTCACTATCCTGGCGATCTGCATGTCGCTCTGGCCGTCCAGCAAGGCCCGGTAGAGCTCCCCGGCCTCACAGGCGCTCCCCAATATGAGTCCCTCCCTGTACTTCTGAATCAGGCTCTTGGGAATCCTGGGGTGCCTACTTGCGTAATAGGTCAGGTGGGACTCCGTCACCAGGCGGTAGAGGTTGATGCGGCCCAAATCGTTCTTAGCCAGAATAATGGCATGGTAGGTGGGCGATTTCTTCACCAAATCCGCGCTGGCGGCTCCCAGAGCGTTTAGCTGCGCCAACGTATGGATGTCCTTTTCCTCCAGCATCTGGATGAGCTTCACGAAAATCCACGCCGTGCACTCCGCGTCGTCCACCGCCCGGTGATGGTTCTCCAGGGAGATGTTCAGGGTCTTCGCCACCGCGTCCAGGGTGTGCTTGGCCTGGTTCGGCAGCAGCACCCTGGCGATGCCCACGGTATCGACATAGGTATGTTCCATGGGCAGTTCCTGTCTCCTGGCATTCTCCAGCATGAAGCTCATGTCGAAGCCCGCGTTGTGGGCCACCAGGATTGCGCCCCGGCAGAACTCCAGGAACCGGGGCAGCACCTCCGCAATCAATGGAGCGTCCGTCACCATGTCGTCCCGGATACCAGTGAGCTTCTCTATCTCAAAGGGGATGGGCACCTGGGGGTTCACGAAGGTGGAGAACCGCTCCGTCACCTGGCCGCCGCAGACCTTCACCGCGCCGATTTCGATGATCCGGTTGTTCACCGGGGAGAAGCCCGTGGTCTCGATGTCGAAGACTACAAAGTCATCGGCAAGAGTCCCGCCCCTGTCCCCGGTGACGATTTCCTTCAGATCGTCCACCAGATAGGCCTCCACGCCGTAGATGACCTTGAAAAAGTCCTGCTTATCCGGGGGCTCCTTCCCCTGGTCCTTACATTTCCCCTTCTCTGCCTTCCAGAGGTCCTCCCACACATGGTAGGCATCCGTGAAGCCCTGCACCACGCCGTGGTCCGTGATGGCGATGGCCCGATGGCCCCACCCGTAGGCCCGCTTCACGATGTCCTTGGCCTCGGAGACGCCGTCGAAGTCGCTCATCTTGGTATGGCAGTGCAGCTCCACCCGTTTATGGGCGGCAGTGTCGGAGCGGACCTTGACGAAATTGGGTATCTTCTTGATGCCTGTGAGGGAGCCTATGGTGAGCTCATGGTCGAATTTGTCCAAGGTGGCCACGCCCTTGAGCTTCACGAAGGTGCCGGGCTTCAGGCTTCCCAGAAGCTCCTTGACGAATTCCGTCTTGGTGAAAAGCTTCACGGTCATGGTGTCCGTGAAATCCGTCACATCGAATATGACTATCGTCCTCTCGTTCCTGATCTCACGGCTGTCCGTCTTCAGGACCTTGCCGCGGATGGTCACATCCCCCACCTCGCCGATGATCTCGTCGATGGGGATGGGTTCCTCCTCGAAATCCTTTCCGTAGATCACATCGGGATTGTCGGACTGCTTTAAGGGACGGTCGCCTCTGCGGAACTCGCCCCGCTTGAAATCGCGCTGGAATGCCTTTTTTCCGTTTCCGCTGCCGTCTCCCGGAGCATCCGCTCTCCCACCGAAGCCGTTTCCGCCGTCCCCGCTCCTCTCTCCGGGGGCGAAGCCGTTGCCCTTTGCGGCGCCTCCGGCCGGGAAGCCGCCGGACTTGGCGTCTGCCCCCCGGCGGTCTCCCCCCGGGCCACCCCGGCCCTTGGCGAATCCGCCTCCCGGGGCCGTCTGTCCGGACTGCCCCTCCCCGTAGGCCCCGCTGGCCTTCGCCCGCAGGAAGATCTCGTTGACCTTCATCTGGAGCCGCAGCTCGTCATCCTCGGCGAACCTGCCGGACGCCGCCTCTCTGTAGCCTACCTCCACGCCTGCCGTCAGGCCGCAGCGCTCCACCAGTATCTTCTCCAGCACCCGGATCAGCTCCGGCTCCTTGCTGTGGTTCATCACCGTATCGTCAATGGTCAGCCGGATCCGCCCGGACTCCGGATAAGTAATCTGCGCCGTGCGGAATGCATTGTACTCCACATGGCTGTACTCTTTCAGCTCCGCCAGGATGCTCTCCCGGTAGGCCTCCATCAGGTTCTCCGGGGTATACTGGGAGGAGAGCTCGAAGCGCTCGAATATCCGCACTGTCAAAAAAGCATGGGGAAAAAGCTGGGATTTGATCGCCTTTTCCGCTGCCCAGATGTCCTCTTTGGGCAGCAATCTGGTGCTGAACAGGTAGACGGATAGTCTGTCCTTCTGTTTCGTGGCGGACACCCGCTCCACCGCCGTCTGCTCCAGCTTGTCGTGCAAAGTCCCCTTCAGCTCCAGGGAGGGGAATACTTCAAAGAATGGTTTCGCTTTTGTCATCATTTCCAGTTATCCAGCTCTTCCTTCAACGCGTCCAACAGCTGCTCCTCGGGAACCTTGCGCAGAATCTCCCCTTTTTTGAACAGGAGCCCCTCTCCCGCTCCGCCTGCCACTCCCAGGTCGGCCTCCCTGGCCTCCCCGGGGCCGTTCACCGCACAGCCCATGACAGCCACCTTGATGTCCAGGGGATAGTCCGCCGCCAGCCGCTCCACCCTGGCCGCCAGGCCGATCAGGTCTATCCTGGTCCTGCCGCAGGTAGGGCAGGACACCACCTCGATGCCGCCTCCCCGCAGGCCCAGCGTCCGCAAAATCAGCTTCGCCGACCTGATTTCCTCCACAGGGTCTCCCGACAGGGACACCCGGAGGGTATCGCCGATACCCTGGTGGAGGATCAGGCCCAGGCCGATGGAGGATTTGATATTGCCGCTCCACACAGTCCCGGCCTCGGTGATCCCCACATGGAGGGGATAATCCGTCCGGGCCGCCAGCAGCTCGTGGGCCTTCACGCACATGAGCACATCCGAGGATTTGATGCTTATAACTATATTCTCATAGTCAAATTCTTCTATCATGGCCACCTTGTCCAGGGCGCTCTCCACGATGCCCTCCGCGGTGACGCCGCCGTATTTTTCTATCAATGCCTTCTCCAGGGAGCCGCTGTTGACCCCTACCCGGATGGGGATGCCCCGCTCCTTCGCCGTGGCCACCACAGCCTGCACCTTGTCGGGGCCGCCGATGTTGCCGGGGTTGATGCGGATTTTGTCCGCCCCGTTCTCCATGGAGGCGATGGCCATCCTGTAGTCAAAGTGGATGTCCGCCACCAGGGGGATGTGTATCTGCTTCTTGATTTCCGCAAGGGCTTTCGCGGCCTCCATGTCCGGCACCGTACAGCGCACGATTTCGCAGCCCGCCTGCTCCAGCGCCAGGATCTGGGCCACGGTGGCGGCCACGTCCTGGGTCTTGGTGTTGGTCATGGACTGAATCAGGATCGGATTGCCTCCCCCTACTTTTCTGTCGCCTATCTGTACTACTCTCGTCTTCTCCCTGTGCATGGCCGCCTCCTTTTTCAGAATCTATCGCCTCACGGCTTTTTCCATACATTCTAATATAAACGAAAGCACTTGAAAAAGCAACCCTAACCGGGCGTTCCGCGGGGCAGCAAGGACTCAGGGCGGCCTCTCAGCCCCTCCTGCAGCAGAACCGTCCCGGGCTCACCTGGATTGCCAGATCCTCCATGCAAAGCTGCATCAGGCAGGCTACGATCTGCTTCTCCGGATATGGCTTCTCCGGGTATCTGTCCCACAGGCGCTGTCGAATCTCCTCCGGGGACCTGGCGTCGAAGTCCAGCACATCGGCCACCCGCGCCAGCTCCTCCGGCAGGCCTGCCGTGTCCGGCCGCTCCAGAAAGGCATTGGCCCCCTTACAGTCGGCTTTCCCTCCCTGTCCGGCACCGGCCGCCTTTTTCCCCGTCTCCCAAAGCTGCCAGATCTCCTCCAGGAAGCTCTCTGGGCTGAGCACGATTCCGGCCCCCTGCTTCACCAGGCGATTGCAGCCGTCGCTCAGCCTGTCCGTCACCCGGCCCGGGACGATGTACACCTCCCTGCCCTGCTCCAGCGCCATGTCCACGGTGATCAGCGTCCCGCTCTTGGCCCTGGCCTCCACCACGACCACCGCATCCGCCAGGCCGCTGACTATGCGGTTCCTGGGCGGAAAGTTCCGGGGAAGGGCGGGCGTCCCCAGGGGATAGGTGGAGATCACTGCCCCTGTCCTTATCAGCCTTTCGTAAATCGGCCTGTTCTGGGCAGGATAGCAGATGTCCACGCCGGAGCCCAGCACCCCGATGGAATTGCCGCCCGCCTCCAGGGCCGCCTCCTGGCTGATGCCGTCGATGCCCCTGGCCATACCGCTGACCACGGTTATGCCCCGCCGCCCCAAAGTGGCCCCCAGGCATTTCGCCACATATCTGCCGTACTCGGAGCATTCCCTGGCGCCGATGACCGCCACCGCCGGGGCATCATCCGTCTGCAGCCTTCCTCGGACAAACAGGCCGTAGGGCGCGTCAGGAATGTCTTTCAGCCGTCTGGGGTATCCCTCGTCCCCCATGGTCACCAGGCGGATGCCCTGCTCTTTCATTTTGCGGTATTCTGCTTCCGGCTTCCAGGCGGCGGTATACCGGGCAAGGCTCTGCACCTGTCTGGGGTTCAGCACCTGGCCCCATTTCTCCTTGTCCGCCAGGTAGGCCGCCTCCGGCCCGCCGCAAAGCTCCGTGAGCCTGTGCAGCTGTTTATTTCCCATATCCGGGAAGTTGCACAGCCAGCATGTATAGACCGCTTCCCGTTCTTTCCACTCATTCCGGTTCATATCGTTTTCCTTTCTGCCGGGCACGGCGCTCCTGTTCCACTGGCCGGGAGCGCAGTTCTGCCTCTGGCCTGTTCCCGGTCTTTTTCCGGCCTTTCTCTGGCATATTTCCGACTTTCCCCTCAATTCCCCCAGTATTCCATGGAGGGCCGGTAGTAGGAGGCCTCCATCAGATGGGCCGTCCCGATTTCCTCCGCTCCCTCCAGATCCGCTATGGTCCGGGCCACCCGCAGGATGCGGTGGTAGGCCCTGGCGGAGAGCTGCAGGGAGCCGTAAAGCCGCTCCATGCACCGCTGCTGCTCCTCCCCCAGCCCGCAGTACCGCTCCATGGCCGACACCTCGATATCCCCGTTGAAGCGGGTAGACGTCCCTCGGAACCTCTCCTCCTGAATCCGCCTGGCACGCTCCACCCGTCCTCGGATCTCCGCGCTGGATTCGGCCTTCGCCCTGCTCTTCAGGCTGTCGTAGTCCACGGCCGCAAGCTCCACGCACAGGTCTATCCGGTCTGGCATTGACCACTTTTAGAGTTTTGTCCTCAGCCACGCTTGCCACTACGTTGCCAATAAACTCTAATTCAATATCCAAATGGTCATTATGCACCGTTATCTGTTTCACTCTATCCATAATGAAGATAGTCTTCTCTTCATCTATGATACCATTCCGCAATTCATCCTTTATTCTATTCAGTTTGCTTTTCATATCGGCTTTTGTCTCTTCCGATTTCTCCAACTGCTCCATCTTCTCATTCAATACATCCAATTTGGAATCCAGTTCACGGCTCTTTTTCATATAATCAGAATCATTGATTACACCATTTATGTACTTATCTAGCAAGAAACTTTTCTGGCTATTTATTTTATTAATCTCCTTTTGGGTTTCTTCTATATTATTTAGGCTGTCAGCTGACTCAAATAGCTTAGATACATATTCGGCCATTTTATCAATGATAAATTCTATGTCTAAGGAACAATTATCTGCTATATCATTCATAAGTTGCATGAGCTTGTCATCTTCCAGATTAATTCCGTCACAGCCTACCCAGTCTTTAGGATTGTCATATTTGATATTTGCTTTCTTCCAAGGATGGATTCTGCCCTTTTGTACATATGTTGAGCATTGCCATACATATTTGAAATTTACACGGTCTTTGCTTTTTATGTGTGACCTATAATATACCTTTCCACATTCACCGCATATCACCTTGCCCCCTAATGGATGTTTGGACTTGTTATAACCTTTTTTCTGGTCTATACGATTATTGCCACCTGATTTTATGCAACGTCCTTCCATAATTCTGTTAGCTTCTTCCCATATAACAGAATCAATAATTGCAGGAATCCTATTTTCATGCACAATCCATTCACTCGGAGGATTTTGTATAATCTTCTTTGTATTAAAGTCTTTATGCTGCTTATTGAATATCACAGTACCCTTGTATTTCTCATTCTTAATCATTCTTTTGATTGTAGTCTCTGCAAATTCAGTAGCATTTCTTGTCAAATATCCCTCTTCTGTTAGCTTCTTCCTGATACCTCTGCAGCCAAGTCCAGATACATATAATTCAAATATACGCCTAACCACCTTTGCTTCTTTTTCATTTATAGTCAGTTCACCATCCTTCTGGTCATATCCCCATAATTTACCGTTGGTTATGATGGACGCTCCTGTTTGTTGTCTGCGCCTATTTGAATTATTAATCTTCTTAGAAAGCTCTCTACTGTACTCTTCTGCAAGAATCGCTTTGATACCAGTAATAAGTGCATCATCCGATTCATACCATTTACTGTCAAGATAAAAATAGAGCCTTTTGCCATTCTTCGTCATCTTATCAATGAAGACATACCAATCCTTTACATTCCTCATAAGTCTGTCCTGTGATTTTATAACAACCACATCGAACTTATCATGTTCCAAATCTTCATACAGCCTATTATATTCATCACGTTTTTTGGACGTAGTACCAGATTTTCCTTCATCTACATATTTATCCACTAATATCCATTTGTGAGATGATATGCAATTCTCCGCTTCTTCACACTGTTTCGCAAGTGCATTTACCTGTTTTTCTTCTTCTGTGGAAACCCTGGCATAATAAACAGCCCTAAGTTGTGCCTGTTCTAATAATTCTTTTCTACACATATCATTCACTCCTAATCTTATGATATTTTCTTATAAAGACTTTCATCCTTATTGATGATATTCAATAGCCTTATTTTTTCGTCACCGTCAATCAAATCTCTGGTAAATAGTTTTTCAGTTATATCAATAAATATGTTTTTGTAATCTATGTTGCTAATTGTGATACTGTTATTTGTCAAATATGTTGTCCTCCTTATTATATCTAAATTTCTTTATGTGGTCAATTATAATTGGGCAATAAAAAAGACCACGGAAATTTACGCAGTCCTTTTTCTATAATTTTACATATTTTAATAAATATAATACATTCTTGTGAGTTGAAAGTTTGTAGCACTATGAAGCCAGACAATCCCACGGTTCTTCT
>NZ_CAJUCP010000016.1 GCF_910585425.1 uncultured Acetatifactor sp. | reverse complement strand
AACTTTAAAATTCCTTGATTTTTTGAGGAAAATCACTTGACAATATAGGGAGGAATTTATGGATAGTTTGATAGTACCTAGCTTTGATGATATAAAGGACTTAAACGCACAAGAATCAGCTGAATTGGCTGCCCTACAAAAAGATACGGCTGCTGTTTTAGGGCAACAGGCAGGTATGTTGATTGAAACAGTTGCTCCTTATCTGGCAGTAAATCAAAATAATGTGAAAGACTATCTGGACGATAACTCTGTTCAGGTAGTTGAAACTATGAGATTTTTTAAGTTGATAAGCTGTACAACAGAAGAAGTAGAGGATTTGCCCCTTTTCCTCAACGAGAAAATGGGCAGGCTCTTTAGGGCGATATCTTCCCTGCGTACTCCTGTTGCTTATGGTGTGGTTAGCTATGAAGGAAAAACAAATCTGGTGTTAGGTGTAGATAGTAAAAAAGCACAGGATGTTATTGAACCCTTTATCAAGGGGTTGTTGACAGGTATTGAAATTGAACCTTATAAACCGAAATTTTCTACTCACCGAACTTCTGCTGTTGGCGGCGTAGTTTCTGCTATTCCTATAATGGAAATAGAGGAAGAAAAGCAGCAGTTTGATATCTCCACCTTAATGAGAAGCATAAATGGTGAGAACTACACTGTTTTGGTTATTGCGCAGCCCTATGAAATTGCAGATATTCAAAAAAGATATAAAACAATGGTTCAAATTAGGGACGAGTGTTTCAAATTCAGTAAGAGGAGCTTTTCAAAGCAAGACAGTGATACGGTCACAAAGTCAAAGGGTGAAAGCCGGAGTAAGTCGTTTTCCTTTGGCGCTATGGTTGGTGGTATATTTGGTTTGATGTTTGGCGTTAACGCTGGGGGTTCTTTCAGCAAGACTATTTCTGATGATGTTTCAAGGGCATTGGGCAAAAGTACATCAACAGCTTTTGATGTGCAGAATGGTTTTGCTCTTGAAATGATGGAATATTGTGATGCTGCTATCAAAAGGCTCAGGCAGGCTCAGAATGTAGGCTTATGGGGTTCTGCTCTGATTTACTCTGCTGATAAGTCTATTGTAGGAGACATTATTCAGGCATGTCTAAGTGGGGAATTGGCGAAGCCTGCTACTGCTTCTTTACCACTGAGTAAAATTTCATATTCACTGGAAGCAGAAGAACAAATTCTTATTCCTAAACTGACCTTTGATAATCCTCTCTTGGCGCCGATTACTTCTTTAGAGTTGGGTATGCTTTGTACTCCGCCATTTGAAAGTGTGCCTGATTTTGAATTGAAGAAGGGTAAGCTGTATCCCATGGTGGGATCTTCAAAAGATGGGATTGCTATTGGCAAAGTTTCTGACGGTAATAGACCTATAGAAACAATGGATTTCTCATTGCGTGAAGTAGATTTGAATAAGCACACTTTTGTGTGTGGTATAACGGGTAGTGGCAAAACAACAACTGTGAAAGGTATTCTTCAAAATTGTAAAAAGCCTTTTATGGTAATCGAGTCTGCAAAGAAAGAGTATCGTAATCTCAGGCTGGATCAGGATAGAGGTGATTTAGTAGTTTATACTTTGGGAAAACCTGAGTTGAATTGCTTACAGTTTAATCCTTTTTATATTCAATGTGGCATCAATCTCCAAACACATATTGACTTTTTAAAAGACCTTTTCAATGCATCCTTTTCTTTCTATGGTCCTATGCCTTACATTTTGGAGAAGTGCTTACACAATATATATCGTAAAAAGGGTTGGAACCTGACATTAGGTTATCATCCATATCTTATCAACACTGAAAATCAGTCCAAAGTGTTTGATGCGGGCTATCTGGAGAGCCAGTATAGCTTAGAGGCTCATAAATATCTTTTTCCGACGATGCAAGACTTAAGAGCAGAAGTAGAGCATTATATAAAGGCAGAGATGGATTATAAGGGTGAGGTAGCAGATAACATCAAAACAGCGATGCTGGCTCGTTTGGACAGCCTATGCATTGGCAGTAAGGGCTTTATGCTGAATACAGTTGTACCCATTCCTATCGATGACCTTATGGAAAAAAATGTGGTATTTGAGTTGGAAGGCTTGGCAGATGATGCTGATAAGGCTTTCTGTGTTGGTCTGCTGGTAGTGTATATCAATGAGTATAGGCAGATTTTCAAAGATAAACATTTTAGAGAAAACCTTGGTTTGCAGCATCTTTTGGTCATAGAGGAAGCCCATAGGCTATTGAAAAATGTTGAGACCGAAAGAAGCTCTGAAAATATGGGCAATCCAAAGGGCAAAGCCGTTGAGCATTTTACAAATATGATTGCAGAAATGCGGTCTTATGGTCAGGGAGTCATTATAGCAGAGCAAATCCCAAGTAAGCTGGCTCCAGATGTTATTAAAAACTCCTCGAATAAGATTATTCAGAGAGTAGTATCTGCTGATGACCAAAGGCTTATAGCAAATACCATAGGTATCAAAGAAGAAGATGCCGTTTACCTTGGAAATCTGAGGACAGGGTTCGCCCTTTGCCATAAAGAAGGTATGAATTTACCTGTTCTTGTGAAGGTAAACAATCTTTCTGACAATCTTATATCAGATGATGATTTGCTTGCCACTAAGGGTGGTATGATGTTTGGGAAAATTAATCTCAGTTTAATGAGAGAGAATACCTTTGACATTATGAGTAAATGGAGTTTGTGGCTTTTAAATGCTGTTTTGAGTCAAAACAACCAAGAAGTTATAGAATCATTGACCCAATGCAAGCAAGCCATGAAGAATACCCTTCGTAAAAAAGATGTATCATTGCTTTTCTGCAATAATATGGATGTTCTTCTGGGACAAGTTATAGCTGAAAATATTGTTAAACTGCTGATTTGTGGTGCGTATGGGTTTAAGAAAATAATATCCAACGACTTCTACAAGGCCTTTTGTGAATTGTTTGTTTTAGGCAGATATGAAGATGTGGATGAGGTCAAGAGGTTCTTTAAGAACAGTTATATGGAGAATCCGAAAAGCAGATGCATTCGTATAATCTCTGCATTGATTATATTCCACTATGAAGATAATATGGATATAAAGAAAAGTGCAGAAAAGTATTTTCTGCTGAAAGATGAAGCAGTTATAAATCAAATAGTGGAGACTGTCAGAAAGGAGAAATGCTAATGTCATCAATAGAAAGTATAACATTGGCGGCTGCAACAGCAGAGAGAGGAACTGCTATTGAGCGTGTAGCTGCTGCCAGGGGTGCAGGTGAAATGCCTGATTCTATTGAAAAAGTAGAGCCTATTGTGGAATCTACAAATCGTCTTGAAGACACAACAATAGTCCTTGAGCCTGATATGGGTGTAATTCAGGAAGTAAGCCTTGAGGCCATAGAACAGGCTAATATTGAGAAAGCAGAAGCAAAAATTGATGAAACTTCACAGTCGCTACGAGAGTTGGCAGAAGAGGAAAAGCAAAAGCTGAGAGAAGAAAACAGCCTTCCTGAAAATCTCATAGATGCTATCAGAGTGGACGAAAATGGTAATTATAAAGTCAAGTGTATCAATGAGAAATATAAGGGTATGGAGAATCCAGACACAGGTATTCGTTATGTAGAAAAGACCATAACTATTAATGGGGTCGAAATTACTGTTGTAGTTCCAGAGTTTCCTAGCATTTTTGATGTTGAGATACCTTCGGAGATATGGGAAAAAGGCGATACCGCTATTTTTAAGTATTGTACTGAAAAGCTGAAAGAATATCTGGATGCTAATCCTGAAGCAAAGGCCAATTTTACTTCTGAGCAGTTGGATATCATAGAAAAGATTTGTTCTGGTGAAATGCGGAATCCTCGTATTCCAGGTTTTACTTGGCATCATAGTGAGATACCTGGTAAAATTCAATTGGTAGATTTCAAAACACATTTTGATACTAGACACACAGGGGGAGACTTCTTGTGGTGTGGTGGTATTCGTTAAGGAGGTATAAAGATGGCCAATATTGAATGGGATGCTGTGAAGCCCCTAAAGGCAGGTACAGAGGTTGATGTCTTGGAAGTCAAATATCTGTATTTGCTACCTGCGGATTTGAAAGAGTGCATCAAGAATAACAACGGTGGCATGCCCTTTCCTTTCTCCTTTGATATTGGGAAGAACAAGGGTATGGTGTTTGGTGGTCTGCTGTCCTTTAATGAGGGTGATACGGACAGTTTTTATGATGTTGTAGGCAGATTTGAAACTTCTGATAAGAAACTGTCAATGTTCCCCTTTGGAGTTGATCCTGCTGGAAATTTGCTGTGTGTAAAAGATGGTAAGATTGTTTTTTACTACTCTGAGATGGAGGAACCCATTTTCATAAGTAAAACTTTCACCGACTTCTTGAATATGCTCTACGAATAAAACTTACAATTCTTTATTGAGAGAGGGATGTCAAAAGAGGCTTCCTCTCTCATTACTACATTGAGTGTAAGCGTCTAATCGTGGAACTTGACAGCATCGGGCTGTATGTCTCAGCCCCTCAATATCAATACTGCTTGGATAAAGAAGCAAAGAAGCATGTACAGACGGAAGGAACGTGGAATCCGCCTGTCCGGGCCGAAGCTGCGCAGGCTCGGTGAAACAGCAAGGTAGGACAAAAGACAGAGTATCAGGACGATTTAGACAGAATCGGAGTGGAATGGGCATTGGGCTTGTGCAAGAGGTGCTACGGGATGGGGCTTATTGTGACCAAACTGGAAGGAATCCAATTGACATCGATTGCACTGTCTGTATTCGTGATGAATCTTTTTTGTGTTTTCAGATAGAAAATATTTGATTTATGGAGTGATGCGCATCTAACAAGACTTAATCAGCAGACACTATGTAGCGGAGATTGTCTTCATCGATGCATGTATCGTATGAAAAGACATAAAAAAGGAGGGAAGATAGCGGCTGCTGTATTCACGGTGGGATGCTACAGGCTGAGGATAGCGGAATGTCTGTGTGAAGATGATGAAGCCGGTATGTGCTACCATGAGAAGATACCCGCAGGGCAGGATGACGTAACCAGGCGGCGGAACGAACTAGACTACATCTGTGCTGTAAAGAAGAATGATGTGGCACCTGACGGCAGAACAGAGGAATACAGGATGGGCGGATACGGACCGGATGACACAATCGCTTGGTAGCTGCTAAGGTAAGTTTTTTAAAAATTGTCGTAAAACTATTGACAATAAAACGATGAAGTGGATGTAAATAAGGTCTTGAAAATGAATCAAGATACATCTGCCTTATTGCTTGGAACCCCTGATACGAAAGCGCCAAGGAGTGCTGCTGACAGCAATATTGATGTCGGCCGCCCAGGGTCTCTGCGGTTCCGGCATCCTCTTTCGGGAACACGGCGCAAAAATCCCAGACGACCTCAGGCAATATATACCCGAGGCCGTCCGGGATGGAACCTCTGCCAACGGTTTTTACAGCCCGAATGCCTTTCTGGTGCTTTCCACATCATCAAGATCACAGCCAACCATCACAGCAATCTGTGCGTCCGTAAAGTCCGGATTGCTTTGTAAAGCCCTGAATATCTGTGCCGACAGAACCAGACCCTCCCCTCGGCCTTCCTTCCGGCCCTCCTCCTGGCCTTTCTGCATCGCCTCCTGCTGCTTTACCTGGATATCTTCCTCGTAACTGTATTCCGCTATCAGCATATTCGTCACCTCGCTCCCTTTCCGTTTGAGATAATCAGAGAGGATTCCCTGCCTTATGCATTCATTGATTGCTTGCTTTATCGAATCCTCTTCTATCGAATGCTCCCTCACCTTATCCACGAACAGGCTGTACTCCCTTAATATCCCGCATTTTTTCAGGATTATATGCGCTTTGTTGGAATTGATGTTTATGACCTTCACCTTCAGCTCCGCGGAATTTCCACCGGGCGCGTCCAGAAAAGCATCGGACAGCCTCAGCTCCTTCTCCAGCGGGAAATCTTCCGTGCCGTTATAAAATGTATAGAATTCTGGAGTCGGTATCTTTACCTGCGTCGTCCTGTACCGGGCTTTCTTCTCTACCAACTGCTCATAGGCCCTCCCCACGTACATCAGGCAGCGCAGGGGCATGTTGGGGTTCACGGTGCTCTGGTGTTCCCCCAGCACCAGCACCCTGCCGTCCGCCTCGAAGGAGATATCGTTCTTGAAGTTCTTGTACAGCACGTCCCCCACCCTTACCTTCCGGATGATGCCTTCGTCCTGATATTCTGTATCGTGCAATGCATTGTACAGGCTCAGCAGATTCTTCTTCGCGGATTCGTCCTCATAAAAAAGGTCCACGAACAGGCTGTCCTTATGCTTACGGTTTTCTGTCCCCATTGCCATCCCATCCCATCCTTTCATTTCCCAGTTCCAAAGCCCACTTTCGTCTGGGCCGTGCCGGCTTCGCCGCCTGTATGAAGCTGCGGATGATGTCGTTTCCGCTGGCCTTTCAGCGCCCGGCTGTAGAGGTTGCTATGCAGCAGCTCCGTTATCTATCAGGCCGGTCCTGTCAATATAGTAGAAGTCTTCTGTACGTAATTTTTTGAAATCATCGATGCCCACAGGCAGCTTTACAGTGTTGTCCATGCTTTGGGAGCCCCCTTTCTGAAAGCTTTCTATCCTTAGTTTAACACAGATTTACAGCCCCAACAACTCCATATCCGAAATTTATGACACCTTCAAAAACACACCAAATAAGGATGGAACAGACATAAAATATATGCTATACTGTTTTCAAATAAAAAAGGAGAAGCCACAATGCCCGACAGAAAACAACAACTTATAAACGTCTTCCAGGACACCCAGGAATTCTATACAGTAAACAAAACCCTTGCTGCCGCAGTAGCCTACGGACGGCAGAACGCGAAACTATACGAGCCGGACGACTACCCGGAAATCCCCGTCTCAAACGCAAAAACCGGCCAGGTGCAGGTAATCGCCGCAAAGACCTTCGAGACGGCAATGAACCTGCACAAAGCATCCCCGGACAGGAAAATCGCCGTCCTGAACTTCGCCTCGGCCACACGTCCCGGAGGCGGCGTGAAGAACGGCAGCAGCGCCCAGGAGGAGAGCCTGTGCCGCTGTTCCACGCTGTATCCCACGATTGACAACGGCCGGTTCTGGGACAGATACTACAATGTGAACCGCGAGAAAAAAGACAACCGCCATACCGATGCCTGCATCTATTCCCCCGGAGTCATTATCTGTAAGACAGACGAGAGCATTCCGCAAAGGATGCCAGAAAATGATTTCGTGACAGTGGACGTGATAAGCTGTGCCGCGCCGAACCTGCGGAATGAGCCTGCGAACCGCTATAATCCGGAAACCGGGAAGCCTATGAAGATGGAGCCTCAAGAGCTATACGACCTTCATGTAAAACGTGCGAAACACATCATGCATGTAGCCGCGGCGAACCAGGTCGATATCCTGATTTTGGGTGCGTTCGGTTGCGGTGCGTTCCAAAATGACCCGGATACGGTAGCCAGAGCATATTGGACAGCCTTACAAGACTGCCGGGATAAATTTGACAGCATCGTATTCGCGATTTATTGCAGCGGTACTGACAGGTCAAATCTTGACGCCTTCGAGAAGAGGATTGGCAGTTTATGATTTATGTGATTCTCGGAAAATTAGTAGTCAATATGACGTTTGTCATGCATGGCTCGCAGATACCGGGCTATAATGAGCCATGTATTTTGGCTGCATAATGGAAGCTTAGAAGAGACAGCTTGGAGGAAACCATGAAACCAATCAAATACTACGACATCGGCCTGAACCTGTTCTGCAGGCAGTTCCCCGACCCGGAGAGGATAATCGAAGAAGCCTGGGAGCAAAAAGTATGCTGCATCCTCACCGGAACGGACATCAAAGAGGACAGGAAAATAGACGCTTTCGTAAAATCCCATGCCGCCTTCGGGACAGCCGGAATCCATCCCCACAATGCCGACCGCGCCAGGCAGGAGGACTTCCAGGCCATGGAGCGGATATTATCCCAGAACGACAGAATGGTAGCCGTAGGAGAATGCGGCCTTGACTACGACCGCATGTTCTCCACAAAGGAGAACCAGATAAGATGCCTGGAAAAGCATATCGTCCTTGCGGAAAAGCTGGATAAGCCATTGTTCCTCCATGAGCGCAGCGCCGCGGATGACTTTATAAAAAGGTTCAAAAACCATCCGGACATCTGCGTAAAATCGATAGTACATTGCTTCACAGGCGATAAGAAGATGCTGGACAGATACCTTTCCATGGGCTTTTCCATCGGGATTACGGGCTGGATCTGCGACGACCGCCGGGGGAGGGAGCTGCGGGAGGCCGTGTCCCTGATTCCGCTGGACAGGATTCTGGTGGAGACGGACGCGCCCTATCTGACGCCGAAGAATGTCCCCGGCCTGGACAGGACGAACGTGCCCCAGAACATCAGGTATGTAGTCAGGGATCTGGCTAAGTACATGAAAGTGTCAGAAGACATGCTGATACAGAACGCGAAGAAGAATACGGAACGGATTTTCCGGATAACAGATTGACTGCGGCCGGGGACTCCTTATGGGAATCCCCGGCCCTGATATGGCGTGAAGCGCTGCGGAGTCAGAAGCTTCAATTTCTGCCAGAGGTTTTATATCCACAGGAAGCAGGGGCTGTCTCCCCATCTGAGAAAGCCTGTCAAACCGACACCATCACCCTGCACCGCTTCCTGTCACAGGCGATGCCATATTTGATGACAGTATCCATCCCATCCATCCTGAGCTTGGCATCATATCCCAAGTCTTCTATCTGCGCCAGAGCTTCCCGGCACCCCTTCTCCAGCCTTGCGTCCCTCATGGACTTTTCTTCTGCCTTTTCAGCCCTGCGTCTGCTGTTGGAATACTTGACCTCCTGTCATGAAGAGCACGCTCCACAGGCTGTCCGTATTGCTGTACAGATTCCGATAGGTCGGTTCCTGGTTTACCCTCTTCGTGACGCGCTCTTCATTTACCAGCAGCTCCAGCTTCCGCCCGGTGCCCGGCTTCGCCGCCTGTATGAAACTGTGGATGATGTCGTTCCGGTCATCATCGCGAACTGGAGGCAGCCATTGCTCTTCAGCGACCTGCTGTAGAGGTTGCGGATCAGCTTGGCCATCTCATCGTAGTGGCCAAAATGCCGGGCTTTGTCCAGGGGCACATTGTACTCGTCAATGAGGAGGACGGCCTTCTGGCCACAGTGCTTATATAGATACTGGCACAATACCAGCAGACTTTCCGTCAGGACATCATCGGCTCCAACAACTAAATATCCGAAATTTATCTATCGGTAGTCTGCTATAAATATCTGCAAGACAAACAGACAGATTCAAAAAAGCATTGAATAAGGATGGAACAGACATAAAATATGTGCTATACTGTTTGCACATAAAAAGGCAGCTAAAAAATCAGAACCGGGGGGCGGGCATAGTCATCTGCGGGATACCGTGTCTTTGATATCGCTCTACAGGATTCTGATAGAGACGGACGCGCTCTGCCGGGAACTTTGGTAAAAAAAGCCCATAGAAAGAGGGACATATTTGAAACAATATAAAATAGGAATGTATGGAGGCAAATTCCTGCCATTTCACAAAGGCCACAAGTTTTGCGTAGACACTGCAGCGCAGGAGTGTGAAAAGGTCTATGTAATCTTATTTTGGGGCGGAGCCGATGAGGAAAAGATTCTGGAGGATCATCCGGAGCACTGGCTGTCCGTGGAGGAGCGGGTCAAACAGCTTGACAAGATCTGCAGGGAAGCGGCCCAATATGCGGACGTGATACCTGTACTGATTGACATCACCGGACTGCGTCTGCCTGACGGCTCAGAGGACTGGGAGGCAGAGACCCCGCTGGTCAGAAATGTGCTGGGGAACCGACTGGGCGCTGTGTACAGCAGCGAGGAGAGCTACGGGGAATATTTTAACAGGGCATATCCGGAAGCGGTACATAGGTTGGTGGATGTGAAACGGGAACATTATCCCATAAGCGGCACCCAGATCAGGGAAATGGCAGAAAAGGTAGAACGAGGATTTTGGATGATATGATATATGAAAATATAAAGAAGAGCTTTCGGGAACTGAAATGGTATGAACATTTGATGGGAGCCATCATGATATTCATTGCGGCAAGGGCGATGGTCATAGGATTCACCACAGGTTCTGCCGACGGAAATCCCCCATGGCTGACAGTCATAAACTTTATCAGCGCTGTATGTGGCGTAATCTGTATCTTTTTCACGGCGAAAGCGAATATCAGCAATTTCGTATTTGCTTCGGTCAATACGATTGTGTATGCGGTCTATCTCGTATACTGGCACATCTGGGGAACTGCCCTGTTGGAGATACTTTTCTATATCCCCATGAATTTTGTGTCGTGGTATTTCTGGGCAAAGCACAGGGACCGGGAAATCACACAGAAGACCAAAAGCAGGAGGCTGACTCTTTTGCAGAACGGCATATGTGCGGCAGTTGTGGTGGCGAGCGCATTGCTTTACCACGGGGCGCTCGTGAAGATAGGCGGGGAGGTCGCATGGTTTGACGCGTTTACCCTCAGCATAGGCATCTTGGCCACCATACTTGAACTTTTGAGATACAGGGAGCAGTATATCTGGTGGATAATCACGGATATCGTGTCCATAGGGATGTATATCGCCCATTTTGACATGGTTTATCTGACGAAAAGGAGCATTTATCTGATTATGGCAGTCATCGGTCTGATGAATTGGGCGAAGCTCAACCGGACGAGGAATGTGGAAAACGAGTGATTGCCCGCTTCCCACCCAAATGGGCCTTGGTGAACTTGACATATATTATTTCAGAACAAAGAGAAAGGCGAAGACAAAACCATGATAAAAGACGTGTTTGGAACGAACAGGCTGAAAATCAACCTCCATCTCCACACCACGCAGTCCGATGGCCATAAGACGCCGGAGGAGGCCGCGGCCATATACCGGGAGGCGGGCTATGACATCATTGCAATCACAGATCACTGGAAATACCAGGAGAGCGGGGCGATCGGCGGCCTGCGCACCCTCTCCGGGGCGGAGTACAATATCGGCGGCAAAAACGGCGCGGAGGGCGTGTTCCACATCCTGGCCCTGGGCTGCAGCCGGGAACCGCATGTCCACCGGGAGGCCGGGCCCCAGGCCATAATCGATGCGATCAATGGCTGCGGCGGCATGGCTGTGCTGGCCCACCCGGCATGGTCGCTGAACACGGTGGAGCAGACCGCAGGGCTGGAGGGAATCGGGGCCACGGAAATCTACAACACGGTATCGGACGCGGGGGAATCCTCCCGCCCCTATTCCGGGGATTTCGTGGACGCGTCGGCCTGCAGGGGGCGGCTGTATCCCCTGATTGCCGATGACGACACCCATTATTACAACGGAGAGGACGAGACGGCCTCCTATATCATGCTGGCCTGCGGCCCCCAGGCAACGGACGCCGAACTGCTGGAGGCAATCCGGAGGAAGGCGTTCTACGCCACCCAGGGCCCGGAGGTCCATCTCCTCCGGGAGGGGAACCGCGTCACCGTGAAATGCAGCCCGGCCGTCCGCATCTCCTTTTTCTCCAACGCAGTCTGGGCCAGGGGGAGATGCTTCCGCGGCAGCGGCCTGACAGAGGGCTCCTGCGAAGTCCAGCCCTTCGAGACGTTCATCCGGGCGGAGGTGACGGACGCGGACGGGAGGAGGGCCTGGAGCAATACCATAGATTTACAGCAGTAGACGAAATAAAAAATATTTTTTTGCAAAAAGGCTTGACTTTTTTCCTGGGGGGGTAAAATAGATATTCAGCAGGATATATTTCCTATATCTAATTTTACTTATTTCCAGGAGGGAAAGAAAAATGAAAAAACGTGTTCTTCTAGCCTTGACGATGGCAATGGCAACGGCCGCAATGTTCATTTCTCCGGCCTTGTCCGACATGGTAGGTCTGCCTTCGATGGTAGTGTCCGCCACCAGCAACAACACAACTCCGCCGACTCAGACACCTCCGTCCCAGAATCGGCCTACGGCCAGCGGTAACAATACCCAGAGGCCTGCAGGTGGGAGCGGGGCTGTGGTCGCTCCGGTTCCGGCGCCTGTAGGGAGCACGATCGCGGTGGACAACCAGTCCGGATTTGGTGTGGCAATCACCACGCAGGGCGTGAGCGGATTGGCCGGATTGGCAGCGGGAGAGACCCTGGTGCCCACAGTTTCCCCTTGGGGATTGTCCCAGGCTGCTGTGAACAGAGCCATGTCCCTGGGCGGCCAGGCGGCTTACTCGATCGACATCTCCATGATCGTACCCCAGAGGAATGCCAACAACAATAAGGTGACTCAGCTGAGCGCGCCGATCAACATCGTGCTGCAGAGGCCCGAGGCCCAGGACGGAAATACATATGACTTCATGGTCATCCGTGAGCACAATGGCGTGCTGACGAACCTGTCCGACCTGGACAGCAATCCGGACACCATCACGATCAGCACTGACCAGTTCTCTGTCTATACCGTCATCTATGCGCCCAAGGGTGTGTTCCCTACGGCGGCAGGTTCCAGGGCGAAGGATTCCGTTCCCAAGACCGGTGACCAGCTTCCTGTGGCAGTGCCTGTGACAGTGACCGTATGCCTTGCGGCTATGGCTATGACAGCAGTTGCCCTGAACAAGAAGAAAAGAGCGTAAGCTTTAGGCAGGCATAGCTATGAAAGGAGGAGGAAAGTCATCTTTCCCCCTCCTTTTTTCGGTAGAAGGGCTGGAGGATGGGATAAATGGAGACGAAATACGCAGGATTTCAGAAGACGGTTGCGTCTGCATACCTGTTGTCGATTTTTGCGGCGCTGCCGCTTTATATGCGGGACGGCTTCTATATGCTGGCCGACGCGAAATATCTCTTTTTCCGGAGCGTGTCCATGATCTTCCTGCTGCTGTGGCTGTCCGGCGCTGCCCTGTCCGGCGTCTGCAGATGGCGCAGGGGGCATTCTCCGGGGGAAGGCCGGACGGGCGGGACATGGGGCAGGCATTCCGGCACGGACGGCTTCGCGGTTTGTTTTGCGCTGTTTTCCGTGCTGTCTTATGTGTTCAGCGCCTATAAGGACACGGCGTTTACGGGCTTCTCCGGCTGGTATATGGGGCTGCTGACGCAGCTTTTCCTGGTGGGGGGATATTTCCTGGTGAGCCGGTGGCATGAGAGGGAGAAGATGGTCTCCGGCATTGTCTGGATCTCCGTGACCGCGGTGTGCCTGCTGGGGGTCCTGAACCGCATGGGCTACGATCCCCTGGGCACATATGAGGGGATGGACTGGTGGGAGTGGAACCGGAGGAACCTCCTTTCCACTGTGGGGAACATCAACTGGTACTGCGGCTATCTGGCGGTGGCGGTCCCTCTCCTGCTGTACTGCTTCTGGGCAGGGGAGGGGTGGAAGCGGATACCCGCCGGGGCCGGGGCCTTTGTGGGGACGGCTGCCATCTTCCTGCAGGGGAGCGCCAGCGGGATTGTGGGCCTGGGGGCGATGTACGCGGTCCTTCTGTTCGCCTCCCTGAAGGAGCTGAGATTGCTTCTGCGCTTCCTGGAGACTGTGCTGCTTCTGCCCCTGTTCTGCTTTTTGGCATGGCTGATTCGGATGGATCTGATCCTTCCCTATGACATAGAGGAAATCGTCGAGAGGATCTTCACGCCTTTTTGGGGGATTCCGCTGTGGCTGCTGGCAGTGGGAACCGTGGCTCTGAGGATGATTTACGTCAGGACAGGCAAAGACTGCCTGAAAGACGGCAGGGCGCTCAGGGCTGTGTCCCTGCTTGGGGCAGTTCTGGTGCTTGGGACGGTGCTGGTGCTTGCGGGATGCCAGATATCGGATGAGATCTGGAGATTCTTCGGAGGATTCTCCTTCCTGCGGCTGGACAGCGCCTGGGGAAGCGGGCGGGGAGCGGTCTGGACGGCTGCATGGAAGGGATTCTGGCGGAGCGGTTTCACCGGCTGTCTCTATGGCGTGGGGCCGGACTGCTTCGCGAGATATTTCTATGAACAGGAGTCCCTTGCCCTGCAGGCGCCGATCCTATGGGAGGAGGGCTCCATATATGCCAATGCCCACAACGAATGGCTGAACATGCTGGTGAACCAGGGGATTCTGGGGGCAGCAGCCTATCTGGGCTTCTTCCTTTCGGCATTTGCCAGGTTCTGGAAAAGGCGGGAGGGGAACCCTAGGATGACGGCGGGCATGATGGCCGTGGCGGCTTACGGGGCCAACCAGTTCTTCAGCTTCGGGCAGGTGGTGGCCACGCCGCTGATTTTTCTGGTGATCGCGGTATGCGAGAAGGAGTGCCGGAGGATAGACAGGGAGAAGGAGAGATTACATGGATAAGAACAGAGGAAATGCGCCCGTGGACAGATGGAAGATCATCGCGGGCATTTGCATCGCGGTGGCAGTGGCGGCTGGGGTAGCGCTGGTGTGCCTGCTGCGGGACTTCTATGGCGAAGAGATGGAATCGGAGACGAAGATGGAGGAGCTGCGGGGGGTATCGCTGGAGGCGGAGGGCGCAGAGGAGACCGGGGAGGAGGGCGGAGAGGAGACGGAGGCCCAGCCTGCCGAGGCTCCGGCGGCCACACAGAAGCCTCTGGAGAAGAATCCCTACGGGGACCTCTTCGCCCGGAACGGGGACATGGCATTATGGCTGACAGTGGACGGGACGGCCATCGACTATCCCGCCATGCAGACCCCGGAGGATGAGAACTATTATCTGGAGCGGGATTTCGATGGCAATGAGGACAAGGCCGGGTGCCTGATCCTGGACACGGACAGCGCGCTGTACGGGGAGAACCTTACCACGAACCTCATCATCCATGGGCATAACATGAAGGCAGGGACTATGTTCGGCGGCCTGATGCAGTACGAGGACGAGGGCTACGCCGCGGAGCATAAGCGCATGGAGGTCCATACCAGGACGGACAAAAGGGAGTATGAAGTCATAGCTGTCTTCTACAGCCAGGTGTATTACCCCACGGATACGGTGTTCAAGTATTACAACTTTTTCCATGCGGACACGGAGATGGAATTCAACTATTTCTACGACGGCATCAAGGAGCTGTCCCTGTACGACACGGGAGTGACGGCGAAGCTGGGGGATCATTTCCTGACGCTGTCCACCTGCTCCTATCAGGTGGAGGACGGGCGCTTTGTGGTGGTGGCGAAAGAGGTGGGCAGGGAGGAGAAGTATGAGGCGCCGGATTAAGGGGGGCTTCGTAATCAATCAGAATCAAATACAGAGCCGCGGTGGGCCTTCCGGTACTGGCTGGGCGTCATGCCCGTGACCTTTTTGAACTGGCGCATGAAGTGCAGCTCATTGTCATACCCGCAGAATGCCGCCAGGGAGGAGACAGTCATCTCCGAGATGCACAGATAGAGCTGCGCGTACCTGATCCGGGCCCGGATGATGTCCTGGATACAGGTGGTGTCGAAGAACTGCTTATACAAATGTTGAAAATGGGATATGCTCAGGTGGAGCCTTTGGGCCAGCCAGGGCGTGTCCCATTTTTGCCAGGGAGCGTTCTGGATTTCCATGCGCAGCTCGCTCATGGGGTAATAATAGGGATTGCCCGTATTGTCATTGGGGGCCGCGTGCACCTGGTCGGCCAGGGAATAAAGCAGGGCATGCATCAGGGAATCGATCGCCTGAGGGCTGTGGGGGCGGGCCGACAGCTTTTCCTGCACCACCAGTCTGGCGTAATCCGTCAGCGTCCCGAGACAGGGGAGCGTAAAGGGGCGGTTCACAGGAATTGCAAGTTCGCGCAGGAGCCCTTCGTCCTCCCCCAGCAGCTCGAAATGGATCCAGTCGTCATTGTAATGGGGATTCCGGCAGCCATAATGCACAGGAGAACCCGCGCCGTAGACCATCACCGTGTTGGGCCCGAAATCCGTCGCTTCGCCATCAATCTCAAAATAGGACGCCGTCTTGATGAGCAGCAGGGCATGATCCTCGTAGCCGCCGGGACAGGAACGGTGGAACTTCATCTTGTGCATTGAGTCATAGCCGCAGACGTTCACTGTAATCATCGCATATCCCCTTTCCTCTGCAGCGGCTTAGGCAGCCACAGATAATGCCGCGCCTCGCGGGCTTCCCCGACATGCATCATTGCAGAAAATGTCAGTTGATTACATTTTAGGAAATGGGAAAAGGTTTGTCAATATGGTAACATGGAAAAAGGAACGCGAAGAGAACGCGATTCAGAAAGACAAAGAAGGAGGGATTTCCCATGATACACAACCCCATCCTGCGGGGCTTCCACCCGGATCCGTCCATCATCCGGGCAGGAACGGACTATTACATCGCCACGTCCACCTTCGAGTGGTGGCCGGGAGTGCGCATTCACCATTCCAGGGACCTTGTCCACTGGAGCCTGATAGGATACCCCCTCACCCGCATGTCCCAGATGGACCTCCGGGGCGTGGGGCCCTCCCAGGGGATATGGGCGCCCTGCCTGACATATGACAATGGTGTCTTCTATCTGGTGTACACCATAGTGAAAGCCTTTTACTGCAATATGTACGACACGGAAAACTACCTGGTGACGGCGGAGGACATCCATGGCCCCTGGTCGGAGCCGGTGGCATTGAACAATTTCGGTTTCGACCCCTCCCTGTTCCACGACGACGATGGCCGCAAATACATGGTCAGCATGGTGACGGACCACAGGGTGCCCAAGAAGTACGCAGGCCGCCTGGTGCTGCAGGAATTCGATGCCGCCGGGCGGCGAATGGTCGGACCGGTGAGGGACATCTACCGCGCCGATGGCATCTTTCTGGAGGGGCCGCATATCTTCAAGCGGGACGGCTGGTACTATCTCTTCAGCGCGGATACCGGCACAGGGGAAGCCCATGGCCAGACCATACAGCGGGCCAGGGACATCTGGGGGCCCTATGAGATGTACCGGCCCGCGGACGCCTGCAGGCAGGAGGGGGAGGCGTACTCCATCCTGACCTCCCGCCACCACGGGGACATCCTGCTCCAGAAGGCCGGGCACTGCGATTTGGTGGAGACGCCGGAGGGAGAGTGGTATATGGTGCATCTGTGCGGCAGGGCCTCAGAAGACCGCAATCCTGATGATGCGGAGCGCTTCGCTGGAGCCAGGCGCTACATGCTGGGCCGGGAGACAGCCATCCAGAAGGTGCGCTGGACGGAGGACGGGTGGCTGGAGCTGGCAGAGGGAGGGAATGTGCCCCGGGAGGAGGTGGAGCCGCCGAAATGCTGGGAGAGGACAGAAAGCAAAGCGGAATGTGCGAAGGGCCTGGAGAGGACAGAAAGCAAAGCGGAATGTGCGAAGGGCCTGGAGAGGACAGAAAGCAAAGGGAAATACGCGGAATGGCTGGTAGAGGCAGAAAGCAAAGCGGAATGTACAGAAAGGACAGATGTGGCAAAAAGGGCAGCAGCCGGAGAGCCGGACAGTGCAGAACAGAAGCAGCTCCTGCCAGGCAGGGCGCTGGTGCGGGACGATTTCGATGCGCCCACTCTGCACCTGGACTATCAGTCCCTGCGGGTTCCCATGGACGAGCGCCACATTTCCCTGACGCAGCGCCCAGGGTGGCTGCGGATGTACGGGAGAAGCGGCCTGGCTTCCCGTTTTGCCCAGACCCTGATCGCCAGGCGGGTCACGGAGTACCATATGGACGCGGCGTGCTGCCTGGCCTTTGAGCCGGAGGTCTTCAAGCAGATGGCGGGGCTGATATTGATGTACGATACGGACAATTACCTGTATCTGCACCTTTCCCATGACGAGGACGTGGGAAAATGCATCACTCTGCTGAAGGCGGAGAACAGGAGGTACCAATACCTGACGGAGTATATACCGATAGAAAAAGAACGCGATATCGTCCTGCAGATATCCCTGCGGGGGACGCAGGCACAGTTCTCCTACGGATTCCGGGGGGAGGCATTGCGGAACATAGGACCCGGCGTCAATGCAAGCTTCCTGTCGGACGAAGCCTGCACGGAGGGGTGGTTCACCGGGGCCATGGTGGGAATCTGCTGCCAGGATTTGACAGGCTTTGGGAAACATGCGGACTTCGACTGGTTTGAGGTGAGATGTACGCGGGAGGCGGAACAGTAGCGGAATTCCGGATGCAATGGGCCCGGGCGGCAGTGGGGCATACGGGCCGGGAATCTGTGGGGAACAGGCAGCGTGGCGAAACGCAGCTATGCATCGGACAGCAGCTATGCATCGGACAGCAGCTATGCATCGGACAGCAGCTATGCATTGGACAGTAGCTTTGCATTGGACCACAGATTTGTAGGGGACTGCGAAAGCAAAGAAAACGGAGATGACAGGAAGGTAATAGAACGTGATAGAGCGCAATGGAAAGAATAAGCGAGAGGGGAGCATGGACATGAACGGACATGAAGAATGGACGGATGCCGTAATAGCGAAGATTCGCGAAAAGATGGCATGGGTCAGCGAGAAGAACAGAGAGAAGATTCCCTACAGAACTGATGGGAAAGGAGACTATGACGACAGGTCAGACATGACGAAGCAGTGGCGCATGGACGACGGCCTGAACTGGTGGACCAACGGCTTCTGGGGAGGAATCATGTGGCTCTTATACCAGGACACGGGAGAGCAGCGCTATGCCGACATCGCCCGGGTCTCGGAACGGAAGATGGAGCAGTGCTTTGCGGATTTCTACGGCCTGCACCACGACGTGGGCTTTATGTTCGTGCCTACGGCGGTGGCGGATTTCAGGCTCACAGGGAACCCGGATTCCAGAAGAATGGCCCTGCACGCCGCCACCCTTCTGGCGGGACGGTTCAACCCCGTGGGAAATTTCATCCGCGCTTGGAACGACCTGGAGGAGGATACCAGAGGCTGGGCCATCATCGACTGCATGTTCAACCTCTCCCTCCTGTACTGGGCCAGCGAGGAGACGAAAGACCCCAGGTTCCGTCAGATTGCCAGCCTGCACGCGGACACCGTCAGAGAACATTTCGTCCGCCCGGACGGCTCCGTATGCCACATCGTGGAATTCGACCCGGAGACGGGAGAGATGGTGAAAAGCCACGGCGGCCAGGGCTGCGGGGAGGGCTCCGCCTGGACCAGGGGCCAGGGCTGGGCGCTGTACGGTTTCATGATAAGTTATATACATACGGGAAAACAGGAATACCTGGATACGGCGAAGCGTGTGGCGGATTACTGCCTGGCGAACATCCCGGAGAGCGGCATCATCCCAGTGGACTTTCGCCAGCCGACAGAGCCGGCCTATGAGGACTCCTGCGGGGCCTGCGTGATTGCGGGAGGTCTGCTGGAGCTGGCCCGGCGTCTGCCCGGGGAGAGCCGTGGCAGATACGAGGAGGCCGCAGTGAAGATCCTCCGGACCATAGCGGACAGCCGGGCAGACTTCGGCCAGGGCTGCGATGCCATCGTCCAGAACTGCAGCGCGGCCTACCATTCCCCGGAACATCATTTCACCATGAGCTATGCGGACTATTATTTTATAGAGGCCATGTACAAGGTGAAGGGAGTGGGCAGGTTGCTATGGTAATCAATCCGAAGCATTCGGCCCTGTTTATGGTATAAGACTGTGCTGGGCCTTTACGGAACTTTTTATTGACATATTTCCGAGGCTATTGTAATATAATGATGAAGACAGGCAACTTGAGTGTCGGTCAAAGCGTTGACATAAGGTGTTGCGCCAGAGGGCAGTGCCTTACAAGCTTTGGATGGGTTTGACGTTTACCGCATTCTGGCTAGATTGCGTATGCAGTTGAAAGAAAACGTTAGGAAAGCTCTGCGAAAGCAGGGCTTTTCCTGTTTTTAGAGGGGGAAGAGGTAAGTCTGATGCGTAACGTGCATGACTGTGTGGAGGCTTTCGGGAAACTGTTGGATAAGGAATACCATCTGGTGCTGGGAAGAAAAAATATTGCTGTCCCCCTACGGATTAATTTTGAGAAAAAAGAATGCTTTCATTTAATGGGACTTCAATATTTGACTGACAGACCTGAGCTAGTCCATGACAGGGGAAAAATATTTGATGCAATAAGAGAACGCAGGATAACGGCAGAACAGCTCCAGTCATCCGATTTGTATTATAAGATTGCAGACAGGATACATATGCTTCCGCTTCTTGAGAGCATAATTGACAGAAATGATACAATTTTTAAGTATAATCAGAAACGTAACATTTATTCGGTTATCAAAGCGGACTATATTATGAAAAGTAATGCAGAGGAGAGAAATCTGTTTTTATTTCTGGCAGAAAACGGAGGGAGCGGAAGGTATTACTGTCGTTCATTTTTCCCACAAGATAAAATGGATTATACAAAGAATCAGGCATCATGGACTTTACTGTATAAGAAGAAGGTGACTCTTTCAACCGGAGAAGGGGAAATATTGTATGACAGGT
The DNA here is from genome assembly GCF_910585425.1 of uncultured Acetatifactor sp. Lineage (GTDB taxonomy): Bacteria > Bacillota > Clostridia > Lachnospirales > Lachnospiraceae > Acetatifactor. The sequence continues at coordinate 81,924 of NZ_CAJUCP010000016.1, read as the reverse complement.
TAAAAAAAGGTCCATAGCGCCTCTGCAATTCCATCCTTGCTAATAAGGTATTTTATGTGTTATGATAGGAAAAGCTATCCAGGCTGTCAGGGGGGCGGCCCGGGAAGAAAGATACAGGAAAAGGATGCCATCAGGCGACAGCCATGCAGAAAAAGAATGGAAAACTTGATTTAAGACAAAGAGCAGGAAGCGGAAAGCGTATGAAGATACTGATCATATGCCTGGCGCTTCTTGTCGTTTTCAGCACAGCCTCCTGGATTTATGTGGACGGGCTGGCGTATAAGACAGTACATGTGGAGGCAGGCATCGAGGTGTCTGCCTCGGACATTTTGAAGCAGGCGGACAGCGGGGCAGTCTTCACCCAGGACAGCCAGCCCTTCGACATTGCGGTGCCGGGGGAGTACCGGGTGAGGGTGAAGAGCGGCCTGTTCACCCATAGCTGCACCCTGGTCATCCAGGACACCCTCCCGCCCCAGGCCACAGCCGTGCCCGTGATGCGGGAGGCGGGGGAGGCCTTCGGCGCATCGGCCTTTGTGACCGATATCACGGACGCCACACAGGTCACCGTGTCCTATGTGAAGGAGCCGGACTTCTCCCGGACAGGCGAGCAGGAGGTCCAGGTCATCCTGACGGACAGGGGCGGAAACTGGACGGTGGTGGATTCCACGCTGTACCTGATTCGGCTGGCGGAGGACGTGACCATGGAGGCCGGAGGGGAAGCGCCGGATATCCACAGCTTCGTGGAGGCGGGAAGGGACGCCGTGTTTCTGACACGGATGTCGGAAATTGATTTCAATCAGGTGGGAGACCATGAGGTGCTGTTGGAGATAGACGGGGAGACCTATGCCTCCACGCTGCGGGTGGTGGACACTGTGCCGCCCCGGCTGGAGGTCCATGACGTGGAGAGCTTCCTCCAGGTGCCCGGAAAGCCGGAGGATTTCGTGGCGTCGGCAGAGGATGCCACGGAGCTCGCATTCTCTTTCCGCCAGGAGCCGGATCTGTCCCTTGCGGGCACCCAGGAGGTGGAGATCGTGGCCAGGGACAGCGGAGGGAACGAGACGGCGGCCCGGGCCAGCCTGACGCTGCGGGAGGACACTGAGGCTCCGGTGATCCACGGGGCGGTGGACCTGGATTACTTTCTGGGGGAGAGCATATCCTATCGGAAAAACGTCACTGTGGAGGACAACTGCCAGGAGGGCGTGACGCTGGAGGTGGATACCTCGGCCGTGGACCTGACCACCGAGGGGGTCTATCCGGTCACCTACACGGCGACAGACCTTGCGGGCAACCAGTCCAGCGCCACAGTGAACCTGACCGTCAGGGCAAGGATGTACAGCGAGGAGGAGATGTATGCATATGCCGATGCGGTGCTGGAGGAGATCATCGAGCCGGACATGAGCCTGCGGGACAAGGCTTGGGCCATCTACAGCTATGTGCTGGGCAATGTGTCCTATATCAACCACACGGAGAAGGGGGACTGGATCCGGGCCGCCTATGAGGGTCTGGTGGATAAAAAAGGGGACTGCTACGCCTATGCCTGTGCGGCCAAGGCCCTGCTGACCAGGGCCGGAATCCCCAATCTGGACATCCGGAGGATCCCCACCAGCTTTGAGCATTACTGGAACCTGGTGGACGTGGGGGAGGGATGGTATCATTTCGACACCACGCCCAGGCCGGACCACCCTACCATCTTCCTGTGGACGGACGCGGAGCTCATGGAATACAATGCGGAGCATTACGGCGCGTTCAACTATGACCCTGCCCTGTACCCGGAGATCAATTAGAATCCGGCGGCGCGGCGGGCTGCATGGAAGTTAAGAAAGAATATACAATTACGAAACAATTTCATGTAGGAATAGGATACAAATCCGGATTACTATGGCAGTGGAGGGGGGAGCCAGGTTACGGAAAGGCATGGTATACATATGAAGAAATTAGGAGTCATCGGCGGCCTGGGCCCCATGGCGACAGCGTATTTCCTGCAGTTGCTCACCCAGATGAGCGATGCGGAGACGGATCAGGAGCATATGGAGATCCTGCTCCACAGCAAGCCCCGGATTCCCGACCGCACCAGGTTCATTCTGGGCCAGAGCGGGGAGGATCCGCTGCCGCAGATGTTAGAGGTTGGCATTGACTTAAAGAGTCAAGGAGCGGAGGTGATTGCCATTCCCTGCGTCACGGCGCATTATTTCCAGAAGAGGCTGGATAGAGAGATCGGCATCCCCATTCTGGACGCCATCCGGGAGACGGCGCTCTGCCTGAGGGCAGCGGGAATCCGCAGGGCCGGAATCATGGGGACGGACGGCACCATTGAGAGCGGGCTGTTCCAGCGGGCCCTGGCGGAGGAGGAAATCATATCCGTGCTCCCTGACCAGGTGGGTCAACAGACAGTCATGGACATCATCTATAAAGAGGTAAAGGCCGGACGGCCGGTGGACTTCCCGGCGTTTCGACAGGTGGCCCGGGAACTGTCCGATGCAGGGGCCCAGGCCGTGGTCCTGGCCTGTACGGAGCTGTCCCTGGTGAAGCGGGACTTTGAGCTGGGGGAGGGTTTCCTGGACGTGATGGAAGTGCTGGCGCGGAAGGCGGTCTTGACCTGCGGCCGCCTGAATCCCCGGTATGAATGCCTGCTGGGCGTCGCAAGTGCATCCGGCGAATGCCTGGTATGAATGCCTGGTGGGGATTGCGAATGCATCCGGCGAACGCCCGGAAAGAATGTCTGCTGGGGATTGCGAGTGCATCCGGCGAACGCCCGGAAAGAATGCCTGGTGGGGATTGCGAGTGCATCCGGCGAACGCCCAGTATGAATGCCTGGTGAGCCATCGCGAGTGCATCCGCTGAATTCCCAGGCAATTCTCTGCATTGCTTTACTTTTTGGGCATGGTGATGTGGCGCCGCATGGGAGTTTGGGAAATATAAGCTGCCTGAGTTCCGGACAGGCTATACCGGGAGATAAACGAATTTCGGGTATAAAAATATATCCGGGAATGGACGGGAAAATTCCCGTTGACCGGATTAGTCTCAGCATCCATGGTTCGGTATTTTTGGTGATTTTGGCAATATTCGAAGGAGCACTTATGCAGAACAATGTATTGGACTACTTAAACCATATCGTAAAGCAGAAACCCGCAAAGACAGCCTACGCCGACGGCACGGGGGCCTTGAGCTTTCAGGAAGTATACGACCTGAGCCGCAGCATCGGAAGCTTCCTCCACAAAAAGGGAATCTACAAAAAGCCTGTGGTGGTCTTCATGCGGAAGTCCCCCAGGGAGGTGGCGGCTTTCTTCGGGGTGGTGGCAGGCGGCGATTTCTATGTGCCCATCGATGAGGAGATGCCCGCGGGTAGGATCCAGCTGATACTGGACAATGTGCGCTCGCCCCTGATCATCTGCGACCGGGAGACCGAGGAGACTGCCAGGACGTTCCGGATCGGGGACGGCGAGATCGCGCTTTTCCATGAGATGGCTCAGTGCGGGATTGATGACGGGGCGCTGGAGGAAATCCGCCGCCGCGCCATCGACACAGACCCGATCTACATCGTCTTCACCTCCGGCTCCACGGGGATTCCCAAGGGGGTGGCGGCATGCCACAGGTCTGTAATCGACTACATAGAGCGTCTTTCGGAGATTCTGGAATTTGACGAAAATACTGTCTTCGGGAACCAGTCGCCCCTGTATTTCGATGCCTGCCTGAAGGAGCTGTACCCTACGCTGAAATTCGGGGCCACCACTTACCTGATTCCCAGAGAGCTTTTCTCCGTTCCGGTGAAGCTGGTGGAATATTTGAACGAACATGGAATCAATACCATCTGCTGGGTGGTCTCCGCCCTGACCATGGTAAGCGCTTTCGGCACCTTTGAGACGGCAAAACCGAAATTTCTGCACACAATAGCGTTCGGGAGCGAGGTGTTCCCGATTAAGCAGTTCCGCATCTGGCGGGAAGCCCTGCCGGAGGCCGTTTTCACCAACCTGTACGGCCCCACGGAGGGCACCGGGATGTGCTGCTATTACAGGGTGGAGCGGGAATTTGCGGAAGACGAGGCGATTCCCATCGGCAGGCCTTTTCCCAACCGGGAGATTCTGCTGCTGACGCCGGAGGGGAAGCGGGCGGAGACGGGACAGGAGGGCGAGATCTGCATCCGGGGCACGGCGCTGACGCTGGGCTATTACAATGATTCTGAGCGCACGGCGGAGGCCTTTGTCCAGAATCCCCTGAACACGGCCTATCCGGAGCGCATCTACCGAACCGGGGACATCGGACGCTATAATGAGGCGGGAGAGCTGCTGTTCGTGTCCCGGAAGGACTACCAGATCAAGCACATGGGCCACCGCATCGAGCTGGGGGAAATCGAAGTGAATGTGGACATGCTCCCTGACGTCCGCATGGCGGCCTGCATCTACGATACCTGGAAGGCGAAGATTGTGCTATACTATGTGGGAGACCCTTCTGAGAAGGAAATGGCCGCAGTCCTGAGGACGAAGCTGCCCCGTTACATGCTGCCTAACCGGATCATCCGGCTGGAGCAGCTGCCCTTTACGGCCAACGGGAAGATCGACCGGGTGACGCTGAAGAAAATGTATGAGGGGGCGTGAGGCGGGACAGGCCATAGGCCGGAAACAGAGGTGGGCAGGCAGCCCGCATATTTTAAGGCGCTGAAATGCCTGAAATCGTGCCGGCATCCCACCTGCTGACTGACACCATAAAATGATAAATGGGTGAATCGTAATGGAAAAAGTGATCGAAAGCGTCGGGTTAACGCTTCATGGCGTGGATGGACAAAGGAAAGAGATTCCTCTGGAAGTATGGCAAGTTGAAATCATCTGCCAAATACTTGGCCTGACGGTAAAAGTTCCCGACTTAGACGACTACGAAATGTCGCCAAAAGACAGAGTGGCCGAACGAATGGAACTTTATAATAATGCAATGAAAGAGCTGGTTTCCCAAAACAGGGAGAAAGAGGAATTCCGGCAATAAAAAATGAACTGGAAGAAAGGAAATGCCAATCATGGAAGAATTAATGGAGATTTTGAGCAATTTACATCCGGACGTAGAATTTGAGACGGAGGAGCGTCTGGTGGACGACAAGATTCTGGACTCCTTCGACATCGTCAGCCTGATCGCGGAGATCAATGAGACCTTTGACATCGCCATCACGGCAAAAGACATCCTCCCTGAGAACTTCAATTCCGCAAAGGCTCTCTACGCCCTGATTCAAAAGCTGGAGGAAGAAGCCTGAAATCGGGAGCTTGGTTCAGGAGCTTATACTGCTTAACGATTTCACTTGCCGTGAAACCAGACTGCATAACGCTGACTGGTTCATTCGCATGATTACATTAGGCAGCATTCAGCGTTATGCAGTATAGCTAAGCGCTTGATTGGAAGCTTAGCTGGAAGTTTTCAGGCTTAAGAGGAAGCGGTCATGCTTTTTACATCGTATGGATTTTTGGGATTTCTCACGGTCTTGTTTTTGCTGTACTACATTATCCCCCGGAAATGCCAGTGGGTGCTGCTGCTGGGAGCCGGCTACCTCTTCTATTTCCTGGCGGGGGCGGAATATGTGCCCTACCTCCTGGTGACCACGGTGACGATCTGGTTCGCGGCCTGCCGGATTGAGGACAACGCCGACAGGCAGGCGGCCTATCTGAAGGAGCACAGGGCGGAGCTGTCCAAAGAGGAGAAAAAGGCCTATAAGGACAGGCAGAAAAAGGTGCGCCTGGGATGGATACTGGGGGGAATCCTTTTGAACATCGGTATCCTGGCGGTGCTGAAGTACACCAACTTCGCCATCGCCAACATCAACGGGCTGCTGGGGGCATTCGGCCGGACGGGGCGGCTTTCTTTCCTGACCCTTGCCCTGCCTCTGGGGATTTCCTTCTACACCTTCCAGGCGGTGGGGTATCTGATCGACGTGTACCGGGGGACAGTCCGGGCACAGAGGAACCCTTTCCGGTTCGCCCTGTTCGTGTCCTTCTTTCCCCAACTGGTGCAGGGGCCTATCAGCCGGTTCGGGGACTTGGCAGAATCCCTGTATGGGGAACACGGATTTGACGGAAAAACGGTAAGTTTTGGACTGCAGCGCATTCTATGGGGCTATTTCAAGAAAATGGTCATCGCGGACAGGATGCTGGTGGGGGTCAACGCCATCATCGGGGACACGGACATGTATCACGGCGCCTATGTGCTGGTGGGGATGTTCTTCTACGCCCTGGAGCTGTACGCGGACTTCACCGGGGGCATCGACATCACCATCGGAATCGCCCAGACTCTGGGCATCACCCTGCAGGAGAATTTCCAGCGGCCCTTTTTCTCCAAATCCCTGAAGGAATACTGGCGCAGGTGGCATATCTCCATGGGCACATGGTTCCGGGACTATATTTTCTACCCCATCTCCGTGTGCAAGTTCATGCAGAAATTCAACAAATTCTCCCGCCGCCATTTCGGGGAGAAGGTGGGCAAGCGGCTGCCGGTGTATCTGTCTTCGTTCGTGGTCTGGTTCGCCACGGGCATCTGGCACGGGGCCAGCTGGAATTTCATCGCCTGGGGGCTGGGGAACTGGGCCGTGCTGATGGTTTCCGAGACCCTGGAGCCCCTGTATGCCAGGTTCCACCAGCGCTTCGGTGCAGGCGGGAGGGGGTATGCTGCCTTTGAGGTGGCCAGGACTTTCCTGCTGGTGTCGATGCTGCGGACGTTCGACTGCTACCGCTCCGTGCCGGTGACCTTCCGGATGTTCAGCTCCCTGTTCACCGCCCGGAACTGGAACATTCTGTGGGACGGTTCTCTGCTCTGCTTAGGACTTTCGGCACTTGACTACGGGATTCTCGCCATTGGGACATTTGTTTTGGTATCAGTAAGCCTTATCCAGAGAAAGGGCAGCGTCAGGGAGCGGATTGCGGCAAAGCCCTATCCGCTGCGGTTCGCGCTGTGGTACGGCCTGTTCCTGGCGGTGCTGCTGGCGGGGGCTTACGGCATCGGGTATGACGCCAGCCAGTTTATTTATAATCAGTTTTAAGTCAAACGCACAGTTGTATTTTGAAGTGAGGGCATGGATTTGATTGCAGGCGAGAAGATAGACAGGGCTATGGTGGCGGAATGTGCGATAGCCTATAGGAATAGCTATGGCGCAGCGCCCTGGAATGAGGAATACAGTTCGGATGAGGTGGAGTCCTGCATTGCCGGATTCCTGGATTCCGAGGACGGAATGGAAACTGCCAAGAACGGACTGGGTGCAAGAGGATGAAAAAGAATACAAAAGCGCAAAAGTGCATAAAAATAACAGCATCGGCATGCATCGTCCTTGCCACATTGTTCCTGCTCCAGCGCCTGCTGGTGCCCAAGTACGTGGACGACGTGGTAGAAGGCGCCTTCATCGCCGAATATTATAAAGAAGAAAAAGACCACAACGTCATCTTCATAGGGGACTGCGAGGTCTACGAGAACTTCTCCCCTGCGGTGCTCTGGCAGGAATACGGCATCAACAGCTACATCCGCGGCAGCGCCCAGCAGTATATCTGGCAGTCCTACTACCTGCTGGAGGACACCCTGCGCTACGAGACCCCTGAGGTGGTGGTGTTCAATATATTGTCCCTCCAGTATGACCAGTCCCAGAAGGAAGCCTACAACCGCATGACCCTGGAGGGAATGGAGTGGTCTCCTGTAAAAGTGAAGGCAATCCTGGCTTCCATGAAAGAGGAGGAGAGCTTCCTGGACTATGTCTTCCCCATCCTGCGCTACCATTCCAGATGGAGCGAACTCACCCGGGCCGATGTGCAGTACATGTTCCGCACCAAGCCCGTCTCCCACAACGGCTACTACATGCGGGTGGACGTGAAGGCGGCGGAGAACGTGCCGGAGGGCCGTATCCTGGGGGATTACAGTTTCGGCGAGAACGCATGGAAATACCTGGACAAGATGACCGCCCTCTGTGAGGAAAAAGGAATCGAACTCCTCCTGATAAAAGCCCCCAGCCTGTACCCCTACTGGTATCCGGAGTGGGAGGCCCAGGTGGAGGAGTACGCAGCGGCGCGGGGTCTGCGCTATCTCAATTTCCTGGAGCTCGGGGAGGACACCGGCATCGACTACAGCACGGACACCTACGACGGCGGCTTGCACATGAACCTGTCCGGGGCGGAGAAGCTCTCCCGGTATCTGGGCAGGATGCTGACAGAAGAGCTGGGCGTTCCCGACCGCAGGGGCGAAGCGCACCTGGCCGCCCTCTGGGAGGAAAAGCTTGCCGCCTATGAAGCCGAAAAGGAAGAGCAATATCGGTATTACGGCATGAAATGAACGCCCGGAAGATACCTGGCGAACCAGCACAGGGCATACGCCCATTGCGGGGGACAGCAGTGCGCCAAAGCTGGCTGGCACATACCTGCGGCCGAATAAACCTGCCGCGCAGCCCGGCTCACGGCAGGTGATGAGGACATACCGACAGGGTTCGACCATCGTGCCTGCCACAGAAATCACAATGACTACAAAGGAGAGAACAAAATGAAAAAGAAAGAAAGTAAAATCAGCACCATGAAAAAATGCGCCGTGCTTCTGGCGGCAGCCATGCTCCTTGCCACAGGCTGCGGCAAAGAGGACGAGAAGACCATCGGCGGAAGCGTCCAGAACATGGAACCGGTGGACCTTACCTCCGGGGCGGGTGAAGGCGGCGCTTCGGAAGACGGGGAGGCGGCAGGCGAGGGGCAGCAGGACGGCGGGGCCCAGGAAGGGCAGCAGGATTCCGGCCAGGGCGGCGCCGCATCCGGAGCGGGCTATCAGTTCACCGCAAAGGGCGCCACCATAGAAATGGACGCGGACGCGGCCCCGATCCTGGAGCAGCTCGGGGAGCCGGTCTCCTATTTCGAGGCGGCCAGCTGCGCCTTTGAGGGCCTGGACAAGACATACACCTACAACGGCTTCGAGCTGGACACCTATCCCACCGGCGACAAGGACTACGTGTCCGCAGTGGTCCTGAAGGACGATTCCGTGGCCACCCAGGAGGGCATCTGCATCGGGGACTCCCGGGACAAGGTGCTCCAGGCCTATCCCGATGGCGGCACGGAGGAGTGTGGCATGATCATCTACAGAAAGGGCGGCATGAAGCTCGTCTTCATCCTCAAGGAGGAGGAAGTGGCCTCCATCGAGTACAGGAGCACTGTCCTGGAGTGAAGACCGAACCTTTCCATCAAAGGGCGCAGCCTGCGGGCTGCGCCCTTTCTCTGTCCGGGGCCTTCTTCCGTTTTCATGCAGCCGGGGATTCAGCTATGGGCAGGGACGGCCTGGAGATGAGGAGGGCCTGGTCTTCCGGGCCAGGAGGATATCCGCGGCAGCGCACAGGAGGATATATCCGGCCCAGACCCTCACTAACGATGGCGCTTCCCCCCATGCGCATACCGCCAGTCCCTGGGCGACATCCCATACACATTTTTGAACGCCCTGGAAAAATGCAGCTGGTTCGGATAGCCCACCACATTCCCGATGTCAGAAATTGACAGGTCTGTCAGTTTTAAAAGCTCCGTTGCCTTGGTCATGCGGTAGGAGATCAGGAATTCCTGGGGGGATTTCCCTGTGCTCTCATGGAAGATTTTCCCGAAATAGCTCCGGTTCAGGCCGCAGGTCGCGGCGATGTCCTCCACGGAGATATCGTTCTGGAAGTTCTGCTCGATGAAGGCGAAGGCCTCTTTCATATAGAAGTCACGCAGACGTCCTCCCTGTTCGGCCTGGGCGGAGGGCGAGGCGGAGGAACGGACCAGGCTGTCCAGGAACAGATAGAGATGCCCGATCAGGTGGAGCGGAGTCTCCTCCTTGTGGTGCACGATGTAGAGCATTTCGTCCTTCATGGTCTGGTAGATGTCCTTGTGGTGGGCCCTGTATACCGGTCGGGTGGGGGACAGCCCTGCCCGCGCAAGGCTCTCCGTCACCCGCAGCCCGTCGAATTCCAGCCAGGCGTATTCCCAGGGAAGCTCCTGATCGGCGATATAGGTGGCTATCTGGTTGGGGAACAGGAGAAAGCCCTGGCCGCTCTTGATCTGGTATTCGTTGGATTTGCCTTTGGAGGCCTCCGCGTAGAGCCGGCCCGTGCCGGACAGGCACAGGTGGAAGAGATAGTGGTTTCTGGCAGCCGGGCCATAGGAATGGGAAGGGTCGCACTGCTCCCAGCCGAATTGATAGAGTCCAAGGTCAATAAAATTCTCGCTTGGAAAGACGGAAAAAATTACCTCGCTCATAAGATACCCCTCTGTGTAATATTATACTACATGTCATGAAACAATCTTTCGCAAAAGTCATTAATCACATTATATCATAGAAACCGCTTCGCGAACCCTATGATCGTGATTATATACCAAAATGCTAGCCGACTGCAACAAAATTCTAAAAAAGTGGCATAATGGAATAGAACATGCAAAATAATGCTATTTAACGATAGCATAAAGGTATGTTATCATTTTTTTACCAAAAAAAGAAGGAGTGAATGCCATGAATGAAAGAAAAGCATCCCATGGAAGAAAAGCATCCCATGGAAGAAAAGCATTCCATGGAAGAAGAGCATTCCAGGGAAAGAGAATGAAATGCGTGGGACTGGCACTGGGCTGTATGGCGGCAGCGGTTCCTCTCGCGGGATGTGGAACCTCCGGGGACAGTCAGAAGACGGAGATTGAGATTGTCCAGTACAAACCGGAAGCGGCGAACTACTTCAAGACGGTGGAAGAGCAGTTCAATGCCACACATGACGACATCCACCTGACGATCAGTTCCCCCAACGATGCGATGACCATCTTAAAGACCCGGTTCATCAGAGAGGACTATCCAGACATCATAGGAATCGGCGGCGACATCAATTATTCCTATTTTGTGGATGCCCAGATTCTGGAGGACGTGTCGGAGTACGGCGGGCTTGGGAGCATCAACCAGGGATACCTGGACATCGCGGAGGCCCTGGAGCTGGTGCCCGTGGACGGCACTTACATCGTGCCCTATGTGGCCAACGCGGCGGGGGTGCTGTACAACAGGGAGATGTTCGCCCAGCACGGCTGGGAGATACCCCAGACCTGGGATGAGCTGCTGGCGCTCTGCGACCAGATCCAGGGGGAGGGGATACTGCCCTTCTACTTCGGCTTCAAGGACACCTGGACCTGCCTGGCGCCCTGGAACGCCATGGCCGTGGAGCTGGCCCCCGCGGACACCACGAAGCAGGTGAACAGAGGCGAGACCACTTTCACGGATCAGTACAGGGAGCTGGCGGAGAAGTACATGCAGCTTTTGCCCTACGGGCCGGAGGATCCCTTCGCCTACGGCTACAATGACGCCTGTACCGCTTTCGCCAGAGGGGAATCGGCCATGTACCCCATCGGCAGCTATGCCACGCCCCAGATCCTGTCCGTGAATCCGGATCTGGACATCGATTCCTTCGTGATGCCGGCCTGCGACAACAAAGAGGACAGGACGCTGAACTCCGGCATCGACCTTGGGTTCTGCGTCATGGACGGCTGCGAGAACAAGGAGGCGGCCTATGAAGTCCTGGACTTTCTGCTGGCGGACGAGAACATCCAGCGCTACATCGACGACCAGAACGCGGTTCCCTGCAAGAACGGGGAGTTCCGGCTGGCCTCCATGCTGGACGGCATGCTGGAGTTCATCGAGTCGGGGAACATGACGGACTACCAGGACCACTATTATCCCTCGGAGATGTCTGTGGACGCTCTGCTCCAGACCTTCCTGATTGAGAAGGACGTGGACGCATTTCTGGCCGATTTCGACAGGAACTGGCAGAGGTACAACAGGGACATCATCCGCATGGTGCAGGAGTATGCCCAGAACAATCAATGACAGGAAAAACCGAGAAGGGGTGTTAGACTATGAAAAATGACAGACAAAGAACGTTTCTGCTGATTACCATACCGATTCTTGCCCTGTTCGTCTGCTTCAATACCATCCCGCTGATCCGCGGCGTGGTGTACAGCTTCACGAATTTCAGGGGCTTCGGCAAGTACGACTGGGTTGGGTTCCGGAATTACATCGATTTGTTTTCGGATGCCCGCGTAGGGAAATCCTATTGGTTCACCATCAAGCTGGCTCTGGTTTCCACGGTGGTGGTGAATGTGATCAGCCTGCTTCTGGCCATGGCCCTGAACAGCAAGATCCGGGCCAAGGGGTTCTTCCGGGGGGCGTACTTCCTGCCCAATATCCTGGGCTCCCTGGTAGTGGGCTATATCTTCAACTACTTCTTTACTTACATCATCCCCGCGCTGGCGGACATGACAGGGATCAAGGCGCTGAGCAGCAGCATCCTGTCCAGCCCCAGCAAGGCGTGGATCGGCGTCATGATTGTATGCGCCTGGCAGGCCATCGCCATGAACACGATCATCTATATCTCGGGCCTGCAGACGGTTCCCGAGGATGTGTACGAGGCGGGGGGGCTTGACGGGGCCACGGGCTGGAAGCAGTTCCGCTACCTGACCTTCCCCCTGATCATCCCGTTCTTCTCCATCAATATGGTGCTGTGCGTGAAGAACTTCCTGATGGTCTTCGACCAGATTATGGCGTTGACCAAGGGCGGCCCTGCGCAGAGCACGGAATCCATCTCCTATCTGATCTACAATAACGGTATGTCAGGCGGGCAGTTCGGGTTCCAGAGCGCCAATGCGGTGGTATTCTTCATTGTGATCGTGGTGCTTTCGGTAGCGCAGATGAAATTTTCCAGCTCAAAGGAGGAGCAGCTATGAAACATACATCATCCATAGGAAAATCCAACAGAGGCGTCATGATACTGTTGATTCTGGGCCTCTCCACAATCATCTTTCCTTTGTACATGACCATTGTGATCGCTTTCAAACAGCCCTCTGAGATGACCAACAGCATCGGCGGCATCCTTTCCCTGCCCAGGACCTGGAGCCTGGACAATTTCAGGGAGGCCATGCGGGTGACGGATTTCTGGCATTCCCTGCGCAACAGCCTGCTGATCTCCGTGACTACGATCGTGCTGTCGGTGCTGGTGCATTCCCTGATGGGGTATGCGCTGGGGCGGAACAAGGCCCACAGCAAGTTCTACAGTTTCGTGTATCTGTTCATCGTCAGCGGTATGTTCGTTCCCTTCGCGATTCTGATGATGCCTCTGGCGAAGCAGACGGCGGAGCTGCATCTGGCCAACTGGGTGGGGGTCATCCTGCTGTATGTGGTGTTCTATATGCCCATGAACATTATGTTGTACTCGGGGTATCTGGTGAATATTCCGATTGCGCTGGAGGAGGCGGCCAAGGTGGACGGGGCCTCTACCTGGAGGACGTACTGGAGCATCATCTTCCCGATCATGGGGCCCATGCATGCCACGGTGGCCGTGATCACGGCGCTGGCTGTGTGGAATGACGTGATGACGCCGTTGATCATCATGGCGGGATCCGGGGAGAACACGCTGCCGTTGGCGCAGTTGAATTTCCAGTCGCAGTTCGGGACGAATTATAATCTGGCGTTTGCGTCTTATCTGCTTTCGCTGATTCCGATTCTGATTTTCTATATGATTTGTCAGAAGCAGATTCTGGATGGAGTCACGAACGGGGCGGTGAAGTGATTCGGATTTGAGGTTCTGAGGGGGCTTTCCTAAAAAGGGGAGCCCTCTGCGGAAAAGGGGAATCCTCTCAATGGGGTTTAGATACAGCCAGGCATTCCGCGGGGGACTGGGGGGTGTGCTGGCTGGTTTTGCAGATTTGGGGGGCGCGGCTAGGGGACGGCGGCAGGGGCGGGGGGCTTCGCTCGGCAGGGCTGGCGCTGCGGAAATCCGCTGCTGCGTTCGACTAAGGGGCGGAAGGGATGCCCCTTAGTCTCCCTGGGCAGCGGATTATGCCGCAGCGCCAGCCCTATGGTGCTTTCGCGAAGCCCCCCGCCCCTGCCGCCTGGGTTTCCGCGGGCCGCTTGGGCTTTCGGGGGGCCTTTTAAGTTTTATGGGGGCGATTTGCGGGGTTGTAAATTCTGGCGGTCTTTGGTATAGTATTGAGAAAAGGATGGCGGTGACAGGTTATGGCGATTGTTTATGAGAAGCAGGGACAGGGGGAGCACGTTTTTACGCTGCATACGGAACATAGCACTTATCAGATGAAGGTGGACGGGCATGGGTATCTACTGCATCTGTATTATGGGGGGAAGGTGTCCGGGTGTATGGACTATCTTCTGACTTATTATGACAGGGGGTTTTCGGGAAATCCGGCGGCGGCGGGGTTAGACAGGACTTACTCCCTGGATACGCTGCCCCAGGAGTATCCGGCGCTGGGGACGGGGGATTTCCGCAGCAGCGCTCTGGCGGTGTGCAATGGGGACGGGTCCCAGTGCTGTGATTTAAGGTATGCGGGGCATGAGGTACGGAAGGGGAAGTATGGGCTGAAAGGGCTTCCGGCGGTGTACGCGGAGCAGGGAGAGGCTGAGACTCTGGAGATTCGGCTGAGGGATCTGGTGAGCGGAGTGGAGGTGGCGCTTCTGTATGGTGTGCTGGAGAGGGAGGACATCATTACCAGGAGCGCCGTGATCAAAAACGGCGCAGGGACCGGCATTACGGTGGAGAAGGCGCTGTCGGGATGTCTGGACTTCGTGGCGGGGGAGTATGACCTGATCGGCTTCCACGGGAGGCATGCCATGGAGCGGAATTTCCAGCGCACGGCGATCGTCCACGGGAATCAGGTGATCGGGAGCCGCAGGGGGACTTCCAGCCATCAGTACAATCCGGCGGTGATTGTGGCGGAGAAGGGGGCCGGGGAGGACAATGGCTCCTGTTACGGGATGATGTTCGTGTACAGCGGGAATTTCATGTGCGAGGCGGAGATGGACCAGTTCGGGCAGACCAGGGTGATGATGGGGCTGCAGAGCGAATATTTCCGGTATCCGCTGGAGCCGGGGGAGGAGCTGGTGCTGCCGGAGGTGATTCTGGGGCATACGGACCGGGGGCTGGGGAAGCTTTCCCGGATGTTCCACGGGCTGATCAGGAATCATATCTGCAGGGGGAAGTACGCCGGGCAGGCAAGGCCTGTGCTTCTGAATAGCTGGGAGGCGGCGTATTTCGATTTCAACGCGGATACGATCGTCCGGCTGGCGGAGAGCGCGGCGCAGCTTGGCATCGACATGGTGGTCATGGACGACGGGTGGTTCGGCAAGCGGGAGGACGACAACAGCGGCCTGGGGGACTGGCAGGTGAACGAGAGGAAGCTGGGCTGTACCCTGGGAGAGATGATAGAACGGGTCAACGGATGCGGGGTGAAGTTCGGCATCTGGGTGGAGCCGGAGATGGTGTCGGAGGACAGCGACCTGTACCGGGAGCATCCGGACTGGGCGCTGAAGGTCCCGGGCCGGGAGCCTGTCCGGGGCAGGAATCAGCTGGTGCTGGATTTTTCCAGGGAAGATGTAAGGGAATTCATATTCGACAGAATCTGTTCGGTGCTGGAGCAGGGGAACATCGAGTATCTGAAATGGGACATGAACCGGAGCATCGCGGACGTGTATTCCGCCCGCAGCGCCCAGGGGAAGGTGACCTACGATTACATGGTGGGGCTGTACGATTTCCTGGAGAAGCTGACGGCGAAGTATCCGGATCTCCTGATAGAGGGCTGCAGCGGCGGCGGCGGCAGGTTCGACGCGGGGATGCTGTATTATACGCCCCAGATATGGTGCAGCGACAATACGGACGCGGTGGACAGGCTGCGGATCCAGTACGGGACTTCCTTCCTGTATCCCATATCCGCGGTGGGCTCCCATGTGTCTGCGGTGCCCAACCACCAGACCGGGCGGATGACCAGTCTCCATACCAGGGGAGTGGTGGCCATGGCGGGGACATTTGGCTATGAGCTGGATCCCGGGAAGCTCACGGACCGGGAGAAGGAAGAGGTGAAGGAGCAGGTAATCCGGTTCAAGGGGTATGCGGACCTGGTCCGGGAGGGGGATTATTACCGTCTGTCGGATCCTTTCCGGGATTCCTGCGGGGCCTGGATGTTCGTCTCCCCGGACGGGGCGAAGGCGCTGGTGAACGTGGTGATGCTGGAGGTCCACGGGAACATGCCTGTGACTTATGTGAGGCTGAAAGGCCTGAAGCCGGAAGGGATATATGAGGATGCGGAGAGCCGCAGGCGGTATTCCGGCGCGGCGCTGATGAACGCAGGGCTTCCCATGCCGCTTCGGATGGGGGAGTATCCGGCGTATCAGATGGAGCTGAATGAGGTGCAGCTTTCCTAAAAAGCTGATATAGGCTTGGAAGCCGATGGGGCGAGCCGGGAATCTGGAGTGCAGGTTCCCGGTTCTTTCATGCGCGGACCCTTGCACAAAGGGCTATGGCGCTTGAAATATGCCGCAAAGCGCACGGGCCGCGGGGCAAGGGGGGAGCTTTCCGCGGCTCGATTGATATGGAGCCGGGATGTCCATCTTTTGCAGAAGGCTCCTCGCACAGCAGGAATTGGCTATAGACAGAGCGCGCTGTCTGTGAGATAATAAACTCACTTTATGAATTGGTACCGGAATGCGCTGGCGGAGAGTACGGACAGGTAGGCGGCGGACAGGCGCGGATAGGCGTAGTGAAGCCAGGGCAGGGAAAGCGGCATGCTGGGCAGGGAAGCTGGCGTGTGCCGGGAACAGGAGGAGCGAGTCTATGGACAAGAAACTGGAGCTGTACTATGAGAAGCCCGCGGGCAGATGGGAGGAGACGATCTGCCTTGGAAACGGTAGGCTGGGGGCCATGGTCTGGGGCGTGCCCGGGAAGGAGATGCTGGGCCTGAACGAGGACAGCCTCTGGAGCGGCTACGAGAGGGACCGGACCAATCCGGAGGCCGCAGAGAGCCTGCAGGAGGCCCGTAGGCTGATATTCGAGGAGCGATGCGCGGAGGCGGAGGAGTTGATTCGCAGACAGATGCTGGGAGAGTACGGCGAATCCTATCTCCCTCTGGGGAATCTGAATATCGTATATAAAAATCTGGAGGACAGTGAATCCGGGAATGGAAGCGAGGTGCAGAACTATCGCCGCAGCCTGGACCTGGAGGAGGCGGTGGCGTATGTGGACTTTGACGCGGAGGGAGTCCACTACAGCCGGGAGATGTTCGTCACCTATCCGGGACAGGCCATTCTGGTGTCCCTGCGGGCATCAGAGCCTGTGATGGATTTGGTGGTTTCCCTGGGTTCCCTGCTGAAATGCCGGATGAAGGAAGGGCCGGAGGGCCTGGATTTCAGGGGGAAATGCCCGGAGCATCTGGATCCCGCCTACATCCGGGAGGGGGAGGAGGCTGTCGTCTGGGGATACAGAGGAAAACGGTTTTCCGGTAAAATCAGGGTGCTGGAGGGAGACGGGAAGGTATCTGTGGAAGATGGGCGGCTCTGGATCCGGGGCTGTTCCCGGGCGGTGCTCTCCGTAGAAGCGGTGCGGCCCGCCTCGCTGGAGGGCGATTATGAGGCCATCCGGAAAGCCCATGTGGACGACTACAGAAGCATCTTCGACAGCGTGGAGCTGTATCTGGGGGAGCAGCTGGAGCAGCCCACGGATGTGCGCCTGGAGAACCTGCGGGCAGGCGGGGAGGACAATGGGCTCTTCGGCCTGTATTTCCAGTACGGGCGCTATCTGATGATCGCCTCTTCCCGCAAGGGCAGCTTTCCCGCCAATCTCCAGGGCATCTGGAGCTGGCAGTGGCAGGCTCCCTGGAGCAGCAACTGGACCACCAATATCAACCTGGAGATGAACTACTGGCCGGCCATGAGCTGTGGGCTGGAGGAGTGCATGGAGCCCTATTTCTCCTATGTGGAGAAGCTGGCGGAGCACGGGGAGCATACGGCTGCCGTGAACTACCGCTGCCGGGGCAGCGTCCAGCACCACAATGCGGACGCCTGGTATACCACCACTCCCATGGGCATGGGATACGGGAGCGAAAGAGGGGAGAAAGGCTGTGTCTCCTGGTCCATGTGGCCCATGGGGCTGGCGTGGCTGGCCCAGGAATTCTACCATTACTATGAGTACAGCGGGGACCGGGATTTTCTGCGCCGGAAGGCCTATCCCATGTTCCGGGCCAATGCCCTGTTTTTGGTGGACTGGCTGGTGGAGCATGAGGGGAGGTATGTCACATGTCCCTCCACATCCCCGGAGAACTGCTACTACACCCCGGAGGGGGAGAGTTGCTGCGTCACCTACGGCTCCGCCATGGACCTGGAGCTGACGGAGGACGTGTTCCGGCATTTCCTGAAGATATGCGAGATTCTTGCCATAGAAGACCCGCTGATCCGGGAGGTGGAGGAGCGCCTGTCGAAGCTGGAGCCTGTGAAGAAGGGGAGCTTCGGCCAGATTCTGGAGTGGGCCAGGGAGTACCGGGAGGTGGAGCCTGGGCACAGGCATGTGTCCCATCTGTACGGCCTCTATCCGTCGGAGCTCTGGGCGGACAGGCAGGACATGATGGAGGCGGCCCGGATCTCCCTGGAGACGCGGCTGAAGAACGGAGGCGGATACACGGGCTGGAGCTGCGCCTGGATCGTGAACCTGTTCGGCATATTGAAGGACGGGGAGCAGGCTTGGAAATATCTGCACATCCTGCTGACCAGGTCCACCTACCCCAATCTGTGGGACGCCCATGAGCCCTTCCAGATCGACGGGAACTTCGGCGGCATCGCGGGTATATGCAACATGCTGGTGCAGGATCGGGGCGGGGAAGTCATGCTGCTGCCAGCACTGCCGAAGCAGTTCGCCTCGGGCTATGCCAGGGGGCTTCGGATTAAGGGCGGAAAAGTGGTTGATATCGCCTGGGAAGACGGGAAACTCGTCTCATCGGAAATTCGTGAGAAAAGCTGATTCTGTCGGGCGGACGCAAAGCCCCGCGTGGACTGTGGGCGTGGGGCCGGATATGGGGGGCGGGTATCGCAGAGGGCTGCGGTAACGGCACGAAGGGAGGCTGTTGCCGGGGCTTGCGAAACAGCGGGCCTGCCCGTGGAGGCAGCGGCGGTGCTCATGTAGGCGGCCCGTGGAGGCAGCGGCGGTGCTCAAGGAGGCGGCCCGTGGAGGCAGTGGGCCTTGCTCGCGGCGGTCTGCGGATACAGGGAGGAAGATTGCCCCGGCTACGGATGACGGGAGAAGGGCGTAGGATGTCCGGGCGTTTGGGGAGGACGGAGAGGGAAGGAATCTATATGGAGCGTATATTTGACGGAGCGGAATGGATCTGGTGCAATGACAGCCCTCAGGCGGACGAGTACGGGGAGTTCGTGGACTGCTTTCCCTATGAGGCCGGGAGGGCGGTGCTGCGTATCTCGGCGGACAGCAATTATGCCGCCTATGTGAACGGGGAGCTGGCGGCGTGGGGGCAGTATCCGGATTTCCCCTATGACAAGGTGTATGACGAGGTGGACATTTCGGATGTGTGCCGGAAGGGGGAGAACCGCCTGGCCATCGTGGTGTGGTACTATGGCATCAGCACCTCCTCCACCTATTACAGGGGCAATGCGGGGCTGCTCTATGAGCTGGCGGGGGAAGGAGGGATATTGTGCAGGAGCGGCGGGGAGACCCTCTCCCGCATGAGCAGGGCATACCTGAGCCACAGGATGCACGTCATCACCGGCCAGTTGGGGCTGGGCTACGGCTATGACGCCTCCAGGGAGGAC
The DNA here is from genome assembly GCF_910585425.1 of uncultured Acetatifactor sp. Classification (GTDB taxonomy): domain Bacteria; phylum Bacillota; class Clostridia; order Lachnospirales; family Lachnospiraceae; genus Acetatifactor. The sequence continues at coordinate 62,346 of NZ_CAJUCP010000016.1, read as the reverse complement.
GGCTGGATGACGGGGGAGCTCTCGGATTTTAGCCCTTCGGCGGTGGTGGAACAGGAGCTGCCCCTGCGCCTCAGGCCCATTGACAAGCTTGTTTTCCTGCCTGATGTGGATGGGGTGGAGTGCGCACGGATTGACGACCTAACTGTAGTCTACGACCTGGGCAGCGAGCAGGTGGGGTTCCTGTGCCTGAAGCTGGATTCGCCCTGTGCCCAGGACATCACCATCGCTTATGGGGAACATATGGAGGACGGGCGGGTGCGGCGGATTATCGGCAGCAGGGACTTCAGCGTCTTCTACAGGGCGAAGGAGGGGCGCAACGTGTACCGCAATCCTTTCCGCAGGCTGGGCTGCCGCTATCTGGAGATCCATTCCGAGCAGCCCGTGACGGTGGAGCAGCTTGGAATCGCGCCTACCATGTATATGCTGGCGGAGAGGGAGCGACCCGGTCTGGATGCGTTCCAGGAGAAGATTTACGATATGTGCGTGGAGACCCTGCACCTGTGCATGCATGAGCATTATGAGGACTGCCCCTGGAGGGAGCAGGCGCTTTATGCCATGGACAGCCGCAACCAGATGCTATGCGGGTATTATGCCTTCGGGGAGTACCGTTTCCCCCGGGCCTCCCTGGAGCTGATGTCCAAAGACAGGCGGGAGGACGGCCTGCTGTCGATCTGTTATCCCATTGAGATGGACTTCGTGATTCCGTCTTTTTCCCTGCATTATATCACGGAGTGCCGGGAATATCTGGACTACAGCGGTGACAGGGAGTTCCTGAGGGAGATATGGCCGAAGCTGGTGTCCGTGGCGGAGGCTTTCACGGGACGGATGAAAGAGGGGCATTCCATGGAAGAGGAGCATTCCATGGAAGAGGGGCTGGTGCTGCCCTTTGCGGGACGGGAGCGGTATTGGAACTTCTATGAATGGCGGGAGGGGCTGGACGGCTACGCAACGGATCCTTCCGTGCCGGATGTGCTGCTGAACAGCCTGCTGTCCCTTGCTTTGCAGCATCTTGCGGATATTGGGGAGAAGCTGGGAATGGAAGAGGGGCGTGCCACGGAGGGAAAACGCGCCACGGAATGGGAGCGTGCCGCGGAGGGAGAACGCGCCACGGAAGGAGGACGTACCACGTCGGAGGTGCGTTCGGCGGAAGGGAAGGAGCGCGCTCCGGCGGATTACAGGGCGCTGGCACAGCGGCTGAACCAGCGCATCTATGAGACGTTCTGGGACGAGGAGGCAAAGATTTGCCATAACCTGGCTACGGGAGGCGGAGCCAGCCAGCTGGGGAATGCCCTGGCCATCCTCTGCGGCGCTGTGGAAGGAGAGGAGGCCCTGGGCCTGTGCGAGCGGCTGCGGACGGACAAAACCCTGACGGAGGTGTCCCTGTCCATGCTCTGCTTTAAGTATGACGCCTGGCTGAAGGTGGACAGAGAGCGGTATGCTCCCGTGATTCTGGAGGATATCCGGCGCATTTATGCCCCCATGGCGGAGTACGGCGGCACCACGGTCTGGGAGACGGAAGCAGGAGCCAGCGACTTCGACAATGCGGGAAGCCTCTGCCATGGCTGGAGCGCCATGCCGGTTTATTACTATCATATATTGCTGGGGCAGGCCGACGGTTCGGGGCAATCCGACAAGGCGACAGAATAAGGATTGCCCTGCAGAAAAGACGGGTCTGCGGCATCGTGGACTTTAGCCCCGCTTATAGTGCGCAATTCCCTATTGAAAAGCTCTGCCCGGATATTTATACTGAAACCGGACAGAGGGTTCACGGAGCGCTTCCCGGATTCCGGCGGGGGCCGCGTCTGTTTTTGAAGAAAGGAAAATGAGCGATGGCAGAGATGGACTACAGGAGGGAAATAAACGAGGCGACATATGCGGGGCAGGAGGCGCTGCGCTGTCTGGAACAGGCCAAGGACTGCCTGAGCAGCGCAGGAAACTGGGGCATCGTGGACATGCTGGGCGGAGGGATGATCACCACCTTCATCAAGCGCTCCAAAATGAAGGACGCGGACGCGCTGGTGCAGCAGGCCCGCGCCGCCCTGAAGCGGTTCCAGAGGGAGCTGATGGATGTGGACAGTATACCGGAGTTCCATATCCAGACAGGGGATTTCCTGACCTTCGCGGATTATTTCTTCGACGGGTTCGTGGCGGATATGCTGGTGCAGTCCAAGATAAACGATGCCAGGCGGCAGGTGGAGGACGCCATAGAGAAGGTGAATTACATCTTAGGGCAGTTGCGGCGGCTGTAGCGGCAAGGCGGTCCGGACGGCAGGAGGAATAAAAAAGGCCCCTCAAAAGCGCTAGCTTTGGGGGCTTTTTGCTTGGAGCAAATGGTCATGGCCTGGGGCTGCTGCGAAAAGCCTTACAGCCGCAGCTCCCCAAAGTCGATCCACAGGTCGTCATAGAGATTGGCCTTTATCTTGTCCCGGAAGGTGTATGAGGTGACTTCAAACTTGGCTTCTTCCAGATGGTACGCATAGATGGTCTTTTTTGAGGGGTCAACAATCCAATATTCCTTCACCCCGGCATCCAGATAGAGTTTCAGCTTGCGCACATAGTCGTGGCTGGCCGTGCCGGGGGATATGATTTCCACGATCCAGTCAGGCGCGCCGGTGCAGCCCTTGTCGGTCAGCTTGCCCGGGTCGCAGATTACGCTTATGTCCGGCTCTACTATCGTGCTGTAGTCGCTTTCGAACAGCTTAACCGCAAACGGGGTCGGATAGACCTCACAGGAACCCTGCTTTGATTGGATATAGTTGTATATTGTGGCATAAAGCCAGCCTAATATCCTCTGGTGGGTTCGGCTCGGAGAAGCCATATAATAGAACTGCCCATCAATCAGCTCTGCCCGGACATCCTCCGGCATGTTATAGTAATCCTCTTCCGTATAAGTCTGTAACTGTGCTAACGCCATGTCTTTCGCTCCTTTCATAGCATTACCGCACGACACGATATGCCTTCCTATCGACATTATAGCATGATATAAAAAAGAAGAAAATAATTATTTCCGATAAACTTTTCTCCAACCTATGCCGAAATAAAAAGCATAAGGACAGGTAGAATGCTATGGACAGCAGACAGAGGTGGAAACACTGGTTTGCTGTCCTTTTTGGTTTCATTGTCTGCACTGCGGCATCCGGAGGACACGGGGAGGGGCCCGCAACGATTCGTGACATTATGGACAGCAGTTTGTTACATTACCCAAAAGTGGCATGGCCATCCTGTCGAAATAAAAGAGGAAGCGCGGCCCGGGGCCGGAGCAGGAAGCCCGGGACGCGTGAGACATGAGGTGGGGCATGAGGGTCGCGATATGTGATGATGACAAGGAGGGCTGTGCCAGGCTGCGCAGCCTGATCAGGAGGCAGGAGCCGGACTGCGAGGTGGCTTGCTTCGATACGGGGAAGCGTTTTCTGGAGGCCAAGGGGCATTTTGATATATTGCTTCTGGATATCCAGATGGAGGAGATGAGCGGGATAGAGGTGGCCAGGATCCTGCGCATCAACCAGGAGAAGACCATCCTGATATTTGTGACGGCCCTGAAGGAATACGCGGCGGAGGCTTTTGAGGTATCGGCTTTCTCCTATCTGCTCAAGCCCGTGGAGCCGGAGAAGTTCTGCAGGGTGTTCGAGAACGCCTGCCGGGAAGTCCGGAAAATGGAGAGCGCAGGCGGGAACCAGCTTTTCTTCCAGACCAGGGCCAGAAGCTATGTGGTGCAGAAGAAGGAGATCCTGTATGTGGAGAGCCATAAGCGGAAGGTGGAGATTCATACCCTGGGCGAGAACATCACGATCTATGCCACCATGAAGAGCATGGAGGAGCTGCTGGGAGACGGGTTCTTCCGCTGCCACAGGGGCTATCTGGTGAACCTGGCCTATGTGGCGGAATACGGGACAGGGGCTGTGCGGCTGAAGAACGGAGAGAATGTGTACCTGGCCAGGGAGAAATATTCAGAATTCGCCAAAACGTATACGAAATATCTAAAAACCGTATAAAACGCCAGGCCCGCGGCCGGGCATTTGGGAAAGCCTCCTCTCGGATAGGCATCCCCGGTTCGGCGGCCCGGGCTGAAAACGGGATATGCAGGGCAGGCTTCGGTTATAAGCAAATAAGGACTATATATACTGCAGACCGCCAGGATTTACAGTGGCGTCCCCGGGAAAGCGCTTGGCTGGCGGTCTGCAGTCGGGTTGCACTGCAAATTTAACCGGTGTGCAGTATAGATTATAACAGAAATGAGGGATGAAACATGAGAATCAGAACAGGAATCAGAAGGACTACCACGCAGATGCTGAACCACAGCAGGAGGAGGACGAGCATATCGGCATCCAGGCGCAGCTCCCTGCTGAGCGCGGCCCGGAACAATTCAGGGCTCCAGAACAGTAGGCTGGGCATGATGATGAACGCCAACAGCGTCCAGAGCGCAAGGCTGCTTCGGAGCAATTACGAGAAGCTGGAGAAGTCCGCCACCTCCCTGAAGGAGCAGACGAAGCTCCTGGCGGAGAAAGCGGATGTGGGCGGCAAGGACTTGACCGGCACGGCGGCCAATGTGGTGCAGCATTATAACGATACCATGGAGGGGCTTAGGAAATCCTCCGGTATCCTGAATGATTATTATCGCCAGACCATGAAGGAAATCGCCTCCTCCAACAAGGATAAGCTGGAGGAGATCGGCATCACGGTCAGGAAGGACGGCTCCCTTTCCCTGAACAAGGATAAGCTGGCGGAGGCGGACGCAGAGAAGGTCAAGGCGGCCCTGGGCGCTTCCGGGGACTTCGCAAAGAGGATGCAGGCCGTGGCTTCCAGGGCAGCCGACAACGCGGCTGTCAGCGCCACAAACGCAGCCAGCCAGTATACCTCCAGCGGGGCTCTGACCAATTCCTATCTGAGCCGCTACAATTTCCGGGGGTAAGCGCGAAGGGCCGCGCCGTTCCTGATGGAACCGAGGACATGACGGGAGCAGGCAGCGGAGCGGAGAGAATGGAGAGACTGCCCGGAAGAAGGGCATGGGACAGGGAGATATGCTATGAGAATTGGAACAGGTTATACAGGGACGGACGCTTTGCTTGCGAAGCGGTCTACAGAAGTGCCGGGGAAGCGTTTCGCGGAGCTTGGGCTTCCCGGCGGAGCATCCGGCAATACCGCGTGGGCCACGGCAGACAGACATCTGCCGGTGCCGGAGGACATGGAAGAGGACGAGGAGGGCGCCAAAGGGCCCCGGTCGGAGGCGGAAAAGATATACCAGGCCGCCGTTGCCGGCAAGCCAAACCCCATAGGGAGCATGCGGGAGTGCTCCAAGGTGCCTTACGGGCATCTGGCCAAGGACGGCGTGATTGAATACAATGGAGTAGTCTTTGTGTGCGACGAAAAGACCAACAGCATCTGCCTGGGGGACATGACGGACGAGAAGAATGTGCTGAACATCCCCCTGTCCGGCGGAGGGCATCTGAAGGTGAACCGGAACAGCATCGGGCTCCTCTCCAAGGCAGCCGGCATGTTCTCGCCCGAGGATCTGAACCTGATCATGCGGGCCATCGCCGAGGACACGAAGATTCAGTCCGTGAAGAAGGAAATCGAGGACGAGGAGGCCAGCATAGGGAATCAGCTGCGGAGCGATGAGGCCGCAGAGGCCGATGAGTCCGTGGATGAGGACGGGCAGCATAACCTCTAAAATCCTGCCGTTCGCTTGCGCAGTGGCCGGGCCTGTGTTAGAATAGCCTGTGGGGAAATCCGGCCGGAAGGAAGCGGGCGGTGGAAAGCGAGGAGGTTATATGCAATACGACATCATCATTGTAGGAGCGGGGCCGGGCGGGATATTTTCGGCCTATGAGCTGACAAAGGAGAATCCGGCGCTGAAGATCGCGGTCTTCGAGGCGGGACATGCCCTGGAGAAGCGCCGCTGCCCGATCGACGGGGACAAGGTAAAGAGCTGCATCGGCTGCAGGTCCTGCTCCATCATGAGCGGCTTCGGCGGCGCGGGGGCGTTCTCTGACGGAAAGTACAATATCACCAACGATTTCGGCGGCACCCTCCACGAATATATCGGAAAGAGGCAGGCCACCTGTCTGATGGAGTACGTGGACGCCATCAACATGGAATACGGCGGGGAGGGGACGAAGAAATATTCCACCGCCGGGACCCAGTTCAAGAAGATCTGCATGCAGAACAAGTTAAAGCTTTTAGACGCCTCCGTGCGCCACCTGGGCACGGACATCAATTTCGTGGTGCTGGAGAACCTGTACGCGGCGCTGAAGGAAAAGGCAGAGTTCCATTTCGACACGCCGGTAGACGCTATTTCGATGATAGATGGAGGCTATGAAGTGCACTGCGGGGAGGAGACGTACACCTGCGGGAAATGCATCGTCTCCGTGGGCCGCAGCGGCAGCAAATGGATGGAGAGGATCTGCCATGAGCTGGACATCCCCACGAAATCCAACCGGGTGGACATCGGCGTCCGGGTGGAGCTGCCCGCGGTGATTTTCTCCCACCTGACGGACGAGCTCTATGAGAGCAAGATTGTATACAGGACGGAGAAATTCGAGGACAGTGTGCGGACCTTCTGCATGAATCCCTACGGAATTGTAGTCAATGAGAACGTGGGCGGCATCGTCACCGTGAACGGGCACAGCTTCGAGAGCCCCGAGAAGCGCACGGAGAACACCAACTTCGCCCTGCTGGTGGCAAAGCACTTCTCCCAGCCCTTCAAGGATAGCAACGGCTACGGCGAGAGCATCGCAAGGCTCTCCAACATGCTGGGGGGCGGGGTCATTGTCCAGCGCTTCGGCGACCTGGTCAGGGGACGGCGCAGCAATGCCACTCGGATCGCCGAGGGGATGGTGACGCCCACTTTGGCGGCTACCCCGGGGGACCTGAGCCTGGTGCTGCCCAAGCGCATCCTGGACGGCATCATGGAGATGATCTACGCCCTGGACAAGATCGCGCCGGGCACGGCCAATGACGACACGCTGCTCTACGGCGTGGAGGTGAAGTTCTACAATATGGAGGTGGAGCTGGACGGGAACCTGGAGAGCAGGCACAAGGGGCTGTACATCATAGGCGATGGCAGCGGCGTGACCCATTCCCTGTCCCATGCCTCCGCCAGCGGCGTGTACGTGGCCAGGCGGATTCTGGCGGGGTAAGGGACTGTCGGCTTTTCCCGAAACAGATTGTCCGGTTATCTTCGGACGGTTCCTGACGGACAGGGCAGCCGCAGATGATAAATCCCCCACGGCAGATTCATGAATGATGTCTGCTGTGGGGGATACCTGTCTCCTGCCATGAACGGCGGCAGGGACTACTCCTTGATTCTGTCTAATTCCGTAAGATTGATACCCGAAGAAGTCAGGATGACTTTCAATTCCGTATATCGTATCTTCATCGCCTTATACGCTTCGGAATCCTTGTCCACCAGAAGCATATAGCTTTGCAGCCTTGAATACTCTTCTACAGATATTTTTAACATTTCTCCTTCTGTCATACCATCACTCACTTTCTGATTAGCGGTATAGATTATACTGCACATCGGTTAAATTTGCAGTGCAACCCGACTGCAGACCGCCAGCCAAGTACTTTCCCGGAGACGCTACTGTAAATCCTGGCGGTCTGCAGTATAATTCCCATCTTCCGGCATGTTCTGGAGATATCTCTGAGTTCTTGTAGTTCTTTGTTATCTGGCGACTCTTTTAAGGCTCTTTCAAGCTGCGCCAAAGTAAGCCTGACCAAACCCTGGAATTGCTTGCTTGTCATCCCCATAGGACTCACCTCTTTCCAGAAATATCAAGTTGCTTTCTGCTTTCATTATAACGGCTTTTGCTGGAGGTGTAAAGCTTTTTGCACCGGATTTCCGCCCCATCAGCCCTGAAGCTCCTCCGTCAGCCTCTCGATTTCATCTATCATCCCGCCGATATGGGCAATTGTATCCAGCAGCGGCCCGTCAGTGGTGATGTCGATGCCCGCCAGCCTGGCAAGGCCGATGGGATCCAAAGTGCTCCCCGCTGCCAGGACCTTCTTCCAGTCCTCCACGGCAGGCGCCCCTTCCGCCTCGATCCGCTTGCAGGCCTGGGTGGCCACGGTGAGCCCCGCGCTGTAGGTGTAGGAGTACAGGCCCATGTAATAATGGGGCTGGCGCATCCAGGTGCGGGCCGCGTCCTCGGAGATCTCCACGTCCTCGCCCCAGAACTTCTCCAAAGTCTCCTTCATCAGGCGGTTCAGCACTTCCGCGTTCACGCTGCCGCCTGCGTCCACGATTTTGTACACTTCCCTCTGATAGGCGGCCTCCATCAGATGGGTGACGAAATTGTGATAATAAGTATTCCCGATTATGCAGGAAAGCACCCAGCGGCGGAACCTTTTGTCGGGATTCGTCTTCAGCAGATAATGGGCCATCAGCAGCTCGTTCATGGTGGAAGGGGCCTCCACGAAATAGGAGGACACATTGGTGTCGAAGATGGACTGGGCGCTGTTGCAGGCCCTGAAATGCCCCGCATGCCCCAGCTCATGGGCCAGGGTGAACACATCCGCCATGCGATTGTTCCAGGACAGCAGTATGAAGGAATTCTTGCCGTAGGGGCTGGCGCAGAAGCCTCCGGTGGACTTTCCGGCATTCTGGGCGAAGTCCACCCAGCGGTCGCGGTAGGCGGTGCGCACCATCTCCACATATGCATCCCCCAGAACGGACAGGCCGTTTTCGATGTAAGCCCTGGACTCTTCGATTGTGACCTTGGGGTCGTACTCCGGGTCTACGGCAATCTTCAGATCCGCGAAGGTCATCCTGTCCAGGCCGTGGATCCTCTTCAGCAGCCTTGCATACCTGCGCATATGGGGAGCGAGCTTTTCCGTGATCAGGTCGATCTGGCGGTCATAGAGCTCTCTGGTGACTTTCTGGCCGAACAGGAGGCTGTCGAACACGGAATCGAAGCCCCGGAGGGTGGCCATGGTCTTCTCGGTCTGCACCTGGGTGTTGTAGGCGGCTGCGGTCACGTTCTCGTACTCTCTTATCTTCCTGGAAAAGGCGGCGAAGGCGGCGCGGCGCACCCGGGTATCCTTTTCGTACTCGTAATCGTCCTCGAAGAGGGAGTAGCCCAGGGGATATTCCTTCCCGTCCGCCTGGAAGGAGTCGAACTTCATGTCCGCCAGCTTGGCCATATTGTAGATTTGGTAGGGGGCGTAGAGGCTCTGGGACAGGGCCGCCAGGGCGCGCTCAGCCTCCGGGTGTAGCTGGTGGGGCTTGCCGCGCAGCACATCCTCCAGGTAGCGCTTATTGTCCGTGGCCAGCTCGATGGCCTCCCGCAGGAGCGCCTCGTCCTGCTCCACCAGCTCGCTGTCGATGAAGCTTAGGGCGCTGGAAATCTCCGCGAAGAGGCGGCCCAGCTTTTCGTTCCGCTCCTGGCTGTAGGTGTCGTAATAGTCCACGGACACCGCCAGGTCGCAGTAATGGCCGGTGAGGGTCATCAGCCGCTCCAGCTCCCGCAGATCGTCCAGGCAGGCGCCTATGGTCCGGGGCGTGTCCAGCCTGCCCTTGTAGTCCGCGGCCATGCGCCCGCCCAGGCTCTTGAGCTTCTCCACGTCCCTGTACATCTCTTCTTCCGTTGCATAGATGGAGGACAGGTCCCAGGTGAGCTCCTGGGGGATGTCCTTGCGCGATTTCAGTTCCATGTGTGGTTCCTCCTTGTTTCGTTCTTGGAATGTCCTTCCTCCAGTTTAGTGGAAAGGGCGGAGAAATGCAAGCCGTACCCTTGAACTTTTGGGAACGGTGCGGTAAAATGGGGGTATCTGATTTGGAAAGGAAGCATTCATGAGGGCAAAATCGTTTCATACAAGTGGTTCCTGCGACCCGCAACTGCACTATATGGTTGACTTATCCAGACGCCTGAGGGACATCAGGAAAATGGTTGACGAGGGGAAATATTTCACCGTCAACAGAGCCAGGCAGTACGGTAAGACCACCATGCTGGCGGCGCTCGCCGACTATCTGAAGGACGACTACAGCGTCATCAGCATGGATTTCCAGACGATCAGTCACGCCGATTTTGAATCCGAGCAGAGCTTTGCGGCAGCGTTCGCAAGGGAAGTGCTGGATTGTGCGGAGGATATTCCGGATGACGTGAGGGCGAAGCTGGAGCTGTATTCCAGCGGAACGGTGCGCGAAGCGACGCTTTCCGTGTTGTTCAAGGCCCTGGCCCAGCTATGCAGAGAGTCGGCAAAGAAAATCGTGCTGATTATCGACGAGGTGGACACGGCTTCGAACAATCAGGTGTTTTTGGACTTTCTAGCACAGCTCAGGGCCTATTATCTCAGGAGGAGGAAAGCGCCTGCCTTTCAGTCGGTGATTCTCGCCGGTGTCTATGATGTGCGCAACATACAGCGGAAAATCAGCCCTCATGAGAATCATGGACAGAACAGCCCGTGGAATATTGCCGCCGATTTCGATGTGGAGATGCGCTTTTCCAGAGCGGATATCGCGGGGATGCTGGAACAGTACGATGCCGACTGCCACCTTGAGATGGATGTGGAACAGATGGCGGGACTGCTCTATGACTATACGTCCGGATATCCTTTTCTGGTTTCCCGTCTCTGCGAGCTGATGGATCGGCGGATTGCGGGAATGGAGGACTTCAGGGATAAGGCATCGGTCTGGACGAAGCCGGGAGTGCTGGAGGCTGTGCGAAGGCTGCTGATTGAAAAGAACACGTTGTTTGAGTCTTTGATCGGGAAATTGAACGATTATCCGGAACTTCGGAAAATGGTTTATCTGCTTCTGTTCCAGGGAGAGACGATTCTGTATAATGCCGACGATCCGGAGACTGATATACTGCTGATGCTTGGTTTTGCCACTGTGGAAAACGGGGCCGTACAGATTGCGAACAGGATTTTTGAGACGCGGCTATATAATTATTTCATGACTTTGCCCGAGGTCCAGAGCGGCGATATGCACAGGCTGGCGCTCCGAAACAAAAACCAGTTCATTCAGGCAGGCCGGCTTAATATGGAATTGCTGCTTGAAAAGTTCGTGGTGCATTTTGACGATGTGTACGGGGACAGAGGTGAGAGCTTCGTGGAGGAGGACGGCCGGCGTTATTTTATGCTGTATCTTAAGCCGATCATCAATGGAATCGGAAATTACTATGTGGAGGCTCGTACCAGGAATCTGGAACGGACAGATTTGATCATAGATTACTGCGGCTTCCAGTATATCGTCGAAATGAAGGTATGGCACGGCAATGCGTACAATGAAAGGGGAGAGGAGCAGCTGCTCGGCTACCTGGACCACTATCACCTGACGAGGGGCTATATGCTCAGCTTTAACTTTAACAAAAAGAAGGAAATAGGCGTAAAGGAAATCCGGCTGGGAGAAAAGACGCTGATTGAGGCAGTCGTATGACAGCAGAATGAACATTGGAAAGGACAGGTACGGACATGCGAAGCAATCTGACCACGCTGTGCTATATAGAGACAGAGGACAGCTACCTGATGCTCCATCGGGTAAAGAAGGAAAAGGACATCAACAAGGACAAATGGATCGGCGTGGGCGGCCATTTCGAGGCCGGGGAATCGCCGGAGGAGTGCCTACTGCGGGAGGTGTATGAAGAGACGGGGCTGACCCTGACCTCCTGGAGGCTGCGGGGGGTCATTACCTTCGCTACGGACACCTATGAGACGGAGTACATGTTCCTCTACACGGCGGCGGGCTATGAGGGCACCCTGACGGAATGCAGCGAGGGGACGCTGGAGTGGGTGAAGAAGAGGGAAGTCTGCGAGCTGCCCATCTGGGAGGGGGATAAGATATTCTTCCGCCTGCTGGAGGAAGGGGCCGGGTTCTTCTCGCTGAAGATGACATACCAGGGGGACAGGCTGGTGGAGGCGGTTCTGGACGGACAGGACTGCCTGGGTACATAAAGGTCTGACGGAAAGGGGCGCTGACGCTTGACAGCGTCCTTTTTATGTGATATAAGTGTATTAAGGATGTTGATACACTTAATATTTTCGGTACGTGTTCTTATACATGGCAGAGGAAAGGAAAGCGGATGATTTTGTTAGATTATCGGGACAAGCGCCCCCTCTATGAGCAGATGGCGGAGAAGCTGGAGCGCCTGATCGTGAACGGCGGGCTGGAGCCGCTGACCAGGATGCCCAGCGTGCGCAGCCTGGCCATGGAGCTGTCCGTGAACCCCAACACAGTCCAGCGGGCCTATGCCCAGTTGGAGCAGGACGGCTATCTCTACACCGTGTCCGGCAGGGGGAGCTTCGTGACGGTCCAGGAGGAATGGCGGGAGAGCAGGCAGAACAGAATCTGGCAGGAATGGCGGGCGGTCACCGGGCAGGCCAGGGAGGCGGGGATTCCCGGGGAGCGGCTCATGGCAGGAATCCGGGAGATATATGGCAACGGTTCTGGCGTGGAGGGAAAATGCGGCGGGGAATCCAATGCCGATGGAAGCGCAGCGGCAGCTGCACAGGAGGGCGTGAAATGATAGAATTTAAAAACGTAGTCAAGCGCTTCGGCGATGTGAAAGCCATAGACGATGTCAGCGCCGCCATAGATGAGGGCCATGTGTTCGGCCTGATCGGCACCAACGGCGCGGGGAAGTCCACCCTGATGCGGCTGGCCAGCGGCGTCCTGAGAGCCGACAGGGGCAGCGTCATCGTGGACGGGGAGGAGATTTATGACAATCCTGCCGGAAAGGCAAATATTTTCTATATCTCCGATGACCAGTATTTCTTCCGAAACGGTACGCCCATGGACATGCTGCGCCTGTACCGGACCTACTACCCGGGCTTCGACAGCGCCAAATGGCAGGAACTCATGGGAAAATTCGGCCTGGATCAGGGCCGCAAGGTGAACACTTTTTCCAAGGGGATGAAGAAGCAGCTCTCCATCCTCTGCGGGATCAGCGCGAACACGAAATATCTGTTCTGCGACGAGACATTCGACGGCCTGGATCCTGTCATGCGCCAGGCGGTGAAGGCCCTGTTCGTCAGGGAGATAGAGGAGAGGGGCCTGACCCCGGTGATCGCCTCCCACAACCTGCGGGAGCTGGAGGACATCTGCGAGTCCGTAGGGCTCCTGCACAGGGGCGGCATCCTCTTCGAGCGGGACTTGGACGAGATGAAGCTGAACCTCCATAAGGTGCAGTGCGTCATCAAAGAGGAGGAGATGCTGCGCCGGATCAAAGAGGGCATGGAAATCCTGACCATGGACAACAGAGGGGCTCTCTATACCTTTACGGTCAGGGGCAGCAGGCAGGAGGTGAACGGGTTTCTGGAGGAAACCGCGCCTGTATTCTACGAGCTGCTGCCCCTGTCCCTGGAGGAGATATTCATCAGCGAAACGGAGGTGAAGGGATATGACGTCAAAGAACTTCTTTTTTAAGGTCATGAGGGAAGACCTGAGGCATAAAATCTGGATGCTGGCCCTGTCCGCCTTGGGGAGCTTTCTGATGCTGACCGTGGCATGGCTGATCTGGCGCAGCAACCAGGCGGGCGTCGAGGAGATGGCGGCAGAGGGAATCCGCTTCCGTGGGATGGACAGCAGGGAGTACCTGATTGGGGAGACGGTGTCCTTTTTCCGGGAATATGCCGCCGTGACGGGAGGGATAGTGGCCATTGCCGGGGCCGTCATAACGGGACTCTTCGGCTTCCGCTTCGTCTTCCATAAAAACATGGTGGATACCTACCACAGCCTGCCCGTGAAGCGGGACGCCCTGTTCGCGTCCTGCTTCCTGAATGGCTTCCTGCTCTGGTTCCTGCCCTTCATTGTGTTCTACCTGCCCACCCTGGCCCTGGCGGCAGGCTTTCTGGGAAAGCTGGGCGCAGGCGGGGAGCACATGGGCCGGCTCTTCGGGGCCGCGGCCCTGACCCTGGCCACATTGGCCACCGTGTTCCTGCTGGTCTACGGCCTGGTGCTGACGGCAGTGATGCTGAGCGGCAATATCCTCAATACCCTGGTCAGCATGGCGATCCTGGGCCTGGGGGGCATATGCGCCGTCGGAATCCTGTACGCCTTTTTCCTGTCCTATATGGACCGGTTCTACGACATGTGGAACTGGAGCGCTCTGTCCCATGTCTCTCCCCTCTTCGCGGCCCCGGCTCTGCTCTACTGGAGGATGGGGACGGAGGGCGGTCTGGGGAGCTTCCTGGGGAAGCTGGCAGTGGATTTTGTCCTGGCGGCGGCTCTGGGGTGCTTAGCATGGCTGCTGTACCGCAGGAGGGCTTCCGAGCTGGCGGAGCAGGGGGTGAAGAACCGGGCGGCCAAGACCCTGATGAGGATCCTGGCGGGAGTCGTGGCGGGCATGTGCGGATGGATGCTGTTCCAGTTGTTCGTGGGCGGCCAGATGCTGGCCTGGGGAATCTTCGGCCTGACCCTTTCCGCCCTGCTCTGCCTTGGGGTGCTTAACATCATATTCAGCATGGATTTCAAGGCATTCTTCACCCATAAGCGCCAGACGGCGGCTGTGCTGGCCGTGACGCTGCTCATCAGCTTCGCTTTCAACTGGGACTGGATGGGTTATGACGACTATCTGCCGGACAAGGAGGAAATCGCGGAGATAGGGGTCTGGACAGGGGAGTTCAGCAATCGCTATACCTTGGTCGATTTCCAGGACTCCCCGCTTTTCAGGATGCGCTTCCAGGATACGGACGCCATCTACGCCTACCTGGAGCGGGCCATAGAAGAGGAGCCACAGGGAGTGTGGATCAATTTGCCCACCAGGGTCACCCTGAAAAGCGGCAGGAGCTATTATAGGAGATACTGCATAGACAGCCGGGACAAGGACTTGCTCTGGCCCCTGCTCTCCCACGAGGAATATGTGGAATACGCTTTCTGCATCAGCCAGGAGATGCTGGAGCGCTGTGAGAAGTTCGAGCTCCAGCGCCAGGGCTACGGAGAGATATTTTCCCTGAGGGATTTTGGGCCGGAGGCCTTTTGGACGATTATTCAGGCCTACAACCGGGATGTGCTGGAGAATCCGGAGGGCGCGTTCCAGGGTAAGGGAAGGCGGCTGGCCAGCCTGGAATTCAATGCTTGGGGCAGAGCGGAAATCAGCACCATGGTCAGGATAAGCATCTACGACACCATGGAGTATACCCTGGAGGCCCTGGAGAACGCAGGCCTCGGAGAATGGGCGGCGGCGCCGGATCCCGGGGAAATCACTGCCATATTTTTAAGCCTGCCCGGAAACTATGAGGAGATGACGGCGGAGGAGATGACAGACCTTGCCAGGAAGTATTACGGGCTGGCCGGGGACCAGGAGGACCAGAAGGAGCAGGAGAAGGCCGAACTCTTCGGAGAGACCATCCAGGCCACTCCGGACAGGGAGTTTGGGCTGCTGCCCGCGCTGGAGATTACCGACCGGGCGCTGATAGAGGAGCTGTGGGCGCTTATGGACTATTCCGGTCCCTGCCACAGCGACAGCCTGTTCCAGGAGGGCAGCGTGGAGGTATCCTGCTTGGACAGAGAGGGAAATTCCTTGCGCTGCTACCTGCCCATGGGCGTGCTTCCCGAGAAATATATCCTGATGTTCGGGGACTGTTCATAAAATATTGATGAAATATTCATATCTTCCGTCAGCTAAGTGTTGAATCCCCTGGACAAATCTGGTACAATAAAGGGCAGGGCTTTTATACAAAGCCATAGAAAGGTATGGACAACCGTGAAGATAATCGATAAGGTATTTGGCACTCACAGTGAGAGGGAAATCAAGAGGATCATGCCCCTGGTGGAGAAAATCGAAGGGCTGCGCCCCCAGATGCAGGCCCTCTCCGATGAGGAGCTGCGGAACAAGACTGCGGAATTCAAGAAGAGGCTGGCGGAGGGAGCGACTTTGGACGACCTGCTTCCCGAGGCCTACGCCACCGTCAGGGAGGCCACGGCCAGGGTGCTGAAGACAGAGCATTACAGAGTACAGCTGATCGGCGGCATCATCATGCACCAGGGTCGCATCGCAGAGCTGCGCACCGGTGAAGGAAAGACCCAGACATTCCTGCTCCCGGCCTACCTCAATGCACTGGAGGGCAAGGGCGTCCATGTGGTGACGGTGAACGACTATCTGGTGAAGCGTGACGCGGAGTGGATGGGACAGGTGCATGAGTTCCTGGGCCTGTCCGTGGGAATGATCCTCAACAGCATGACCAGCGAGGAGCGCCAGAAGGCCTACCAGTGCGACATCACCTATGTGACCAACAACGAGCTGGGCTTCGATTACCTGCGCGACAATATGGTCATCTACAAGGAGCAGCTTGTCCTGCGGGGCCTGCACTTCTGCATCATAGACGAGGTGGACTCGGTGCTGATCGACGAGGCCAGGACGCCTCTGATCATCTCCGGCCAGAGCGGCAAATCCACCGCCCTTTATGAGATGTGCGACCTGCTGGCCCGCCGGATGCAGAGGGGCGCGGACGTGCAGGAGCTGACCAAGATGGACGCCATCATGGGCGTGGTCCAGGAGGAGAGCGGGGACTTCATCGTCAATGAGAAGGACAAGGTGGTGAACCTCACCGCGGCCGGCGTGAAGAAGGTGGAGGATTTCTTCCATATCCAGAACTACGCGGATCCCGAGAACCTGGAGATCCAGCACAATATCATACTGGCCCTGCGGGCCCACAACCTGATGTTCCGCGACCAGGACTATGTAGTCAAGGACGACCAGGTGCTGATCGTGGACCAGTTCACCGGGCGCATCATGCCCGGGCGGCGGTATTCCGACGGCCTGCACCAGGCCATAGAGGCAAAGGAGCATGTGAAGGTGAAGCGGGAGAGCAAGACCCTGGCCACCATCACCTTCCAGAATTTCTTTAACCTGTTCGAGAAGAAATGCGGCGCTACCGGTACGGCCCTCACGGAGGAAAAGGAGTTCCGGGAGATATACGGCATGGACGTGGTGGAAGTGCCCACCAATCTGCCTGTCATCCGTAAGGACTTACAGGACGCGGTGTACAAGACCAAGGCAGAGAAGCTGAAGGCCATCGTGGACGCGGTGGAGGAGGCCCATGCCAAGGGCCAGCCCGTGCTGGTGGGCACCATCACCATCGAGGCCAGCGAGGAGCTGAGCAAGATGCTGACCAGGCGGGGCATCCAGCACAAGGTTCTGAACGCCAAGTTCCACGAGATGGAGGCGGAGATCGTGGCGGACGCCGGCGTCCACGGTGCGGTGACCATCGCCACCAACATGGCGGGCCGCGGTACGGACATCAAGCTGGACGAGGAGTCCAGGGCAGCGGGCGGCCTGAAGATCGTGGGTACGGAGCGACATGAGTCCCGGCGTATCGACAATCAGCTCCGGGGACGTTCCGGCCGTCAGGGAGACCCCGGCGAGTCGAAGTTCTACATTTCCCTGGAGGATGACCTGATGCGGCTGTTCGGCTCTGAGCGGCTGATCAACATGTTCAACAGGCTGGGCGTGCCCGAGGGGCAGGAAATCGAGCACAGCGCCCTGACCAATGCCATCGAGTCCGCCCAGAAGAAGATAGAGAACAACAACTTCGGCATCCGAAAGAATCTGCTGGAGTACGACAGGGTCATGAGCGAGCAGCGGGAAATCATCTATGACGAGCGCCTGCGGGTGCTGAACGGCGAGAGCATGCGGGACTTCATCTACAAGATGATTACAGATATCGTGGAGAACTGCGTGGACACCAGCATCAATGACGACGCGCCTGTGGAGGAGTGGAACTTCGGCGAGCTCAACACCCTGCTGATCCCCACCATCCCCCTGGAGCCCGTCACGGCGGAGCGGGTGGCCAAGCCTAAGAAGAACAGCTTAAAGCAGCAGCTCAAGGAGGAGGCCGTGAAGCTCTATGAGAGCAAGGAGGCGGAGTTCCCCAACGCGGAGGCCATCAGAGAGCTGGAGCGGGTCATTCTGCTGAAGGTCATAGACAGGAAGTGGATGGACCACATCGACGACATGGAGCAGCTGCGGCAGGGAATCGGCCTCCAGGCCTACGGCCAGAGGGATCCCCTGGTGGAGTACAAGATGAGCGGCTACGACATGTTCGATGAGATGACCCAGAACATCAAGGAGGAGACCGTCCGGATGCTGCTGCACATCAAGGTGGAGCAGAAGGTGGAGCGGGAGCAGGTGGCCAAGGTCACCGGCACCAACAAGGACGATTCCCTGGCCAAGGCCCCTGCCAAGCGTGCCAATGCCAAGGTCTATCCCAACGATCCCTGCCCCTGCGGCAGCGGCAAGAAGTACAAGCAGTGCTGCGGAAGGAAATGATATGTAGATGAAAGAAATCAAAGAAGTCATTGAGTGGTGCGATGAAAAAGGCCATACGGAGCATGAGATTCTGGAATTGATCAGAAGAATCGTGGACGCGAAGCCGAGGGAAGAAAAAGCGGAATAAGCCGGACGGGATGCTGCACAAGAGAGCGTTTCATAGTATACGAAAGATGGTACAATGAATGCGGAAAAGGAGGCAGAATGGAATCGATGACGAAGGAAGAGATGCAGAGATTCTTAATTAAAGAAGCCCAGAGAGGCAGCACGGAGATGGAAGCATACCGGAATTTGATGGAAATACTGGGAATCGAATTTCCCGTTGAAGCAAAAAAAGAAAATGCCGGATAAACTGCGGCAAAAGGTTCGACAAAATGATTTTACAGAAAGAAGGTGACGTTAAGTGGTAGAATTAGATCAGATGAAGACAGAACTACAGTCCTACGAAACTCCATTAGCGGAAGTGAGGGATTCACTTTGACCTCGCTAACAAGGTGAAGCGGATCGAAGAACTGGAGCGGGAGATGGAAGCCCCGGGCTTCTGGGACGACCCCGACAGCTCCAACAAGAAAATGAAGGACCTGAAAGACTTAAAGGGCACCGTGGAGGGCTGCAACAAGCTCTCCGGCCAGTATGAGGACATCCTGACCCTCATCGAGATGGGATACGAGGAGAACGACGCCTCCCTGATTCCCGACATCCGCAGCGAACTGGACGAGTTCATCGCGCAGTTCGAGGAGCTGCGCATCGGCACCCTGCTCTCCGGCGAGTACGATGCCAACAATGCCATCCTGAAGCTCAACGCGGGCGCAGGCGGCACAGAGAGCTGCGACTGGTGCAGCATGCTCTACCGCATGTACACCAGATGGGCGGAGCGCAAGGGCTTCAATCTGGAAGTGCTGGACTTCCTGGACGGGGACGAGGCGGGCATCAAGTCGGTGACTTTCCAGGTTAACGGCACCAATGCCTACGGCTATCTGAAATCCGAGAAGGGCGTCCACAGGCTGGTGCGGATTTCCCCCTTCAACGCTCAGGGCAAGCGCCAGACCTCTTTCGTGTCCCTGGACGTGATGCCGGACATCGAGGAAGATTTGGACGTAGAGATTGACGAGAAAGACCTGCGTATCGATACCTACCGAAGCAGCGGCGCAGGCGGGCAGCATATCAACAAGACCTCCTCCGCCATCCGCATCACCCACATCCCCACGGGGACAGTGGTGCAGTGCCAGAACGAGCGCAGCCAGTTCCAGAACAAGGACAAGGCCATGCAGATGCTGAAGGCCAAGCTGTTCCTCTTAAAGCAGGAGGCCAATGTGGAGAAGCTCTCCGATATCCGGGGCGAGGTGAAGGACATCGGCTGGGGGAACCAGATCCGATCCTACGTGCTGCAGCCGTACAAGATGGTGAAGGACCTGCGGACGGACGTGGAGACAGGCAACACGGACGCGGTGCTGGACGGTGGGCTGGATCTGTTCATCAACGGGTATCTGAAGTGGATCAGCGTCACGCAGAAGCAGCAGTGAAATGGAAGACGCAACAATGGAATAAACCATGGAATAGGGCCATAAAGAAAGTCGGATGCTTTGCTGCCACAGCAGAGCATCCGGCTTTTTACGCGGGATTCATCAAATCGAGAAAGAAATAAGTGTAGGTCATCTGCATGAAAGGCTCCAGCCACAGGAAACCGATGCCGAAGCTTAGGAGGCACAGAAGCATCAAAGGCAGGAAGCTCAGCTCCAGCAGGAACAGGCGCTTCCGGTTCCCCTTCATGAGGCGCCAGCACAGCTTCAGGGTCTCCTTCCCGGACTTCTCGGGGAAATCCAGCATCAGGAAGAAGGACATGGCTATCCCTAAGGAGATGGGGACGTAGACGCACAGCCCAACTGCCGTGGCCAGCAGCGCCGGCAGCACCCACTTGGCATCCCTGGTATTCAGGAAATTCTGGGACAGGTACTGCCCCGGCCCCAGGCACACCGTGTTGCACAGCGTGACGGCGGCGGAGACCACGAGGGCTTTCTTCGAATCGTTTTTGAACCCGTAGAACAAATCCCTGGTGAAGGGCTGCTGTCCGCAGGCAATGTTCAGGAAATAGAGGGCTATCCCCGCGTTCATGACGCCTAAGAGGATGTTGGCGGCCAGGAGCACCACATCGAAGACGATGGTCACCGCCCGGGCCGCGCTGACGGAACCGCTCATGGCATAGACGGAACGCATGGTGCTGTTGGCCACGGAATTGACGATCAGCCGCGCGAACCAGGATATCACGAAGCTCAGGAACATGATCGATATGGCGCCCTTGTACTTGCCCTCCAGCCTGTCCCTTGCCGCGTTCTTCAGTTCATAGTTTTTCTTGTACTGTTTCATGTGTCGAGCCTTTTCCTCCATATGGGAAATCAGTGGGCGGGACGACTACACCGCGTAGTCAAGGTTCATGCCCGCATATTTCACCCTGTCCGCGCTCTTGAGATCCTGTTGGTAGGGATTGTCTTCATTATAATATTTGATCTGGGTGTGGGTAGTGCCGCCGGATACATAGGTGCGGCCGCACTCCGGACAGACCCCCGTGTGGATGGACACCGAGGCGGAGACCACCTTGCCGTCCTTCATGGCGGCTTTCTTGTACGCGTTGGACACATGCTCCTGCTCGTGGGCCCGCACAGCCGAAGCCGCGCTCTCCGGGGAGATATGCTGCGCGGTCTTGAAGGAGACCATCTCGTCGGAGCCGTCCTTGTACTTGCGCTCCTTGCAGGTCTGGCATTCCTCCGCGGGATCTTCGAAGCCGTATCTGCCCTTCTTCTCCTCCGCCTTATCCCCGGGGAGATTAAGGCCGTCAATCGCTGTCCTGCCCTGGCCCTCCCCTCCGATGGCGGTTCTGCCATCCGCAGACTCGAAACCCTGCCCCGGGCGATAACCCGCCTGGACATTGCCGTAATAAGAATATCCCATATCGCTGACCGGTGATAACATCATGACAAAAACCTCCTAAAATAAAAAATCAATCATCAAAAGAATAGCCGTAAGCGCCCTCCATGAATTCATCGAAGTCCATGCCGTAGAGCCGCTGCGACACCGCATTGACCTGATTGCGGAACGTATCGTTCTGCATCAGCGAGGGCAGCATGACAAAGGAATAGACGATCATGGACACCGCGGTGGTCAGTCCCACGCAGGAGAGGATGAGGCCCGTGCCGCAGGTGGAGTTCATCTTCTTCTTGGAGCGGTGGGCCAGGAAGGCGAAAAGGATGCCCAGCGCCCCCAAAGGCAGGGACAGCACGATCGTGCAGCTGGTGGTCATGGACAGGAGGCCGCATACCGCCGACGCGACGGAGAAGGCCTGCCCGTAGGGCCTGTGGGTGGGCTGGTTGTAATAGCTGCTGTCGGAGGATGAGCTGTTCCACCTGTCCCGCTGTCCGTTATGGCCGTTCCAATTGCTTCCGTTCTGATTATTGTCCATGAATCAGGTTCCTTTCTGTAAGGTCTACCATAGGATTTTATGGTCTAAAGTCTATTATAGCAACAATTCCTATTTTTTTCCACCATTTTTTAATCGTAAAAGAAAAAACAGGCAAAAAAGATGGAAAGTTTAAATTCATAATCCGCAGGTTTGATTTCAGGATGGCATTCAGGGCAGAAAAATTATAAAATCTGGGCATGGAGGTGTGCAAAATGGCAGAAATCAGAGTGGACTTTGATGTAAAAAAGGGGAAGATGAAACCGCTCCATGGAGTCGGCCAGCCCCCGTTTTGCGGAACTGACTTCGGGATGTTCCACTTTCTCACGGAGGCCGGAATCCCGTATTCCCGGCTGCATGATGTGGGAGGATTCCTGGGAGGCGGGAGGTATGTGGATATTCCGAATTTGTTCCGGGATTTTGACGCGGATTCGGAGAATCCCGCATCGTATGATTTTACATTTACAGATATGCTCATTACCGCACTTGTGGAGAGTGGGACGGAGCCGTTCTTCCGGCTGGGCGTCTCCATTGAGAACGAATGTCTGGCGAAGGCCTACAGGCTTGCCCCTCCCAGGGACTGTCTGAAATGGGCGAGAATCTGTGAAGGGGTGATACGCCATTATACCCAGGGCTGGGCGGACGGCTTTCACTATGGAATCCGCTACTGGGAAATCTGGAATGAGCCGGACAACTATGAGGATGTCATGGAAAACCAGATGTGGAGAGGGACAAAGGAAGAATTCTACCAACTGTACGGCGTGGCGTCCAGGTATCTGAAGGAGAGATTCCCCCATCTGAAGATTGGCGGATATGGCAGCTGCGGCTTCTATGCGGCGATGGATGCCGGGAAAGCGGTGGATGAGGCAAAGTCTTCGGGCAGGACGGAATACTTCCTGGAGTTCTTTGACGGGTTCCTCTCTTATGTGAAGGCCAACCGATGCCCGCTGGACTTCTTCTCCTGGCACAGCTATGGAGATGTGGCCGCCACGCTGTTCTTTGCCGCATATGCCAGGAGGCGTCTGGATGAAGAGGGATTTGCGTCTACGGAACATATCTGCAACGAATGGAACTGTGAACCCCGGCAGCGGGGCACGGCCCGACATGCCGCCCTGACAGCTGCCATGCTTTTGGGGATGCAGGATTCTTCTCTGGACAGTGCCATGTTCTATGACGCGCGTTTCGGGGTGGAATTCTACGGAGGGCTGTTCCATCCCCTGACGGCACAGCCGTTCCAGGCATATTACGCATTTGTAGGCTTTCAGCAGCTCTGTCTCTGCGGGGATCAGGTAAAACTGCAATGCGACGCGGAGAACGTGTATGCGGTGGCTGCTCTGGGAGAGGGAACCGGCTGCATCATGATTTCCAATATCTCCGGGGAGGATGTCCCGATAGAACTGGAGCTGGGAGATTATAGGGTGGCGGGATGCAGGGTGACAGACGGGGAGCGGGTCTGGGAAGAATGTCCGCTGCCCGGAGTGCTGGCAAGGGATACAGTGCTGTGCGTCAGCGTGGCCGCTGGGGCGTAGCGCGTGGAAAGGAAGGGGCCCGGAGGAGATGAGTATGAAGGCGGCATGGATTCTTGGGGTGATTCTGTTCTGTAAAGTCATTCAGAGCATTTATACAAAACGGATGAGCATCTGCATCGGCGGTCGGACGCAGCTGCTGACAAGCACGGCGTATCAGTATCTGCTATGTACCCTGCTGGCGGCAGCGCTCCTGCCCGGAGGCTATAGGGGGCTGGGTGAGGCCGCGGGGATTTCGGCAGTGGGGGGAATTGCCCTGTTCAGCAGCACACTGTGCGGCCTGATGGCGCTGAAGAACGGGACGCTGCTGCTGTCTACGCTGTTCGGCTCGGCCGGACTGATCATTCCCTCCGTGGCGGGCATTTTCCTGTTCGGGGAACCGCTGAGCGTATGGCAGTGCTTCGGAATCGCCGGGCTGATTTATGCCGCGTATCTGCTGGTGGATTGCTCCAAACAGATCTACAAAGGCTTTTCCGTGAAGAGCCTGCTGTATCTGCTGGGCTCGTTTCTCGCCAACGGAACCGTCATGCTGTCCCAGAAATTTTACGCGCTTTATGTGCCGGAGGGCGAGGTGTCCGTATTTTCGTTTCTGGCGTTCGGGACGGCCTTTCTCTTATTGGGCATATTCTGCTGTTTCGATATCAGGAGAGCGGGCGGCAGACCGGAGAAAATCATGACAAAGGAGCTGTTCGCATACGGCGCGGCAGTGTCCACGGTGCTGTTTGTCATCAATTATCTGGCTACAGAGGCTTCCGCGGTCGTTCCCGCGGTCATCCTGTTCTCGCTGGTGAACGGAGGCAGCACGATAATCTCGGCGTTGGTTGCGGCAATCTTCTATAAGGAGCCAATCAGCAGGAAGAGCGCGGTTGGCATTGTAGTCAGCATTGCCGCACTGATTGTGATAAATACTTTTTGAAATGGAGGAAAATGGTATGGACTATGCGAAAATGGAAAGACGGGAGGCATGGCTCAGGCATCCTGTATTGGGGGATCCGTCCTTTGATGCCTTCGAGAAACTCGGGGAAACGGTGCATGTATCCGAAGCGCCCTATGAATGGGCGGTGAACGGATCCATATTCCGGGATCCGAAGACGGGGTGGTGGTATTACTACGCAGGGCTGTACCCCTACGGCTATGTGTGGTCCGGGGAAGCGCCGGAGGTGCAATCCCATTTCCTCATCTATCGCTCTGCAGACAAGGGGAAGAGCTGGGAGTGCCTGGGGCCTGGATTTCCGGACTTTGACTGCCGGTTTCCCGGGCTTGAGGACACGAGGATGGGATTTCCGGATGTGGTGATGACATATGACGGGGAAGCGGACAGGTACTGGCTGACTTACGACTGGGGAGCCAGACATATCGATCGCGACGAGGGCTGGCTGGGAACGGACAGCGGGGCTGCGCTGGCGTGGGCGGAAAACCCCGAGGGCCCGTTCCATAAGCTTGAAAAGCCGTTCTGGAGCAATTCGCTGAGGAAGGACAACCGCCACCTGGGACGTTTCAACAGGGGATACGCATCCTCCGTCTTTAAGCGGGAGAAAGACTGGATCGCCTTTGTGCTGCAGGATTCCGGAGATTACTACGGGTGGGGGCTGGCATGCATGACGGCTCCCTCTCCGGAAGGCGAATGGTCTGTGCCCAGGCTGATTCTCTCCGGGGACAGACCGGGGTATTATCCGGCCCTGCTGGAATTCTGCTTCTGCATGGCGCCGGGAGACGGCAGGGTATATGCTCCGGCCACCTCGGTGGCCGCAAACCGCAATTATCAGGTGATGTTCGCGGCGGATCTGGAGCGGGCGGAACATCCTTCGGCCTGGAGCATGATTCAGGAAGGCAGCATCTGGCATGCCAGGCCTCTGGCCCATGAGCACGCGGGAATCTGGGGACAGACCATACAGGGGTTCGTGGATGATGATAGATTTGTAGTCATGTATGCTTCCAAGGATGAGAGGGATCATGGGACGCTTTCGGTGGCGACGCTGCCTCTGGACAGGCCCTTTCATGACGGATTCACCATATCCGGGCATGTGGGAAAGTCCATTGCCCCGATTCTTGCGGCTTACGGCGACTACAGGCTGAAAATGGAGATGGACTTTACGGGAACGATCGAGGTATTCCTGCGCTACGGAGGGATACTGGGACCGGACGACCACAAGGCGCTGGCCGTAGCTTCCGACGAGACGTTCTCTTCTTCCCTGAGCCTGGAACTGGGAGAGGGCGGAGGATACAGGATTCTTGCCCGTGACAGCAGGGGAGGGACAGAGCCCCTCGCCTGTGGGACGGTCCCGGAAGCACCGAAGGCTCTGGAAGCCGTCCTTTCCGGCAGAAAGGTTTCCGTCCGGGTAAACGGAAATACCGTGTGGGACGGGGAGGCGGATACGGAGGCCAGGCCTTTGGCTGTGTGCGCCCATGAATATTCTGTCCTGACCTGCTCATGCTTTGAGGTAGACGGAGTTCCGGGACGCTATGCCCTGCGGTATGGCGCGGAGGATGCTCTGTTGGCGGCCATGCAGCATATCTCCTGGCAGCCTTCCCGGGAGGCGGGATTCTTGACGGAGCGGGGCTACATCGGCTCGGGCGGGCAGTGCGCGAAGTGGAATATCCGGGGAGACGGCTTCCGGATTTTCGCGCCCAGGATGCCGGGGCTTGGCAATATGGAAATCTGGGTGGACGGCTTCCTGTACGGCACGGCGGATTTATGCGCAGAAAGGCCGGAGCCCTCTGGCATGGTATATGAAGCGCTGGGGCTGCCCGGGGACGGCCGACACTGCGTCATGCTGAAAGGATACGAGGGCCAGCCCTTCGCCATTGATTTGATTGAGGTACAGGGAGGGCCAGCGGAGCCATAGAAGGGGAACAGAAGGCATAAGGTTCCAAATCGTAAGCTTCAGGTTTGAATTCGCAATGGCATATTGAATAAAAAAACAATAAAATATAGTTGCGAATTATCAGAAACAACCAAATGAGGAGGACAAGGGATGAAGAAACGAATTACGGCAATTCTGTTAGGGATGACTTTCCTGGCCACTGCGCTCATGGGATGCGGAGATCGGAAGGATGTACAGGAAGAAGCGCCGTCCGGAGGTAATTCCGAAGTGCAGGAGGAGAAGGCTGATAGCCGGAGCGGGGAGGCCGATGATAAGGGCGAGGAGACTGAGGGCGAGCCGGTGGAGGTCATATGGCTGTGGCCGGGAGAAGCGCCGGAGGGACTGCAGGAGGTGGAAGATGCGCTGAACGAGATGATGGAGAGGGACATAGGCGTCCATGTGACGCTGTATCCCTGTGCGGACTGGGCCAACCAGGTCACCTTGGACGTATCCACGGGGACCCAGGTGGACATCTGCCTGACGGTCGGAGGCGGCGTCGGCGGCAAGGTGAAGGACGGCGTCATACAGCCCATGGATGAGCTGGTTGCGGAATACGGCGCGGATATCGTGGAGGACTGCGGCGACAGCATAAAGGGCGGCTACTACAACGGCTTGCTGTACGGCGTGCCGAACGCGTGGCTGCTGGGCGACGGTTATGGCTTCTATGCCAATGGGGACCTGCTGGACAAGTACGGCTATGAGGCGGGAGAACCGGGAAAAAGCTATTCCCTGCAGGAGCTGGAGGAAATGATGGCCACGGTAAAGGCGGGGGAAAGAGAGGGATTCTATCCGGCATCCATCAATGGGCAGAAGACCCTGACCATGCGCAGCTTTTTTGAATACGACCTCCTGTGCGGCGGCAGCCCCTCCACAGGTGTGCTGATATTGCGTGACGGATTTGACAATACGACGATTGAGAACCTTTACGAGACAGAAGCTTATGAGGAATACGCCAAATGCATGTATGACTGGGCACAGAAGGGATTTATCTCCAAGGATGCCGCCACCGACACGGGCAGCGCTCTGGACCATGTGCCTGCCGGCGACTCCCTGGGCATCTTCTACTGGCTTGGCGAGCAGAACGCTGCCTATGATGCCAGCACGTCCGCAATCCAGGTGAAGACTTATACCTATAACAGGATTCCCATGTATATCACCAGCGATATCCTTGGAAACATCCTCTGGAGCATTCCGGTCACATCCGGAAATCCGCAGAAGGCCATGGAGGCCCTGAACTATATCTATAAGCATGACGAAGCGGCATGGCTGCTCCAGTTCGGCATAGAGGGACGGGACTATGAGGTGATAGAAGAGATGGAGATTGACGGCAAGATACAGAAGAGAATCAAGTACCTTTCCGAAAATCCCAGCGCGCTTCCCTATTACCAGGGGATGGGCGTATACGGCGACAGATTCTCCTGGCCGATTGTAGGTGAGACCATTGATATTTATGCCAACAAGAAATACAGGGAAAGCGATGCCGGGATTCCGGACAGCAGGAAATCCCCTGCCATGGGATATGTCTTCGTGAAGGACAGCGTATCCACGGAAATAGCGGCGGTGGACGCGGTCAGGGAGCAATACGAGAACAGCATTGCCTACGGAACCGTGAATCCGGACGTCATCCTGCCGGAATTCCGGGAAGCGCTGAAGAAGGCCGGCATAGACAAAATCATAGAAGAGAACCAGCGGCAGTTCGATGAATGGCTTGCCATGCAGAAATAGGCGGAAATACGGTGAGGTGGGGATGCTATGGACGGGAGGAACGCTGTGGCATCCCTTTCCTTTGCAAGATGAAAAAGGAGGTTGTGTGAATTTGAGAAATGCTATGGTTTCCGCTGCGGGGGGCAGAAAGCGCCGCAGGAACAGGTGGAGGAGGATGGTCCCCTTTTACATCATGGTCCT
This sequence comes from uncultured Acetatifactor sp., assembly GCF_910585425.1. Lineage (GTDB taxonomy): Bacteria > Bacillota > Clostridia > Lachnospirales > Lachnospiraceae > Acetatifactor. The sequence goes on along the minus strand of NZ_CAJUCP010000016.1, from coordinate 34,394 downwards.
GCCGGGCCTTCTCTATCTGCTCCTGAACAATTATATCCCTATGTTCGGGATTCTCATTGCCTTTAAGAACATGAATTTCCAAAAGGGGATACTGGGAAGCCCCTGGTGCGGCTTCGACAATTTCAGTTTCCTGTTCTCTTCCAGCGCAGGGTGGGAAATACTGCGGAATACGGTGGGATACAATGTCCTGTTCCATATCGTGGGGACGATCCTCGCAATCTTTGTGGCCATCCTGATCAATGAGATATGCAGCCGACGTGTAAAGAAACTGTACCAGAGCCTGCTGCTGCTGCCGTATCTGATCAGCTGGGTCATCGTGAGCTACCTGGTCTATGCCTATTTCGCGGCAGATACCGGCCTGGTCAACAATTCCATCTTAAAGCCCCTGGGCCTGGAAGGGATAATCTGGTATCAGGAGCCGAAATACTGGCCCTTCCTTCTGTTGTTCTTCAATGTCTGGAAGGGAATCGGATACAGCATGATTGTCTACCTGTCCAGCATCGTGGGCATCAGTTCCGACTATTTCGAGGCAGCCCGCATCGACGGCGCCGGCAAATGGAAGCAGATCCGCTATATCACGCTGCCCCTGCTGAAGCCTACGATCATCACTCTGGCCATTCTGGCGGTGGGAGGCATCTTCCGTTCGGATTTCGGCCTCTTCTACCAGGTGCCCAGGAACAGCGGAATCCTGTATCCGGTGACCAGGACGCTGGACGTGTATGTGTACCAGGCCCTGCTGCAGAACGCGGATTACGGCATGTCCAGCGCTGCCAGCGTGTACCAGTCTGTGGTGGGCTTCGTCATGATCGTGCTGACCAACGCGGCAATCAGAAAGCATGAGCCGGACTCCGCGCTGTACTAGAACTGTAAAAGATGGATTCGTCCGCGCAGAGCATGCGCGGGCATGGAGGTGTGTGTAAGAATGAAGACAAGAGAATTCATAATCACGCAGACGCTGGCCCATTTTGTCTGCGGCCTGTTCTCGCTCCTGGCCGTGCTGCCCTTTGCCCTGCTGTTCATCGCTTCTTTCACAAATGAGTCATGGGCCGTCACCAACGGATATTCCTATTTCCCGAAGGAATGGAGCCTGGAGGCCTATAAATACATTGCCGTGAAATGGGGGATGATAGGAAGGTCCTATCTCATGTCCCTGGCGGTCACGGCGGTGGGAGTGGCCATGAGCCTTGCCATGACCACCCTGTTCGCATATGCCACCAGCCAGACGGACGTGCCCGGGATGCGGATGATCAGCTTTATCCTGCTGTTCACGATGCTTTTCAACGGCGGGCTGGTCTCCTATTACTACAGCTTTGTGAAATTCTATCACCTGAAGGACACCTTCTGGGCCCAGGTGGTGCCGGGGCTGATGGGGGCATTCAATGTCATCCTGGTGCGGAATTACTTCAGGAGCAGCATTCCCGCCAGCCTGACAGAGGCCGCGAGGCTGGACGGGGCCAGTGAATTCGGGATATATTTCAGGATCGTCATGCCCCTGAGCCAGCCGATTGTGGCTACGATTGGGATGCTGGTGGGATTGGGGTACTGGAACAACTGGACCAACGGGTTCTATTTCCTGACCGGGCGCAACGGCAGTAAATACTATACCCTGCAGAATGTCCTGAATAACCTGAACACCAATATCGAGCTGCTGAAAAAGTCCACCTCCGAGATCAACATGGGAAAGGTGTTCTTCCCGGGCAATACGGTCCGGATGGCCATTGCGGTCATAGGAGTGGTGCCAGTCATGGCTCTGTATCCTTTTTTCCAGAAATATTTTGTGAAGGGAATCACCCTGGGCGGGGTCAAGGAATGAATGGAATCGGAAGAACAGGGAGGCTGCGGGAATTTTCCGGGAAGATAACCACCAGGCTGTTATTGCTGATGCTGCTTTTGCTGGTGCCGGTGAACCTGCTGGCGGTCATCCTGAACAATTATGTCATGAAGAGCATGCGGGAAACCATAGACCAGTCGGTAAACAGCGTCATCCAAAGCTATATCACGTTTCTGGAGAACCGGATGGCAACGGCGGATTATCTGCTGAGACATATGAGGAGCGAGAACGGCAGCGGGATCGCCATGCTGCGGGAGGACGATGAGGACTATTACCATTTATACCGCACCCGGTTCTACTGGGAAATCCAGAAGCTCATAGACTATACCGATGGCATGGACGCCTATTTCTACATCGTGAAGGACAGGGAAGATGTCCTGCTATGGCACACGGATGGCGTTAAAACGGAAAAAGGCTGGGTACAGGAGGACTGGGAGCGGGGATGGCATCTAAAGAAGGTCGGGGACGGGGAAGCGCTGTGCCTTTGGGCTGAAGTGAGGGAGGTCACCTATGGAGGCTGGATCGGCTTAGAACAGGCCAGAGAGCAGCTGGAGGGCGATATCCAGTACGAGAGCAGTTATGTGACCTTTTCGGAGGGGCCGGGGGAAGAGAAGAAGGGCTGGCTGTGCGTGACCGGAGAAAGCCGTGACGGAGGCTTTTCCCTGAATGTGTATCTGAGGGAAAACGAAATCCTGGGAAAGATATTGGACGCGAACGCCTACCTGATCGCCGGAACGGCCATCACTATGATCGCTTTCTTTTTCGTCCTGTATCTGGCAGTATACCGTTTGCTGGTGAGCCCCCTGAATGTCCTGAACGCGGCGCTGAAAAAGGTGGAGGAGGGCGATATTGATTACAGAATCGTAGGCAGCTCCGCCTCTGTGGAGTACGAATATTCTTTTCTGCAGTTCAACCGGATGACGGAGCATATCCGGGCGTTAAAAATAGAAAGCTATGAAAGAGAGCTGGAAAGGGAGAGGATGGAGCTGGAAAACCTGCAGCTGCAGATACGCCCTCATTTCCTGCTGAATATCTTCCAGCTGCTGTACGCGCTGGCCAAGAGGCAGGAGAATGCCGCCATCCAGGATGTCATCCTGTATCTGTCAGGATATTTCCGCAATCTGTTCCGCAGCGGCAAGAGCCTGGAGCTGTTCGGGCGGGAGCAGCAGCTGATAGAGGGCTATATCAGGATGGCGAGAATCAATTATCCCGACAGCATAGAAATCGAATATGAGTATGACCCGGAGCTTCAGTTCGTCCGTCTGCCGCCGCTGCTCCTCCACAATTTCGTGGAGAATATCGTGAGGCATGTGGTGAGGAAGGGGACGGTGACGCATATCACGATCATAGGGCAGTACCAGGGGAGGCATGTCCAGTTCATGATTATGGATGACGGCCAGGGCATCCCGGAAGAGACCCTGAAGGAGCTGGACGCTTCCATGAGAGAGAAGCGGCAGAATGGAAGCCATGTGGGCTTTGCCAATTCTTTAAAAAGGCTGAAATATTTTTATGGGGACGAGGCGGACATCAGCCTCTCGTCGGAAGAAGGAGAAGGAACCTGCATTACGCTTACCTTTCCGTATAATCTGGAGGAAACCTAGATGACGCTGTTGATCGTGAATGATGAAGTGGTGGTAGCGGATACGATGAAAGCGGAGATCGCCTGGGCAGAGTATGGAATCGACACTGTCTGCGTGGCCTATGACGCCTGCTCGGCGAAGGAGATCATTCAGGGCCACGACATCGACATTATGCTCTGTGACATTGAGATGCCCCGGGAAAACGGGCTGGCCCTGTTGCGGTGGATAAGGGGACAGGGAAGGGAGATAGAATGCATTTTCCTGACCTGCCATGCGGAGTTCTCTTATGCCCAGGAGGCGATCGGCTTACGATGTCAGGATTATATACTGACCCCAGCGAAATATGAGGATATCGGGGCTACAATCCGCCGTGTGGTGGAGCGCATCAGAAGTCAGAAGGAAGAGCGGCTGTATATTGAATACGGAAAGTACACCCTGAAGGAAAAAGAGCAGAAAAATCAGGAGAGCGCAGGCATGAGGCCGGAGCCCGGTCAGGTCGTGGAAGAGATTGCCGGGTATGTGATTCGGAATCTCTCCGACTTTGAGCTGAATGTGGAGAGCATCGCGAGCCATTTCCACTTCCACCCGGTGTATCTGAACCGGATCTTCCGGAGGGAGAAGAGCATCTCCATCGGACAGTTCATCATCAATGAACGGATGAAAATGGCGGCCATCCTGTTGAGGGAGGGAAGGCATACGGTGAACGAGGTGGCGGAAATGGTGGGCTATGCCCATTACAGCAATTTTTATAATATGTTCAAAAAAACATATAAAATATCGGCATTACGTTATATAGAGGAGCATTTGAAGCGCCAAGAGCCATAAGGGGGCGCTCTTTTTTGGTGTCTTGCAGTTTCCTTCCTTTTCCAGTATAATAAAAAGGCTGTTGCAGACAAGAGAAAGAAAGGCAAGGTTCACTATGGACATTTTTCAGACGATCAAAGAAGAGCTAAAGGTGGAGAAGTGGCAGGTGGAAGCCGCGGTGAAGCTCATAGACGAGGGCTGCACCATCCCCTTCATTTCCCGATACAGGAAGGAGGCCACAGGCTCCCTGAACGACGAGCAGCTCCGTGACCTCCACGAGAGGCTGCTCTATCTGCGCAACCTGGAAGAGAAGAAGGAGCAGGTCCTGGGCAGCATCGAAGAGCAGGGGAAGCTGACGGAGGAGCTTCGGGAGAAGATTCTGGCGGCCCAGACCCTGGTGGTGGTGGAAGACCTCTACCGGCCCTACCGCCCCAAGCGCAAGACAAAAGCCAGCGTGGCCAAGGCCAAAGGGCTGGACGGCCTGGCGGAGTACATCCTGGCCCAGGAGGCGGCGGAGCCCGTGGAGAGCGAGGCGGCGAAATACGTCACCGGGGAGGACATAGAGGAGGAAAGAAAAGTGAAGACGGTCCAGGAGGCCATCCAGGGCGCGAAGGACATCATCGCAGAGGCCATTTCCGACAATGCGGACTACCGCAGCTACATCCGGGAGGCCACCGTGGAGGAGGGCGTCATCACCAGCACGGCCAAGGACGAGAAAGCCGCCAGCGTGTATGAGATGTACTACAGCTACGAGGAGCCCGTGCGGAAGGTGGCGGGGCACAGGGTGCTGGCCCTGAACCGCGGGGAGGCGGAGAAGGTGTTGACCGTGAAAGTCAATGCCCCGGAGGAACGCATCCTGCGATACCTGGCCAAGCAGATCCTCACCCGGGAGAATCCGTATACCACGCCCCTGCTGACAGAGGCCATCGCGGACAGCTACGGGAGGCTGATCGCCCCTGCCATCGAGCGGGAGATTCGAAACGACCTCACGGAGAAGGCGGAGGACGGCGCCATCACCGTGTTCGGCAAGAACCTGGAGCAGCTCCTCCTGCAGCCCCCCATTGCCGGGAAGGTGGTGCTGGGCTGGGATCCCGCCTTCCGCACCGGCTGCAAGCTGGCGGTGGTGGACGCCACGGGCAAGGTGCTGGACACGAAAGTGATATATCCCACCGCGCCCCAGAACAAGGTGGAAGAGTCCAAGCGGGAGCTGAAGAAGCTCATCGCAAAGTACCATGTGGACCTGATCTCCGTGGGCAACGGCACGGCCTCCAGGGAATCCGAGCAGATCATCGTGGACCTGCTGAAGGAGCTGGACCGTCCGGTGCAGTATGTGATCGTGAACGAGGCCGGAGCCAGCGTGTATTCCGCCAGCAAGCTGGCCACGGAGGAATTCCCCAACTTCGACGTGGGCCAGAGGAGCGCGGCCTCCATCGCCCGCAGGCTCCAGGATCCCCTGGCGGAGCTGGTGAAGATAGACCCCAAGTCCATCGGCGTAGGGCAGTACCAGCACGACATGAACCAGAAGAAGCTGAGCGATGCCCTGAGCGGCGTGGTGGAGGACAGCGTGAACAAGGTGGGCGTGGATCTGAACACGGCATCTGCCCCCCTGATGGAATATGTATCCGGCATCAACAAGACTATTGCACGGAATATCGTAGATTACAGGGAGGCCAACGGGCGCTTCACCGACAGGAGGCAGCTTTTGAAGGTGGCAAAGCTGGGGCCCAAGGCCTTTGAACAGTGCGCGGGCTTCATGCGCATCCTGGACGGGGACAATCCCCTGGACGCCACCAGCGTCCACCCCGAGTCCTACGAGGCCACGAAGAAGCTCCTGGACAGGCTGGGGCTCACCATGGAGGACGTGAGGCAGATGCAGAAGAAGGCGGCGGAGCATAAGAACGCCGCCCCCGCAGGAGGGGACAGAGCCGCGGCGGGGCAGGGCGCTCCTGCCGGTGGGGGGAAGACCGCCGGAAAAGCCGGGCAGACAGGTGGTGCCGGTGCGGGGCAGAAAAAGCAGAACAAGAAAGGTGACATCCGCATCTCCAACACCAACACCGCCATGGGCCGGGCGCTGGCGGCAGCCATGGGCGGCATGGCCCCGGCGGAGGCGGATGGAAAAGCGGGCCCTGCCGGGAACCGCTCCGGAAAAGCCGCGGCATCCGGCAGCATGGCATCCGGCTCTGGCAAGGCTGCCGCATCCGCAAGCGCAGGGGGATCGGGCTCTGCCTCCGGCATGACCAGCCTGGCGAGGCGCATCCCGGACAAAAAGCAGCTGGCCCAGGAGCTGGGCATCGGCGAGATCACTCTGACGGATATCCTGAAGGAGCTGGAGAAGCCCGCCAGGGATCCCAGGGACGACATGCCCAGGCCCATCCTGCGCAGCGATGTGCTGGAGATGAAGGATTTGAAGCCCGGCATGGTCCTGAAGGGGACAGTGCGCAATGTCATCGACTTCGGCGCTTTCGTGGACATCGGCGTCCACCAGGACGGCCTGGTGCACATCTCCCAGATTACCGACCGCTTCATCAAGCATCCCCTGGAGGCGGTCAGCGTGGGCGACATCGTGGAGGTGCAGGTGCTGGGCGTGGATGAGGCCAAGAAGCGCATCAGCTTGACCATGAAAGTCAACCAGGAGAAGAAAGGGTAAAAAACAAAAAAGGCCCCGGGTATATGCCTGGGGTCTTTCCGTTTACAGAGAATGTCGCAGAGGGCCGCGCTCTGCGACATTTTTATAGCTTAACGTTAGCATATTCAATTGTCTGTGTCAAGTGACGATTATGCTTTGGATTCGTCAACAGAATGGCTGAATAGATACCTGGCATCAGGCATTTCTCCGCAAAACCATCGCCTGAAATGTAGCCGTTCCGTCCCCGTTTCTGCAGGAAAACTGCATATGCGTTCCCTTCACCTGGCAAAAGCCCGCAAGCTCCAGCGCGCGGACCAGTCCGGCGTAGGCGCTGTCCTCCTCATAGCGCTCCACGCTGACCAGATGCCCCCCAGGCCTTACCAGCGCCGAGAGCTCCTTCGCATACTGGCCATGCAGCCTGACCTGCTCCTCCGGCGATGGCGACGGCATTCCCGCTTCTTCGCAGAGGGCTCTCCACGCGACATTTTCGTGGGCCGTGCGGCAGGAAAACAGGGTGTCGCACTTCCTCTGCCCCAGCGCATCCGGTTTGGAAAACTGCACATTGTCCACCTCCAGCTCTCCTGCCAGCTCTTTTGCCACGGATATGGCATTTGAAGACAGTTCCAGCCCGGTAACGGCGCTGTCCGGATGCCGCAGTGCGAGAAAACAGGTCAGGATCCCATTCCCGCAGCCCATATCGAAAATCTCCCCTGACCAGAAGGAGCCGTGCTCCACCAGATATTCCATGGCCCTGCGGAAAAACACGCGGTCGTAGAAAGACGCTGCCAAAAGGCTCGTCTGCAGGCTCTGGTTCCAGTAATCCACAAGCTCCTCCTGGCGGTGGAGATACACCGTATCCCCGGCCCCATAGAGCAGCCTTTCCTCTGACCGGTCGAACAGCTCCGTCAATCTCCCGATGTGTCTTTCCCCCTCCTCCCGCCCGAAAGCTTCGATCAGCGCCGTGTCCAACTCCTTGATCCGGCGGATGCCTATGCGGGAAAGATATTCCTTTATTTCCAAACCCGGCACACGTAAACCTCCTCATATATGCTTAAAATTTCCCATCGTCCCTTCGATTGTACCACTTATTTGCCCCGGGGGCAATGGAGCCTGGCCTTTCTTCCATGATTCCGTATTCCACGATTCCTGTATCTTTCCGCAAAACTCTGGTCAAGACACTTGACTATTTTGTACACTCTATGTAGGACCTGAAAGAGTCCTGACGGAAGGAAAATTTTTAATACGAAAGAGGAGGTGCCCGCAATGGCAAGAGGAGAAAACGTGTTCAAAAGAAAGGACGGGCGGTACGAGGCCCGCTACATCAAGGGGCGGAGGGCAGACGGAAGGCCCCTCTACGGCTTCTGCTACGGCAGGACATACGAGGAGGCAAAGGATAAGGCGGACAGGGCCCGGGAAAGGATCGAACAGACAGAACCGGCTGCACAAAAAGCAAAGCCCGGGCAGAGGCCGGACATGGCCTGCTTCTGCGACAGATGGCTGTCCGCCAACAGCGCCCGCCTGAAGCCCTCCAGCCGCGCAAAGTACCGCACGGACATCGAGAACCACATCAAACCCTTCTTCGGGGATAAGCTCCCCGGGGAAATCCTGCCGGAGGAAATCGACGGCTTCACCCGGTCGCTCCTGACCGGCAAGGGCCTGTCGCCGAAGACAGTCCGCAGCATATTGACCCTCTTCCATTCCATTCTATCCTACACGGGGAAGCGGTCAGGCGGGAAGCTTCCGGACGTGGAGATCACATACCCGAAGAGCTTCCGGAAAAATACGAGGGTGCTGGACGAGAAGGAGGAATCCGCTCTGGTGCAGCTCCTGGCGCGGGAAATGGACGCCTGCAAGTTCGGAGTCTATCTGGCGCTGCGCACGGGCATGCGGATTGGGGAGATCTGCGCCCTGCGCTGGTGCGACATCTCCTTCGAGGCAGCCGCCATCTCCGTCTGCCATACCGCCCTGCGGCTTCCGCGGGGGAATGCCTGCCAGGCAGACCCGGACCGGCCCTCCGCGGCGGCAGGGGATGACGGCGGGGCCCTGGCCCTTTCCAGGACAGAGCTGGTAATAGGGACTCCCAAGAGCGAGAGCTCCCTGCGCCTTATCCCCCTGATGCCGGACATCGCCACCCTGTGCGAGCGGTTCCGCCCGGAGGAGCCAGGGGCGTTCCTCCTCACCGGCACGGACAGGTGCATGGATCCCAGAAAGCTCCAGCGGCATCTGAAAAAATACCTGGAGGAATGCGGCATCCCGGAGGCGCATTTCCATACCCTCCGGCACACCTTTGCCACCCGCTGCGTGGAGGCAGGCTTCGATGTGAAGACCCTGAGCGAGATCCTGGGCCATTCCAACATCGGCATCACCATGAATCTCTATGTCCATCCCAATCTCGACTTAAAACGCGAGAACATGAACCGTCTGAAATCCTTATTTCCACTGTAAGCAACCGCTTGTTGACCGAATAAGTCAATATGCTGCAAAGCATGGAGAACTGACTGACCGGCAGTCTGAAGCGCAGTCTTTTCCGCAGTCAGCCGGAATGCGCCCGGGCCATACGCCCAAAGCCTTTTTGGCATCCCCGTCCCTCAATGTCGCAGAGCGCGGCCCTTTGCGTCATCCCGGAGGGATTTCTTATACCCAAAATGCGGGAGCAGGAGCGTTATGCGATATGGAGGAGCAAGAAAAGAGGGGATACTTTTGGGCGCGATTCAGATAGGCTACCAGGTGGGCAGGCTCACCGTGGAGGAGCCCACCGGCCAGCGAAAGAGCGGCTACATGATTTGGAGATGCCGCTGCGGCTGCGGCGGGGAGATCCTGCTGGACACTCGCTGCCTGCGGCGGGGCACAGTGCGGGACTGCGGCTGCGGCACCCTGGTGCGGCCCGGCCAGAGGGACATCACAGGAGAGCGGTTCGGCAGGCTTGTGGCCGTCAGGCCCACTGAAGGCCGGGGGCGCAACGGGGACACCATGTGGCTGTGCCGCTGCGACTGCGGCAACGAAGTGACTGCGGAGCTGGGTAGGCTCACCGGCGGCTCCAGGAAGAGCTGCGGCTGCCTGTCCCACCCGCCCCTGAAGGAATTTCAGGGAAAACGCTTCGGCAGGCTCACCGTGGTGGAATACGCCGGCAAGGAGAGCGGGATGCACCGATGGAAATGCGTCTGCGACTGCGGCAGGGAGACCACCGTGGGGCAGAGCCTGCTCCAGACCGGCAAGACCAGGAGCTGCGGCTGCCTCCAGGCCGTGACCTACCGGGACAACCTGAAACTGATGGAGGGCACTTCCGTCACCATGCTCCAGGCCGTGAAGAGCGGACGGCTGCTGAAATCCAACACCAGCGGCCACAACGGCGTGTACTACGACAAGCGGAGGAACCTGTGGGTGGCGCAGATCACCTTCCAGGGCAGAACGAAGTACCTGGGCGCCTTCCCCGAGCTGGAAAGCGCGGTGAGAGCCAGACAGGCGGGGGAGGAGATCTACGATGCGTTCCTGGAACGGGTGGGGATGGCCGATGGGCGCGTGGGAAAGGAGGATGTCCCGGGGGAAGAAGGAGACCGGATGGAAGGATGACGGGATTGTAGTCTTTGCTTTCGCCGGTCTGCGGGGGTTTGGCAAATGGAAATGGAAGGGGAAAAAGAGAAAATATGGCATATCAGTCTGCTGGGAGCCTTTTCCTGGGGACAGACAGAGGAGGAGAAGACGGCGAACAGCGCGCTCATGGGAAAGACGGGGAGGAAGACTCTGTCCTTCCTGCAATACTTCATCGTGAACCACGGGCGGAACATCTCCGCGGAGGAGCTGATCGGACAGTTCTGGCCGGACAGCGGCGACCCGGCCAGCCTTCTGCGGAACATGCTGTTCAAGACCCGGAACCTTTTAAAGGCGCTGTACCCGGAGGGGAACAGACTGCTGGTCACCCTGCAGAGCTGCTACGGATGGGATGCGCAGATTCGTTTTGAAATAGACGTGGAACAGTTCGAGGGACTGTGCCTGAAAGCCAGAGGGCTGCCGGAGGAAGCATACTGCGGGCAGCTCAGCCGTGCCATAGCCCTCTACAAAGGGGACTTCCTGGCGGGGAACGACGCGGAATGGGCCAGGACGCTGCGCCAGTATTACCGGACGCTCTACCTGGATGTCTGCAGGGCGGTACTCCCCATTTTATATAAAAAGGAAAAGTGGATGGAGCTGATCTCCGTCTGCAGCCAGGCCTACGGGGCGGACTCCGGCCAGGAGGACTTCACCGCCTACCACATGCAGGCTCTCATCGCCCTGGGGCAGCCCGGCCAGGCGGTGGAGAGATACCGCTCCTACCGGGACAGGATGCTGGAGGAATACGGCATGCCGCCCACGGAGCGCATAGAGCAGATCTACCTGCTGGCGGAAGGGCTTATGAAAAACAGTACCAGGGAGAGGGACATCTTAAGCCTTGTCTGCGAGATGGAGGAGCATGCCCATGCCTTTTTCTGCACATTCGGAACCTTCCAGAGCATCGTGGCTCTGGAGAGGCGGCACATAGAGCGCTCCGGCCAGCCCTCCACCTTGATGGTGATCAGCCTGGACAGCGGCACCGTGCCCACCACCGACGGCAGGCGGCTGGAGCGGATCCTGCTGGAGAAGCTGCGGACGGGCGACCCCATCGCCAGGCTGGAGGCAGGCTCCTATGTAATCATGCTCACAGGCGCGGACGAGGAGAACGCACGTTTGGTATTCGGGCGCATCGACTGCGCCTTCCACAGGACATACCGGCACTCCGCCGCCAGGCTCTCCTTTCAGGTGGCGGATCTGCGGCCGGGGGAGGGCACGGCCGAGGGAACCCAGGGATAGGCGGGGCAGGCGCCTGGGGATTGTGCATGTTGGGCACGAATGTCCGGGAAGCGCCGGACAGGCGGGGACAGCCCCGGAGGGGTGGAAATTTGTGCCGCATTTATCGGGGAAATAAACGGCCTGTAAACAGAGGGCTGGTAAAGTAGAGATACAGACAGGAGGAGGTGGCGGATATGATATCATGCAAAAACATGCTTCCCTGCCAGAGCCGGGAGGCCTTCGTCACCGTGACCTCCTGCCGGGGCGGAATCATGGACGGCTATCTGCGGCATCCCAGGCTGGAGGGGAAGGCGGTCAGGATACAGAGCCTGGCGCAGCTGATCCTGACGCTGGACGCCCTGGTGGAGCTGGAGAGCTGCCCGGGCAGCCCGCTGCCCCTGGTGGCGCGGGAAGAGGGCGGCGGGGATCGGAAGGCGGCCTTCCGGATACAAATCCTCTTCCGGGAGCATTACACCTGGCAGGGAAAGCTGGTCTGGCAGGACGAGAACCAGGAAGCCGTGTTCCGGAGCGTCCTGGAACTGATTCAACTGATCGACGAAATTCTTGCGGAATGAAAGGGAGGGCGGGATAGATGAAGCTCCGTAGTCACAAGAAAAATAAGAAAATCCAGAGAATCCTCAGTGTGCTGCTGGCCCTCAGCGTCGTGCTCGTGGAAGGCACCTGGGATTTCTCCTTTGCGGAAGCGGCGGGGGATGCAACATCCCACCGGCATGGGGCAGACTGCTATGCCCAACAACTGGTCTGCGGCCTGGAGGAGCATACAGAGGGCTGCTATGGGGAAAAGCAGAAGCTGACCTGCGGCCTGGAGGAAAACCAGAGCCATGCCCATGGCCAGGACTGCTACACCGCGGAGAAGGAGCTTGTCTGCGCCCTGGCAGAGCACGGCCATGTACACACAGCCGACTGCTACGGGGAAGTGCTGACCTGCGGCCTGGACACCTCCAGGGCAGCTTGGTTCACCGGAGCGGAAGACGCCGGGAACCCGGAAGGGGAGACGGACACAAGTACGACCGCGGGCGCTCCCGGGGAAGCGGGGAACGGCACGGAAACCGGAAGTGCACCGGAAGAGAATGGAGCGGCTGCCCCTGGAGGGAACCCTGAGGACAGGAACGGCGCGGAGAACGGCGGCGCGGCGGAAAACGGCGGCGCACCAGAAGCGGACGGGAAGCAAGAGGGAAGCGCCCCCGGAGGAACCGGGACAGAGGGAGCCACCCCCGAGCCCACGGAAGCGCCCGCCGGGAACCCAGAAGACATAAACGGCACAGAGAACGGCGGCGCGGCGGAAAACGGCGGCACCCCTGAAACGGACGCGGACGGAGCGGATACAGACGGGAATCAAGAGGGAACCGCCTCCGGAGGAACCGGGACAGAGGGAACCGCCCCCAAGCCCACGGAAGCGCCCGCCGGGAAGCCCGGAGACATAAATGCCCCAGAGAACGGCGGCGCAGCGGAGAACGGCAACACCCCTGAAGCAGACGCAGACGGGACGGACACAGACGGCAAGCAAGAGGGAAGCGCCCCCGGAGGAACCGGAACAGAGGGAACCACCCCCAAGCCCACGGAAGCGCCCGCCGGGAAGCCCGGAGATACAAACAGCACAGAGAACGACAACACAGCGGAAAACGGCAGCACCCCTGACGCAGACGCAGACGGGACGGACACAGACGGCAAGCAGGAGGGAAGCGCCCCCGGAGAAGAAGACACCGCCCCCGAAGACGGAAATACCTCCCAAGAGGAAGACACCACTCCGGGAGAGGAAGACACCGCCCCCGAAGACACCACCACCCCGGAAGGAACCCCCGGAACCGAGGAGGATCCTGACGGGGAAGCCGCAGAAGAAGAGGAAGAAGCCCCCAACGCCCTGCCGGACGAAACCAAGTGGGCTCCCGCCTGCGGCAACGAAGAGGAAGACCATATCCACACACAGGAATGCTACGAGCGCATCTACTGCGGACAGAAAAGCCATGTGCATACAGACACATGCTACGATGCATCCCGGAGCCTGACCTGCGGAGAGGAAGAACACTCCCACACAAGCCAATGCTTCCTCACAGAGGAAATCCGGGCGGAGATCCAGCGGATCAACCAACTGATTCAAGCCATCCCCGCCTATGAAGAGATTGAGACGGACTTAACAGCCCTCCAGGAGGACGGAGAAGCCTACGCGGCGTACCTGCTCCGGCTGACGGCGCAGGTGGAGGAAGCCTATACCGCCTATCTGGCTCTGCCGGAGGAACTGCGGCAGTACGTGGAGGGAGCCGAGTACCTGCTGCTCCTCAGCGGAATGCTGAGCGGAACCACCCTGGAAAACAGCGTCATGGGGCCGGATGATGCCTACGTGAACACCATCACCGTCAAGAACATGACCACAGGAACCGCTCCCTTTGACGACACAGATGGCAGGGGCAACGACACCACAGCGGAAGATACCATCGTCCGCACCTTCGACTCCGTGACATACCATTTCGAAGTCAATATGATGACCTGGGACATCACAAAAACCTATAACGATGCCAGGGTAAAGCTGGAATTCGTCCTGCCCAGGACAGAAGAGGAAGCGGTTTTCGACCAGAGCGCCATGGGCTGGATGGACACAACCGAAGGCTATGCGCCCACCCTCACCACAGAGACCCGCACCATTGACGGCCAGGAGACCGAATGCCAGGTGCTGACCTGCTACAAGCGCCTGCTGCCCGCAGGGGACAACCGCTCCGTGGTGCCCGGTAATTTCGGCGAAAACCTCACCATCTATGTGAGATCCATGCACAACGGCGACACCTTCGCCCCCATCATCAGCGCCGCCATGGAGGGCGGCACCTGGGAGGGCGCCTGCGAAAATAAAGACCATGCTGTAGACGGCAAACCCGTGATGGAGAAGAAGACAGTGGTTCCGGAACCCGTCACCGTCACAGCCGCCCCCAGATACAACATCCAACTGGACAGCGAGAGCAGCTACAGAGGAACCTTTGCCTTCCAGGGCGATGAGGCATGGATGCAGCAGTATGGAAATATAGCGGCCAATACGGATATCACCCAGCCCGTTCCCGGCCGACTGATGAAACTGGGCATCACCCTGCAGCTGTACAATGACAAGAACCCGGCCAAGGGACTGAAAGGGATCGAGCTGCCCCAGGGGAATATCGAATTCGACCTGGAGGTATCCTCTGTCTATACCCCTACCGCTACCAGCGAACATGGCGAAAGGGTGGACACCACAGCGGACTACACGCCCCTCCTGTGGAGCTACGGGGAGAACAGAGAGATACCATACGGAAAGAGCAACACCGACGGCCGTGTGCTCTATGACAGGAACGGATGCCTGGATTTGGCTCCCTATCATGAACATGATGAGAACAGAGAGGGAAGCGACTGCTGGGACAGCGGTACTTGGAAGGCCGTCCAGAACGGAACCACCATTCATATTATCGTCAGCGATTATGAAATCGACTTGGAGCACATGCCCACAAGGAACCTGCCGGGCGGAGCGGAGCTGTACACGCCCAACATAGGCTGCTTCTCCTCCGGCGGCATCTGGCTGGTGCAGCCCTTCAATAAAAAGGACAGCCAAACCGACGCCGAAGGGCCGGAGTACGATATCATCAAGGACTATGGAGCAGGCGCTTTCGCCACCACTGCGGAAGCAAAGAACCTGAAGGGCACTACGGAGAGCGGAGAGCCTTTCCAGGAAGGAGAAAACGATTTTTCCCAGTCCGTCACTACCGATGACCGGGAAGTGCGCACACTGGAGCTGAACCTTCCGGGAGCCATGCAGAACAGGGTACGGTATGCCGACAGGCCTAATTGGTGGTTTGGATCTGGTGTGGAGAATCTCTATGACGGAAACGACTACGCCACAGTGGGAGACGACCTGTACTTGGTAGGGGGCTTCAGTTACGATTCCAAGAAAGAGGAAGGGAATCAGCTATACCTGGGAACCAATTTGATCCGCTTTTACGGAAGCGCCATCGAACTGACCGGAGAGGGGACTTCGAACCTGGTGGATGGGGCTTCCCTGAACGGATACACTGGAAATTTCCTACATGATTGGGATAAACCGGATCTCACCAAGAACAATATCCGTATCTACTATGCCACGAAAAAGAACGGAACAGACTGGACAGGTGACTGGGAAATGCAGCACACCTATGAAGACGACCTCGTATTCTACAACAGCCTGGATAAGATACCAGAAGGGAAGATATGCGTGGGCATCCTCACATGCTTCATCGGGCCGGGGCCTGAGCCGGGGAAAGACAGAGACAGCGGCTCTTACTACTATTACCATCAGGCGAATGTGAGAGCGGACAAAACCCTGGCGGGAAAATGGTTTGCGCTGGTATCCACCTCCCGTGTTTGGACGAAGGAAATGTTCGCACAGGCGGAAAAGGAGCTAACAGACATAGGCCTTGGCACAGAAAGTGAAGTGAACATCCGGGATTGGATTGTAGAGAGCAATATGTTGGCTGACTCCCATTACAAAAGCGCCAATATTGAAGGCTCTACCTGGTACATAAGAGAAGAGTACAGAGAGGACGGAAGCGGCGCCGAAGGGAAGCACAACTCCGAGTGGGAGCACTGGGGGGACACCCTGCTGATCATCGGCTACAGGACGTCCATCACCAAGCACCTGATGCAGACGGCCTCCAATGGGGAGGAGAAGAACAACTTCAACCTGGACGCAGGGCAGAGAGTGGCGGATTTCATGCTCCAGCCCAGAACCTACTATGAGAAGACGGGGGATTACGACCATACCGCGACCATTACCATAGAGGATGTCCTGCCCCAATATATGACCTACAAACCGGGAACAGCCTATTTTGGCGGGAAATATCAACAGACATCGCCGGACGGCGGGACAAAGGGAACCATCATAAAGGATACAGACCCAAGCGCGGCTTTTCCCGATCCTGAACTGACGGAGCCGACAGTCACGAACAATGCGGATGGCACACAGACCCTCACCTGGGTAATCCCGGATGTGAAAATCGGAGCCCCCATGGCGCCCATCTACTATTCCGTAGACATCGGAGACTCCGGGAATCCCGGGAAAGATGTCCCCATAGGAACTACGAATCTGAAGAATACGGCTACTATCACGGCGCCCGATGACCTGCGGGATCCTCAGACCACAGCGGAGAAGCATTCCGAGGCGGGCATCGCAGTGACCCGGGGCACCGCCGATTCCTTCGGAAAATACACGAAACAGAAGGTGGTGGAAGAGGACGGCGAGATTGACTATGTAATCTACTTCAACAACAACGCGGACACGGAAGCGGAGCTGGCCATCATGGACACCATGCCCGCCAATGGGATAAACGGCAGCGACTTCACAGGGACTTACACCTTTGCGGAATGGAAGCTGGATGTGACGAAATGTGATGCAGGAAACCTAAAGATCTACTACACCTTCGATGAGCAGTATCAAGACAAGACCACCAAGCAGGTGAAGAAAGAGGAGATAGAAGGGACTAACTGGACAGCCGCCGAAATCGCCCAGGATGGAACCATCCAGATACCGACGCCGCCGGAAGGCCAGCAGCATCCGGTAGCCTGGGCAGTGGTAGGGAAACTGGGAGCCAAGAAGAGCGTCTACATCGACCTGAAGATCAGCCTGAAGCCGGATCCCTCTACGCCGGACAGGGATAAGAGCAATTACTTTGTGAACCTCCTCTCCAGCGGCGATAACATCACCATTACCGAGAACCCCACAGTGAGAAGGACTCTGGAGGGGCTGGCCTGGATGGACTACGACAGGGACGGAAGCCAGGGGACGGGAAAAGAAGAACCCAGAATCCAGGGAGTACAGGTGGAACTGCTGAAACAGAAAGAGCCTGGGGATCCGGAGGCGGAAGCGTCCTATGAAGCCGTCTGCTATCCCGGCACAACTACCCCCATCGCCATCCAGACCGGACAGCAGATCAGCGTCAGAGCCAGCGGCGTGGATAAGGCAGTCGTCTATGCACCAGACGGCGAACCAGGCCATTATAAATTCCTCGACCTGCCCGCCGGAACCTTTGCGGTGCGCTTTACAGACGGAGACGGCGAAACGAAGATTTCCCAACTGAACCCCACCCGGAGCAATGTGGGGGCAGATGACAAGGACTCGGACGGCATCCCCGTATTCGATGAAAAGGGCGAGTTGCAAAAGACCGTGATCTTGAACCTGAACATGCCCCGGGCGGAGGAAATGAGCGTCACCCTGTACGAATCCAAGTACCATGACAGCGGTTTCTACCCGGATACCCTGATGAAGATACAGAAGGTGGACGACACAGGCAGACCATTGGCCGGAGCCCTGTTCACCGTCCGCAATGGGGAAGGGGAGCCGCTCAGCTTTGCCTACCGGGAGGGCGAGGGCTATTACCTGCAGGGATATGAAAGCACCGCTCCTTCGGAGACGCCCGACGGCACAGGGGCAGCCCAGTACACAACGGAATTAAGAGTAAATAGTGACGGAAAACTGAATATCCATAACCTGCTGCCCGGAGACTATACCATCACGGAGGTGGAAGCCCCCCATGGATACACCCTGCTGGGCAGACCGGTGGAGCTTACCCTGAAAATGGAGGGCACAGACAGCCGGATAGAACTGCGGGGCGATTCCGTGGACAACAGCATGGTGAGCCTTCAGACACAAAGCGATGGGATTTGGCTGAACATCCGGAACCTGGCCATGTATGAACTGCCCTCCACCGGAGGTTCCGGAACCGGGACATACGCCGCCGCAGGCCTGCTGCTGATGGCAGTCTCCGCGGCATATGCCCTCCTGAGAGGGAAGAAGAACCCCGCGTAATACAAATATAATCGACCCCAGGACAGCTCCAGAATCCTCCAATCCTGCCCAAAGGCAGGAGGGTCGGTCTATATAAAATCAAAGAGGGAGGTGCCAAAAAGGAAAGCAGAAGCGCAGCAAAGACAAAGCGGATCCAACGCCCCGGACTGCGCGAACAGCAACCGTAAATCATGGGCAGTGCCCATAAAAAGAAAGGAAGAGAATATGAAGAAGATGAAAAAGATTTTAGCCATGCTATTGGCCATGGCCATGGTCATGGTCATGGGAATGTGCATGACCGTATTCGCCACAGAGGATATCACCCCTCCGACAGAATCAACGGAAGAGAGTGGTGAGGATGGGCAAAACACGCCTCCTGAGAGCAATCCTGAAGATACGACAGAAGGAGCCACAGGCGCAAAGCCGACAGCAAGCGATAAAGCACTTGCTTCCGTAAAGAACATTAACCAGACAGGTGTTACGGTAACAGCCTATCAGGTAGTGAAGGCAGAGTACAATGCTAATGGATTTACCGGGTACTCCTGGGTGGAGGGAACAGGCTACAATTCCGGGGAGACAAAAAGGGAGTTATTTATTGATATTAAAACAGGGGAAACCACAACGAAAACCCTGAACATTGATGAAGCTGCGATTGTGGCACTTGCGGGTAAGGCAAAGGAGAATGCGCTGGGAAACGGAATCCAGATGACTACAACTGGTGCAGAAGGTACGTATTCAGCGGATCTGCCGGTAGGAAGCTATGTAGTGCTTGTAACCGGTTCAGATGATACCATTTACAATCCGATGCTGGTCAGCGTCTACTATTCGGTTTCCGGAAACAGCAACCAAATGGTGGCAGGCTCATTAGATGCAGAGAGTGCCTGGACATTGAATGCCCATGACGGATTTGTGAAGTCTTCCGAGCCTAAGGTGGAGAAGACCATTGTAAATCCTGGAAGCGGGAACGACCATGGCGATGACGTTGCCATTGGCGATACTGTATCATTCAGGATTGATACACAGATGCCTTCTTACAGTGACCAGTACACGGATCCCAAGTTCAATATAAGCGATACCATCAGCGAAGGACTGACCTATAAGGCAAATACGCTTAAGGTTTATGTAAAGACTGAGACGATGGATGGAGAGGAAACGCTGACGGAAATCCCGGAGGGGAGCTATACGGTTAATCCGGCCTTTACACCTGACAGCAAGACATTCAAAGTAAACTTTACAACTGACTATATCAAGGAGAATCAGAACCAATACATTGTCATCCAGTATGATGCCGAATTGAACGAGCATGCAGGAATCAACTTTGATGCCAATACGAATACCGCAAAGCTTGAGTACAGCAATAATCCTGACCCCAATGTAGATTTGAAGGAAAAAGAAGATACCACATACCACTACACCTTTGGTATCGATGCGGCTTTGAACGGCTCCGATAGCGAGAAGACCCAGGAGCTGTATAAGCTGGATGAAAACGGCACAGCAGTGGTTGAAGGTGAGACAGTTACCGTCACCAGCCCTTTGGCGGGTGCTAAGTTCGAACTTCGGAAAGTGGATGCGGAGGGGGACGTGGATGAAGCACATGTCTATGAAGCCGTATCTGCAGCGGACGGCAGCCTGAGCTTCACTGGCCTGGATGCTGGCAAGTATGTATTGGTTGAGACGGAAGCACCTAAGGGCTATTCCCTTGACCCCACAGAGCATAAAGTGGAGATTACGGCCACGTACTATACCGCACCGGAAGAAAATAAGGGGAAATTGGAAAGTTATACAATCAAGATTGATAATGAAGCGACCTCTACTTATAAGGCGACTTATGAGTCCAGCGATGGGACAAAGGTAACGACCATCGATAAGACTCACCTGGGCGTTACGGGAATCAAGAACACCAAACTTGCCTCCCTTCCCTCCACCGGCGGCATCGGCACCACGATCTTCACCATCGGCGGCTGCGCCATCATGATCATCGCCGCAGGCCTCTTCTTCGCCACCCGCAGGAAGACCGAGAAATAAAAGGGAGCGATAAGCTGCCCAAAAGCCGAAAAACGCGGATTCAGGAATCCGCAAAAAAGCTACGAAACACACCCAGACGCCGGGGCGGCAAGTCCGCTCCGGCACTGTGAAAAGAAACCCTGCTGCCCCAAAATGAAAAACAAAAGGCAGAATACAACCACAAGGAGAGCCCGGATGAAAAACAAGCTCATAAAATGCATATTCCCCCTACTGTTCCTGGCCGGCCTGTCCTTGCTGCTGTATCCCCTGATTTCCAACAAATGGAACGACTACCGCCAGAGCAAACTCATCTCCACCTACGACGAAGCCCTGGCAGCCCAGTCCACAGAGGGGAAAATCGATTACGCAGGCGAGAAAGCGGCCGCGCTGGCCTACAACGAAGCCCTGCAGCCCTATGTGCTGCCCGACTCCTTCGCCGCAGCCGCAGACCGGGATGCGCCCGACGAAACCTACCTCTCCTGCCTGAACCTCACTGGCGACGGCATGATGGGCTATGTGGAAGTCCCGAAGATTGGCGTCAAGATCCCCGTCTACCATACCACAGAAGAGACAGTCCTCCAGAAAGCCGCAGGCCACCTGGAGGGAAGCTCCCTCCCCATAGGCGGCGAGGGGAGCCATGCCGTGATATCCGCCCACAGAGGACTCCCCAGCGCGTCCCTGTTCACCGACCTGGATCAACTGCAGGAGGGGGACGTGTTCCTCCTCTACATCCTGGATGAGACCATCTGCTACCGGGTGGATCGTATCACCGTAGTGGAGCCCTCCGACACCACCGCCCTGGCCGCGGAGGAAGGAAAAGACCTGGCCACCCTGATGACCTGCACCCCCTACGGAGTCAACAGCCACAGACTCCTGGTGCGGGGCTGCCGGGTGGAATATGAAGAGATAGAGGACGACATGGTGGCCGCCGCCGCGTTTTCCAACCCCAGCCTGCACACCAACTACCTGCTCTGGGTGGAAGTGGGGCTGGGAGTCACAGGAGCCTTCATCTTCGCCATGTACTTCCTGGACAGAAAAAAGAGAAAAATCCCCGGAAAAGCCCAAGCGGCCGCCCCCAGGGAAACAGAGCATTTCCCAAGCATTGCGACTACGACAGACCCGGCCGCCCCCAAGGAAACAGAGCATTCCCCAAGTATCGCGAGAACGACAGACCCGGCCGCCCCCAGGGAAACAGAGCATTCCCCAAGCATCGCGAGTACGACAGACCCGGCCGCCCCCGAGAAAGAGGAACCTTCCCAGCATAGCGCAGGTTCCCCAGACCCGGAAAGAGCAGAAAAGACAGCCGAAGTCCCGCAGACAATGTCTCCCGACAGAAAAGGAGCCCTGCGGGAATGGCAGGACGACTGGCCCCAGGCGGATCCGGAGGGCTGGAACGAAGACAGACCGGAGGAAGAGCCATGAAGAGAAAACTGGCCAACATCCTGTTCGCCCTCCTGTTCCTGGGAGGCCTGGGCATCTTCGCCTACCCCGCCGTCTCCGACCAGTGGAACGCCTACCGCCAGAGCAAACTGATCTCCACCTATGAAGAAGTAGTGGCAGAGCTGGAACCCGAGGACTACACCAGGGAATGGGATGCCGCCCACGCCTTCAACGATGCCCGGCTCCAGAACGACTTCACCGGCGACGCCTTCGGCGGCGAAGCGGCGGACATGGAGGACACAGAATACTGGAAAGTCCTCAACGCCGGGGGAAACGGGGTCATGGGCTACATGTCCATCCCGAAGATTGATGTCAGACTGTC
Source organism: uncultured Acetatifactor sp. (assembly GCF_910585425.1). Classification (GTDB taxonomy): domain Bacteria; phylum Bacillota; class Clostridia; order Lachnospirales; family Lachnospiraceae; genus Acetatifactor. Next base: position 12,191 of record NZ_CAJUCP010000016.1, on the reverse strand, counting down.
TATCTACCACGGCACCGCGGACGACATCCTCCAGACAGGCATCGGACATGTGAGCGGCACCAAACTGCCCATCGGCGGTGCCAGCACCCACTGCGTGCTGGCGGCTCACAGAGGGCTCCCCAGCGCCAAACTCTTCACGGATCTGGATCAGATGGAGACAGGCGACCTCTTCTATATCCATATCCTGGACGAAGTGCTGGCCTACAAGGTAGACCAGATCCTGCCCATGATAGACAAGGACGACTTAGACACACTCACCGGAGCCATGGAAGTCGTGCCCGGGGAGGACTACGTGACACTGCTGACCTGCACGCCCTACGGCGTGAATTCCCACCGCCTCCTGGTACGGGGGAGCCGCACAGCATACAAAGGCGAAGAAGAGCCCCAGGAGAAGACCCCGGTGGGGAATATGGTGGAGTCCATCCAAAGCTACTATATGCTCTACCTGGTACTGATATTTGCCATGATCGCCCTCATGGGCATCTTCACCATGGCATGGAAGAGGGGCACTCCATGGAAGAGAGGCATTCCATGGAAGAGGGGCATTCCAAGGAAAAAGAGCATTCCAAGCAAAGGCGCAAAACGCAAAAAAGACTGGAAACAAGGGAGGGAGGAACATGGGCGTGAAAAAATGGAGGGAGAGCCTTCTGCGGAAGAAAGACCTTCTATGGAAGGGGAGCAATCCATCAAAGAACAACAATCCATCGAAAAAGAACATTCCATGGAAGACAAGTGATTCGCGCAGGAAGAGCGCTCCATGGAAAATAAGCATCTCACGAAAGCTAAGCGCTCCATGGAAGAAGAGCATTCCGGGGAAGATAAGTGATTCCCCCAAGAAGAGCGCTCCATGGAAGAAGAGCACTCCATGGAAGAAGGGCATTCTATGGAATCTAAGCACTCTGTGGAAGAAGGCTGCTCCATGGGAAAAGAACAACCCATCAAAACAAACCGCACCGGGGAATAGAATCCTGCCAGCCATGAGCCTGCTGTGCCTGGCGCTGGCAGCCGCACTCTGCGCTTACCCCACAGTGCGCGCCGCCGGACAGGTGGATATGCAGGAGAAAGGGCAACTGACCCTGACCCTGGCAGTGGACGATTCAGCGCAGATAGGGCAGGACATGGCCCTCATAAAGGGAGCCGATGGCTCTCCCGACGGGGAACTGGCAGTCCACGCCTGGAAACTGGCGGATATGCTGGAGACAGGAAACTACAAGCCCACCGCCCCCTTCGCCGGCCTGCCGCTGGAAGAAAACGGCTGGAGCGCCATACCCGGCTCCCAGGAGGGCTGGAAAGAACTGTCCGCCGCTGCCCTTGCCGCCGTCTACGAACTGGACGAGGACGGGAAGCCAGTGGGCGAACCAAAGACAGCCGCCGACTATGACGGAAAAATCCACGTCACAGAGGACGGCACCATTCAGGAAGCAGCCTTCTCCGGCATGGATCTGGGTCTGTACCTGATCGTGGTGGACGCAGCCCAGAGCCCAAGATATGAATACACCTTCACTCCCCTGATTGTATCCCTGCCCTGGTCAGAGTACCAATATGTAGGAGGCGACGCCCCTGACACCTGGCAGTACCAGCGGGAAGCCGCGCTGAAGCCCGCCTGGGAGCCCCGCTACGGCTCCGTCCGCATACGGAAGACATTGACATCATACAACGCCACCCAGGGCGATGTGACATTCGTCTTCGAAATCGTGGCACGAGAGAGCGATGCCGAAGACGCAAAGATAGTCTACAGCAATGTAGTCTCCCTCACCTTCTCCGGCACCGGGACACAGGAAGCCCTCCTGGAGCATATCCCGGCAGGGGCGGTAGTGACCGTGACAGAAGTGTACAGCGGAGCCAACTGCCAGATTACTGTATCCGATGACCAGAGCAAAACAGTGACAGCGGACGGCGAGGACGCAAGCCCCATCACCTTCTCTTTCGAAAACGAATATGACGAAGACGCCAAGAGCGGCTACGGCGTAGAGAACCGGTTCCGCTACGACACAGAGAGTAACACATACCAGTGGAGCACAGACCGGCCTGAAATCGGAGCCGGCGTGGCAGACGGAAACAAAACAGACACAGAAAGGTAGGAGGTGGCGGACATGAAGCGGACGAAGAGGACAGTATGTACGGCTGCCGTTGCGCTGGCGCTTGTGGCGGCTGCCTCCGCAGGCAGCGCGAAAGCCTATTTCACCACATTTGCCACAGCGAAGGGCGGCCACCAGATTACGGTAGGCACGAAATCCCAGATCACGGAGCAATTCTCCGACTGGACGAAACATATTGAGCTGAGCAACACAGGGACAGCGGAATGCTATGTCCGGGTAAAAGCATTCGCGGGCAGCGCCTACGGCCTGGAATACAGCGGAAGCCCGGGATGGCGGGACGGCGGCGACGGATACTGGTACTACGACGAAATCCTTCCGCCGGGAGGATCCACAGGGCGGCTGGATGTAAAGATCACCCTGCCCACCGTGACGGTGCCGGAGGGGGATCCCGGAGCCACCCCGCCTCCCTATACGGAGGACTTTAACGTAGTGGTGATTCAGGAATGCACAGCGGTATTGTACGCGGAGGACGGCACACCCTACGCGGATTGGGATTCCAAGCTGGCCACTGAGGAGGACAGCTATGGAGGGGAAGGAGGCGAGGCGGATGAGTGACGGAAGGAAAACGAAAAAATCAGGTCTCATCCCCGGCACCGCGGTACTGTTCGCATCGGCCATCGGACTGCTGTCCTTCAGCGCCATCGGCAGCACCCGTGCGGCCCTGACCTATTATTCAGAGACCTATTCCGCCCAGATCGACGTCCAGAGCATCGGCGTCTCTTTGGTGGAGAACGGAAATGTGGTGGGCTACCGGGACTACACCCATGCGGACAATCAGTGGAACCAGGCCTCCGGCCAACTGCTGACCCTTCCCGAGGGCGAACAATGGCAGATTGGCAGGACATACCCCGAGAGCCTGAGCGTCCGGAACAGCGGCTCCATAGACGAATATGTCCGGGTGAAGCTGTATAAATACTGGGTGGACGAAAACGGCAGCAAACTCACCCATCTGTCCCCTGCCATGATAAAACTGCATATTACGAATGACCATTGGATTGTAGACGACAAAGCGACTACCGCCAAAATGGGGGAGGACGACCCCAGGGACGGCGAGATGATTGTGCTGTATTACGACAGCCCGCTGCCGGCTGCCGGGGAGGGAGGCCTATTCTACGAGACGGAAAGCTTCCTGGATTCCGTGACCATAGACAGCAGCGTGACAGAGAAGGTGACAGAGGAGCGCAGGGTGGACGCAAACGGATGGACTACAGTCACCATGACGTATGACTACGACGGCGCTTCCTTCGTGGTGGAGGCCGAGGTGGATGCAGTCCAGACCCACAATGCCCAGAGCGCCATCAAGAGCGCCTGGGGCGTGGACGTGGAAGTGGGCGCAGACGGGACGCTGAGACTGAGGTAAAGACGGAAAGCCACCGTGCCAGGCAGAGCCTCCCGGAGGAGTGCAAGATGCCTTTGGGCAGGTTTTCCAAAGGAACGCAAGATGCCTTTGAGCAGGTTTTCCGGAGGAGTGCAAGATGCCTTTGAGCAGGTTTTCCAAAGGAGCGCGGGATGCCTTTGGGCAGAGCAACCTGGAGGAGTGCAAGCCGCTTTTGGGCAAGTTTTCCGGAGGAGTGCAAGATGCCTTTGAGCAGGTTTTCCAAAGGAACGCGGGATGCTTTTGAGCAGGGTCTTCCGGAGGAGTGCGAGCCGCTTTTGGGCAGAGCCATCCGGAGGAAGCGCAGGGTGTTTCCGGGGCGGAAGCGTGAGACAGTGAAAAGATGCCTGCAGGGCAGGCGGATGGGAGTGACGAGATGAAGAAGAAATGGATGGGGCTGCTGCTCGTCTGCGCTATGGTTTTGGGGGACGGGACGGCAGCCTGCGCGGAGCATTACAAAGGGGATTCCGGCTGGGCGGTGGACTTCACGGGCAGCGGGATGGAGAGCAATTTCAATACCTCCGACATCAATGACGCCATATACAACCTCCAGCCGGGGGACAGCATCGACATATCGGTGGCATTGAAGAACACAGGCGCGAATGATGCGGACTGGTGGATGACCAACAAAGTGCTGCAGTCCCTGGAGGACAGCCAGCGGGTGGCGGCAAGCGGAGGCTATTCCTATATTCTGACCTATCAGCCTCCCCGGGGGGAGCTGGAGACGCTGTACAGCAGCGACACGGTGGGCGGCGAGCGCACCGGGGACATGGATGTGGGCGAGGGCCTGCACGAGGCCACGGAATCCCTCAGCGAATACTTCTATCTGGATACGCTGAAGGCCGGGGAGCAGGGGACCATTTCCCTGACCGTGGCCCTGGACGGGGAGACCCAGGGGAATACCTACCAGGATACCCTGGCGAACCTGACCCTGAACTTCGCGGTGGAGGAGCGTAGGAATCCTGTGCCGGTAAATGACGGGGAAGAGGGGGAACCGGAGGGAGAGACGCCGGAGGGGGAAGCGCAGACGAGACGCCCTCCGAAGACCAGCGATGACAGCAACCTGATGCTGTATGTGTGGATTTCCCTGGGCTCCGGGCTGGCGCTTCTGGCGCTTGCCCTGTACGGCCTGTATCGGGCCGGAAAGAAAGAGAAGGGGGGAGCGCAGCGATGAAAAAAGCCATGAGAGTGATTTCCGTGCTGGCGGCCTTCTGCCTGATGCTCTCCGCTTCCCTGAACTGCCTGGCGGCAGAGCGGAAGGGCTACACCTACACCGTGACCATCAGCGCAGGGAACCAGGGGACGCTTGGCACGGCTGACGGGATTTCCATATCCGTGGACGGGGGAGGGGAGTATGAAATCATGCTGGAGGACGGCGGGAAGTCCGTGAGGATCACGGGACTGACAGCCGCCAACCATGTCCGCTTCCTCAACAGCGCCGTGTCCGTGGCGGAGGACAGCAAGTATTATGTCAAGGGCATCCGCATGGGCGGACGGGACGACAGCCTGGATCTGGCCTATTTCCCGGTAGAGCGGGACCAGGATTATGTGGTGGCATACGGCATACGGGGAGATATGGTGCAATATACCGTGAATTATGTGGATGCGGCGGGGAACCAACTGTATCCGCCGCAGGTCTATTACGGGAATGTAGGCGACAGGCCGGTAATCGCCTATCTGTATGTGGAGGGTTACCAGCCCCAGGCCTATAACCTGACCAGGACCCTGCAGAGCGATGCCAGCAAGAATATTTTCACCTTTGTATATACCCGGATTGAGGCCGCGGCGCCTGGCGGTACCGGCGGCGGGACTGCACCGGGCGGCGATGGAGGGGCCCAGGCCCCTGTGGACGGCAATCCGGGAGGAGGAGCCGCAGCGCCTGGCGCAGATGCGGACGCGCCGGACGGCCCGGGAGCCCAGGCGCCGGAGGAGGATCAGGAGCCGCCCCAGGAGGTGGGGGACGATGACACGCCTTTGGGCGGGGACGGTCCGGGATCGGAGGAACCTGACGGGCCGGAGGATCTGCTGAACCTGGACGACGAGGAGACGCCCCTGGCGGGCATGGAATCCGATAAGGACGGCACGGTGGCCGAGGCCAATGACAGGATGCGGAAGTTCACCTGGATTGCCGCGGGAATGGGGTTGGTGGCGGTCATCGCCCTGATTGCCGGGGCGTACATGTACCGGAGGATGCGCAGGGCAAAGGGCGGGAAGGCGGAGGATTCCGCAGAAGCCTGAGAATGACGGTAATATATCGGTTTCGGGATTCATGCTGCTTAACGATTTCACTTGCCGTGAAACCAGACTGCATAACGCTGACTGGTTCAATCGTATGATTACATTAGGCAGTATTTAGCGTTATGCAGTATAGCTGCCGCGGCTTTCATGGCACCGGCAGCTTTTCCGGCGTCAATGGCGGCGGAGAAGCTGGGGAAGGGCAGCCCGGAGCATGGGCCCGCAATCCGGAGGAGCGTAAAGGGCGGCAGGATTCAATGCGGCAGGTGGAAGAAAGCCCCGCGCGGGATGGCCGAAGGAGCGGAAAAGCCCGGGAAAGGGACAGGGACGGGATGGGACGTAAGATATGCGGCTTTTTGTCCGCGCTGGTCCTGGTGGTCATAGTGGCAGTCTGCATTCCCATGACAGTGCCGCGGCTGCTGGGATATGAGGTGTATGTGGTGATAAGCGGGAGCATGGAACCGGCCATTCCCCTGGGCAGCGCCCTCTATATGGAAGCGGCGGCACCGGAGGATGTGGCCGCCGGGGATGTGATCGCATTTTATGACAGAGGGGCGGTCATCACCCACCGGGTAGTGGAGAACCATGTGGTGGAGGGGGAATTCATCACAAAGGGGGATGCCAACGCGGAGAACGACATGGCCCCGGTGGCCTACGGGAATCTGATCGGGCGGATGGCGGTGTCGGTGCCTTTTCTGGGAAATGTCATGGCTGTGTGCTCCGGAACCAAGGGGAAGATCTACCTGGCCTGCGGCGTGCTGGGGGCTGTGATGTTATTGTGGCTGGGCAGGCTGCTGGACAAGGGTACAGGGAAGCGCAGGGCCTAAGGCGGCCTGGCCGGGATTCGCATGGCAGTGGGAGCAGGAAGCCCGGAAGCCGCTGTATGGATACAGGACTCTGGGGCGAACGGAGGATACCCGGTGTGGCAGACATGCCGGGGCGGCCGGGAGATGGGTGGAAGGAAAGGAAGCAAAGGAATCGGCACAGCGCCGTGACAGGGAGGGCTTATGAAAGGAATCGGCAGGGGATTGATATGCTTGCTGGCAGCAGGACTGTTCGCGACATGCGCGGTGTCCGGATACCGGGTCTGGGAGATCCTGCGGGAGCGGCAGGCCGCCGGAGCCGCCTATGGGGAGCTGGCCTCCTTCATGCATGCTGCGGACGGGGGCTCCGGGGCGGAAGCAGGGGACAGTGCACAGTTCGGACACAGCGGAGGCAGCGCGGCATCTGGACCCGGCAGCGCGGATGCCCCCATTGCCTTTCCGGAGGTGGACTTCGCGGGCCTGCGCAGCATCAATGAGCAGGTGGTGGGCTGGATTTATGACGATGCATCTGTAATCAATTACCCAATCGTGCAGGCCCGGGACAACGATTACTATCTGTACCGCCTGTTCAACGGCGAGAGCAACCCCAGCGGCGCAATCTTCCTGGACTGTCAAAACCAGAGCGACTTCTCGGACTCCCACTGCATCATCTACGGACATCATATGAAGGACGGCTCCATGTTCGCCGCCCTGTCCAATTACAAGAGCCAGGAATACTTTGAGGAACATCCCCGGATGCTCCTGCTGACCCCGGACGAAAACTATACTGTCGAGATATTCGCGGGGTATGTGGCCGATGTGGAGGACGACGCCTGGGTGACGGGCTTCGCTTCGGAGGCGGACTATGAGGACTGGATAGCATCCGCCATCTCAAAATCCCTCATCCGCGCCGACTTTGCGCCGTCGGCCTCGGACCATGTCCTCACCCTGTCCACCTGCAGCTATGAATTCGAGGATGCCCGGTTCGTGCTGTTGGGGGTGCTGCGGGCAAGGTAGGGGGCTATAGGGATGTACGGCGCAGATGTTTATTCAGCTTTTTGTCAAATGTAAATACAGCCTCGCCGTTTACTGCGTGGTAGGCAATCGGAAGACAGTCCACAAAGTCCAGGGACGCGCCGGAAAATAAGTCTATTGCATATATGACACATTTGGCGTTTTCAATCTGAATTATGTCGGACAGACCATGGATGATAGATTTGATTTTATCTTTGGGAGTGGAATAGACGCTTTTCAATACATATACTACTTCAGCGATGACTTCCGGTTTTGTATACGCACCGGACAAAATAACTTCCACTGCGCGGCTGGCCATCTCTTCGTTATCGTTCAAAATAAATCTCAGAATCACATTGGCGTCAATCAACTGCATATTTTTCCGCAATTGCATGTTCGAAAGCGCCCTCCTCCCGTTTTATCAATTCCGGATTTGCATATTCGTGGGCAATTCCGAGCATGGACTGGACATCCGCCCGCCTGGAAGCAGAAATTTTAGACGATTTTCCATAGGCCTCAGAGTCTATGAACTGTATAAATGCATAGGCTACTTCAAGCTTATTGTCAGGCAAAGTTTCTAATAAGTCGATGGCTTTTTCTAAAGTTGACATATAAAATCCTCCTTCTAAGATATTATGCTATGGCTTTCTATGAATATAACATCAAAAAAGACAGAAATCAATAAGAATTCGTGAATAACCTTAAAAATCCTCCTTAAAACACTATTGACAAATCCCCAAAAACGCGATATAGTTAGTACACTAACAAACAAGTTAGCCCGCTAACAAGATACCCGGCAGGCTGACAATCTGAGCGGGGAAGCATCGCCGCTTCCCAAGGCACAGCAGACGCAACAGACACAGCAGGAAACAGGATAAGGAAGGAGCCGATGGAAGAGAGGAAGAGAATCACATTTCTATTGCGGGTCATCCACAACCAGATCAAGACGGCCATACACAGGAACGGCCCCGATGTGAAGAAGGGGCCGAAGACACAGCTCCAGGGGGGCATTCTGGGGTATCTCTACCATCACCAGGACGGGCCCGTGTACCAGAGAGACCTGGAGAAGGAATTCCGCATATCCGGGGCCACGGTCTCCAACACGCTGCAGGTCATGGAGCGCGAGGGGCTGATCGTGCGAAGGGCCCAGGACAAGGACGGGAGGCTGAAGCGGATCCAGATGACCCCGGAGGCCTACCAGAACCATGAGAAGATCGAGCGCCACATGGACTGGATTGGAAACAGGGTGCTGGAGGGGATGTCGGACCAGGAGGTGGCAGAGCTCTACCGTCTGCTGGGCATCCTGATGAAGAACCTGGAGGGGATGACGGCCGAGCCGGAGGAAGTTCCGGGAGGAGCCGGAGAGGCGGCATTTCCCCCGGCGCAGGAGAGCAGAGGCTCCCCGGAAGCCCCGGCGGAGGAAGCCAGGCCCGAAGGAGCCCCGGCGGAAACCGCGGAGCGGGAAAACGGGAATATGTCCTAAAGCAAGGCAAAAACAGAGCAACAGGCAGAATACAAAGAAAAGGAAGTGCAGAAACCATGTTAAAGACACTTGGGGCCCACATCAGGGAATTCAAGAAAGATTCCATCCTGACCCCGGTCTTCATGATAGGGGAAGTGATCATGGAGACCATCATCCCGCTGCTCATGGCGTCGATCATCGACGACGGCGTGCAGGCGGGGAACATGAACCATATCTATCTGATCGGCGTGCTGATGATCGTGACGGCGCTGTTCAGCCTGACCTTCGGCATCCTGGGCGGGCAGTTCGGCTCCAGGGCCTCCGCAGGCTATGCCAGGAACCTGAGGAAGGCCATGTACGAGAACATACAGACCTTCAGCTTCTCCAACATCGACAAGTTCAGCACCTCGGGCCTGGTGACCAGGCTCACCACGGACGTGACCAACATCCAGAACGCCTACCAGATGATGCTGCGGATGTGCATGCGGGCCCCGGCCAGCCTGATCTGCGCCATGGCCATGTCCTTCTTCATCAGCCCCAGGCTTGCCAGCATCTACCTGGTGGCGGTGATCCTCCTGGGCTGCGCGCTGGGCTTCATCGTCAGCCAGGCCACCCAGCACTTCAAACAGGCTTTCCCGAAGTACGATGCATTGAATGAAAGCGTACAGGAAAACGTCTCCGCCATCCGGGTGGTGAAGGCCTATGTGCGGGAGGACTATGAGGTAGAGAAATTCAGGACGGCCAGCGGCAACCTGTATAAGATATTCTGTAAGGCGGAGAGCATCGTCATCTGGAACAACCCGGTGATGAACTTCACGGTGTACGCCTGTATCCTGCTGATCAGCTGGACAGGGGCCCACATGATCGTACAGGACGCCCTGACCACGGGACAGCTGATGAGCATGCTGACCTACTGCATGAACATCCTCATGAGCCTGATGATGCTCTCCATGATCTTCGTCATGATGACCATGTCCGCGGCCAGCGCCAGGCGTATCTGCGAGGTGCTGGAGGAGAAGGCCGACCTGACCGATCCCGAGAATCCCGTCACGGATGTGAAGGACGGCAGCATCGTCTTCGAAAATGTCTCTTTCAGCTATAAGAAGGATGCCAAAACGCCTGTGCTGAAGGACGTGAACCTGGAGATCGGGTCCGGCGAGACCATAGGCATCATCGGCGGCACCGGAAGCGCCAAGTCCAGCCTGGTGAACCTGATCAGCAGACTGTACGATGTGACAGAGGGACGGCTGCTGGTGGGCGGCGTGGACGTGAAGGCGTATGACTGTGAGGTCCTGCGGAATCAGGTGGCCGTGGTGCTGCAGAACAATGTGCTCTTCTCCGGCACCATCCTGGAGAACCTGCGCTGGGGAGACAAGGACGCCACGGAGGAGCAGTGCAGGCATGCCTGCGAGCTGGCCTGCGCCGACGAATTCATACGGAAGATGCCCGAGGGGTACAATACCTACATAGAACAGGGCGGCACGAACGTATCCGGGGGACAGAAGCAGAGGCTCTGCATCGCCAGGGCTTTATTGAAAAAGCCGAAGATCCTGATTCTGGACGACTCCACCAGCGCGGTGGACACGGCCACGGATGCCAAAATCAGGCAGGCTTTCGCCCAGGCCATCCCGGGCACCACCAAGCTGATCATCGCCCAGAGGATTTCCAGCGTGGAGCATGCGGACAAAATCATCGTCATGCATGACGGGCAGATCGACGGATTCGCCTCCCATGAGGAGCTGCTGGAGACCAACGAGATCTACAGGGAAGTCTATGAGGCCCAGATGAGCGGCAGCGGGGATTTCGATGAAAAATAAAGGGCGTGTACACAGTGCGGTACGACAGGAGGTATATGACATATGGCAGCAGAGAAGAACCAGAATATGAATAAAGGCCCGGGCGGCCATGGACCCGGCGGCCCGAGAGGCCCCAGAGGCCCCAGGCCCAAGATAGAGAACCCCGGAAAGCTGTTCAGGCGGGTCATGGGCTATACATTGAAGGATTACGCGGCGGGATGGATCGTGGTGGTGCTGTGCATCGTGGCCACCGTGTACTCCAGCCTGCAGGGAACCATGTTCATGCGGACCCTGATCGATTCCTACATCCTGCCGCTGATTGGCAGGGAGAATCCGGACTTCGGGCCGCTGCAGGGAGCCATCGTCAAAGTGGCATGCTTCTACGCCCTGGGCGTCGTCGCGTCCTTCACCCAGTCCAGGATCCTGATCAACATCGGGCAGGGGACCCTGCGGAACATCCGCAATGACATGTTCGGCAAGATGGAGTCCCTTCCTATTAAATATTTCGACACCCACGCCCACGGCGACATCATGTCCATGTACACCAACGACATCGACACCCTGCGCCAGATGATCAGCCAGAGCATCCCCCAGATCATCAACAGCGCCATCACCGTGGTCAGCGTCTTCGCCTGCATGCTGGTGCTGGACATTCCGCTGACTTTGGTGACTTTGCTGATGGTGGGAATCATGCTGGTGGCCACCAAGAAAATCGGGGGCCTGAGCAGCCGGTATTTCCTGGCCCAGCAGAAGGCCATCGGCGCGGTGAACGGTTGTGTGGAGGAGACCATGACCGGCCAGAAGGTGGTGAAGGTGTTCTGCCATGAGCAGGAGAGCCTGAAGCAGTTCAACGAGCTCAACGACCAGCTCTTCGAGAGCGCCTACCAGGCCAACCGCTTCGCCAACATCATGATGCCGGTGAACGCCCAGCTGGGGAACTTAAGCTATGTGGTCTGCGCCGTGGTGGGCGGCATCCTGGCCATCACGGGCGTGTCCGGCCTGACTTTGGGAGGCCTGGCCAGCTTCCTGAACTTCAACAAATCCTTCAACATGCCCATCAACCAGGTGAGCATGCAGTTCAACAGCATCATCATGGCCCTGGCCGGCGCGGACAGGATCTTCAAGCTCATGGACGAGAAGCCGGAGGTGGACGAGGGCTACGTGGAGCTGGTGAACGCCGTGCGGGGCGCGGACGGGGAGCTGAGGGAGAGCAAGGAGCGCACGGGGCTCTGGGCCTGGAAGCATTACCACAAGGCGGACAATACCACCACCTATGTGGAGCTCACCGGGGACGTGGTGTTCGACGGCGTGGACTTCGGCTACAATGACGACAAGATGATCCTGCACGACATCGTGCTCCATGCAAAGCCTGGCCAGAAGATAGCGTTCGTAGGGGCCACCGGCGCG
>NZ_CAJUCP010000015.1 GCF_910585425.1 uncultured Acetatifactor sp. | reverse complement strand
CGTTATGCAGTCTGGTTTCACGGCAAGTGAAATCGTTAAGCAGTATAAATACCGCACGGCAGGTGTGAGGGAATATTGGATCGTAAACCCCATGACCAAAACCGTTACGGTCTATGATTTCGAAGACGAATCAGGGACGAATCAGTACACCTTTGATGACGAGATTTCTGTCCGCATTTACAGGAATCTGGTTCTCCGGATTTCCGGCCTGCCATAAAATATACTGCGTTGTCGTCATCCCTGCCGGACGGGATGCATTTTATGAATTCGAAACGAAAGTCAGGGAATAGGCGAGATTTATACAGAACACAGGAAAAACCGACGATACCATGAATGACACTTACCATATCCATCCAATGACAATGGAATACGCCCGTGAAATCTCCACCTGGACATACGAGGGCCCATACGCCGTCTACAGCTTTCAGCCGGACGGCGACACCCTTGCGGAGCTCACAGGCGGGAATTATCGCGCCTGTATGGACAAAGACGGCAGGCTGGCAGGCTTTTTCTGCTTCGGGGCCGCCGCCCGGATTCCCACAGTGGAGGCGGATGCCTACCCGGAGGGCTTTCTGGACATCGGGCTGGGCATGGCGCCATGGCTGTGCGGGCAGGGCCGGGGCGCGGCGTTCCTGGCGGCGGGCATGGATTACGCAGGGCTCACGTTCCCTCCGGCAGCCCTTCGCCTCACTGTGGCCGCTTTCAACCAGCGGGCTATTTCGGTGTATCAGAAACTTTCCTTCGAAATTTCATCTACCCTGACACACAGAATATCACAGGAGCCTTTTTATTTGATGTACAGAATCTCATCGGCAGCTGCCACGGTTCCCACTTCCCTCCAGTACACCGGTGCATGAATTCCCGCGTAATCAGTGCTTGATGTCCGCACCAGAACAAGGCGGAGGAAGGAGGCGGCATCGTCCACTGACGATAACGCAGTACCGGGGTGGACAGCCAGGGCTGATCGCTCAAGGATTCATGGCATCGAGGTACTAGGCCCCGGCTCTGCCTGTGCCAGGCCCCGGCCTATCCAAAAATACGCAGAAGAAAAGCACCTCCGGAGAGATGCCTTTCCCTGCGAAATCAACCCACAGAACCGGAATCTGTACGCGCCTTTTATTGTGTGCCTGTCAATTTCTGCACTGCCTCTTCCCTCGTTGCCACAAAGAAAAAGTCTTTTCCATGGTTCGATTCATATATAAAATCTTTCAGCGGCTTGCTGGTATAATGGGAATAGTCCCCGAAAACCGCCACCTTCACATGATAATTCATGAATTTCTGGAGAATCTCGCCAGCCATGCCCGTGCTGAGGATGAAGAAATCCCCGCATATCACGGCCTTATCAATCACGATCCTCTCCGCGCCTGTCTCATACTTCACAGTCATCGCCAAATCCAGGGCCGACTGTACATCCACAATCACTGTCTCGTCACCGGAAACGACTGCGATATCAATCCCGTTTTCCTTCAAATGCTCAATATTCATAATGTCCTCCTGACTAAACCTGCAGTACAAATTCCAGTTGAAGACAGATTCTACAGGAGGATACGGAAATTGTCAAGCGATTTCTCCCTCTTTTTCCGCAAGCTTCGAAATCCGCTCCCGGAAAAACTGGATCAGGGGCCCGTTGCAGCAGGCGTTGACAATGGTGCCCAGGCCCACGATGGCCCAGATGCTGCCATGGGACATGAGGCAGAAAACCCCCCCTATCACGATCACTGTCACATCCGACAGCACCCTGGCCAGGCGGAAGGAAATCTTTTCTTTCGTGTACTTGGTGATAATCAGCGCCACGCTGTCATAGGGGGAAATCCCCATGTCCGCCGTCATATAGAACGCGCAGCCCAGAGAGGCGAACAGCGTCCCCAGGGCCAGCAGCAGAATCCGCACCGGCAGCGTCACGGGCATCCCCAGCCGGTCCAGGCACAGCCAGCAGAGGAAATCCGCCGCATATCCCACGCAGACCATATTCACAATCGTCCCCAGGCCGATGCAGCGCCGCATGGTCAGCCACACCACCACGAGCAGCGCCGCGTTCACGATCAGCTGCCAGTTCCCGAAGCTCATCCCCAAAAATCCGCTGACCCCCAGGTTCATACAGGAAAAGGCGTCCACCCCGAAGCCGCTCATGCGGTAGGAGGCCACGCACATGCCGATCAGCAGGATGCCGAACAGCATCATCCAGACCCGTCTCAGGCCATATCCCTTCTTTTCGCTCAAATCCTCTCTATCCTCCTATCTGTCAAGGCCCACGCGCCAATCAGTCTCCTAAAAGCTGCCCGCGTGCCCGCAGCCGGATCGAAACCTGCCGCGCCCGGCCCCCAAGCCCGCGGGCAGCGCAAACCGCAGTCCACCAAAACAGCCGGGGGTCAAAAGCACTGGCACCCCGGCCACAGAAAATCTTCTCTCTTCGCGTTCCCCGCCCTGCCTCCTGCTGCAGCAATGCCATCCCAGGCGGCAGGACTTCATCCGACAGGATCCGCGTCATGCATTTCTCTTCAGCTGCACCTCGTCCTCATACCTCTTCACCTCAGCATAGAACTCCCTGTCCGACGGCACGCCGCAGCGCTGGCAGTATTCGTTCCACACATCGCCGAAGGGCAAGGTCTTCACCGCCTCCTGCTCCACCATCAGCTCCGTCATGCGGTTCTCGTCCTGGAGCTTCTTAAGCGCCTCATTGGGCGTGCACATAGCCGTCAGCAATGCCTTCTGCCAGCTGCGGAAGCCCATGGCCCAGGCGGATACGCGGTTGATGCTGGCATCGAAGTAGTCCAGCGCCATGTACACCCTGTCCAGGCCGTCGCATCTGACGATCTCCTTGGCCATCTCTTTCGTCTCGTCGTCAAAGAGCACCACATGGTCGCTGTCCCAGCGGATGGGCCTTGTGATGTGCAGGGCAATCTCCGGATAGAAGCACAGCAGCGCGGGAATCTTGTCCGACACCACCTCGGTAGGGTGGTAATGGCCATTGTCCATCAGGGGCAGACAGCCCTCGTGGGTGGCCGCGAAGCTCAGGGTGAACTCGGCGCTTCCAGCGGTATATGCCTCCACTCCGATGCCGAACACCTTGGATTCTACGCAGGGCTTCACCTTGTCCCTGTCAAAGGGCTCGGCCAGAATCTCCTCGATGGACTCCTTGTATCTCATTCTGGGGCCCATGCGGTCTGCGGGCACATCCTTGTACCCATCCCCCGTCCAGATGTTCATGACGCAGGGAACGCCAGTCTCCTCCGCGAAATACTGGGAGATGCGGATACATGCCTTGCCATGGTCAATCCAGAACTTCCTGGTTCCCTCGTCAGGGCTGGAGAGGGTCAGGCCGTCCTTCACCTTGTCATGGGAGAAGAACGTGGGGTTGAAGTCGATGCCCATATTCCTCTCCTTGGCGAACGCCACCCACTTGGCGAAATGCTTTGGCTCAATCCTGTCCCGGTCAACGAACTCGCCGGGCTCGAAGATGGCATAGCAGGCGTGGAGGTTCAGCTTCTTCTTACCGGGCATCAGACTCAATGCCTTGTCCATGTCCTGCATCAACTCCTCCGGGGTCTTGGCCTTTCCGGGGTAGTCTCCAGTGGTCTGGATGCCTCCGGTCAGAGGGCCGTCATGGTCGAAGCCGATGACATCGTCTCCCTGCCAACAGTGGAGCGCCACGGGGGCCTCCATGCACTTCTCGATGGCTGCCTCCACGTCCACGCCGTAGGAGGCGTAAATCTCTTTTGCGGACTCAAATCTTTCCTTTGCTGTCATATCCTCTGTCTTCCTTTCCTCATGAATGCTTTTCTTCATGAATGCTTTTCTTCATGAATGCTCTTCTTCATTTATATCCTGTATATCCTCTGTCTGAAATGCGTCTCCTCAGGCAGGCTGCCTGGCCCTGCCCGCTTTCCGGGGCCCCTCTTTGCACCTCCGCCGGCCGGAACGCCAAACGCCCCTGCCCTTCCCATCCCATGCCTCCCCACGGCCTTGGTAGGCCCCGCAATCGCCGCAGACCGCCTGCCTCTCCGATATGGCCTTTCCTGCGGTGGCAAAACACGGCCGTTAAGGCTGATATGTGGTGATGGAGAAGGACCGGAACACACAGGCCCTGGCTGCTTTCAGGTCCGCCAGCTCCCCTGTGGCCATCATCTGGGCCGCGATATTGCCGATTGCGGTAGCCTCCGTGGGTCCCGCATACACCGGAATGCCCGTAGCCGCCGCTGTCAGCCTGTTCAGATACTCCGCATTGGAGCCGCCGCCCACGATATGTATCTTATCGTACTTCCTGCCGGTAATGCCCTCTATCTGCCTGATCGTCTCCGCATAGCACCGAGCCAGGCTGTTGTAGATGACGGATGCCACCTGGGCCAGGCCTTCCGGCACCTGCTGCCCGGATTCCCTGCAGGCTGCCTGCACTTCCTCTGTCATGTTGGCCGGAGCCAGGAAACGGTCGTCATTGCAGTCCACGATGGAGGGGATGCTGCATTTGGATGCCATCTCGCAGATCTCGCCAAAGCCCAGATCCCCGCCGATTTCCTTCTTTACGGACTGAATCATCCACAGCCCCATGATGTTCTTCAGGTAGCGGAAACGGTAGCCGTAGCCGCCCTCATTGGTCAGGTTGTTGGCCTTGCTCTCGGGAGAGCAGTTGGCCTCCATGAGCTCTGTCCCCATGAGGGACCATGTGCCGGAGCTGATGTACAGCGCGTCGTCGCTGTCCGTGGGAACCGCTATCACCGCGGAGCCTGTGTCATGGGTGGCAGGCTCCACCACCTTGCAGTTGAATCCTACCTCGGCCTGTACTTCCGCGGTCAGCTCTCCCAGCACGGTGCCGGGCGTCACCATCCGCTGGAAGATCCGCTTCGGGTATCCCAGCCTCTCGATCAGCTCCATGTCCCAGTCCTTGGTCTCGGGGCTCACAAGCTGTCCTGTGGTGGCCTCCGTGTACTCCGTGGCCGCCACGCCGGAGAGCATGTAATGGAAGTAATCCGGCATCAGCAGCATGGTGTGGGCTTTTTCCAAGTGCTCCGGCTTCTTCACCTTCAGGGCCATGAGCTGATAAATCGTGTTGAAAATGGCTTTCTGGATGCCGGTGCGGGCATACAGCTCGTCCTCGGGGATGATTTTGTATACCTCCTCGTCCATCCCTCTGGTGCGCCCGTCCCGGTAAGCCACCGCGTTCCCGATGCGCGCGCCGTCCCCGTCCAACAGCACGAAGTCCACCCCCCAGGTGTCCACGCCCACGCTGACCGGAATCTTGCCGAGCTGCGCGCATTTCTTCAGGCCCAGTTTGATCTGCCGGAACAGCTCGTCCACGTCCCAGACATGCTCGCCGTCCTTCTCCACCATCCCGTTGGGGAAGCGGTGCACCTCCTCCAGCACCATACGGTTTTCCTCCAGATGGGCCAGGATATGGCGGCCGCTGGACGCGCCGATGTCAATCGCAAGATAATATTTGTATGAGTCCATTGCCAACCCTCTCCTTTCGTTCTATTTAATAAAGGAATTGTACCATACTTTCCGGGACAAAAAAAGGGATATTTTCGGTTTTCCCAAAGAAAGCACAGAACCATATGCCGGAAATGTGGAATCTGCCCAAAGAAATCCCCGAAATCGGCCTGTCCCTCCACAAAAGCCTCATATACCACTGTATGGTTCTGTTGCCTTCTGCATGTCCCTGAAAGACAACCGGGCCACATTTACCCGGCTTATGATATATGGTAAAATATCTTTATCAACATGGCGGGCCTCTGCCGGGAGATATTGCCTCCTATCGGACGCCAGAGGCAGGAAATCGGAAAGGAGAATATAAAAATATGAAAAATCGAGAACGCGTCCTGGCGACGCTTCATTTCGAAAGGCCGGACGACCGGCTCCCCATGATAGAATGGGCCTCCTGGTGGGACAGGACATTGGATGCCTGGCACAGCCAGGGGCTTTCGGCCGAGATTCCCTGGGACGGGCTGGCCACTGCCCTTGGACTGGACCGGCATGTGCAGTTCTGGCTCCCCCACAGGACGGCGGACTGCCCCCAGCCAGCCTTCAACGGGGGCCCGATCATGGAGGATGAGCAGGATTACGAGAATCTCCTGCCCTGCCTCTATCCGGAGGACGGCATAGACAGTCAGCTCCAGACCATGAAGAATCTGAAGGGCGGCCATGAGGCGGGGGATTTTCCCATCTGGTTCTCCCTGGACGGTGGGTTCTGGTTCCCCCGCACCCTGTTCGGCATCGAGAACCATCTGTACTCCTTCTATGACTATCCGGAGCTGTACCACCGCATGCTGGACGACCTGGCCGCTTATCAGTTGCGGCAGCTGGACAGGATTTATGAGATCGTCACGCCGGATTTCATGACCTTTGCAGAGGACATGAGCTACAACAACGGCCCTATGA
Source organism: uncultured Acetatifactor sp. (assembly GCF_910585425.1). Classification (GTDB taxonomy): domain Bacteria; phylum Bacillota; class Clostridia; order Lachnospirales; family Lachnospiraceae; genus Acetatifactor. The sequence goes on along the minus strand of NZ_CAJUCP010000015.1, from coordinate 99,060 downwards.
TATCAGAGGACTGCTTCAACGAATTCCTTGCCCCCTATTACCGCAAAGTCATCCCCGCCATACGGGAGCGGGGCACCAAGGTCATCATCGATTCGGACGGCGATGTGACGAAGATGATTCCCTGGCTGCAAAAGGCAGGGATAGAGGGCGTCCTGCCCCTGGAGCGCCAGGCGGGCGTGGACGTGGCGGCGCTGCGGGAGGCCTATCCGGATTTCCTCTTCATCGGCGCATTCGACAAGATGACCATGCGCCGGAGCACGGAAGCCATGCGCGGGGAGTTCGAGAGGCTGCTGCCCGTGATGAAGACCGGCGGGTTCATCCCCAGCGTGGACCATCAGACGCCGCCGGACTGCCCCTTAGACCGCTATTACAGGTATGTGGAGCTGCTGGAGGAGTATGCCACCAGGGCTGTGAAGGAATAGACATGGACCCTTTTGCCGGCAGGCAGAATGTCCGGGCCGGATTCGGGGGAGACTGCGCTCTCCCTCCTCCCCTGCCCAACTGAATCAAATACTCCGCTGCAAGCAACGGGGTATTCGCCAACTGGCCGTGCAAGCACGGCCGCTTGACTCATTGCTCGCGGGAATAAAGCACATTCATGGTTTTCTTCCTTATAACTCTGCCCTCTCAACCTCTTTCCGAAGCGCCTCTATGTCATCCTGGGAAAAGCTTGACACTAGGGAAACGATTTCTTCCGTTGGATAGTTCTTCTTAATCATTCTGATTACAATCTGCCTTGCATTCCGCTCTTTTTCTTCTTTATGCTTTTTTTCTGCCTGCGACAATGCCTGTGTCAGCGCCTGCTGCTTCTCTTCCTCAAATATCCTCGCCACCTGCGTCAGCGCCTGCTGCTTCTCTTCCTCAAATATCCTCGCCACCTGCGTCATCTCAATCGCCCTCCTTATTTTATTCGCCGTCTCCATGTCGATTACCTTATCCGCAAAGACCAGTATCCCGGATAACGCGAAAAGCTGCTGCCCTCTGTCCTGAATCTGTGCCGCCAGTTTGACCGTCTCTCGAATCTGCGCTTCTTTCTCTTCCCGTTTCCGGTAAGACAAGGGTTGTATGATAAGCTCCATCATCTCCTCATCATCCAACAGTTCATTCCTTTCCACCTTTTCCTTCAAGTGCCGGAAAATCTCATGGGAATCCAGTTCCGAGAGGAATGCCTGTTCCAGCTTCACCCTGACCGCTCCGATGTCATATCGGTCGGCTGTCTGCCCTCTCTTAATGTCCCCTGTATATATCACAATCATCCGCAGCACCGGGCAATCCTGGTTTTCCTTTGCGTAGCGGTTGGCTATCCCTGTCAGATAATTCAGGTATTTTATCTTATCTTCCTTTTTATATTCGCTTTCATAGTCCACTATGGCGACAGTGCCGTCTGCCAGCTCAAAAAGATTGTCCAGGCGGAGCTCGTTTGCTTTGACCGTCGGTAAGTTGGTCGGCAGGACCCGTCTGATTTCCGGCAGATCAAGACCATATACCTTGAACGTCTTCCCTTTGAAGCACTCGGCAAGCACCTTGCTGGTGATATCCTTATTCTGATATGCTATTTCTTCCTGAACCATACCCTCCCCCTCTACATGACTGAACATCGTGACACGCTTACCTTATTCAGCGTCCTCATCATAATTATAGCCTACAATTCCCATACCTACAAGCCTTTTATACAGGCAGCCCGCCCGAAATGTGCCGCTTTCTTGTCTCAAATCCGTGTAGAACGCAAGAAAAATCCCCCAGGATTTTACTCCCAGGGGAAACCGTATATTTACTGTATCCTCCCGCCTTTCTTCAACTCGTAGGGCGTCATCTGATAGACGTAGTAATTAAGCCAGTTGCTGTAGAGGTTGTTGCTGTGGGAGCGCCACTGGAGCAGCGGCTTCTCCTTGGGGTCATCGCCTGGATAGTAGTTGTAGGGCACCTGGATGGGAAGGCCCTTGTTCAGATCCCGATAGTATTCATTGTTCAGAGAGTATCTGTCGTACTCGGGATGCCCGGTGACGAATATCTTCTTCCCCTCCTCGGCCATGGCCAGGTACACGCCCGCCTCCGGGGATTCCGCCAGCACTGTCAGGTCTTTGCAGGCGTGGATCAGCTCGGCCGGGGTCTCCGTGTGGCGGCTCTGAGGCGCCAGGAAGATATCGTCAAAGCCCCGCACCAGGGGAATCTTGCGGTTCCTCACCTTATGCTCGTAGACGCCGAAGAGCTTCCGGGGCAGGAGCTTTTTGTTGATGCCATAGTAATGGTAGAGGCCTGCCTGGGCCGCCCAGCAGATGTGCAGGGTAGAGGTCACATGGGTCTGGGCCCAGTCCAGGATTTCACAGATTTCCTCCCAGTAGTCCACCTCCTCGAAGGGGATGTCCTCCACCGGCGCTCCCGTCACTATCATGCCGTCGTAGTCCCTGTCCCGTATCTCGTCCAGGGTGCTGTAGAATTTGTTCAGGTGGCTGGCCGAGGTGTTCAGGGACACATGGCTCTTCACGTTGATGAAGGTCACATCCACCTGCAGGGGCGTGTTGGACAGGGCCCGAAGCAGCTGCAGCTCCGTGTCCTGCTTGACGGGCATGTTGTTCAGGATCAATACCTCCAGGGGGCGGATATCCTGATGGATGGCCCGCAGTTCGTCCATGACGAATATATTCTCGTTGATCAGTATCTCTTTTGCCGGTAAATCGCTTTGTACCTTGATGGGCATTTGGGTTTCCTCCTACATTTCATTCCTTCTATCTGCTGTCACCAGCCTGCTTCTCTTCCCTGTCTCCGCGCAGCGAAGCCTGTCTGTCCCTGCACGGTCAGCTTATCTTCCTATTCTCAGGGGGCGGACACCTGGTACTGTGCCAGGAAATCCGCTTCTGACAGAATGGGGATTCCCAGCTCCTTGGCCTTCTTGTTCTTGGACGAATTGGACGCCACGTCATTGTTGATCAGGCAGGTGGTCTTGCCGGTGACGCTCCCTGTGACCTTGCCACCCTTTTGCTCGATGGCTTCCTTTAAGTCGCTGCGGCTGGCGAATTTCTCCAGGGAGCCCGTGATGACGAAGCTAAGGCCGGACAGCGTCTGGCTGCCCTCCTCCACCTTGGGAATCTCGATTTCCAGCTCGCCGGTGAGATTCTCTATCCTCCGCAGGTTGTCTTCGTCCCTCATATAATTCACAAAGGCTGTGGCGATGACCTCGCCCACGCCGTCTATGGCGCTTAAGGTCTCCACGTCAGCCTCCTGCATTCGCTTTAAATCGTGGTCAAAGAAGCGGCAGAGCATCTTGGCGTTGGCAGAGCCGATATTGGCAATGCCCAGGCTGTATATCACTCTGGGCAGAGTGGTGTGCCGGGCGCGCTCCACGCTGTCGATCAGGTTCTGATAGGATTTCTCGCCGAAGCCCTCCATCTCCACGATTCGCTCCCGGTATCTGTCCAGATGGAAGAGATCCGCGAATTCCTGGATGAATCCCATGTCGATGAACTTCTCCAGGGTGGCCTCCGACAGGCCGTCGATGTTCATGGCATCCCTGCTGACGAAGAGGGTGAAGGCCTTGATCTGCTTGGCAGCGCATCTCTCGTTTGTGCAGTAGAGGGACTGGACGTCATTTACCTGTCGGATTTCCGTTTTTCCTCCGCACACAGGGCAGATGGCCGGAATCTCCACAGGCCTGTGGCCGCCCATGGCCAGCGCCGCCTCCATGATGTCCGCTTTTTCCGCAGCAGGTTCCGCGGGCTCATCCTTTTTAATGGCCTGCTCATCATCTGCAGGCGGCTCTTCTCCTGCCGAAGCTTCCTTTCCCTCAGGTAATCCTTCCTCTGCCGGAACTTCCTCTTTCGTGGGCAGCTCTTCTACCTGCGAAGCTTCCTTTCCTTCACCAAACGGCTTCTCTACCGCAGGGCGTCCCTCTTTCGCAGGCGGCTCTTCTTCCGCAGGGCATCCTCCTTTCGCAGACGGCTCTTCTGCCGATGAAACTTCCTTTCCTTCACCAAACGGCTCTTCTACCACAAGGCGTCCCTCTTCCCCGGCCTGTGCCTGGGCCAGCATGTCCCTGGCCGTCAGGTTCTCCGCAATCTGTGGGATGATCATGTTGGCCTTATACACGGTGATGCGGTCGCCGATTCCCAGATGCAGGCCCCGCAGGATGCTGATATTGTGTACGGAGGCCCGGCTCACCGTGGTGCCCTCCAGCTCCACGGGCTCGAATATGGCCACCGGATTGATCAGCCCCGTCCGGCTGGCGCTCCATTCGATTTCAAGGAGCTTCGTCTCCCGCAGCTCGTCCGCCCACTTGAAGGCGATGGAATTCCTGGGGAATTTCGCCGTCCTGCCCAAAGAGCGCCCGTAGGCGATATCGTCGTAGACCAGCACCAGCCCGTCTGAGGGGATGTCGTAGGCATCTATCTTTTTCTCGAAGAGCTCTATGGTATCCAGGATATTCTCCTCCGTCACCAGATAGTGCTCCACGGTCTCGAAGCCCTGCTCCTCCAGGAACCGGAACTGCGCCTCCACGGAACCGCCGAACTCTGCGGTCCTGCTTTCCTCCCCCTCCGGGGCATCCGCAGGGCCCGGGGAATCCGCCGTCCCAGCCGGACCCGCCAGCTCAGGACTCCCCTCTGCCACATCCCCGAAATCAGCCTCCCTGGCATCCACCAGCGCAAAGGCATAGAACCGGACATTGCGCCTGGCCGTGATTTCATTGTTCAGTTGGCGCACGGAGCCGCTGCACAGATTCCGGGGATTCTTGTACCTGGCATCCCCATCCTGGATTTGGGCGTTTATCTTCTCAAAGTCAGAATAGCTGATTACCGCCTCGCCCCGCAGCACCAGCTCTCCCGGGAAGGGAATCTCCAGCGGAAGGTTCACGAATGTCCTGGCATTGCCCGTGATGACCTCTCCTATCTCCCCGTTCCCTCTGGTGACTGCCTTCTCCAGCTTTCCGCCCCGGTAGGTCAGGACGATGGTCAGGCCGTCCAGCTTCCAGCTCAGGACTGCCGGATGCCCCTGAAGCCACTCCGAAAGCTCCTCCCTGCTCTTGGTCTTGTCCAGGGAGAGCATGGGGCTTTCATGCCGCTCCTTCGGCAGTTCGTCCACGGCCTCGTAGCCCACGTTCACCGTGGGGCTGTTGGCCAATACTATGCCCGTCTCCTGTTCCAGGGCCTGGAGTTCGTCATAGAGGGCATCATACTCTCTGTTGCTCATGATCTCCCTGTCCTGGGCATAGTAAGCTTTCGAGGCCTCATTCAAGGCCCCCGCCAGATATTTGATTCGTTGGATTTTTTCAGACCGCGTCATATTTCAACCATCCTTCATTTTTTTGCGGCTCCGCGTCCGCCTGCCTCATGCCTCAGGCTGCGCATAGCCGGGGACGTTTTCCGCCCGCCTGTCCGTGAAAAGCTGCCCCAAGGCTCTAAGTGGCCTGCCAGGCCGGGCAGCACGCATCCTTTCCTGCCGCCCATGCCATAGACCGGTAAGCAAGCCCGCACCCTCACAGGCCGCAGTCCCGGTACAGCCGCTCCACATCCTCCCTGTCCAGCTCCCGGTATTCCCCGGGCTTTAAATCCCCCAGAGTCACATGCATCACCCGGACGCGCTTCAGAGCCCTCACATGATAGTCGCAGGCCCGGCACATCCGCTTGATCTGCCGGTTCACGCCCTGGGTCAGCACCATGCGGAAGGTGTATCTGTTCACCTGCTCCACCCGGCACTCCCTGGTGGTGATGTCCAGCTCCTCCAGGTACACGCCTCCCGCCAGCTTCTCCAGGAATTCCGGCGTGATTTCCTTATTGACCCGCACCAGGTACTCCTTCTCATGGCGGTTGGCCCCCTTCATCATGGCCTGAATCAGGTCGCCGTCATTGGAGAGCAGCAGAAGTCCCTCCGAGTCCTTGTCCAGCCGCCCCGCGTAAGTGACCCTCACCGGATAGTCCACCAGGTCGGACACGATCCGCTCCGCGTGGCGGTCCCTTTCCGTACAGGTCACCCCCAGGGGCTTATGGAACGCCAGCACCACAGTCTCCTGCCCAGGGCTCACCTGCCTGCCGGACACAAGCACCTCATCCTCATCTCCCACTGCCATGCCTGGCAGCGCCGTCCGGCCGTTTACCAGCACCTGCCCCTTCTCTATCAGTTTATCCGCATCCCTCCTGGAACAGACGCCGCAGTGGGCCAGATATTTATTCAATCTCATTTGCTCCATACTTTTACCTTTCCAAAACTTTCCCGGCACAGGCCGACAGGCAGCCTGCCTCCGGACTGGCATGCCGCACGGCTGGGCTCCTGTTCTTCCGTATGGGCTGACAGACGGCCGCTGTCCTGCCTGGGCCCCTGCCAGGCCAGTCACTTGCCATGTCTGGGCCGAAGCGCTGCCCAAAATCGGAAACCCTGCCTGGATTGGCCGTCGGTGGCAGCTCCCCTGTCATTCCAGGCTCTGCACCTTCGGAATCCCGTCCCCTTCCCGCAAACCTGTCTTCGCCATCCTGTCCGCCAGCTCATTATAGTACACATTGGTGTGGGCCGCTACCTTCCGGAAGGAAATCCCGATGCTTTTTTTCCATTCCCTCATGGCGGCGGCATATTTCTGAGTCAGCTCCGTCTTGGAGCGCCAGGCGCCTGTGACCCATTTTTCGATGCCCTCGTAGTCATAGCACAGCTCCACCGCGGAAAAGCCGCTGCGCATGGCTGTCTTCACGGCGTACATGGCCCCCAGCATCTCCCCGGTGACATTCCTGTGCTGCAGGGACTGGGCATTGTCTCCATTCCCATATTCCGTATATATTTTACCGTCAGGCAGTATGAACACGCAGCCGAAAGCGTATTTTTTCAGGGAATTGTCATAGCTGCCGTCCACGTAGGCCAGCAGCGTCCCGGCGGCGGGAACCTCGTCCCCCTCCCGCACCAAGCCCTGCTCTCCCCTGCCCGAACCTGCCTCCGCTGCGCCCTCGCCGCTTCCGGCGTCATCGGCCTTCCCTTTCCGGCGGACGGCTTGCCCCCTGCTTTTGCCGCACTTCTCCGCCGCCCTGGAATGCCCTGCGCCCTTTATGTTTTCTCTACCGCTGTTTTTCTCCAGGGATTCCGCTGCGTCCCCGCCGCTTCCGCCGTCCGGTCCCCCCGGATCCGGAATCTGCTCCGGCAGGAGGCCGCCGTTTCCTGTCCCCTGCCCCGAAGCCTTCGCCCGCGCGCCGGAACCGCTCCTTCCCCCGGAAATCTTTCCCGTCCCGGGCGCAAGCCCCAGATAGCTCTCAGCCTCCTCCAGCCCGGGAAAACCCTTGTACACCGCGCCGGGATATCCCTCCACGCATGCCCTGCACTCCTCCCACGTCCGAAAGATACCTGTAGCCTTCCCTCTTTTTACCGCATAATATTTCTTCGCCGCCATCCCGCGCCCTGCCTCTTCTTTCCTCTCTTCCTTATCGCTTCCCTGCCTCTTCCTGTCTCTTTCTGCCGTATCCCGTGACAATCGCTATCAGCAGCATCACAAGCATACAGATGGAATAATAGTTCACAAAGGGCACAGCGCCCGGCGATACTGCGAAGCCCTCCCCGAACTGGGCGGACTGCTGGGCCGGAATCACGCAGTGCACCGTCCATGGCGCCAGGAAGCAGAACACGCAGCCCGTGCAGTCCAGGAGATTTGCCCGGCGGTATCTGTCCACCCCGGCCTTCTCCCCGATGTCGTTCACCAGGTCGCCCAGGGCCACGATCGCCACGGAAATCACCCCTGTCACCATGCTCAGGATTCCCGTGGACAGGACGATGGTGGCCTCCGCACTGCGCTCCTTTTTCGCAAAGCGGGACAAAAGCGCCCCCACATCCTCGAACAGGCCGCTGCATTCCAGCACGCCCAGCAGGGAGAACACCGCTATCAGCATGGCCACCGTCCCCGCCGTGCCCGTAATGGACGATATGATCAGGCCCTCCACGGAAAATCCCCCGGGGAACGCCACGAGGTCGCTTACCTGATAGATCCCGAATACCAGCCCTGCCGCTATCCCCGCCAGGATTCCATAAGACAGGGCTGTAATCAAATGCTTCCGCAGCAGACAGAGCACAATGATGACCACGGGTACAATCAGCATCACAAGGCTCACGGGCTTCGCCACCGCCTCCGTCCCGTCAATCGCCGCGCCCGTGCCTGCATCCCCTGCGAAGAGCAGAAAGAGCATCAGCGCCCCCGCCGCTGCAGGCAGGCTGTAGCGCATCCTGGTCTTCACCACTGTCCCCAGATCAGCGTGCTGGGTGGTGGAAGACGCAATCGTCGTGTCTGAAATAGGCCCCAGGTTATCGCCGAAGGCCGCCCCCGACACAATGGCCCCGATCATGAATTCCGGCGACGCCCCCGCCATCACGCCCACCGGGAACAGGATGGGAATCACCACGAAATAAGTGCCCACCGAGGTGCCCGTGGCAAAGGCCAGCAGGCAGGTGATGAGAAAGGTGGCCGCCACGAAAAGCCTGCCGGTAAACCCTGCCGCCACCACGTACGCCGCAATGGTCTGCACCGCCCCGCTGGAGGAGATCAGCTTGCCGGAGACCGCCGCCAGGATCACCGACAGCACAATCACGGCGAACATGGGCTTGCCCAGCCCGTACACCAGCGCCTCCCCATAGGCCTTCTCGTCCCTGGCAAACAGGACGCCCGCCACCAGCGCGGCGAAGAACGCAATCACGTATCCGTTCACATTGGACTGGCTGAACGCCGCCCAGGCTATCATGGCTGCCGCTGTCAGCAGCGGAATCGCTCTTCCGAAGCCGCCCAGATAAAATTCCACTTTTTTCGGTCTGTTCCCCATATTTCCTCCCTCTTTCCGTTCCGAATCATATTTGCCAATATGTTCTATTTTAACGGCCCGGCCTGTGCCTGTCAAATGATTCTTTTCCCAAAAAATCCGGCCATGACCATGGAAAGTCCACAGTCATGACCGGAAGCGTCATATTTCCGCCCCAGCAACAACGGCACAGCCGCCCGCTTCCCTTATGTAAATTTATCCAATATAAATTATCCGAAAAAGAGTTTGCAAAAAACGGAAACTACTGTATAATAAAGGAAGGCGATTATCCTAAAGAAAGAGAGAAAAGATATGGCCATTGGAAAAAAGAAAAAAGTACTGATGCAGGCTGTCTCGAAGCTGAAAGCAGCCGACTACTCCGCGGAGCCGGAGCTGAATGGCATCTACGAAAGGCTGGCCGGCGGGCGGAAGCAGTTCGCGGAGCTGTTCGAGAAAAATATCAAGGCGGTCATGCAGATCAGCTCGCTGGATCTGACCATGCAGCATCAGACGGACAAAATCATCGACATCTCCCAGCAGGTGACGAATGCCACGGAGACCATTTTCGGCTCTGCTGTGGGGGCTGCCAGCAATCAGCATGAGGAGCTGGCCAATACCATCGTCAGCGTCTCCGGCGAGACGGATGACGTGTATCAGAAAATCGAAGCAGGCCAGCAGGAGTTGACCTCCATCAAGGACCTCTCCCAGCAGACCATCGAAGCTTCCCGGGAAATGCAGAAGAACATGGACGAACTGTTCGGCATCATCGACCACATCAGCGGAATCATTTCCGGCATCGGCAATATCTCCATGCAGACCAATCTGCTGGCGCTGAATGCTTCCGTGGAGGCCGCCAGGGCCGGTGAGGCAGGAAAGGGCTTCGCCGTGGTCGCCAATGAGATCAGAGAGCTTTCCCAGGAGACCCAGCAGCTCACCTCCGGTATGGAGGATTTCGTGAAGAGCATGAAGGATGCCTCCAAGAAGAGCATCGAGAGCGCCAACGGCACTATCGAGTCCCTGGCCTCCATGTCCGACAGGATCAAGCATGTATGGGCCCTGAACGATGAGAACCATGCCGCCGTGTCCAGAATCAACGATTCTGTAAGTTCCCTGGCTGCCGTCAGCGAGGAAATCAGCAGCTCCATGACCGAGATGCAGAATCAGTTGCGGGAAAGCTCTGATTTCATGCGCTCCGTGGGGGACGATCTGCGGCAGGCCACCCAGCCCGTGGTGGATATCGAGAAAATCCTGGACGAGACGGTACGGCAGATGGGCGAGATGTCCCACGATGCTTTCTACCACCTGGAGGACGCGGAATTTGCCCAGTACATGCGCTCCGCCATCTCTTCCCACAATGCCTGGCTGGCCAATTTGAAGAAGATGGTCTACTCCCAGCAGGTCATGCCCCTGCAGCTGGATTCCTCCAAGTGCGGATTCGGGCATTTCTACCATGCCATGACGCCGGACATCCCCGACATCGTGCCCATATGGAAGGGGCTGGGGCCCAAGCACCAGAAGTTCCATAAATACGGCGCTTCTGCCATCAATGCCCTCAATGCCGGCAGGTACACGGAGGCGGAACAGGTCTACCGCGAAGCCGAGACCTACTCCAAAAGCCTGATTGCGGACATGAACCGCATCCTGAAGGCCCTCGGCGAATAGGCAGGGCGGACATAGGACAGATATAGGATGAACATAGGATAGAAACAGGATACAAAACAGCCCGGGACTCTCTCCCGGGCTGTTTTGCTTATCCTATACCACGCCCTGCGCCGTCATGGCCTCCGCCACCTTTAAGAACCCTGCGATATTGGCTCCCGCCACATAGTTTCCTTCCATTCCGTACTTCTTCGCCGCATCGTCCAGGTTGTGGAAGATATTCACCATGATGCCCTGCAGCTTGGAGTCCACTTCCTCGAAGGTCCAGCTCAGGCGCTCGCTGTTCTGGCTCATCTCCAGGGCGGAGGTTGCCACGCCGCCTGCATTTGCCGCCTTGCCGGGGCAGAACAGGACGCCGTTCTTCTGCAGGTACTCGGTAGCCTCCAGGGTAGTGGGCATGTTCGCGCCCTCAGCCACCGCAAAGCATCCGTTGGCCACCAGAGTCTTCGCGTCCTCCAGGTCCAGCTCGTTCTGGGTGGCGCAGGGAAGGGCGATGTCGCACTTCACCGTCCACACATTGCTGCCAGGCGCACACTCATGGTACTGGGCGCTGGGCCTTGCGGCCGCGTACTCGGTGAGCCTTGCCCGCTTCACTTCCTTTACCTCTTTCAGGAGCGCCACGTCAATCCCTTCCGAATCGTAGATCCACCCGGTGGAATCGGAGCAGGTTACAGGCTTGGCGCCCAGCTGCTGGGCTTTCTGGATAGCGTAGATGGCCACATTGCCCGCGCCGGACACCGCCACGGTCTTGCCTGCGATTTCCTTGCCATTGCACTTAAGCATCTCCTCCGTCAGGTACAGCAGGCCGTAGCCGGTAGCCTCCGTCCTGGCCAGGGATCCGCCGTAGCTTAAGCCCTTGCCCGTGAGCACGCCCTCGTACAGGCCTGTGAGCCTCTTGTACTGGCCGTACATAAAGCCGATTTCCCTGGCGCCTGTGCCGATGTCGCCTGCCGGCACATCTGTATCAGCGCCGATGTACTTGTGGAGCTCTGTCATGAAGCTCTGGCAGAAAGCCATCACCTCTCTGTCCGACTTGCCCTTGGGGTCGAAGTCGCAGCCGCCCTTGCCGCCGCCAATCGGAAGGCCTGTCAGGGAATTCTTGAAGATCTGCTCGAATCCAAGGAACTTGATGATCCCCAAGTTCACGCTGGGATGCAGCCTCAGTCCCCCCTTGTAGGGCCCGATGGCGGAGTTGAACTGTACGCGGAAGCCATTGTTCACCTGTACCTGTCCCTTGTCGTCCACCCAGGGCACCCGGAAGAGCAGCTGGCGCTCCGGCGTCACGATCCTCTCCAGCAGCGCGTCCCTGCGGTACTTCTCCTCATTCGCCTCGATCACCACGCGAAGGGATTCCAGAACTTCTTTGACAGCCTGATGGAACTCAGGCTGGGCGGGATTCTTGGCCACTACCAGCTCATAGACCTCATCAACATATGACATTGCATCATCCTCCTCTTTCTTTTCTATGGAAAAAAGCATAGGACTGCTCCTATGCCTTCTTAAAGAGCCGTTGCTACAGCCCTTCACACTATTGTCCCTAAAATATTATAACCTGTGGCCGCAAAATGCACAACACTTTAATTCACTAAATTGGAAAAGTTTTCAGGTTTTTTTCTGATCGATCTGCACAATCCCTGACTGCGGCCGGAGACATCCGCCTAGAGATAGTCCTTCAGGCGCTTGATATTGCTCTCCTCGAAGTCGATAAGCTGCTTCGCCAGCGCCGTGGGACGCTCCCCGGCGTTCTCATTGTGCTTCAGCACCTTCTCCATCTCCAGGATGCCGTTGTTGCTGCCCTTGATCATCATCTCCGCGATATGCTCCGTGCTGGTGTTCAGCATGGTATTGTAATGGATGCCGGTCCTGAGCATGGCATCGGTGAGGGCATTGCTCTGATAGCGCTCCGCCTTCCCCTCCATGAGCTGCCTGGACGCTTCATTGTAAAGCTCCGCGTACTTTAAGGATTGTCTGGAAATCTGCAGGGCAAGGTCATCGTCATACACCTTGCCGGAAATGGTGTCGATGGCTTTCATGGCCATTTCCGCGTTCCTCTGGATTTCCCTGTAAACTGCCGCCTCCTGTGATTTCATCGCAAATGTATCTCCTTCCTGTGGGAATAAAAAAGCCTCTTACAGAGGATGCGCCCGCGCGCTGTCCTCCATAAAAGGCTTTCCACATTTTCCGTATATTATGCATCACTGGGTGACGAATTCCGCTTTCACATAAGCCACCTTGCCGTCAAACTTTATCTTGCACCAATCGCCCTCTGTGCCCAGGAGCTCCGCCGTGTCCCCGCCTACCAGGATGCCCACCTGCTCGGCCGTCTCGCTTGCGGCGGCGCGCACGTTGACATTGGTATTGGCGGTTACGGTGCCGATGCTCTCCTGGCCCTCCGCGCTCTCCTCCATCTGCAGGTACTCGGTCTTGATGAAGCCGTCACCGCCCTCATAGACAATCTTGGTCCAGCCGTTGGCGCGGACCTCCTGCACCTGGACTCTGGTGCCGCCCTCTACCTGCCCCAGCCTGTCCGCCTGTTCGCTGTCGGAATTCCTGACATTGACGGTGGTGGTGGCCAGCGCGCTCTGGGGCGTGTTCTGGACGGGCGCCTGGGCATCAGCAGGGGCCTCTTCCCCTCCGGCTGCCGGATCCGTACCCTCGCCGGCCGCCGAATCGCCCTCCTGGGCCGGAGGCGCGTTCAGCTCTGCCAGCCTCACGCCTACCGCCGCGTCCACCTGGACCCCCAGCTCTCCCAGATATGCCAGGAGCTGGGGATTGGCCTCCATCAGCTCGTTGTATTCCGCGTTCACCCGGTTGTTGAACTCTACGGTGTCGTCCTGCTTGGAGGCTTCTACCACATAGTTCTTCTCATCCTCCGTGAAGTTCTTCTCGTTCTTGATGCGCAATGCCCCCTGCCCGTCGTCAAGAACGTAGAACATCTGCCACCCGGGAACCTCCTCCTCATGATTCACAAAGCAAAGCTTGTAATACACATAGACCAGCAAAGCGTCCGTTGCAGGAACTTCCTTCGTATAAATCTCCAGGCTCGAGACATGATCCACATACTTTGCCATCTCCTCGCAGCGCAGCAGCTCGTTCTCCGTGAGCTCATCGTACAGGGAGGCCATCAAGGCGCTGTCCCCGGAAGCCATGGTGTCGTAATAAGTCGTGACCAGCGTCTGGATGCCCGCATCCTCGTTGAGCACCAGCGGCGTCTCCTTGGGCGCAGGAACCTCTTCCTCGGCGGAAGGCTCCTCCCCGCTCCCCTCTTCGGCCAGGCTCACCGGCTCCACGGACTCCTCCGTAGAAGGCGGCTGGGACTCTCCCTGATCCCCTTTCCGGCTGTTGGCCCCCAGAGCATAGGAGACCGTACATGCCGCCACCACGATCACTACCAGCGGGAACAGGAATTTGGAATTCGTTACTATAAAATCACGAAACGTCGTCTTTTTATCCATATCGCCACACCTTTCCTTAAACAGCGGCACCGCTTCCACGACTGTGCCGTAACACAAGGAGCCGCATGCGGCTCCCCCAGACAAAAACAATAGAATCCACGCTTCGCGAGTCTTCTATTGTCATAAATAATAGCCAAAGCGATGTAAATGCATCCGGCAGGAATCGAACCTGCATTAAAGGCGTCGGAGGCCTTCGTTCTATCCATTAGACTACGGATGCAAATATTACAAAATTGTTACATCGCTTTGACTATAATATCACAAAACTTTTGATATGTCTACTATAAATTTAAGGAAATTCTTAGAAAATTATTTTGACCCTTTTATCGGTGGAATCATAGTAATAAAGACTGTCAGAAAGCACTTCTTCCGGAGCGACCTGAGTGCGGTTCACCTCCGTGACCATTTTCTTGAGCTCCCCTGCCGATTCGGCACCTGTGTCCGTCAGCAGGATCACCTCGTGGACAGAACTGGGCAGAATATAGAAATTCCGCTGCCCTTTCCCGGCAAGCCCGTCCAGCAGATCCGGATAAAGCATGCAGATGGCTCCGTGGGTCCTCTTTTCATTGCTCAGGACCTGCAGCGGCATCTCCCGCAGAAAGATATCGTCCTCTGCCGATGCCTGTCCGCCATCCTCTGCCCCTATCTCGTCCAGCACCTCCGCCAGGGAGCTGCACACCCAGGGAAAAAGCTTCTGGGTATTGCGCTTCGCCACCCCGAACAGCTCAGCCGTACAGGTGTCCCAGAGCTCCATGTGGGAATTGTGGATGAGAATCGTCCCGTCTCCCAGCGCATCCCCATGGTAAGCATAGTAGAAGCAGATGGCCAAATCCAGAAATTCGATATATGGTATGTCTTCCAACAACTCTTCATTTCCCTTCCTGCCGATCAGGCGGTAACAGATTCTGTCCCTCACCTTCTCAAAGGACCGGAAAAATTCCATGTCTATGGATTCCCGCAGCATATCCTCCCTGCAGATATCCGACAGCCTCTGGATGATGGACCCGAAGGTCGCTCCCGCCTCATAGGCCTCCAGAAAGGTGTCCAGATATATCGTGGGCGCCACGTTCCGGTCCTCTCCCAGAACCAGCAGCCCGTGGAGGATGACGCCATTGTTCTTTCGTACCTCCTTGCATTCCACCCGGCAATCCGCGCCGAGCGTCTTCCTCATGGCATTGCAGACCTTGCCTGCAAATTCGTTTATATCCATACTCTCCTTCTTTCTGCGCTGTCTTCAGTACAATCATCATGAACATGCGCAACAGCGCCTGCGCCGAAGCAGACACCAGAAAGAGCAGCATAAATCTATATCATCTCGGAACGAATCAGGTGAAATCAGACCCTGGACAGATACTCGCCTGTCCTGGTATCAATCTTAATCTTGTCCCCCTGGTTCACGAACAGAGGAACAGCTACCTGCGCTCCTGTCTCCACGGTAGCGGGCTTGGACGCACCTGTGGCGGTATCTCCCTTGAAGCCGGGCTCGGTATCCGTGATCTCCAGCTCTACGAACAGAGGAGGCTCCACGGAATATACGCTTCCGTTGTGGGAACAGATCTTGCACATCTCGTTCTCCTTGACGAACTTCAGCGCATCGCCCACGGCATCGCTGTTCAGGGCAATCTGCTCATAGCTCTCCGTATCCATGAAATAGTACAAATCCCCGTCCGAATACAGATACTGCAGATCCTTTCTATCGATACGTGCCTGAGGGAACTTCTCGGTAGGGCGGAAGGACTTCTCGATCACGCCGCTGCTCTTGATGTTCTTCAGCTTCGTCCTCACGAAGGCCGCGCCCTTGCCAGGCTTCACATGCTGGAATTCAATAATCTGATACACATTGTTATCATACTCAATGGTAATACCGTTCCGGAAATCACCTGCAGAAATCATTTCGTATTCCTCCTAAATTGTGCTCACAAATATAATTCTACATTAGTTTAATATAAATGTGTACAAATTTCAACTGTTTTTGAAAAAAATTTGGAAAAAGATTGGAAAAGCGCATCTGAGCCCGCATCAGCCCTGCTTTTTCCCCATGTCCAGGACGCAGTCGATGGCCTTCAGATACCCCGCGAGCCCCAGGCCGTATATCTGTCTGTCGCACACCGGCGCGGTGACGGACACCTTCCGGAACTCCTCCCGCTTCGTGATGTCGGAGATGTGGATCTCCACCTTTGGCACCGTGATGCTGGCCAGGGCGTCCCGGATGGCATAGCTGTAGTGGGTGTAGGCCCCCGGGTTGATCACGATTCCCTCCGTGCCGTCGAAATAGGCCTCCTGTATCCGGTCGATGATGGCCCCCTCGTGGTTGCTCTGGAATACCGTGATGTCGTTTCCCGACTCCTCCCCCTTCTTCCGGATCATGTCCAGCAGATACTGATAATCCTGGGCGCCGTATACGCTCTTCTCCCGGATTCCCAGGAAATTGATGTTAGGCCCGTTGATCACTAAAAGCTTCATCCTGTCCATCTCCTTTGCGATGCTGTCTATGATATCCCCCATCTCCATATCGTCCACGTCCAGAATCAGGTCCGCGCAGGACTCATAGGCCGCTCTCCTGCCCTCCATCAGCTCCCGGATGCGCCCCAGGGGGTCCGGGCACTGCAGGAGCGGCCTGGTGGTATCCCCCCTCAGCCGCTCATACACGATCTCCGGGCGCACCCGCAAAAGCACCACCGTCCCCAGGCGCTTCAGCAGCTCCCTGTTCTCCGGCCGCACCGGGGTGCCGCCTCCCACGGAAAAGATGGCATTGTGCCGCCTGCCCGCCAGCTCCTCCAGCAGCGCCGTCTCCTGCCCGCGGAAATATTCCTCTCCCTCCCGGGCAAATATCTCGCTGATGCTGCGCCCCTCTCTGCGCTCTATCAACTTGTCCGTATCCTCCACGGGCCTGCGCAGCCTGTAGGAGAGCCGCAGCCCTACAGATGTCTTCCCGCTTCCCATGAAACCAATCAGCACCAGATTCTTCCGCTTCATCCTCCGCCTCCTGCATTCCGCTCCCACTGCGGACCGCCTTTTACGTATCCGCCCAGGGCCTTTTCCAGCGTATCAGGCTCTGTAGGGAAATGTCCGCAGCCTCACGCATTGCCGCCATGGGCCAGCTGTCTGCCCCGCCGTATTGCGGCCATTCCCCGCCGGCCGGCCGCACTCCGCATCCCGCCCGGGCCCCCGGATCGGATGCCTGGGGCTCAGCCGCTACAGAGCCCAGGCTATGAAATGTGCATGGCTTCCTTCATGGCCCCATAGGCCTTCTTGGCAAGCCCGGCATCCACCCGGGTCCCCGTCCAGAGCTCGTAGGCTATGATGCCCTGGTACAGCAGCATCTTAAGCCCGCCAAATGCCCTGCCGCCGTTCTCCTCCACCAAAGCCATGAACCGGGTCCTGGCCGGATTGAAGACAAGGTCGTAGCCAATCCGTATCTTCCTGTAAAAGGCGGCGTCCTCGATGACCGCCTCCTCCGTCTTCGGAAACATCCCCACATTGGTGGCCTGGATGGCGAGATAGCTTTCCCCGGGAAGGGAGGCGCAATCCTCCAGCCCGCAGCCTTTCGCCAGGGCCCGGCCTGCCAGATCGTTCACTTCATCCGCTATCTTCCGCGCCTTCTCCGGCGTGCGGTTCAGGATGCGGACCTGTCTCACGCCCTTGTCCACAGCCAGTATGGCCACGGCCCGGGCCACGCCTCCCGCTCCCAGGATCAGCACATCCTCCCCCTCAATCTTCACGCCGTCCTCGCACATGGCGCGGTAGAGCCCGGGCATGTCCGTATTGTAGCCCTTGAACCCGCCTTCCGTCCGCACCAGGGTGTTCACCGCCCCGATGGTCTCCGCCAGGGGGTCCGTCTCCTTCAGGAAAGGAATCACCTCGCTCTTGTAAGGCACCGTCACGTTCATGCCCAGGAGGTTCAGCGCATAAGCCCCCCGCACAGCCTCCCCTGCCGCCCCCGCAGGCACGCGGAAGGGGACATAGGCCAGGTTCTCCCCCAATGCCTCCGCCAGGGTGTTATGTATGGCCGGGGACATGGTGTGCTCCACGGGATTCCCCATCACCCCGCAGACCCGGGTGTATCCGTCTATCTTCATGATGTCCGTCATCCTCCTGATTCCATTTCCGTCTCCGCATCTCTGCGCTTCCATGCTACACATCAATGCTATGCTTTAATGCTGCACCTCAATGCCCCGTCCCGGGAAGCGGTTCCGCCGTCCCGGAGAGGTTTTCCGTCTTTTAGAAAAGCCGCAGGGGCCAGGCTCTTATTGCCCTTTCTTCCTGTGATAGAAAAACAGCACGACGCGCTCCAGTCTGCGCTTCAGCACGATTTGAATCTCCTCCTTGGGGTGGATGGGCTTCACCAGATAGCTGACGATTCCGGCCCGCTTCGCCCCCCACACATCCGTGAAGAGCTGGTCCCCCACGAACAGCGTGCTCTCCGGGGTCGTGCCCATCAGCTCCATGGCCCTCTCATACCCCCCGCGCCCGGGCTTTCCGGCATCGCATATGTAGTCCGACGACACCCTGTCTGCGAAGGGCCGCACCCGGGGCTCCTTGTTGTTGGACAAAAGCACGGTCCGGAAGCCCAGCTTCCGCAGGCCCGCGAAAAAGTCTACCGCCCTGTCGTCCGCAGGGGCGCCGTGGGGCACCAGGGTATTGTCGATGTCGAAGATGACGCCCCGGTAGCCTCTGCCGTACAGTCCTTCATAATCGATTCCATAAGCGCTCTGCGCTTCGTTGTCCGGATAAAAGATTTCTAACATGTCTCCCCCATGCCGTCTTTCCTGAAAATATACTGCTTAACGATTTCACTTGCCGTGAAACCAGACTGCATAACGCTGACTGGTTCAATCGCTTGATTGCATTAGGCAGTATTCAGCGTTATGCAGTATAAGCCCTGCATCCATCGGCTTTTAACACTATAGCATGTGGGGCCTATGGATTTCAAGACTTTTTAGAGATTTTCCCGGCATCCTTCTCCCCGTCCGCCCTGGCAGTCAGGTTTTCCGATGGAAGACCGCTGTAGTATCGCTTCCAGGCCCGCCGGAATACCTGCGGCGTGTTGTAGCCCACCATCTCGGAGACCGCTTTGACCGTCCTCCCCTCCTCCAGCAGAATTTTCGCCTTCTCCATCCTTACCTTTTCGATATATTTGGAAAAATTCTGCCCCGAAATCCTTTTGAACAGCTTCGATACATACGCTTCCGTGATGAAGAACACCTCTGCGATGGACGTCAGAGAGAGCCCCGGATCGGAAAAATGCTCTTCGATATATTTCTGAATCTCCTCCACCACACGCACATTGTGGGAGGACGCGTACTCTTCCTCCTCTTCCTGAGGCATGGTCTTAAGATATCCTTTCGCTATCTCATACCACTGTATCGGATGATTGCCGAATATGTTCTGGGAGACGGACAGGGCTTTTTTCGCGTGGAAAAAGCCTCTGGAAATCTCTTCCAGGCTGTGGAACATGTCCCCTGAGACGGATATGCTGTAATTGATGTTCCGGACAGATTCCTCCATCACCTGCCTCACCAGCCCTTCCACTCTGTCCCTGGCCTCCTGCCCGGAGCAGCCGTCATATGACAGGAGGATGACGGACTTCTCCAGGTCGAGCTGGAATACCAGTTCCACCTCGCCCTTTTCCAGGCTGCGGATGATGCTTACCATGTAAATCTTCTGGGCGCTGATTTCCTCGATGTTGATGTCGTCCGCCAGATCGTTCCAGCTCAGGATCAGAAGCACATAGCAATCCGCCCTTTGCCGGATGCCGCTCTGGGCGATGGCCGCCTGTATCTCCTCTGTTTCTGTCACGTTTCCCATCATGGCGTTCTTGAACACCTCATGCTGCAGCAGTCCCTGCAGCCTCTGCATCTCCTCCTTCATGACCTCATTGCGCTTGACTGTCTTCACCAGTCTTTCCACAAAATCATCCAGAGATATATTCTTTTCCGTTATCTTCAGCGTCTGGTGCACCTTGACCAGAGGCCTGGAACAGCGGACGGACAATCTGACCACAAGCAGGGCGCATACCAACGCTGCCAGCAGGATAAAGTATTTCATCGTCTGGATCAGCGGCTGCGCCACGGCCCGGACATCGCTGTAGGGAACCGCCAGCACATAGGAGAGCCCCAAAGTACCGCTGCGATAATGGACCAGCAGCATCTTCCTGCCGCCGATGGCGCATTTGCGGTATCCGTTTTCCGTAAAGACAGTGTCGGCAAGATACTGCTCCTTCTCTCCCGTGAGGCGATCCGACAGGATGACCGTGCCGCGACTGTCCATGACCGCCAGAAAGCCCTCCTCATACTGTGCGGCGGAAAATGCGCTTTTTACCTTCGAAGCATCGATATAGAAGATGATTCGATTATTGTCGCCTGCGGAGCTGGCGCCGGCGTATCTCCTGTTATAGATCAGCACCTCCCGGGTATTTCCCCGAAAGAACATTTCCGCCTCGCGAAAATCCGCCTGCTCCTCATTATGGAGGATATCTCTGACCCAGCTCTCGCAGTCATATCCCACAAGCCCGAAGCCGCCGCTCCAGAAGTATCTGTCAAGGTACAGGGCACAGGTGGAATAGTCGATCAACGCGCCGCTGTGAGCCGCATACATCTGTATGTTCAGGACGTCGCTGTTGGCTATCCCCATGGCGTTCAGGTCATTCTGCGCCTCCAGAATGGCGCTGGTGGTCTTCCCCTCCGCCAGAGGGTCCGCCCGATAATAGAAGTTCATGATATCCTGGCTGCACTCAAAAAAGACTGCCAGATTTTCCTGATTGCTCAGCAGCCTCTCGAAATCCTCCGCCCCTGTCTTCACAATCTCAAAGTTCCTCTCGCATATCAGATTCTCGATGTTCCTGGTCAATCCTGCGTATACGATCAACAGGATCAGGAAAGGTATCATGACGATTAGCAGGAACATTTTCAGAACCCGGAAGTAGATTGCTTTGGCTCCTTTAGCATAAAATTTATCTCCCATAATCCCCCCCAACCTGCACAGGGGGAAACGCTTTCCCTCTCTGAAAAGCGTTTCCCCCGGCCTGACAGGCATATACTCACTGCGCGTCGATCGTCTTCTGGAGGAGGTCCAGCATATCCCGGTACTGCAGCCTCTCCAGATCGGCCAGATAGCCGTCCCAATCCGCGTCGATGTCCCTGGTTCCTGTGATGAATTCCACGATTGCATTTTTCGCGTAGTCGCTGACCGCGGTGGACATCCGGGCATAGGTATCCCCGTCATCCCCCGTGAAGGCAAGGGGCGGAACTACGTCCACATCAGCCGCGTAGGGCTTCAGCTTCATGGTATCCGCATACAGCCTCGCCTCATAATTCGTGGGATCCATGATATCGCCGTCCACCTCAAACAGGTTCTTCCAGTTAGGCTCTATCAGCCTCAGAGTCCAGTCCCAGTTATTGACGCTCTGGTCTGCCGCCGCCTGCGCCTTATAGGCCAGCCATTTATACTTGGCGGCAGTCACACCGTCCATGCCTGTCCTGCTGCCATCGGCATAATCCCAGTCCTCCCCCTGCTTACCGGCCTGTCCCCGGACGCTCCACTCCTCGCCGCAGAAGAGATCCGCAATCTGTATGGCGATTTCAGGGTGCTCACAGACATCCGTGATCACGAAGGCGGCCCCGCTCACATTGTGCTGCAGAGTGTAGGGAATGGCCTGATAACCGGTGGGCCCCTCCAGGGGCATCATGATTTCGTACTGGCCATACCGCTCCGGATTGTTGATATCCAGGAACATCCCTATATGGCCACAGGATGCAGTCCCGGCGATGACAGTCCCCTCATTGTTTCCCACAGCCGTCATCTGCTCCAGGCTCTGGGTAAAAGCGGCCGGATCGATCAGGCCGTCCACATACAGGCCATGGACGTACTCCAGCCCTGTCTTCAGATAATCCTGGTCCAGGATGCTCTGGACCTTGCCGTCTTTCACATAGTAGTTGGACTCATTGAAATATCCGAATGCGTTCAGCAGGAACAGATAAGGGTCCGCCGCCCAGGTGCCGGTTGCACCTGTGAGGGGGATTTCATCCGCCATGCCGTTTCCGTTGGGATCCCCGTTCTTGAAAGCCATGAGCACATCCCTGAACTCATCCGTCGTGGTGGGCATTTCCTTACCCACGGCCTTCAGCCATTCCGTATTGATCCACATTTTATAGCCGCAGTCCCCATGTCCTTCCCCGCCGGAGTCAACGGAGGGAATCCCGTAGATGTTCCCATCGGAGCTCTTCATCTGCTCCTCCCATTCGGGATGCTCCGCCAGCCTTTCCCTGAGATTGACCGCATACTGGTCGATCAGGTCGTTCAGGGGTATCAGGATTTTCTCCTCCACGCCGTACTTCTCCAGATCCTGGTTCGAGAAATCGGCGTGCGTGATGACTTCAGGGTAGTCGTCGCTGGCCATCATCAGGTTCAGCTTGTCCTTATACCCTTCCTCCGGCACCAACGTCAGCTCGAAATCCACATTGGCATAGGCCTCCAGGTCCTGGAACACCGTATTCTGCTCCAGCTCCACCACGCCTGGAATCTGGCACATCATCGCCCTGATCGTCACAGTCTCCTCCGGCGGGAATACGCTCTCCGCCCCTGCCGCCTGCCCGGAGGATCCGGCATCCCCGTCCTGTGCCTCTGTCCCCTCCTGCGGCCGGCTCTCCTGCACGCTGCCCTCCGAGCCGCCCGAGCCGCATCCGCACATCGCAATCGCTACAGATACCGCCAGCCCCAGCGCCAATCGTCTCTTCCTCTTCATCATGCTCATATCCTCCTTACATTCTTCTATATGATACGGAGCGCCTTTGGCCTCCGTCCACAGACTCCTTCCGCCCCGTTCCCACAGTCATCCCTTCACGGAGCCGATCATCACGCCTTTGATGAAATACTTCTGAAGGAAAGGATAGATGACCAGCAGCGGCAGGCTGGACACGATGATCAGCGAATACTTCAAAAGCTCCGACAGATACTGATTGTGGAGCATGCTGTTCACATCCATGCCGCTGCCCATATCCGTCATGTCCACCGTATTCTGGATCAGGATATTCCGCAGCACGATCTGCAGCGGGTACTTCCCGGCATCATTCAGGTACACCAGCGCGCTGTAGTAGGAATTCCAGTGCCCCAGGGCAAAATTCAGGGCCATCACCGCCAGTATGGGCTTGGAGAGGGGCAGGACTACTTTGGTGAAATACTGGAGATAGTCTCCCCCGTCCAGGCAGGTGGCGTCAATCAGCTCCTCCGGGACAGAGGACTGAAGGAATGTCCGCCCGATGATCGTCATCCATACATTGCAGGCTCCCGGCAGCACCAGCGCCCATATCGTATCGAGCATGTGCAGCCTCTTGAGCCACAGATACATGGGTATGGTCCCGCCCCCGAAGAACATGGTCACCATGAACAGCGCCGTCATCCCCTTCCTGAGTGGGAATTCCCGCCTGGAGAGGACATAGGCTGCCATCATGGTGACGGCCGTTCCCACCATGGTTCCCACCACTGTATAGAGAATCGTATTCAGATATCCTGACCAGACCTGGCCGTTCTTGAAGACCGCCTGGTATCCCTGTAAGCCAAACTCCACGGGCCAGAAGAAGACTCTCCCCTGCACCAGGGCCTCCGGGCTGGAAAAGGAACAGCTTACGACATAGACCAGAGGATAGATGGTGCATATGGTAAATAATCCCAGGAACAGATAGATGATTCCAAGGTATGCTTTGTCGCCCGCCGATGTTTTGATATGACCTGCCATAGCTCCTCCCCCTTTCAAAAAAGGCTGGTCTCCGAGACCTTGCCCGCCACCGTATTGACCAGAAGCAGGATGATGAAGTTCACCACCGCATTGAACAGCCCCACCGCTGTGGAAAAGCTGAACTGCGCCTGCACGATGCCCGTCTTGTACACATAGGTGGATATGATCTCCGACACGCCGTAATTCACGGGATTCTGCATCAGGAACACCTTCTCGAACCCTACGCTCAGGATGCTGCCTGTATTCATGATCAGGGAAATGATGATGGTAGGCGCGATACAGGGCAGATCCACATAGATGACCCTCTGGAGCCTGCTGGCCCCGTCCAGGGCCGCCGCCTCGTACAGGGAGAGGTCCACGCTGGAAAGCGCCGCTATGTACAGCACGGACCCATACCCCGCCCCCTGCCAGACGCCGGAGAGGACATAGGCTGGCCGGAAGAATCCCCTCATTCCCAGGAAATTCACCGATTCCTGTCCCAGCAGGTTCAATACCCCGTTTACGACGCCATAGCGGTAAGAGAAAATCTGGTTCAGGATGCCCACCACGACCACCGTCGAGATAAAATAGGGGGCGAAAGAAATCGTCTGCAATGTCTTTTTGATCCTGGCGTTCCGGATTTCGTTAAAGGCCAGAGCCAGCAGGATTGGGAAGGGAAATCCGACTATCAGCCCCAACAGGCTCAGCACGATGGTATTCCTCAGGATATCCGTAAAAATCGGAGTTCCGAACAATTGTTCGAAATACTTCATTCCTGCCCACGGACTTCCCAGGATCCCTTTGCGGACACTGTAATCCTTAAACGCGATCAGAATCCCGGACATCGGGACATAGCAGAACAGAATAATGCACGCTATCGGTATGATTGCCAGAAGATATAGCTGCAGCATGCTCTTCTTCCCAAAGTACCTTTTCTTCAGCTTCGACAGAGTACCCATGGTACACCCCCTTATTCTTCTTCCAGGCGGCACCCGGCTTCCCCCGCCTGTGTTGGCTTAAATCTATCACGGAGGCGGAAACCGCGTAAAGAGTCGATTTTTGTCCATTGTGTCCAAAATCGTTCCCCTTCTCAGTATCTCCCATGTCATAAAGCCCATTCATCGGATTTGCGGGGCAAAAAAGCCCGGCATGATGCCCAAGGGCGGTTTCCCTCCGGCGCCGAAAGATCCAGACAGGAAAGCGAAAGAAAGCCTCCCGGGGGGCAATCCCTCAGGAGGCTCTGCTGCTTTGTATGGGTTTGTATGGGAAGGCGCTTTCAGGACACAGGGGCAGGCCGCTTTTCAGATATGCACAGATGCTCCCCCATCCACTGCAGGATTTCATTTTCGAAGGGGAACTCGTCCCCATCCGGCGCGGGCAGCTCCCCGTAGATTTCTTTTGTCTCTGTGGAGAGGTATCCTGTTTTTTTACATACTTCCTCCCACTCCTCAATGTCATAAAGCTTTTCGTGCAGGGAATAACCGGCATCCAGCGTACCGTATAAATACTCCCACTTTTTCGTATTCTCCGAATCGTGGTCCCCAACGATGCTGATGTTGTACACCGCGTGGCCGCCGGGCTTCAGCACCCGGTATCCCTCCCGGAAGCCCGCCATCATCTTGGACTGCATGCTCTCGAATCCGCCGTTGGAGACCACCATGTCGATGCAGCCGTCCCGGATGGGCAAATGGGCGCAGTCGCATGCCAGGCACACGATGTCCACGTAGGGGTTCACCATCTCCTCGCTGAAATACCGCTTGTTGTACTTGAGGATGCGGTGGGAAAGGTCTGTCATGATTACAAGGCAGGGCCAGTTGATGCGCTGCAGATCGTATTTCAGCCCGTTGCAGGTGCCGCAGGCCACGTCCAGGATGACCCGGGGACGGAGCTTTTTCAGCATCTGCCAGCGCACCTCGCTGCAGGGGACAGCCCCCATCTGATAGCGCGGGTTCCCCGGATGGCGCTGCTCCCGGAGGTAGTCCTGATAATTCTTCATGTACAGCGACCACAGCTCTCCCGGAATCTCTCGGGAGCCAAAATATACGACGCCGTCCGTCACGTCGTAATGGTGGCCGTTTTTACATATAAATACAGCCTTATTTTCGTCTGTATTTTCAGGGGAAAGCTTCTCTCCGCACTCGGGACAGCACATCAGCTCGCCGATCCGCCGCAGCCCCGGCTCCATGCTGCCGGTCATTTCCCCCAGGGCCTTTGCAAAGTACGGAGCCGTCTCCCGCAGTGTGTTCTCTCCGAGCAGGCTGGCGGGGATAGAGACCTTTCTCTCCTCCGGCTTTTCTCTGAGGTGCCCCTCCTGGCATGCCCCGATTTTCTGGCATGCCCCGCCTTCCGTTCTCACAATACTTGCCTGGACGGACAGTTCCAGGCTTCCCTCGGACAGTTCCCTGGCGATGCTGTAGAGCTCCGTGTCGGAGCAGTAGGTCGCCAGACTCTGCAGGAGCCTGCGCCTCTCGGCATCCGGGAAGAGGGCTTCCACGCTGGCGGGGAGCTCCTTCCGGCTGCTTTTCTCCGCAAATGTCAGATCGCCCTCCACGATGCTGTCGATGGTCATGTGGAAAAGCCACGCCAGCTCACGGAACATATCGATGTCAGGCAGATTTTTTCCGCCCTCCCATTTGCTCACTGCCTGGGCGCTGACCCCCAGCTTTTCGGCCAGCGCCTGTTGGGACAGGCCCGCCTTTTTCCGCAGGGCCGCTATCCTGATTCCTATCTGTTCCCGATCGATCATCTTTTATACCTCCTGCTTTTGATATAGTCTCATGATGCCATGATTCCGTGCGCCACGGTGCACTCAATGTCCTTCTGAGATAACATGATACCGTCAGAAGATGAGGTTTTCAAGAAAGCAGAAGTTGATATTTCCGCTCCCGGACTCAACCGGGAAGGCTGCGGGAACAGCCCGCTTCCGCGTCTGTTCCGACACAATGTATGCCAAACTACCTTTCCCGCTGAAAGAACCCTTTCCCATTGGCCACATTCTGAAGGCCGTAGCAGGGCAGGGTCTGGGCACTTTCTTCATCCTCCTGATAGCTCCCCCGCCCCATCCACCATGACAGGAAGTCCTCGGAAAGCTCATCCAGCGGAGTCCCCGGCGTGTAGAGCAGGAACTCTTTTCCGTCTTCCAGTCCGGCCGGTTCCGTCGCCATGTACAGTACGCCGTCTTCAATCCATTCCTCCCCCTTTTCCCTTTCCGTGACGATCTCCCCAAGTGTCATAGAATAGGTATGGGCGTCTATCTGTTGGATGTCTTCAAACTGCCCGCTGAAATAACAGATGTAGCAAGCGCCGTTTGGATAGCCCTCCCCTATGATGTTTTCATGGTCAAAATGCTTTCCGGAAAAGGAACCGTCCTGATTCAGCGTAAGCGTCGTCCCGGCGGAGCTTGCTCCGGTTGCAAACAGGAATTCTATAGGAAATGGGGAAACCGGCGGCGTTTCCTTCGGAGGTTCCGGCTCAGTGTCCCGGTCCACGGCAGCCGGATCCCTCTGCGGACTTTCTGCCGCTTCTCCACCGGAATCCAGTTCCTCTTCGGCATCTTCCGGCGCTTCTGACGCAATCCTCACTTCCACATTTTCCACCGACAGATATACGTCCCTGTCTTCCCCGGAAGGATTCTGTGTCCGTACCCCTATCTTGAACCAGGCGCCCTTCTCCACGTCTATTTTCACAGGCATCCCCGGCGTAAGGTAAAAGGCCTCGTCATAAGCGTTCTCCTGGCTGGCCTCTACCGGGAGCAGCCTGATCTCGCCGTCCTCCATCCCCTCCCCGGCGTACAGGGTAAGGGTATTGCCTTTGGGGCTGATTTCCTCCTCCGAATAGCAGAAGGTTCCGTCCCCGTCTGCCGGTATGGTCACTTTTATCTGCCAGGTCTTCGGCGAAGTGGTCAGAAAGCATACCGCCACGATCAGGCAGATCAAGACGGAAAGCAGCACCGCCCAGAACGCCGGTTTCCTGTAACCCAATATGGACATTACCCTCCGCTTCACTCCCACTTCCCCAAACGCGGGCGGACAGGCCAGTACCACTCTGCGCTGGGTGCTGCAGCTCAGCAGCGCCTTTGAATACAGCCTTTTCTCCTCTTCGCCCAGCCGCCGGATCACCTTTTCGTCACAGGCCAGTTCAATGTCCCGGCAGAACAGGATATAGGCCGCCCAGGACAGCGGATGGAACCAGTAGACTGTCAGCAGCAGAAAGCCTATCAGCTTCCACCAATGGTCTCTCCTCTTTAAGTGGGCCCGCTCATGGGCAAGGATATAGCCTATCTGGCTCTCCTCTGTGCTGGAAGAAATGTAGATTCGGGGGCGGATGATTCCGGACAGGAACGGGGACCTTATCCCATCGCAAATCCAGACATCCTCCCGGAAGGGGACGGCCCCTGAAACGCTCCTTCCCAAAGGAACAGCTTCCGAAACAGTTCTCCGCAGACGCAGATACCGAATCAGTGCATAGCCCCACAGTCCTATCATGCCGATGATCCAGATGGCTGCAGCCGCATTCCTCCACAGAGAATCAGCGCCTGCCTCTCCTGCCGCTTCCGCTGCCGCCTCGTCCTCTGGAGCAGGATTTCCATCGGTGCCCAGGGCAACAGGCCGGACATCCAACGGCGCTTTGCTGTCCATGTCCGGTTCCATGAAGGAGCCGGCGATACCGGCATTTATGGCTTCCTCGCTGGGAACCAGGCTGAGGGCGCTCTCAAAGGAGACCGGGCATACCAGCCGAACCGCTACCAGCCCCCACAGGAGGCAATTGATCCATTTGGGCGCCTTTTTCAGCAGCGGCCGCAAGATGATTACGGCTGCTATGAGCCAGCTTGCCGCCATGCTCATGCTCCATAGCTTGGTGAAAATCGCAGCCATCCTCACACCTCCTTCCCGCCGTCAATGATTCTGCGTATCTCTTCCGCTTCCTCCTCCGTAAGCGGCTTTCCCTTTGTGAATGCCGCGATGAACGCCGGAAGGGAGCCCTCGAAGCTGTCCTCCACGTATTTCCGGCTCTGCTGCGAATAGAACTCCTCTCTGGAGAGGACCGAAGTCACCGTTCCGTTATCGTTTCGGAACAGCCCCTTATCGCATAAGCGCCGAAGCACGTTGTGGGCTGTGGTGCGTTTCCAGTTGAACTCCACTGCCGTGAGCTTCACAAGTTCCGAAGATGTGACCGGTTCCCGTTCCCAGATCATGTCCGCGTAGCGTGCCTCTACCACGCCTAATTGTATCTCCTGCATTTTCATCCCTCCTCGCAGACCACTCATTGTGGTCTTACCGACAGACTACACCCATTGGTCTGTGTTGTCAAGGGATTTCATGAGATTTAACGCAAGATTGCCTGTTCCCGGCCTGTAAGATCAGATGGTCTATGAAAACACATCACAGGAACATGGCCATATAGACCGGCAGATGAACCACATCCTCCTTCACCAGGATGTCCTTCGTATACAGAATGTATGCCTGCCCGATCTTCCCTCTGAATTTCGACCTGAATTTGTCCAGCGAGGAATGCTGCCGGTAAGTCCCCGATTTTACCTCCACTGGGGAGATTTTCCTTTTTCTGCGGATCAGGAAGTCGATTTCCATATGGTTTTCCCGGTGATCCGTATCCGACCTGGAGTAGAAGAAAAGCTTACGGCCCCTGGCCCGCAGCTCCTGTGCCACGATATTCTCCATCAGCATCCCTTCGTTCACATGCAGTCTGTCCAACAGAATCTCTCTGTACAGCTCATTCTCCGTAAAGCTGTCCTCCATAAAAGAATGAGAGACCAGAAGCCCCGTATCCGCCATATAGCACTTCCGGGTAGTGTATTCCCCGCTCATAGCCAGCCCCACAGTGGGGTCCGTGGCATTATAACAGTTGTTGACTATCATCGCCTCCGTCAGCCACATAAAGGCATTTTCATATTCCCGGAACCTGGCTCCTTTTTCCACTTCCGAAAGCTTATACTTTTTCTCCGCCTTGGCAAGCTGTGACGGCATTTCATCAAAAAGGGCGAGCACCTTTCCCTCATAGCCTTTTGCGAACTTCGTTATATCCTCCCGGTATAACGTCAAAATACGTTTCTTTACCCGGTCAACAGCCTCAAAGTCCTTCGTATCGGCATAGCTCTTTACCGCCTGGGGCATGCCTCCCACCAATAAATATTGCCGGAAATCGTTCATCACCTTCCTGTGCACGGCCTGTCCCAGTGGCTGGAGCTTTTCAAAACAATCCCTCAGAAACGGAACCGTCACATCATCCCCCATCGCCCACAGAAATTCCTCGAAGTCCATGGGAAACATTTCTACATGCTCCTCCTCCGACGGAATCACGATATCTTCCACGTTCATCCGCAGTGAAATCAAAGACCCTGTCTCCAGATAGTCATACCGGCCGTCTGCCACCAGATACTTGATCAGCTGCCTTGCCTTTGGGTATCTCTGCACCTCGTCAAAAATAATCAGGCTTTCCCGCTTATAGAGCGTCTTTCGATAGTAGACGGACAGTTTATTGAAGAATAAATCAAAATCCGTCTGGTCATTCTCAAAGATATCCCTCACTTCCTGAGACAAATGCGCAAAGTCAATCAGCAGATAACTCCTATATTCATTCGCGCCGAACTGCTCGGCAATGTAGCTTTTCCCCACCCGGCGCGCTCCATCCAGCAAAAGCGCACTGCTTCCCTTATCTTTTTCCTTCCATTCCATCAAACGCCCGTATATTTTACGCTTCATATCATCCTCTGCCCTTCTTTTTTAATTAACAAAAATACCCCTTTGATGTTTCAATCTATATTATACTCCATAAAGGCACTTTCAAACAACATGTTTTTTCACATAAAGGCAGTTTGTTATACTCTATTTTTTCACATAAAGGCACTTTATATTGTATTCCAAAATCACATAAAGGCAGATTTGCAGGCTGGCATGCCTTCAAAAGAGCACACCGGCCCAACAGAAAAAGCCCCCCAAGGCGATCATCAGGGGAGCAACCATACTTAAGGCCGCCAGAATTTACCAGTCTATCCGGACCCGGAACATGTCTGGCGGCCTTTCGTTATATCACACGGCTGCAAACAGATTCGCCGTGCAGCATAAATCATCAAAACATCCTCAAAATACAGCTTTCAAGTTCTCGGCGCAAAAACCCCGATAATCCTCCGCGCTCTCCACTATCTGGCGGAGACATACTTATGCAGCGTCCTGCGCACCGCCCCGGGGCCCGCGAACAGCTCCGCCGCCATTTTTTCCATGCGCTCTCCAAGCCCGGCCGCGTACAGATCCACGCCGAATACATCGGTTCGGCCAAACAGTTCCCTCAGGCAGGAGAAGTCCTGCTCCCCTTCCTTCACCTCCAGCGGCGCCACGATCGCCCGCAGCTCCTCCAGCAGCGGATCCGGTGAGGGCTCGAAAGCCCTGCCCTCATCATCGATGCCCCGGATATACCGGGCATAGCCCGCCAGCACCAGGGGCAGCAGCACCAGGTCGTCCATGTCCAGCCCCCGCTCCCGGTAAGCCTTGATGGTCTCGCCGAACCGGATGGGAAGCTTCTGGCTGGTATCCGTGGCGATGCGCTGGGGCGCGTCGGGCATGAAAGGATTGGGCAGTCGGCGGTTCAGCACAGCATCGATGAAGTCAGCAGGCTTTAAGACCCCCGGATCCACCACCACAGGCATGGCTTCCAGATGGCCCAGCTTCGTGATCAGCCCTCTGATATCCTCGTCCGCCATCTCCGCGGAAATCAAATCGTACCCCAACAGGCACCCGTAGATGGACATGGCTGTATGGAGGGGGTTCAGACAGGTGCAGACCTTCATCCGCTCCACCTTGTCCACAGTCTCCCTGTCCACGTACATCACGCCGCCCAGCTCCAGGGGCGGACGGCCGTTGGTATAATTGTCCTCGATGACCAGATACTCCGTCTCCTCCGCGTTGACGAAAGGCGCGGTATAGGTGCGCTTGTCCGTGATGATGGTGTAGTTGTCTTCAAATCCGTCCTCCGCCAGCATCTTCTGTACCTTCTCGTCCGGGCGGGGGGTGATCTTGTCGATCATGCTCCAGGGGTAGGTCACTTTTGCCGGATCCTGCACATAGTCCAGGAATTCCTTCGGCACCAGTCCCTCCTCCACCCATCTGGCAGCGTAGGCGATGACGGCGGCTTTCACCTTGTCCCCGTTGTGGGAGCAGTTGTCCATGCTCTGCAGGGTCAGGGGCAGCTTTCCGGCCAGGAAACGCTCGTACAGGAGCAATGTCACCTTGCCCATGATCAGCGCAGGCTTCAACCCCCGCTCCAGGTCTGCCGGAGCCACGCCGTACCCTTTCTCCGTGATGGTGAAGGAAATCATCTGGAGGCTGGGATTCCGGAAAATCTCTGCCAGCCGGGCCCAGTCCTCCGGGAACTGCGCGTCAGCTTTCAGGCTCTCCGTCACGGAAGCGATGACCTTCTTCTGGATATTCCCATCGGACTGCAGGCAGACCAGGAGGCTTAAATCATCATAGGGCGCGTAGGCTTTGTCGATAATCTCGAAATCAAAGCCCTCTGCCACAATGACACCCTTGTCATATTTCCCGGAGTCCAGTACCTGCTGTAAAATGGCCGCCGGGAATGCCCGGAACAGATTTCCGGCTCCGAAATGCACCCAGGCGGGCTCCGCATGGGTCTTCTCCCTCACGGCTTCGATGTCGAACTGGGGCATCTGATATCCTTTTTCCGCCCACTGGGGGTTGATTCCATTTTTGATATCAATCAGTTTCATGAATTATATCTCCTTTTCTACCAGAAAATCGCCTGGTGCAGCTCTATCTTTCCGGAGGAACCCTTAGCCATGTCGGGGGGATACAGAAAGAAAAGCTCCTTTTAGCCCAGAAATGCTCCTATTCCACGTCCAGCTTATCCAGCATATCCCAGATGCCCCACATATACATGATGCCCAGCGCCCGGTCGTACAGGCCGTAGCCGGGACGCACGTTGCCCGGGCCCTCGTCCCACAGATGGCGTCCATGATCGGGACGGATATAACCCTCAAAACCACAGTCGTGATAAGCCTTGATGATATCCAGGATACCAGTGTCCCCATCGCAGTCCCTGTGGCTGGCCTCGGAAAAGTCCCCATTCTCGAAATGCTTCACATTGCGGATATGGGCAAAAGCAATCCTGTCGCAGTGCTTGCGCACGATGCTCGCCACATTGTTCTCCGGATTGGCATTCAGGCTGCCGGAGCACAGGGTCAGGCAGTTGTACGGGTCGTCCACCAGCTCCAGGAACTTGTCCACGGATGCAGCGTCCACCAGCAGCCGGGGCAGGCCGAAGATATCCCATGGGGGATCGTCCATATGGATGGCCATCTTGATATCGCACTCATGGCACACCGGCATCAGCTGCTCCAGGAAATATTTCAGGTTCTCCCACAGTTTCTCCTTGGTGACGGGCTTATAAGCTTCGAACAGCTGATCCAGCTTACGCATACGCTCCGGCTCCCAGCCCGGGAAGGTCAGGCCGTGGAGGTTGTTCAGGATATAATCCGCCATCTCCTTCGGGTCGTCATGAATCTTATCCGCCTCATAGTACAGAGCCGTGGAGCCGTCTCCCACGGGATGGAACAGATCTGTCCTCGTCCAGTCGAACACAGGCATGAAATTATAGCAGATGACCTTTACTCCGAACCTGGACAGATTCCTTATCGTCTGGATATAATTGGCGATATACCCGTCCCTGCTGGGCAGCCCTATCTTGATGTCGTCATGGACATTCACGGACTCCACCACATCCATGTTGAAGCCATAAGGCTCCAGGGCCTTCTGCACCTTCGCGATCTCCTCTACTTCCCAGACTTCCCCCGGCATCTTGTCATGCAGCGCCCACACGATGCTGGTCACGCCGGGAATCTGCCTGATGTCAGACAGCTTGATGTCGTCATTGCCCTCGCCGTACCAGCGAAAGCCCATTTGCATTCCCATATAATGATACCCCTCCTGTCTTCCTCGATTTTGAGAACAGCGCATTGTAAGCGCTTACAATCCCTATTTTAAACCTATCTTCCAACTTTTGCAACTGCATTATGCCCAAATTTTACCAGCTTACCCACGCCGAGGCATCTGTCCGAACCGCCCCATCCTGCAAATCATCGTCAACCCCAATCAGAATGGGCACATCCGATTCCCGAACCACAGCGAATCCGGACGGATGTCAAAAGCAGGCATATGTCCGCCCAAATGAGCATGGTGCCGGATTTTCAAGAATCCGATGCTTTGGCGCATTGGACGAGCACCCCAGTGCATGAATCCTTGAACAATCAGCACTCGCTGTCCACCCTGTCGTCAGTCGATGATGCCCCCGCATCGCCTCCTTCCTCCGCCTTGTCCTGCGCGGCCATCAGGCGCTGATTACTCGGGAATTCATGCACTGGTATACCAGGCGCTTTCGCATCAGAAAATCTTTGCGCGCTTATAGCCTGGTATCCCACATCCCGCAAAAGGAATCCACCGGGTCCTGGCCCACGAAAGCCTCCGCTCCCGTCATCAGCTTCTCCACCAGCGCGTCAAAGGTGCTGTCCAGGCTGTCGTAGGTGTTGATATAAGTCCGGGCCTGTGGGATGTCCGCCAGCACGAAGGGCTGCCTGGTCCCGATGACGATCACCGGAAGCTCATGGACATACCAGGGAATCTCCCCGCCGCCCTTGGTCATGCCGAAGGAAGGCCTTGCCACCGGCTGGAACCCTCCCGCGATGTCCACCAGGGTGACGATCAGATCCTGCCTGGCCACAAAGTCACGGATCGTATCCTTGCCGGCAAAATACAGATTGATGTCCGGTTTTGCCCCGGCCGCCGCCTCCTTCATCATCTTCTGGACAGGGCTCTCATAGATGGACACCTCGAAGCCCTTCGCCTCCAGCTTGGATTGAAGCGACTCCCCGGGGGATACTTTGTTCCCATACATGAATGCCCCGAGCCCCGGTGCCTCCAGCCCCTTCACATACACGATCATGATTCTCCTATACCTGTCCGGCGTCATGGGCAGCACGTCCTTGTCCCTGTATTTCACGAGGGTGACGGACCTGTCGGATATCTCTCTCTGCATGGCCTTGTGCTCCTCGCAGCCCACAATCTCCGCCATCCGGGACTTAGTCGGGACTAACTCCGTCTTCGCCTTCTTATGCAGACCCATGCGGGCCTTCAGGGCCAGGATGCGGCGCAGGGCATCGCTCAGGCGCTCCTCCGTGATCCTGCCGTCCAGGCAGCCCTGCTTCATGGCCTCAAAGTCCTCGTCCATGTCGTTGAAGAACAGGAACATATCCACGCCCGCGGCAATGGCGGCTGGCATCAGGTCCGCACGCTTCATGCGGCAGGTCAGGCCCACCATGTGGGAGGCATCCGTGAGCACCATGCCGTTGAATCCCAGCTTCCCGCGCAGCAGCCCCTGAATCAGCTCAGGGGAAAGGGTGGCGGGCATGATATCGTCATCCTCAATCTCCGGATTGAAATGCCTGGTATAGGCAGGCTGCATGATATGTCCCGCCATGATGGCTTCCAGTCCATTGTCGATCAGGTTCCGGTACACCTTGCCGAAGGTGGCGTCCCACTCCTCGCAGCTTAAATCATTCACGCTGTTGGCCACATGCTGGTCCCGGAAATCCAGCCCGTCCCCGGGGAAATGCTTGGCCGCGCAGCAGAATCCCGGATTGGCATGGGCCCCGTCCATATAGGCCCTGGCCATCTCCGCCACCCTGTCCGCTTCGTTTCCGTATGTCCGCAGGCCGATGACGGGATTCTCCCAGTTGTAGAGGATATCGCAGACCGGGGCAAAGGAAAGGTTGCAGCCGATCGCCGCGGCCTCTCTGTTGGACATATAGCCCAGGTTGTAGGCATACTGCGCATTGCGGGTAGCGCCTATCTTAGTCTGGTTGCCGATGACAGTGCCGTCCGTACAGGCCCCGTCCCCGCCGTTCTCCGTGTTGCAGGCGATGATCAGGGGAATCCTGCTGTTCTCCTGAAGGATGCGGTTCTGCTCCCGGACCTCCGATGCCGTGGCGGGATTATAGCGGACGCCGCCGATGTGGTACTTGTCCACCGTCATCTTCAGGTATTCCTCCTCCCGGCTGGAGCCCATATTGAAGAACAACTGTCCTATTTTTTCATCCAGGCTCATGCCTGCAATCGTATCTTCCACCCATTTACAGTCCTCATCGGACAGGTAAAAGGGGGTGGCTTTCATATCTACCATAGTTTTGTCTTCTCCTCTCTGTTGTCCCGGTTCCTGCGATGCCTTCCGGTCTATTTCGTGAAGCGGTTCGTCCGCCTGGCCCAAGGTCCGCATGAACTTCACTCCCTGGTTTCCGAATTCCCTGGCATTCCGGCTCTGTTCTTATATTTACTTTCTGATGCCTGGCATTCCGGCTCGGCTGCTATTTTCACTTCCTGATGCCCAACCTCTCGGCTCTTCTCCCATCTTCACTTCCCAATGTCCAGTATTCCGGCTCGGCTCCTAATCTTCACTCCCTGATAACTGGCATTTCGGCTCCTAATCTTCACTTCCTGCCATTTCCCGGCAGCCCCAGCCAAATCGGTTGCCAGGACCCGCATGAGCTCCACTCCCTGACTCCCTAGTCCCCCGGCATTCCGGCTCCAATCCTATCTTCACTCCCTGGCAATCTTAATCAGCTTGGCGTTCAGGCTCTCCAAGAATCCGTCCGGCAGCATGGAGCCCGCCATCCGGCACATTTTCTCGGGGCTCATGGATTTCACCATGTCCCACATCCCCTTGCCCGGGGCAATCGTCATGTTGGTGGCCAGCTTCATGGCCGTGGACACTGCCTCCATAGCCTCCGGGCATTTCGCGATATCCTCCATGGTATCCCTGACACTATACATCCCCTCCGGGAATTCCATAGGCGCTTTCAGGTCAAGGTCTCCCGCCAGGCGGAACCAGTTGGCCACGCCCTCCGCCCGCTCGTTCACTTCAGGCAGTACATAGACAGACGGTTCCACGTCTACCTTCTCCAGGGTCATGCTGTCCCTCAGCTCCCCTGCCGCTGCCGTGATCCTATTGAACCCTTCCTCCAGGGCGACACGGAACACAAAGACCCTGCTGCCCTCCTTCATTCCCACAGGCTTTCCGTTCAGGTACAGCGTCACGGAAGGCTGGTTGGAATAGACCTTGATCTCCGTGTCCTCCCCCGCCCTCTGTGCATAGCGCCTGCCGCAGAGATGAATCATAGGCTCCTTGCTCCAGTATGCCTGATAGACATAGTAGCTGTCCTTCTTCGTCTTCCGGTCCATGGTCACAAGGCCCTTGTTGTTCCTGCCTGCCACGCCGCCCTCATTGCGGGCCGCGCAGCCGAAATCGAACATGTTCCACACATGGCTGGCCCATATCCAGGGCCTTTCCTCCAGCACCTTCGCCATATGCTCATGGTACAGGGCCTGGTATTCCTCGCTGTAGTCCTTGCAGGCAGGGCTGGGGCCATGGTAAGTGACGATGCCCTCGCAGCCGTATTCCGACAGGCCCAGGCAGATTTCCGGATGGGCCCTGTGGAACTCGTCCAGGCATGGCCCATTGTCCTCCATCTTTCCCCCGTACCAGCCGAAATAGTGGTTATAGCCCTCCACGTCCGTGATGCCGTGCATGGGGCTGTCCACAGGAGTCATGGACACATGGGCGATCGTGGTCAGGCGGCTTGGATCCATCTCCCTGCACAGTGCGTTCAGTTCCCTGTGGTTCTCCACCAGCCGCTCTGAGATGCCCCCGATGAGGATTTCATTGGACACGCCCCAGAAGCAGATGGAAGGATGGTTGTAATTCTGGACGATCAGCTCCTTCATCTGGCTGATGCAGTTCCGGTGGGCAGCCGGATCCGGATTCATGATGCTGATAAAGGGGATCTCCGCCCATACCGCAAAGCCCATCTCGTCACAGGCGTCATAGAAATCCTGGGCGTGCTGATAGTGGGCCAGGCGGATGGTATTGGCTCCCAGCTCCTTGATCAGCCGTGCATCTTCGTAGTGTTCCTTTCTGGTGAGGGCATTCCCCCTGTACAGCCAGTCCTGGTGTCGGCTCACGCCCCGCAGCGGCGTCCAGGCGCCATTGATGCGAAAGCCCTTCTCCGGGTCGCAGGAGAAGCTCCTCACGCCCGCACGCACCCGCACCTGATCGTAAGCCTCATTCCGCCGCTGTAGGGTGGCAGTCACGGTGTACAGATACGGATTGTCCATATCCCATCTCTCGGCATCCGGCACATGGACCGTGACCTTCGCGCTGTCCACAGGCCGCACCGCGGACGCCACTTCCCTGCCCTCCGCATCCAGCACGGAATACGCCACGGTGAAGTCCCCGTCCCCGCCTGTCACCCAGGATTCCATCTCAAAGGACGCTCCGCCCTCACAGGGCTTCGGTGTCACCTGCAGCCCCAGGCCGCCGAAATAATCCAGGTCAAAATGCGCCGACGGCACGCTGATCAGGTTCACGCCCCTGTACAGCCCGCCGTAGAACGTGAAATCAGCCGCCTGGGGATACACGCCGCTCCTGTCCTCATTGCTGCAGGCCACCGCCAGGAGGTTTTCCCCCGTCCCCTTACATGAATCGGTAATATCTGCGCGGAAAATCGAATATCCTCCCTCATGATAAGCGACTTCCCTGCCGTTCACATAGACATGGGCCTGCTGCCCCGCCGCCAGGACCTCCACGTACACCCTTCCCCCGGCCAGCGGCTGCCTGGGCGTCTCAAAGCTTTTGGCATACCAGCATTTCCCCCGGTAATAGTCCCCCTTCCCGTCATGGCCGTCCACAGCGTTCCATGTGTGGGGCAGATTCACCCTCTCCCAGTCCCTTGGCAGCTCGGCGGGCAGCCCGGCGTCCTCCCGTATGAACCTCCATCCCTCATTCAGCTCGATTACCTTGCGCATATCATCCCTCCTGAACATTCACATCCTGCATATATTCTTCTTGCGGACCTCACCATCATCCAGTATGCCCGACTCGTCAGAAAATATATTCTCTTTTATTTTAATTCAAATTGCTTTAAGATGGAAGAAAAATGGAAAGAATCGTCCTGACGCGGACATCAAGCACTGTTTACCCGGGAATTCATGCACCGGTGTAATAGAAAGGAGAAAATGATGGCTAAAAATATGACGGAATATGAAAAACAAAAGGATTTCCTGGTGTGCGTGGACAGCGACGGCTGCGCCATGGACACCATGGACGTGAAGCACAGCAAAGCCTTCGGCCCCTGCATGGTGGCGGAGTGGGGGCTGGAGACATGGCAGGACCAGATCCTGGCCCGCTGGAATGAGATCAATCTCTACACCATGACCCGGGGC
This sequence comes from uncultured Acetatifactor sp., assembly GCF_910585425.1. GTDB lineage: Bacteria > Bacillota > Clostridia > Lachnospirales > Lachnospiraceae > Acetatifactor. The sequence goes on along the minus strand of NZ_CAJUCP010000015.1, from coordinate 60,188 downwards.
ATAAACCGCTTCCGGGGCCTGGCCATGGCCCTGCAGGAAATCCATGGAAAATATACGGAACTCGAAGACCTGGATACGCTGGTACAGTGGGCCGCGGAGAGCCCGGAGCTGTCCAATGACGCGTTAAGGCGCGCTATCTGCCGGAATCCGGAGAGCATCGCCCTGAAAAAAGCATTAAGCTGGAGCCTGGCAGTCAATGCAGCCATCAATGGATTGCCTGAGTCCGAGAAGCGCCCCTTCCGGGGAGTGCAGGAAGCCCTGGCCTATGCCCATCAGCATGCGGACGTGGCCATCGTGTCCAGCGCCAACCCGGACGCGGTGCTGGACGAGTGGAAGCTGTACGGGCTTCTGGAGCACACGGACATCGTGCTGGCCCAGGACGCGGGCTCAAAGGCCTTCTGCATCGGGGAGCTTTTAAAGAAAGGCTACGCGCCGGACCATGTGCTCATGTGCGGGGACGCGCCGGGAGATTATGACGCTGCCAGGAAGAACGGCGTGTTCTTCTATCCCATCCTCGTGCGCCGGGAGGCGGAGAGCTGGGCGGAGTTCGCCTCCCAGGGGCTTGGACGCCTGACGGACGGCTCCTATGGTGGGGAATATCAGGAGGAAAAGGCAGGGCAGTTCCTCCGTAACCTGGGAGGCTGAACCATCCGTTTTTAAGCCCCCTGATTCATGTTTCCCGCACACAGCGAAATAGCTGTCGTAAAACCGTCTCTTTTCGCACAGTACAGAGGCAATATCCTCCTGTCCCGCACTCTGCCGAAAGTTTGGTTTTACGACAGCAATCCCTTTCCCGCCCTATCAGAGGAAATCTCCAAAGGTCAGCAGCAGCGGAGAATCCTTGACCGGAAGATTGACTAAAACCACGTCTTCATCCTCCTCCCGAACCATCCCTTCTGGCAGCTCATACACATCGCCGGTGAGCAGATCCGCAATTCGCACATCCCCCGGCAGCGCACCTTTCTTTACCAGAAGGGATATCGTGCCCTCATAGGTTTCCGTCAGAATGTTCCTGTCCACCCAGTAGCATAGGCCGAAAGAGCCATTGGGCTTGGAAAAACCATAGTGGAACGTCTTCCCGAAATCATAGTCCTCCTCCAGCAGGCGCTGCGACGGCAGGATGGTGCCCTGTATGGGCAATTTAGCCATGCTGTAGTCATTGCAGAATACGCTCGTCAGGTTCTGCAATGCCCCAAAAGAAAGCTTGGGCGTGTACTCGCCGGTACTTCTCCCTGTTTCGTCAAAATCTGCCCCCACTACGCCGAAATAGCCGTAGTCCAGATAGGACCCCACATCGCCCACCTTGCCATTGAGCGCTTCAATCATGTCCATACAGGAAAAATAGGATGTCAGTTCCACGCCGCAGGCAATGTCTACAATCAGGTGGCGCAGCAGGAACTTTGCCTGCTTGACGGGCGTCCACGCACCGCCCCGCAGGGCCCCGCAGCCATCCGAACGGGACTGCGTGCCGCTCTCTCCCTGAAATATCTTCAGGGACGGATTGTACTTTTGCCGGATACCGTCATAAATATCATATATCCTTATGAAATCTCTGTCCGCCACCTGGTAGCAGTGATAGGAAATCCCGTCCAGCTCCCTGCACACGCCCGTTTCGCACAGCGCTTCCAGGAAATCCGTCTCATCCACGCAGCAGGTGGCAAAGCCGATGACCTCGCAATCGGGATCGGCCTCTTTACATGCCCGCACAGTCGCCACAGTGAATTCGCCCAGTTCCACCGGGTTCGGTCCATGTTTCCAGCACCACTTTCCGTCCGGCTCATTCCAGACCTCATAATAATGGACCCGCCCCTTAAAATGGGCTGCCGTCTCTTTCACATAATTGCTCCACGCCCTTCTCTCCTCCTCGGAACCGACAGGAGGACATCCCACTGCGCCAAATTCCTCCTTCGCCCGCTCTGTATAGAGCTGATTCCCGTAGCACAGGCATATCCAGGGCTCTACGCCCGCTGCCAGCATATGGTCCACGATATCGTCCAGCCAGCGAAAATCGTATACCCCCTTCTCCACTTCCGTCCGTTGCCATCCGGACTGCAGGCGGGCCCATTTCACACCGGATTCCGCCACAAAGGGATACGCCTTGTCAGGTTCAAAGACATTCCGGTCCAGCTTCTCAAAGCCGAGCCCTATTTTAGAATGCCGAATCTCAACCGATTTTTTATGTGCGATCTTACCAATTTTCGTCAAACGTTCCATGCCTTATCTCCTCTCCTTATCCGGGTTACCCTTTTACCGATCCAATCATGACACCCTTCACAAAATACTTCTGCACAAAGGGATAAATACACATCAGCGGCAGCGTGGAAACAACGATCACGACATATTTCAGCGTCTGCGCCAGCCCCTGCACCGCCCTGGCCGTCTCCGGATCCGACACCACGCTGGAATCAAAGGTGCTGTTGATCAGGATATCGCGCAGAAACAGCTGCAATGGATACAGATTTCTGTCCGTCAGATACATGAACGCGCTAAAGTAATTATTCCAATGGTCAACCGCATAATACATGGCGATCACCGCTATGATCGTCTTTGACAGCGGCATGATGAAATAAAGGAAATATTTGGCGGGAGAACAGCCGTCTATGCGGGCCGCATCTTCCAGCTCGTCAGGAATCGTGGATTCAATGAAGTTGCGCGTGATCATGACATTATATACGCTCATGGCACCGGGCAGCAGAATTGCCCAAATCTTGTTCATCAGATGCAGATCCCTGACCAGGATATAGGCAGGAATCATCCCCCCGCTGAAAATCATGGTAAAGAACAACAGCAGATTGACCGCCTTTCTGCCGGAAAACCTCCTCTGGGACAGCGGGTACGCGCAGAACATCGTCATGGCTACATTGATGAAAGTGCCAAAGACCGTATAGAAAACCGTATTCCGGTAGCCAATCCATACCGATTTGTACTTCAGGATCGTCCCGTAATTTTCAAGCGTGAACTCCACCGGCCACAGCAATACTTTTCCCGCGTTGATGGCCGAAGACGAGGAGAGGGAGGACGACACCACATTCAGCAAAGGCAGGAACACGATAAGGGTCAGCGCTGCCACAATGCATACCGACACCGCGTGGAACACCCTGTCCCCCATGTACTTATGGGAGCGTTTGGCCAAAACTTTGTTTTTCCGCATTTTCTCCCCCCTTACCACAGGCTCGTCTCCGATACCCGTTTCGAGACCGTGTTCGCACACAGGACAAGAATCAGGTTCAAAGCAGAGTTGAACATATCGACAGCAGCAGCATAAGAGAAGTTGCTTCCATAGGATGCAGCCAGGCCTACACGGTATACATATGTGGATATCAATTCGGAATATTGCAGGTTCAGGGTGTTCTGCATCAGAAACGCCTTTTCGAAGCCGACCGACATGATGCGCCCCACATTCATAATGAGCAGTATGACAATGGTAGGCTTCAGATGGGGCAGGTCCACATGCCATATCCGCTGCAGCCTGGAGGCGCCGTCCAACTGGGCCGCCTCATGAAGCCCCATGTCCACACCTGACAGAGTCGCGATATAGATGATGGCGTTCCAGCCAAATCCCTGCCAGACGCTGCTCCACACATACAGATGGCGGAAGGCATCAGGGTTCCCGAACAGATCGCCCGGGTACTGGCCTGTGATTTTTTCATATAGAATCCCATAGATGCCGGTCCTGCTGTTCAGAAGCTGCATCATGATGCCCACCAGGACGACAACGGAAATAAAATGGGGCAGGGTCACGATGGTCTGGGAAACCTTTTTGAAACGCGGAAGTTCAATACAATTGTATATCAGCGCAAACGCAATGGGAATCACCGTATTCAGGGTCAATCCATATACAGAGAGCAGAAAAGTATTCCTCACGACCCTCCCGAACTGATAGGATTCCATGAATTTGATGACATTGTCCAATCCCACCCATTCGCTTCCCCAGATTCCGCCCTTCGGGGTATAGTCCCGGAAAGCGATCTGCAGCCCCAGCATAGGGACATACTTAAAGATAACAATATAAGCCAACGGCAGCAGCAAAAACAGGTACAACTGCCAGTCCCGCCTTATGATCAGCATCAGCTTTCTGCGCCTTACTTTGTCTCGCTTCACCTAAAACCTCCTGACTTAAGGAATTCAGGGCACCTGTCGCTATCGTTCAGGTGCCCCATCTATCTGTCCACATCGCCTATTTGTACATACGGTCATATGCGGTCTGAACCACGCTGAGGTATTCCTGCAGTCCGATTTTGTCCAGCTCCTCCAGATATCCGTCCCACTGGCCGTCAATGTCCATACTGCCTGTCACAAAGCCGGCCCAGCATTCTTCCACATATTTGACAAGATTGCTCTCCACCTCACCGATCGCCTTTGTCTCTTCTTCCGTCAGTATCAGCTTGGGGATCACTTCCTCCGGCTGGTGGCCGCTGGTCTGGTACAGAATCCATGCCGCGTTTAGGTTCTCCGTATAAGGGTCGCCGCTTCCGCCTTCTGTGGGAATCACTACGCCGCAGGCAATGCCGTACTGGCGTACATACGGCCCTGTCTGGCGCCAGCTATAGTTCGCCACTTCAGTGCCGCTCCAGAAGCTGGCGTCGTCATATGTGGCAATCGAGGGTTCAAAGCCGTTGAGCGGCTCGGAAAATGTGCTCATATCGTCCACATTCTCAGCGTAATCCCAGTTCACGCCTTCCTTCCCCCAGCGCTGGGAGATGCCGATATATTCGCTGCTCATCAGATCCCCCAGCTTAAAGGCCGCCTCCGGATTTTTGCAGTTCGCGGTGACGAGCAGAGATATATTCGCTACCGTGGGGCGATAGGTGGCATAATTCACACCGCCAGGGCCTGCCAGCGTATCGATGGCAATGTATTCATTCGCGCGGTCCGATCCGGAGGCGATCATGTCCGGTGCGAAATACGCAAAGGAGAATACTACAGGCTCGTCGCTGTTGATCAGGGTCTTGAATTCGTCGTCCCCCATGCTCAGGCTTTGGCCGAGAATCAGATTCTCAGAAAACATTTCCTTTATATAGGAAAGCCCCTCTTTCCATTCGTCCGTCGTATAGGCAGCGCCGATGACACCGTCCTTCACTGTCCTGTAGCAGACATCGCCCGTATACTCGAATGCATTCATCAAAACCCTGGCATATCCGCCGTACCCGGAACCTCCCAGTCTGGCCCCTGCCATCCCGATTTCATCCGCCTTGCCGTTTCCATTCAAATCCGTGGTGCTCACCAGCTTCAGCAGCTCGCGGAATTCCTCCGTGGTGGTGGGTACTTCCCGGTCCAGGGCATCCAGCCAGGGCTTATAGATCCAGAGCTTGTCCGGGTATTCATTGCCATAGGACTGGTTCAGCGTCGCCACCCCATAGATATTGCCGTCAGGGGAAGTGATCTGCTTTGTATAATCCACACCTGTCCGCTCATACGCTTTCCTTATGTTCGGCGTCTTATCCGGATCATTATAGTAATCTGTCAGGGAAACGACCGACCCGGCCTGCGCCCAGCTCCACACGGCAGAATCGCCGAAGTTACCCAGTATCACATCCGGAAGATCCCCGATGTCCCCTGCGCTCAGGGACATGTTTACCTTCTCCGAGAAGCCGTCCGCAGGCAATGTGACAATATTCAGATCAAACCCGCCCTGCTCCTCCAGCCAAAGGGTCATGTCGTTGGTATTCCAGTCCTCGATACGGATACTCTCCGGCACCCAGACTGTCAGCGTCGCAGAATCCTCTGTTCCGGACTCCTCTGCGGCATCTCCCTCTTCGCTTTCCTTACCGGCGTCAGTACCGGCGCCCACATTCTCATTCGTGCCGGCGCTCTCATCGCTTCCACTGTCCCCACAGGCAGCCAGCAGCACTGTGCAAAGCGCAATCGGCAGAACCTTTGCCATGATCATCATTTTATTTTTCTTCATATTTTTTCCTTTCTTTCCCATTTTTTGATTGACAATCTGCACCATTCGTTTCCACGAAGCCCCAAATTTCCTCCTTCCTGTTAATCATTGATGCTGGTTTTCAGCGTTTCTCCTAGAAGTATTTATAATTATATATGCACCCTCTACAAATGTCAACTGTTTTTGTCATTTTTATCGTATATTTTTGACATGTTTTTGCATTCTTATTATTCTTTCCGCCTTGTATTCATATTGTATAAGCCTCGTTTACACCGTTTTTAATGCATTTATCCGTGTTTTCTGCCTTGCCATGCTCCAATATTTTCTTTTTATATATTTATTTTTGATATTTATTTTTGATATTTTTATTGCATCTTGGCGTGAATTGAGATAAAATACAAAGTACAGGCAAACAATGATGAGCACAGCGGCATATCCGGGCACAGGATCCGGGACGCCGCAAAGCGCATAATAACGAAAGGAGGATATCATCATGAGTTTCATGTTCAATCCATATCCCTACGACGACCCGAAAGCCGTCAACCCCATGCCAATGGACGAGGCCTTCTGCCGCTCCGTGACCCAGACTACGCCTGACACGTCCAAAAAGCTCGTATCCGATGCAGCCGCGGTGATTGCCCAAAAGGACAGATGCATCCTGATCCTCGATGGTTTCATCAGCGCCCCGTTCACCCAGCTCATAGGGCAGATTTCCATCCAGGCATCCCTGCGCGGGATACCGGTGAGCACCCTCTCCACCGACAGCCTGTGGGCGGACAGCGATGTCCTGCACCGGCGGCTGCTCCCTTATCTGCCGGAGGACAGGGAGCATGACCCTGTGCTTCTCTTCGGCCGCCTCTACGAAGGGGGATTGCAGGGGCTGATGGAGCCTGACCGGACAGCCCGGGCCGCCGACAGGCTGGAAGCGTTTCAGAGGGAGGGCAGAGGGCTTCTCCTCTTCTACGGAAACGGCGCCCTGATTCCTGAGCTCCGCGGATACGGCGACCTGAAAATCTATATGGATATGACACAAAAAAGGACAATCCTCAATATCCGTTCCGGGAAATGCGGCAATCTGGGCATGAAAGAAAGAGACACTTATAGTATGATGCTCCGCCATAGTTATTATGTAGATTTCGAAGCCAGTTTCCCCCTCCGCCAGGAGGTGGTTCGGGACGAAATCGTGGAGTATTACCTCACCGGCGACCATCCTGACCAAATCCAGATGATCAGCGTGGCACGCCTCAAGGAGCTGTTCGAACTGATGGCATCCTATCCTCTGCGGTGCCGTCCGGTGTATCTGGAAGGCGTATGGGGCGGTTATTATGTGCACCGTCTGCGCCGCCTTCCCCCCGAAATGAAGAACTGCGCCTGGGTCTTCGACCTGATTCCCATGGAGGTATCCATCGTGGCGGCCATGGACTCATTCGAGATGGAATTCCCCTTCTATTTCTTCGTACAGATTGCAGGGGCCAGGCTGATGGGCGAAAAGGTGGCCGAAAAGTTCCACGGCTACTTCCCGATCCGCTTCAATTACGACGATACCTACCACGCCAGCGGCAACATGTCCATACAGGTCCACCCTGGCAGGGCCTATGTGCAGGCCCACAATAATGAGCTGGGCAGGCAGGACGAGAGCTATTACGTCCTCGTGGCCGGACAGGAGGCCAGGACCTACTGCGGCTTCGCAAACGGCCTTGACAAAGAGGAATTCCTTTCCTGTGTCAGACGTGCCGAGCAGGACAAGGTCCCCTTTGACCACGACAGGTACATCAATTCCGTCCCCTCCAGGCCGGGTATGCAGTTTCTGCTCCCCGCAGGCACCATCCATGCCTCCGGCCGCAATCAGGTCATACTGGAAATCGGCAGCCTGACCGTAGGTTCCTATACCTACAAAATGTACGACTACCTGCGCAGGGATCTGGACGGCAACCCCCGCCCCATCCATAGCCATCATGGGGAACAGGTGCTGGAGTACGGCCGCAACGCGGAATGGGTGTCCGAAAATCTGGTGCAGCGCCCCCGCGTCATCCGCAGGACGGAGGACTTCACGGAGACCATCGTGGGCCAGCATGACCTGATTTATTTCAGCCTGCGCAACGTGCGCTTTTCCAAGCGCTATACCGACGAAGCCACAGACCGGTTCCACGTCCTCGTGCTGGCGGAGGGCGAGCGCTGCATCATCCGCTCCCTGACAAATCCCGACAGATTTTTCATCCAGGATTATCTGGAGATAGTCATCGTACCGGCAGGCTTCGGCGCTTATGAGGCAGTCAATTTAGGTGTGGGCGTAGTGACCATGCACAAGACATTGTTGAAAGAAGGATATGAAAATGACACGCTCTGATTCCTGTATCCTGGCGGTGGACGCTGGCGGGACCTCCTTAAAGGCAGCCCTGATTCCGGCAGGGCCGCATACCAGAAATGCAGAAGAATGCGCGGAATGGGTACGCCGCAGCTTCTTCTCCGTGGATGTGCGCTCCGACGGCGGCAGGGAGGAAATCCTCTCTGCCTACAGGGCCTTGGGGCGAAAAGCGTCCGACCTGGCCTCCCGCGCAGGCCTCTCCATCCTCCGCGCGGCTGTCTGTACGCCAGGCCCCTTTGATTATATGGCGGGCTGCAGCCTGATGCGGCATAAATTTCAAGAAATATATGGAGTCCCGCTGTCTCCTGTCCTGCAGGAAAGCATCGGAAAGGACTGCCAGGTGTCCTTCCTCCATGATTCCACGGCCTTCCTTCTGGGCGCAGGCCTTTCAGCTCCTCCCGGCAGGCGCCTCTGTGGCGTCACCATAGGCACGGGATTGGGCTTCGCCTGCATGCGCGACGGGAAAATCCGGCAGAATCCCATGGGCGGCCCTGCCGTGGTTCTCTATTCCCGCCCTTATCTCAGGAGCACCGGCGAAAGCTACGTATCCAAGCGGGGCATCCTGAACAGGTATCTGGAACGGTCGCAAGGCGCCAGCCCTGAACTGACGGTAGCCGAAATCGCCGGACTGGCCAGAGCGGGGGACGCCATGGCCCTGGAGGCCTTCCAGGACACCGGCCTCCATCTGGGCCGTATCCTGCTGCCGGTGCTGCGGGAATGCCAGTCCGACACCGTCCTGTTGGGCGGCGCCATCTCCAAGTCGGCCGACCTTTTCCTGCCACAGCTTGGAGCCGTCCTTTCTCCTGCCGGCATCCGTGCCATCCCGGCTAAGGACATCGACCTGAGCCCCCTGTTCGGGGCTGCCAGATATGCGCCGGAACTGACCGTCTGCGGCTGACCAGGCCCTGCCCAATCCCCTGTACCCGGCCTGGACGGGGCGGGCGGCATGGGCAGGGCGCGGGCATAAACATATGGCTTTTTTTGCCGTCCTATGCTACAATAATGCATATCTTACACGAATATACCACATTACGGAGGTGCCGGTATGGCCAATTGTCGATTCAAGCTGAAAGAAATGTTAAATACCCTTACTTCCAAGGAAAAGGTACTTGCGCAGTTCATCATCGAATTCCCCTCCGAAGTGGTCAATATGTCCATCGCCGAGCTGGCCAATGCCTGCGATACCAGCATCTCCACCGTGGTCCGGCTGTGCAAAAGCGCCGGCTACAATGGATACAAGGCGTTCTCCAGGGATCTGTCCATCGACATTGTCCAGTCTTCCTCCGCTGAGGAGTACGGTGATATCCGCCCGGGCAGCTCCGTGGAGGCGGTGATGAACGCTGTCTGCGCCAACGACATGCACGCCATCGAAAATACCATGGCCGTGCTGGAGCTGGGAGAGCTGGAGCGGGCCGTGGCCGCCATGATCGCTGCCAGGCGGGTGGACTTTTACGGCATCGGTTCCTCCGGCCACGTAGCCATGGACGCCTATAATAAATTCGTCCGCATCAACAAGCTGTCCATGTCTACCAACGACCCGCACCAGCAGATTCTGAATGCCTCCCAGCTCTCCATGGGGGATGTGGCAGTGCTGATCTCCTATTCAGGCAACACCAAGGACATCCTGGAGACTGCCGACATCGTCAGGCAGACCCCTGCCACCCTGATCAGCCTGACCAAATATTCCAAAAATCCCCTGGCCAAGCTCGCCGACATCTGCCTTTACTCCTCCTCCGCCGACGCGCTGGTGCGCAGCGGAGCCATGGGGTCACGAATCGGCCAGCTCACCATTATCGATATCCTCTATACCGCCGTGGCGAGCAGCGAATACACGCAGGTCAAGTCCCAACTGGACAGGACCCGCCTTGCCTCGGCCAAAAAGCACACGCAGTCCAACCCGGAATAGGCGTGTGGGAAAGGATTCTTATATGAAAAAACTGAAACAACCCGTCATCGGCATTCTGCTCATATCCACCCCCCGTTTCCATGACCTGGGAGCGGACACGGAACACGGCTTCTTCTACAGGCGCAAGGGACTGGTGGCCGACGACCTGTGCAAACGTCTGGAGCATGCCGAACTGATTTTCCCCGGTGTAGTATACACCAGAGAAGACCTTGCAGCGGCCATGGACGCTTTCACAAAGGGCCATGCCGACATGATATTCGCTTCTTTCCTCTCATGGTCTGACGATTTCGCATGGATCCGTTTCCTGCGGGATATGCCTCCTGTCCCCGTCCTTTTCGCCACCATCGTCCTGCCGAAGCAGCGTTTTTCCGATTCCATGACCGAGGACCGCTTCGTGGAGTTCCTGGCGGCAGGAGGCCTGGTAGGCAGCCAGGAAGCCTCCGGCTCCATTGCCCGTTTCCACCGTCCCCTGCTGCGGCAGGTCATAGGCCCCATGGAAAAGGTCATGGAGGAGACTATGCGCTTCGCCAGGATCTGTGCCCTGAGAAGCGAGCTGCGGCAGACCAGTTTCGGCCTGCTGGCCTCCTACAACGAAGTCATGTGGGCCACCTATGTGGATCCCTATGCTCTGTTCACGGAGATGGGGCCGGAGCTGCGTTTTCTCTCCGTGATTCAGCTCCTCGATGAAATCGATGCCCTTCCCGAAGAGACAGTGGAAGCTGCCATGACATCTATCCTGGACAAATACGAGAGCGACGGCACTGTAAAGCCCGACAAAATGCACGCCTCCGTGGCCGCCTCCCTGGCCCTGGAGAAGCTGGCGAGGCGTCACGAGGTGGAGCTTCTGGTGCTGAATGACATAGATGCCACTTTGCTCTCCAAGGTAGGCCTCCGCCCCGGCTTCACCCCCTGCCCCGGCACAGAGGACGTAATGGTGGTGCCGGAAGGCGATATCGGCGCCGGGCTGGCCTGCTATATCCTGAACAAGCTCTCCGGCCAGCCGGTAAACTTTATCGAACCCTTCTACATCAACTATGAGGACGATACCTTTGCGGCGGGACATGCGGGCCCTCAGGATTACACCAATCCCGGGAGCAAGACTCTGATTTCCGAAGACACCCGCTTCGCCAGAACGAATTACAGGCATGCCGGAGCGCCCTTTACCTGGAATCTCATTGGCGCGGGCGAAAAGACCATGGTCCACATTTCTCAGGACGGCTCCTCCTTCAAGATTGCCGTAGGCGTGGTGGACGCTCTGGAATGTGAACATTTTCTTGCGGGATATTCCCATGGCCTCTTAAAATCCAGGATACCGGCCACGGAATTCTTCGGAAGGCTGTTGGAGTTCGGAGTCACTCAGCACTATGCCCTGACTGACGGCAACTGGGCAGGGGAGATTGCCGCCTTCGCCGATTTAATGGGATTTGCCTGTCTGGACTTAAGCTGACACGCCCTATGGCATGTACACGCCGCTTCCACCGCTCGGCTACGGAAGCATGAAACCGCGCCCCCTGCCAGCCACGGCAGAGGGCGCTTTTCATGTCTGCTCGGATTACCCTCACAGGCTATTCGGAAATTCGTCGTTATATCGATTGTCCAGGGGCAACCCCGCATATCCTCTGCCCATTTCTCCCAAAAACAAACCAGAAGCATAATACACAAGATTACTCCCCGTCTGATTCAAACCTTTTGACTTCAATCTTTGCCCTTTCGGTCAAAAAAATTCCCCGAAAGCTCCCCTGCTCCAATCTGCTGCCGATCACCTGTACCTCCTGTCCCCTTTCGATAAAAATATGATCCTTTACCGCCTGCCTGTCAGTTGACAAGATCAGGTACAGGCCGTCCCTCCCCTCTACGGAGAAGACGCAGCAGTTTTCCAGCAGCGTGGGCTCCCCCTGTACTGTCCCGGATATCTCCATCCTATCCCTCCGCTCTTTTTTCAGGCTTCATCTCCTGAACTTCAAGTTGTCAATCCAAATGATATCGGTCTGGGCGTTGTAGGTTCCCTCCAGCGCCTCGCCGTCAGGGTCGATCACCAGATTTCCTTCCCCGTCAATGGTGAATGCACAATCCTTATGAGAGCCCCCTTCTGACACCCTCACGGTGCCGTTATCGGAGAATTCCAGTTTCTCGCCCCTGTTGGTGGAATAAGTTCCGTATGGCGTGGGGACATCTACTGCCTCCATAGTTCCGCCCGTTATCATTGCCTGCACATTTCCCTGGTTTGCCTCATACCAGACAATGGGGATTTCGGTTCCTGAAGTGAGGGTTTTATAATCGGGATTCACCGCCGCTGTTTCCGTAAACTCCCCTGTCAACAGGTTCCATGCATAGGTATGCCCTTCTCCGGCCTCTGCCATTGTGGTCAAGATTCCTGTGTCATAGCAATGCCAGGAATTTGCGTCCAGAGGCTGATATACGTTATCTCCGTCAAAGTCCCACACCTCCCCTGTGCTCCTGTCATATTTCAGGACATTGAATATGGTGATCCAGATAGGCTTTTCGTAATAGTCAAAGGTGTCGGTGGTCCCGAGCATAATCTCATCTTCCCCATCCTGGTCGATATCCAGCAGCGCAAAGTACAGCTTGCCGTATTCTATCTCCTGGAGATAATAGCTGCTGTTTCCCGAGGGGTTGAGCAGGATATCGCTAAGCGAGCCGTCCCCGCCGGATGCCTGCCCCGGCTCTTCGCGATTCCCTGACGCTTCCTCTCCGAACTCCATGGAAAGCACCTGGAATCCAAAGGGACTGGCATCGTTTTTCGCAATGGTAAGGATATACGGAAATACATTCTCAGGGACGTCTGCGTCTTCCGAAAAAAGATATGTGCCGGATATCCTGTACGTCCCCTCTGAAACCAGAACCGCGCTGTCGATCACGTTCTCTTCTTCCATCATCGGGTCGATCGCCATGCCCAATACGACATCGTCCCCTTTGCAATATGCGGAGATATCCGCATCCTTTATCCCGAATACATGATTTAAGTAAGACTTTATATCATCAATGTCAAAAAACTTTTCTAATGTCAGGCTCTGTGAAGCCATTGCAGGTAAATAACTCCCATAGGAATCATTTCCCAACGAGAAACACCCCAGGATATCAATCAGCCTCATATTGGCATCAACGTCACTGACGGGGTAGGATTTCCCATGCACATCTCCGTCAAAAAAGTAACTGTTTATCGTCATCATGCTTACCAGCACCCGCAGACTTTCCTGCTCGTCCTCAGACAAAGCAATCTCTGTTTCCCCGGCAGGCGTTTCCTGCGGCTTCGGGGACTCTTCCGTCTCCCGGTTCTCCCGGGATCCTGAAGATTTTTGGGATTTCAGGAATTCCACAGCATCATCATAGGACATCTGATTGTATATCTCCACAATGGCCGAGTCATCCATCCTCTCCTCCAGAGCCCCCGGCTCCTGCATCATATTCAAGCTCTCCATGACTTCGTCACTGTCATCGTTCCATGCCCTTTCCCGATTGCCATTTTCCTTGAACTCCCGGAACCTCTCATCAATGTCCCGCTTCGTGATGTCCGTGTACTCTATCACATTGAATCTCTGATATGCTTCATGGGTATAGCCATCCGCGAACAGCTGGGGAATCTTTACTTCCCCCTCCAACCCTATGCGGTCATAGCTCCAGCTGATCGGGTGGGTATCCGCCTCAAAGACGCAGGTAATCGCCTCCTTGATTTCACACTCTCCATTTTGGAACTCTGTAGAGGCAAATCCATGGTTATAGCCCTCTTGCCCGCTCTCAGTGGTGGCAAGCGTCTCGCACAGCCTCAATATACGGTCCACGTTCACGTCATATCCATAGTGATAGACCTTTTTTTCTTGGAAGCCAGGAAGATCTACTTCTTCCACAGCGTCAAACTCAAAGGCGGTGGGCTCCTCATACACATCACTGTAGCGTATCGATATGGATCCGTCCTGGTTCAGCACGATCAGCTCCGGTATCCCGTCCTCCTCAAAATCATTTAAGTCGAATCCTGCTGCCCTGTCGCTTCTAAGCAGATAATCCCGGAACTCTTCCTCCCAGGATTCCCCCTTGTCCTGCATGGCCACATAGGCGGCGGTGCCCACGGCGATCACCGCCCCGGCGCCTACGGCTCCAGCGGTCACCTTTGCCTTTGCGGACGCCTCCGCCATTTTCCCGAGCAGATGCTTCATCCCCATTTTCCCGGCCGCAGCCACAGAACCCTGCACGGCTGCCGTGACGGACACGGGCACGGCACAGGCGGAGACGTCCTCCTGGAAAAGCACCAGCAGCACCGGGGCCGCGCTGTAGAGCCTTGTGCCCTGCCTCTTCTCCAGATTCAGCACGCCGTCTTTGATCTTCGCCTTTGCCCTGGACAAGTTGGTCTTCACCGTGTTCTCCGGAATGCCCAGCTCCTTTGCGATCTCCGACTGCTTCTGCTCGTTGTAGTAATACGCGATGATGCAGAGCTTCTGCATCTGAGTGAGCCGGGTGTCGATGATTTCCCTGACCAGTCGCTGTTTTTCCCTGTCCTGCATGATTCCTTCCGGGATGATGTCGTCATCGTCCGCAAGGTTTACAAAAGTGTCGTCCTCCTCGTTCAGGAGCACGTACTTTTTGTTCTTCTTCAGCCATGCGTAGCACTTCCTGGTGGCGATGGTCCCCGCCCAGGAGAGGAAGCTGTCCTCATCGCCCAGCTGGTCGATTTTCTTGCTGATTTCCACATAGGTGTCCTGCATGATGTCGCAGACCGTATCCTGGGCATTGTCATTGCCGCCCATGACCTTATAGATACAGGTGTAGACATACTTACTGGATTCCTCATAGAGCATGGTGAAGGCCTGTTTGTTTCCCTCTCTGTAGCTCCTCACTGCCTGTTTCAATTCCTTTGTCGGTTCCATAAAATCCTCTCCCTCATAATGTAGTATGGTTCTTATCCTGCTGCCGCTGCCAGCACGGCCACCGCCGCCACGATGATGACAGGGGCGCTGCTGGGAATTGGCAGTTCCTTACTGCCCCTATAGATTATAGCGCGCCTTGCCATACGGCGCAAGTGGGTATATAAGCAATAAATAGCATGTATAAAATATAATGAATTGGCAATATTTTATATTGATACTAAAATGAAGCTGTAAAAATTCACTGCACCCGGAGGTCTATGGAAATGATTTCTTATGAGCCATTATGGTCTACCATGGAAAAGCGCGGCATCACCAAGTACCAGCTTATCTACCATTGGGGGATGAGCAGCAATACCTTGCGGAGGATGGGGCACGGGGAACCCATAAGCTCCAACACTCTGAACGAATTGTGCCTGATCCTGGACTGCGGGGTAGAGGACATCCTGCGGTTCCATGCAACGGAAGACGAATCGGCATCCGTAAACCAGCGGAAAGCGGAAATCAGCAATCTCCGGAAAAAGATTCGGAAAAAGTGAAAACTCTGCATATCAGCCTTATGGTATCGACAGCGAAAAACACGGCCCCTACCGTAGCCCCCACGAGTATCGCCACAGCCAGCCGGAATGCGCTTCCGTTGAAGCCGCCGGGATGCAGCTCTTCGCCTGTCTCTTCATCGACGGGCGCTCTCCCCACCTCTGCCATGACCCTTTTCCCATACCAGAGGCCTCCTATCATGAAGCTTGTCAAGATGGAGCCCAGGAGCTCGTGGGTCAGAAAATATCCCAACCGGTGCTGCCTGAATATCACATCCAGCAGCAGCACCCCGAAGAACAGGCCTGCCGTGATTGCTGGTTTCCTTATCCTCTGCTTTACTGTCCCGATGTCGCTTTTCATAAATGGTAACATGATTTTTCTCCTTTTCTCTGTTCGTTTTTTCAGGTTTTTCATCCTGTTATATAAGGGAGCATCCCTTTCTCAAAAAGGTTTCACCTAAATTCAATTTTTTTAGGTTTTTTAAAAATTTTTTATGGGCTCTTGATTCCGTGGTAAGCGGCAAAGCTCTTTGCCATGACTGCCAGCCTCCCGTAGATTTTTTCCCGCTCCCCGGAGCCGCTGCCGCAGAATGTCCTGTAGGCCTCAAACAGGGGATCCTCCTGGGTAAAGAAGTCCCACCACCGCCTGAAGGACAGGGGCTCTATCCCCTCGTCCATTGCCATATCCGCAATGTAGGCCACAATAGGAATGCTGATTTTTTTCAGATGCCGATTCCTCTCCGGAAAGGCATCCGTCAGGTATTGGATTACGGATCTGAGCATGTTGCTCTGTTTGTCGCCGTAAACCTCCCGTATGCTCCGCGCATACTCCGATACGGAATCCTCCGAAAAACCGCTCAGCACAAAGCCTGGCACATATCTGGCGTCCAGGAGCATCATGCTCTGCAAAAGGCAGGCCCGGTGGTCCCCTGCCCTTAGCTGTTGTCCTGTAAAGCTGCAGCTTTCCAGAAAAAAACCGGACTGCAGAATTTCATGGAGCATCCCTGATAATTTTCTTCCGTCCACAAAGAATCTCTCCCTCCTGAAATGAACTCGTTCCTTTTCTTTGTATAAGGGAGCATGGGAAGCTTCGAAAGGTTTCACAAAAAGTTCTAAAATCAGCAAAAAGAAGAACCAGGAATCATTCTTTTAGATTCCTGATCCTATTACAGCTATTGCTCATGCGGCTTGCTCGTTTCATTTCCTCTTTCACAGATGTAAAAGACTGTGTTTCTTCTGTTTCATTTTCTTTTATCTGTTCCTCTTCTGAAACAGAACTGTTTACGACATTTGTGTCCATTGTTGCTTCTTCTGCATTTTTGTTTCCACAACCTCCAGACCATTCATATCAATGCCCATAGTTATTGAATTCTTCATCTGTAATCAAGTCCTTATAGTAAATCTGACAGATAATGTAATCATCTGTATCTTCTGTACAGGCTACAGAATAGGTTTTATGCGACAGGATTGAAACATCTGCCCTATCATAATATTCATATACCCAGTAGACAGGTGTGTCTGTCTCAGGATCATAATACATAGGAATCCTGAATTCATACAACTCCATATCCTCTGTAGGTTCTGCAAATACAGGAGCATCATAGTTGCGGTTTCCAAGGCTTTCTTTAATCATTGTTTCAAGCTCTGTAGTGGTAAGTGCAACTAAATCGCCATCTCTTATATAGTCCTTTGTCACATACAAGTAATCGTAATCTGTTCCATCAATGGGGTTTTTGAATCTTGCTAAAGCATTTAAACCATATTCCGTTACTAAAATAGTAGAACCACTTTTGATATATCCAACTTCAAACCCATCTCCATTGTAGATGACTATATCCTCTGCTGCATCAAGAATTCCATTTGCAGATTCATACTCTAAATCCTTTAACGGTGAAAGACTCGGATACTTCTCAATCTCCGCATACAGAACAATGCTCTCGTTCTCTGCACCAGCAAAATCACTCGGCTCATCAGCATCATCTCCAATAACTTCTTCACTTGTGCTTTCATCAGCAACTGAACCATCTGCCTCTGCTTCACTTTCAACAGCACTACTGCTTTCAGGAACCTCCTGGCCTGTTGCCTCTGTCTTTGTTCCACACCCTGCAAGGGATGCAATGACCAATCCTGTCAGCAAAGCAATCACAACTCTCTTTTTCATTTTCTTCCTCCTCATATACAGGAATATCTGCTATCCTGTCCTTATGTATTTTGTCTGGGGATATGTCCCTGTCCATAAGCAATCGGGAATCCGCTTATATATGAATTGCATATTCCATATACCCCTACAGCATTATATCTCACCTACCACCCCTTTGCAAGAACTATATTCAATTTATAACCCCCATTAATTATAATGTATGTATAATATTTTAAATTGATACTGAAATGAACATATAAGATACTGGAAACCCTGACAGGAAAGGGGGGATATACATGATTTCGTATGAACCGCTATGGTCTACCATGAAAGAAAGAGGAATCTCAAAATACAAGCTCACATATCACTGGGGGGCAAGGCTCTCTCTACATCCCTATAACGAAAAATGACCTCATAGAAAGGATATCTCCTCTCTACAAGGTCATTTGAACTTACTCTATTCCCTTTCTGGGGCTATCCCAGATTGCCCTCACAGGCTATTCGGGGGTGCCTGGGGACAGGTCTTTTTATTATCTAAAATACGACACTCCAGACTCGAAAATACGTATATCCTGATTTCCATAGATATTCATGGCCACAGCGCTGTCCCGCCTCTCGGAGTGCGCCATCTTGCCCAGGCACCTTCCGTCAGGGGAGGTGATGCCCTCGATAGCCGCGTAGGAGCCGTTGATATTGTACTCCTCGTCCATGGACACATTGCCCTCCTGGTCGCAGTATTGTGTAGCCACCTGGCCCTCCGCGAAGAGCCTGTCTATCCACTCCTTCGGCGCCACGAACCTGCCCTCCCCGTGGGAGGCCGGATTGCAGTACACGCCGCCAAGCTCAGCGCCCTGGAGCCATGGCGATTTATTGGACACCACCTTGGTATACACCATCTTGGAGATATGCCTGTTAATCGTGTTGAAGGTCAGCGTAGGCGAATCCGCCCTCTGGCCCACAATCTCGCCGTAAGGCATCAGCCCCAGCTTGACCAGCGCCTGGAAGCCGTTGCAGATCCCCAGGGCCAGGCCGTCCCGCTTATTCAGCAAATCCATCACCGCCTCCTTCAGCTTCTCGTTCTGGAAAGCGGTGGCGAAGAACTTCGCGCTGCCGTCCGGCTCGTCCCCCGCGGAGAAGCCCCCGGGGAACATGATGATCTGGGCCTGGGCGATGGCCTTTTCAAATTCGTCCACAGATTCCCGGATGTCCTGGGCGCTCAGATTCCGGAACACCCTCGTGACCACGTCCGCCCCGGCCCGCTCAAAGGCCTTCCCGCTGTCGTACTCGCAGTTCGTCCCGGGGAACACGGGGATGAATACGGTAGGCCGCGCCACTTTATGCTTACAGACGTATATGCTCTCCGCTTTAAAGCACTTGCTGTCCACAGGCGCGCTCCCCTGCACCGCCTTGGTGGGATACACCTTCTCCAGCCTGGAAGTCCAGGCCGCAAGCGCCTCCTCCATGTCGATCCGCACATCGCCGTATGTGAAGACAGGCTCCTGCGTCACCGTACCCACGACGGCACAGTCGAATCCGGACTCCAGCAGCCCGGCCACATTCTCCCGGGCCGTCTCTATCAGGATGTCTCCCAAAGCGTTCCCGAACAGGTCCGCTTCCGTGACCTGGCTGTCGATGGCCACGCCCAGCTTATTTCCGAATGCCATCTTGGCCACTGCCGCAGCCGCGCCTCTGGCATCCAGGGCATAGGCCGCCACGGCCGCTCCGCTGCCTGTCAGGCCATGGATATAGCCGTAGAGCGCCGCCGTCTCGTCATACACGGGAATCTGGAAATCATCCTTCTCTATCCGGAAGCGAACCAGCACATGCCCCGCCTCCTTCAGCTCCGGCGTCACGATATCCCCTTGCTTTGCGATATCCACGGCAAAGGACACCAGCGTAGGCGGCACATCGATATCGTTGAAGGTGCCGGACATGCTGTCCTTGCCGCCGATGGAGGGCAGGCCGAAGCCGATCTGGGCGTCATAGGCCCCCAGCAGCGCCGCAAAGGGCTGGCTCCACCGGGAAGGGTCTTCCGTCATCCTGCGGAAATATTCCTGGAAGGTGAACCTTATCTTAGAGGCGTCGCCGCCGCTTGCCACGATCTTCGCCATGGACTCCACCACCGCGTACACCGCGCCGTGGTAAGGGCTCCAGGAGGACAGGCAGGGGTCGAAGCCGTAGCCCATCATGGTGACGGTATCCGTCCTGCCCTTCAGCACGGGAAGCTTGGCCACCATGGCCTGGGTCTCCGTGAGCTGATGCTTCCCGCCGTAGGGCATCAGCACGCTGCCCACGCCGATGGAGCCGTCGAACATCTCCACCAGGCCCTTCTGGGAGCATACGTTCAAATCGTTCAAAAGCGCCAGCCATGCGGCCCTCACGTCCTTCTTTTCCAGAGCCTCCTGCACCGCAGGAACGGAATAACGTTTGAAATAATTCTCTTTTTCGTCCGGGATGTCCACCTTCACCCTGGTCTCCTGGTGCGCGCCGTTGGTGTCCAGGAAGGCCCGCTTCAGGTTCACGATTTCCTTCCCCCGCCAGCTCAGCACCAGCCTGGGCTCCTCTGTCACCACGGCCACAGCCACGGCCTCCAGGTTCTCCTCCCCGGCATACTTCAGGAAGGCATCCACATCCTTCGGATCCACCACCACGGCCATGCGCTCCTGGGACTCGGAGATGGCCAGCTCCGTGCCGTCTAAGCCCGCGTATTTCTTGGGCACCTTGTCCAGGTCCACCCGCAGGCCGTCCGCCAGCTCGCCGATGGCCACGGACACCCCGCCCGCGCCGAAGTCGTTGCACTTCTTGATGATGCGGCTGACCTCCTCCCTGCGGAACAGCCTCTGGATCTTGCGCTCCGTGGGGGCATTTCCCTTCTGCACCTCCGCGCCGCAGGTCTCGATGGACTGCTCCGTATGTACCTTGGAGGAGCCGGTGGCCCCGCCGCAGCCGTCCCGTCCGGTGCGCCCGCCTAAGAGGATGATGATGTCCCCCGGATCCGAGGTCTCCCGGATGACGTTCTTCCTGGGGGCAGCGCCCATGACGGCGCCAATCTCCATGCGCTTTGCCACATAGTCGGGATGGTAGATTTCCTTCACGAAGCCCGTGGCCAGGCCGATCTGGTTGCCATAGGAAGAATAGCCGGAAGCCGCGCCCCGCACCAGCTTCTTCTGGGGGAGCTTGCCCTTCAAAGTATCCGCCACGGGAACGGTGGGATCCGCGGCCCCGGTGACGCGCATGGCCTGGTACACATACCCCCTGCCGGACAGGGGATCGCGGATGGCGCCGCCCAGGCAGGTGGCCGCGCCGCCGAAGGGCTCTATCTCCGTGGGATGGTTATGGGTCTCGTTCTTGAAGAACACCAGCCACTCCTCCGTGACCCTGGACGGTCCGCCCACATCGCTGTAGTCCATCTCCACAGGCACCACCACGGAGCAGGCGTTGATTTCATCCGACTCCTCCATGTCAGAGAGCTTCCCCTCCTTCTTCAGCTTCCGCATGGCCATCAGGGCCAGGTCCATCAGGCAGATGAATCTGTCCTTCCGGCCTGCGAAGACCTCCTCCCTGGTGTCCAGGTAGCTTCTGTATGTAGTCTCTAAGGGCGTGCGGTAATACCCCTCCCCGAACTCCACCTCCGTCAGCTCCGTGGAGAAGGTGGTATGGCGGCAGTGGTCCGACCAGTAGGTGTCCAGCACCCGAATCTCCGTCATGGTGGGGTCGCGCCTCTCGTCCTCCCTGAAATATTTCTGGATATGGAGGAAATCCTTGAATGTCATGGCCAATGACAGGGAATCGTACAGCTCCCGCAGCTTCCCCTCCTCCATCCGGGCAAAGCCCTGAAGCAATGCCACGTCCCCGGGCTCCTCGAATTCCGTCACCAAGGTATCCGGCTTCTCCAGCCCTGTCTCCCTGGAGTCCACGGGATTGATGCAGTACGCCTTGATCCTGGCGAATTCCTCCTCCGTGATGTCTCCCAGAATCATATATGTGACCGCCGTGCGGATGACGGGCTCCTCGTCTTCCTTCAGGAACTGGACGCACTGCACTGCCGAATCCGCCCGCTGATCGAACTGCCCGGGCAGAAATTCCACCGAGAAGACCCTTGCCCCCGCGGGGATATCGATGGCCTCCTGATACAAATCGTCCACCGGCGGCTCCGAGAACACGGTCCTGCACGCCCGCTCAAACACTTCCTCGGAGATGTTCTCCACGTCATAGCGGATGAAGACCCTCACGCCCTCCGCCTGAATGCCCAGGAAACTCCCGATTTCCTCATGCAGCTCCTTTGCCTTCACCGCAAAGGGCTCCTTTTTCTCCACATAGATACGTCTGACGCTTCCCATACGCTCCTCCATTCATTTGCAATCGCAATATCATCCAACCCTACTGTCATGCCTGCCTCTATTGGGCTTTGTCCTCTATCGCGCCCAGGAATTTCATGATGAACAGGATCTCCCTGTCCACAGCCTCCGAGGTGATCCCGATGGTCTGGGCGGAAATCTCCAGTCCCTCCAGCACGAACATGAAATGCCGGGCCATGCCCCTGCAGTCCTCGCAGGAGAATTCCCCCTGCTCCACGCCCATGGCGATGAGCCGTTCCATGATTTTCACCCCGGAGTCGAACTGGCGCTTGAGCATATTTCCCTTCCTCACCGGCTCGCTCTGGAAATAGAACTCATAGATGGCCTGGGTCAGGGTGTCGTTCCTGCGCAGCAGCTCCTTCTTCTGCTCCCGCAGGAACAGGAACAGGATATCAGCCGCCGTGGCGTCCTCCGCGATGCTTTCCGAGAACACATCGTCCGCCTCCTGGCTCTCCATCTTCATGACCTCCAGGAAAATCTGGCCCGTGTCGCTGAAGTACAGATAGAGGCCCCCGCGGCTGATGCCGCAGGCTTCCACGATGTCCTTCATGGTGACTTTCTTGAACCCTTTCTCCACGAATACCTTTCGGGCCATCTCCAGTATATACTTCCTCTTCTGTACCGATTTTTCTCCCATTCTGTCCCCCAGTCCCCCATTGCTGCGGCTTGTCCGCCGCGCAGCCTTCTAACGTCCCGCCTTGTCCCAGTACCTGATGATCTCCCGCATCTTCCGGAGCACCAGCAGGAAAATGCCCTCCTGCATGGCCTCCCCCCAGAGCGTGGCCTTCGTCCTGCCCTCCAGCACATATTTGGACAGAATGCCCCCTAAAAGCTCCCAGTCCTTCAGCTCCGCCCCGTCGATCAGCCGCTTCTCGTCGGCATGGCTCCTGATGCGGTTCCTGGTATATACATAGACGTAATTGCGGTTCATCAGCGGCGAGGCTGCCGCCTCCTTCACGAAGCTCATCAGATTGGCATCATACACGGGAAAGCTGATAGAGCTCTTGCTCAGGCCGTTCCCCTGATAGTTGCGGCTCACGGTCCGGCCCCCGTTCTTCTCCATCCACGGCAGATACTTCAAAAGGGGCTCCACGGCAGCCCTGTACTCCGCTATCATCTGCTGCCGGTACTCTGCGCTATTCTGTTCCATAGAACCTTCCACCTTCTCATCCTTAAAACTATCGAAAAACGACATGCAAAAAAATGACACATATGTAATTTATTTTAACACATTTTTCATAAAAGTACAGCACAAAAAATTTATCAATTTTTTTAGAAAAATCTCAAAAAAGGGTTGACATATGAAAATATTTCAGGTATTATAATAGACGAATTCCCCTTTTATAGATGAAAGCACCCACGAGAAATCGCGAGTGCTTTTGTCTTATGTACAGAACACCGGGACGTTCATAGAATGTCTGGATATTCAAAGAATATCTGGACAATCATAGAATGTCTGGATATTCATAGAATATCCTGCCCCGTCTCGCACCGCATCTTCTCCGCGAAGGATGCCGGATTCTCCTCCATCTGCAGCATGGTGTCGAAGGAAGCCAGAAGCAGCCTGGGCTGCCTGTACCGGTTCATATCCTCCGGCCGGTCCATGTACAGCTTGAAATGATCCACCTGCCACACCAGCACATCCGCCAGCGTGTACCCCGCCACCTCATACCGGCACAGGAACTCTCCCCTGTCATGATAGTACGCCAGTTCCTGTAGAAGCCCCGCCGACTGCCTGATCCCCTGCCACAGCCGCTCTCCGTACTCCTCTCCCTCTCCCGCCTGGGCCGCCAGCCCCAGCAGGAAGCTCCGCAGGGTCTGAAGCGCCAGCTCCAGCCGCTCTTCCTCCCGGTTCTCCCGCCCCGCCTTCTCTGTCCGATCCATCCCGTCCATATCCGCCCTCCAACTCTTCGCCGATTCTCGTCCTTTCCGCCGGGCCGCCGCCCTGCCGCGGAAATAAAAAAAGAACTGCCGACAGCGCCACCAACGGACTACCTATCAACACTTCTTTTTCCTAGCAGGGGAAGAGAGGATCGAACTCCCATCAACGGTTTTGGAGACCGCCGCACTACCATTGTACTATTCCCCTGTACGCCGTTTTCTACCGACGAAAACTATTATAACACAGGTGCCCTCCAATAATCAAGTATATTTTACAAAATTTATGTAATTTTGTCTTTTGAGTCTTTTGCCACTTCTTCTGCTACTGCCCGCTCCTAATAGCAAATAAACTCCTCAAATCTCATATAGGCCTCCCTGGCGCTTGATTAAAGAATTGTCGTACTGCTGCCTATATACTTCCATATTTCTCCAATTGTATCCTCCACATATCCGCATATACACCATCTCTTCCCACCAGTTCATCATGCCTGCCCATGTCGCACAGTCTGCCGTCCTCAATTACATAAATCATATCCGCCATATGCGCCGTGGAAAGCTCAAGTTTTTCACAAAATTAGCTGCATAATAAAAAGGACTTCCAAAGAAGTCCCTTCTATCAGTTCTTTCTCATAATTGTTCTAAATAGTTCTCTAATCGTCACTCTCAATAGCTCTAAATAATCCCCCTGCCCGTCCGCTTTCTCTAATGCCTTATAATAAGATTCTTTTTCTGTAAGCTTAAAATAGATTGGTGGCAGCCCCTTTTTCCTTAGCATCCAATTCAGCAAAGCTCTGGAACTTCTGCCGTTTCCGTCTCTGAAAGGATGGATTTGTGTAATGCGATGATGAATTTTCAGTGCCTGCAGCACATACTCACTGATGGCCAGTTTATTGGCATCTCGCATCAAGTCCTCAACCGGCACCTGTAGCTTCACCAGTTCCATCGCAACTTCGCGCCAGTCAACCGTCTCAAATTTCGCCCCCAGCACAAGATTGTTATCCGTCCTCGTCTTTCCCGCTTCTTCAGGGAAAGATGCATATTGAAATAATTTCTTATTCAAATCAAGCAGCTTATAAATCGTCAGCTTGTCCTCTGTCTCCAACACATAATCATACAATGCCGCATGCCCGAACACCTGAATAATATCCTCATATTTTTCCTGGCAGTACGCACTCTCCTGACGGTTCATCCTCAAATCCGTAACAATCTCAGCAACCTCTTCTTCATCAAGGTCAAGCCCCTCCATCCTGTTTTCGTTATAGATAAATTCATTCTTAAACTTATACCACATGATATCAGGCTTTATTACAAAATTAAATTCATAAGAATCCACCGCCTGTCTGAGCAAGTCTATATTTTCAACGTCCATGCCTAAGACAGCTTTTTTTATCCGGCTTATACTCTGAAATTCTCTTGTTCAAATCTGCATATTCACCATCCAGAATATGGAAAGTATATGCAAGCCTGAGCACACAGGAGCGGAAACTCACGCCAAAGCGCTCCGCAATCTGCAGGGCACTGTCCAATGAAACTTTCCCATTATCTGCATACTCGCCGGCCACAGCCAAAAACAGCCTTTTAGGCATAAGCAGTTCGGCCGCAAATTGCTCGGCAAAGCGCTCTATTCCATTTTGAGTAGTCCTTATAGGGCACGCTTCGTTCCTACGGTCTTTCAGATGATGGCACAATTCATGTGCCGCAGTAAATCTCTGCCTTGTAATTTTCCTTTTATAGTTGATGCCTACCAACGGAATGTCATTGCCATCCTCCGGCACAAGGTAAATACCTTCCAAATCCTCAAAACCCATAAACTGGTACACAATCCCATATTCGCGCATCAGCTTAAACGGATCTATTGGAATTGAAGGCATTTCCCTGCCCAACCTGTCCTCAAGGACTTTTTCGGCCAACACCTGCGGAGACATCCCTTGGCTATAAAGGTTCTCCGACACGTCAGCCATTCATCGTCTCCTTATATCTGCGTTTAAAGTCAATAAGGCTCATAATCTCCCGCCTGTCTATATCTGACAGTTCCGAAAAAGCACGTGCGAACATTTCCACTTGTGCATCCTCAGAAGCCTTCCCATACATCAATTCATCCGCACTTATCCCGTACAGTTCAGAAAACCCGGCAAGTTCCTCTGCCGTAACTTTCCTCTGTCCGGATTCTATCGCGCTGATTGTCGGCCTGGAAAGACGCATCTGACGAGCAACAAATTCCTGTGACAGTTTTAGGTTCTTCCTTGCTTCCTTCAATCTTTCATACATAGTTTCCACCTCCACTTCATAAATCAGTATACCCAAAACCAGCAAAAAAGTCAACAATAAATGTCAGTTTTTCTGACATTTATTGTTGACGCAAATAATGGAAAAACCTATCTATATGGAAACTCTTCCTGATTTGATAGATACCAGGCACTCCCCTTGGGCAAAGGAAGATGCCCGGATGGTGATGTGGGCGGAGAACCCGGCGCCGTTGTTTTCCCCGCCAGCAACTAAAAAGGACTAAGCCTGTGCGGCTCTCTGACTTCCGTCAGTCGCTTGGCTTAGTCCTATAATAACGCTATCACCTCCTCCGGCTCCAGCAGATTCCAACCCCAAAGCGGACGACCATAGGAACGGTGTGTCTCCATGCTTCCCTGATACCCTTCCTCATAATGCTTGTCCGCAATGCGCCAGGCATTGGTGAGCCGAAAAACTCTTGCCAGGTCTTTAGACATCCATACATTTTTCGCATATTGCTTCTTTCGCTCCCAAAAAGCCAATGACATTCTTTTCTCCGAAAGCATGTGTCCGTATTTCCTGCTAATCAGAATCATCGGAATTGTGAACAGGATAAAGAAAAGAAGTCCCCTATGTATTGCGACAGCGACCGCCGCCGCACTGACTAGGGCCGCCACATTGCCGCTTATCTGTATCAGATTCGAACAGGCGGCAAATACGGTATCCGACACGGCATTCTGTTAACACTTTTGGGTGAAGACCCGGGAACTGAGTATAGAGCCGGGCATCACAGGCGAGAGGCTTCGGAGAACCGCCGTACCAAAGAAAGGGCTACCAGGAAACAGCAGCCTTTCCACAATATATTCTGCACTACATGGAAGCATGCAGCCTGTATTGTGTACGGACGCCGTTTACCGACAGCCCCTTCAAGCAGATCGAATCGTTTTCTTTTCCCGATGCCTAGCCCTTCACGGAGCCCACCAGCACGCCCTTCACGAAATATTTCTGGAGGAAAGGGTACACCACCAGAATGGGCACTGTGGTCACGATGATCGTGGCATATTTGATGATCTCCTTCAGCAGGTAGGCCTCCGCGTCCTGGCCCACGCTGTTGGCAAGCAAAGTCTCCATGTCCTCCTGCTTCACCAGGAGTTCTCGCAGGAACATCTGCAGGGGATAGAGGTCCCTCCGCTTCTGCAGGTACACCAGCGCCGGATACCACTCGCCCCACTTCCCCACCGCGTAGAACAGGGTGATGGTGGCCAGGGCCGCCTTGGACAGGGGCAATGTGATCTTCGTCAGCATGGTGAAGTCGTTGGCCCCGTCCAGCGCCGCCGACTCGTACAGGCTCTCCGGCACCGATTGGAAGGAGGTCCGCAGCACGATCATGTTGTAGACGCTCAGCATCCCGGGCACGATCATGGCCCAGACCGTATTGGTCAGGTGCAGGCCCTGCACCACCAGGAAGGTGGGGATCATGCCGCCGCCGAAGTACATGGTGAAGATGATGAACAGCATCACAGGCTTCCTCAGCATGAAATTCTTCTTTGCGATCGCGTAGGCGCCTATGATGGTGATCGCCATGCTGCAGGATGTCCCCACGATCACATAGAATATGGTATTACGGAATCCCAGCCATATATTGTCGGAATCCAGAACCGCCTTGTAGCCCCGCAGGCTGAATCCGGCAGGCTTTATCATCAGCCCTGACACCTTCCCCAGCTCTATGGGGTCGCTCAGGGAACAGAACAGCACGTAGAGCAGCGGGTAGAGCGTGATCACCATCAGGAATACCATGATGAGATTGTTGACTACCAGGAAAATCTTCTCTCCGGTGCCGATTATCATCCTCTTGTCGTTTTCTTCCTTCATCCTTCTCCTCCTAATTTAATCGCTGCGCGATGGCTCTAAAGGGGAAAGTCCCTTTGGCGCACACCTCATGAGAGGAACTTTCATTCGGAAGTGCGCTCATGAAAGTTCCTCTCGTGCGCCTTCGCGACTTTCCTGTTACCACAGGCTCGTCTCATTGCACTTCCGGCAAATCGCTGCGCGATGGCTCTAAAGGGGAAAGTCCCTTCGTAACTTTCCCGTTACCACAAACTCGTCTCGTTGAACTTCCGGCTCAACCTGTTGGCCGTGGTCACCAGTATCAGGTTGATGATCGAGTTGAACAGGCCCACCGCGGTAGAGTAGCTGTAGTTGGCGTCCTCGAAGCCTTTCCGGTATACAAAGGTGGAGATGATGTCCGAAGTCTCATAGGTAAGCGGCGTCTGCAGCAGGAAGGCCTTCTCCCAGCCGATGCTCATCAGGCCGCCCATGGCCAGGATGAACATGGTGACGATCGTAGGGCGCATGCCGGGCAGCGTCACATGCCAGATCTGCCGGAACTTGTTGGCCCCGTCGATCCTGGCGGCCTCGTACAGCTCCGGGCTGATGCCGGCGATGGTGGCCAGATAGACGATGGAGCCCCATCCGAAGCCCTGCCAGATATCGGATATCACGTAGATCGCCCGGAAACAGTTCTTGTCCCCGATCAGGCTCCCGGTATGTCCGGTGATGCTGTTCACTATCTGGGTGATGAAGCCGTCGCTGTTGGTGAACACCAGTATCAGGCTGGCGATGATGACCGTGGTGATGAAGTGGGGCAGATAGGTAATGGTCTGCACCAGCTTCTTGAACCTCATGTTGCGGATCTCGTTCAGCAGCACCGCGAAGAGGATGGGCGCCATGAACCCGAACAGCAGGTTCAGCCCGCTGAGGGCCAGCGTATTCCGCAAAGTCCTGCCGAAGTACATGGAGGACGTGAATTCCTTGAAATATTTCATTCCCACCCAGGGGCTCTCCAGGATCCCCAGCCTGGGCTTATAGTTCTTGAACGCGATGACGATGCCGTACATGGGAGCATAGCTGAAAATGAGCAGATACACCACCACCGGCAGGAGCATGATATAGATATATTTGTTGGCCTTGAAATCCCTTCGCAGCCGCACCGAGAACTTCTGTTTTTCCAACTTTCCGTTATTGACCTTTGCAGCTTTCATACACCCCTCCTGTCCTGCTTGGCCGGAACACAAAAGGGCACCTTCCGGTGCCCTTTCCGTCTTCCTACCTTGCGTCGTAACGATCCATCGCACTCTGCTGAATCGCTATCAGCTCTTCAATGTGGCCCTCGTTCTTCAGAATCTCCCGGAATTCATCGAACTTGTCGATGGGCTCCTGACCCGTGATGAACTTCATGACCCACTCCTCTACGGCAGTGGACACGTCACTGTTGTAGGTGCTCCTGGTCTCGGACTCCTCGGTGTTGTACATGATGAAGTTGGAGACGGATCCTGAAGTACCCTCTGTCTTCCACAGCTCCAGCGCCTCGTCCTGGCAGCCCTTGTTGTACTTCTTGGTGAGGATGTAGTTCAGGTCCGTATCCTCATAGGCATGCCACTGCTGAGGGCAGCTTCCCAGACGCACTTCCTTGCTGGCGTCCGCGCTCAGAGCCGCCTGTACGGGCGCGCCGTCTTCCATGGTGTAGCCCACGCCCTCGATGCCGTTGGCCATCATCAGGTCGATGTCCTCCAGGTACAGCGCATCCAGCAGGGCGATGCATGCGTCCTTGTTCTCGGCATCCGCGGTGATGTACTTATAGTCGCCCAGGGACCTGCTGCTGCTCCTCAAGTTCCTGGTATCCCCCTCGTTCAGGACAGGCATGGGAGCCGCTACCATCACCTTGTCCGGGTTGTCTCCCTCAGTTGTGACGAAGTAGGTGACACCGTATGTGTACAGATGAATCAATGTGGAGCCAATCCTGTCGCCGGCCGCCATGGACATGATGGAATCCGTATCCTGGCTGGCGAAGTCAGGATTGATGAAGCCTGCCTCATACCACTCGTGCATCTGGGTGAGGAAGTCCTTGTAGGCATCTTCGTAAGGTCCGAAGGCAACGCTGCCGTCCTCCTTCACGAAATAGCTGTTGCCGGATACGCCGTAAGCTCCCGCGAAGATATTTGACGTGTAGATCAGCTGGCTCTTGTCCAGAGCCAGGGGATACTCCACCCCATTGTCCTTCATGGCCTGCAGCATGGCGGTCCAGTCATCGATGGTCTTGGGAACTTCCATATTGGCGGCCGCCAGATAATCGCTTCTGATCAGGGGGCCGATGAAGTTCAAATCGGCTTCCTCGCTGCCGCTGATCTTGGCGCCCAGGCGGATGATCCTGCCCTCATCGTCCGTCACTGCCTTCATCAGATAGGGATCGCTGTTGATCATGTTATAGAAGTTCGGGGTGTCCACCGCATTGATGTCATCAGTGTAGTCATACAGTACGCCGTCCGCGTAAGCCATCTCCACGCCGCCGGGATAGAATCTGTCGATGCCGCGGCAGAAGATCATGTCCGGGAGCTTTTCGTCCGACATCATGATATTGAAGTTCTCGCTCTCCTGCCCCACAGGCGGATGGATGAACTCGAAATTCACGTTGAACTTCTCCTCCAGGGCCTTGACGGCCTCATAGTCGCCCATGTCGGTGGATACCGCGCCAGCGTTCTCCGTGGTCATGGCGAACCAGATGCTGATGGTCTCGCCGCCCAAATCGGGATAGCCGTTCTCGTCCCTGGGATACTTGGCCTCGCCGCCTGCGCTGTTGTCATCGCCTGCCTCGCTCTCCTCCGGCGCTTCCTCGGAAGACTCCTCCGGCGCTTCCCCGGAGCCGCTCTCCTCGGGAGCCTGGGAAGACTCTTCCTTCTCACTGGCGGACGATTCCGCGCTGCCGGAACCGCCTGAGCTGCCACAGCCTGCCAGGAGACCGGCCGTCAATGCCGTCATCAGCAGTAAAGAAATTACTTTTTTACTCTTCATGTCACATCCTCCTTTTTTCTTGTGCCAGGTTGACTTCATGCACAATGTCATTATAGTTTACGAAGGATGTGCTTGTATATGGCGATTAATTGTGTAAAAATATCAGTTTTTCAATATCTTTCAGCCTTTGATTGTGCTGTTTTTTCCGCAGAATGTTCATTTTTTGATGTGCCATATTCATTTTGTGCGATGTGTCAGTGAAAGGATCATGTTTTTTCTCTGTATTGTCCCGGCGTCATGTCCTCTATTTTCTTGAACACGCGGATGAAAGCCGACACATTGTAGAAGCCCGTCCTGTCCGCCACCTCCTTCACCCGGATGGAGGGGTTCTCTTTCATCAGCTTCTTGGCCTCGTCGATCCGGCAGCGATGGATATAATCCAGAAGCCCCATCCCCATCTGCTGCTTGAAGAACCGGGACAGATGGGAGGCGGACACCTCAAAGCCGTCCGCCAGCCCCGCCACGGACAGATTGGGATTGAATATCTGCTGCCGCACGCTTGCGATGACCCTGTCGATATGGAGGCCTCCCTCGGAGTTCGCCCGCTCCTGCTCCACCTCCTGCTTGGCCTTCTCCTCCCTCTTCTGCCGCAGCTGCTCATATCCCTCATGCAGATGCGCCAGCCCTTCCAGCCCCTGGCTGACATGACCCTCGCAGCAGATCTCCTCCTGCACCTCCATCTCCTCCAGAAGCGCGGCATTGTCCCGGCACACCCTGTTCCGGAACTCTCCTGCGTCCCCGCTGTCTCCGTTCAGGACCGCGATACAGCCATTGTGCTCCTCGATGATATAGAAGCGGGCCACATAATCCATCTTTTCCTCGATGTAGGCGCTGAGGGAGTCTCTGAGCATCTCCCTGCCCGCCTCCCCCGGCATGCCGAAAGCCCGCTCCTCCGATGTCTCGGCCAGCTCATACAGGACCACCACGAACCAGGGGGCATCCAGCCCCAGGCCATAGAGCCTTCCGCCCTCTTCTATGCTCTCCCGATAGGGGATCCTGCCGTACAGGACCTTCTCCAAGTATACCTTCCTGTAGTCCTCCTCATACCGCATCACCGCGCTCTGGAGCTTCTGGTTCCTGGAGATATAGTCGCTGATGTACCGCTCCATCTTGTCATAATCCTCAGGAACCTCCCTGTTCCCCTCCCGCAGCAGGCCGAAAATCCGCCTGATCGGGTTGTAGTTGCGGTTCGTCATGACCAGGCACAGCACAGCGGAAATGATGACGCAAAGAGCCAGCACCGCCACGGAGTAGGCCCTGATGAACGCGAAAGAGGAATGCAGGATGTCCTTCGGCGAGGCATAGACGAACGTGAGCCCGTACTGGCTGGAATACCTGACCCTGACCTCATAGGTGATGCCGTCGCAGCGGATGGTCTCGCCGTCCTTCCAGCCCACCCCCTGGAGCATTTCCGAAAGCCCCGCCTGGGCGGAGACGTCGAAGTTCGCGCCGATCACCCCTTTGGTGCTGTAGATCAGTATCTTGTCATGCTCTTCCAATTGCAGGTTGGAAGCCATCTGATTCATATACTCGTTCCGGACTTCCACGGCAATCGCCACGGGCGGATCCTGATTCCCGCTGTTCAGGACGCTGCTGACGATAAGGTTGCGCCGCTCCGCTCCTTTTCCCGGGAGCTGTATCGCGTTCCCGTTCCATCTGCCCTTCAGCGCCTCCTGCCACTCCTCGAAGGAGTTGCCGTAATTCAGCGCATGGAAATAATCGCTTTCTACCCCCCCGGTGACGGAGAACACCATTTCATACTGCGGAAAATAGAGATAGGCCGTCTCCAGGTTGGTTCCCACCAGCACCTTGCTCATATATTTGTGGATCTGGTATTCCGTCCAGTAGTCCCGCACATCCGACTTGGCGTAGGAGGCAATCAGCTCCGAATTCTTCACACGGTTGATCAGCTGGTACGCGGACCAGAATTCCTGGTTCACCTCGCCGGTCAGCTGCTCCAGCGCCACCCGCCGGAAGCCCTCCGCCTCCTTTTCCATGTTCATGATGAACATGGCAGACAGCCCGATGCTGATCAGCATAGGCAGCAGCAGGATATAAAACGCCGACCTCAGCAGAGACATGAACACCTTTGAATTCGGCTCCAGCCGAAAGTTTACTCTCTCTCCCATCCTGTCCCCCATCAAAATCCGGCAGGGCCTCCCCTCCCGCCACCCGCAGGCCCGGGCTGCCCTGACGGCAGGCTCCCAAGGGCCCGTGTACCAAAAAGAAGGCTTCCGAGGAAGCCCTCAAAAAAGCCTGTCTATCACGTCCTGCACTGTCTTCACGCCTATGATCTTCATTCCGCCGCCTCTGCCGCATTCCTCCGCGCACACGGCGGGCAGGAGGCAGATCTCGAAGCCCAGCTTCTCCGCCTCCGCCACCCGCTGCTTCGCCATGCTCACCCCTCTGACCTCGCCGCTTAGGCCCACCTCGCCGAAGGCCACCAGCTTCGGGCTGAGGACCCTGTTGTGGAAGCTTGACAGGATGGCTATCACGATCCCCAGGTCCATGGCCGGCTCCAGCACCTTGATCCCCCCGGTGATGTTCACATAGGCATCACAGGGCGCGAGCTGCACGCCGGACCGCTTCTCCAGCACCGCCATCAGAAGGTTCACCCTGTTGAAGTCCGTCCCCGTGGTCTGCCTACGGGGAATGCCGAAATTGCTGTGGCACACCAGCGCCTGAATCTCCACCAGAAGCGGCCTGGTGCCCTCGCAGGTGGCCGCCACCACGGAACCGCTGGCATTCTCCGGCCTGCCGTTCAGCATGTATTCCGAGGCGTTGGGCACCTCCGACAGCCCCGTCTGGCGCATCTCAAAGACGCCTATCTCGTTGGTGGAGCCGAAGCGGTTCTTCACCCCCCGCAGGATGCGGTAGGAGGCATGTCCGTCCCCCTCGAAGTACAGCACCGCGTCCACCATGTGCTCCAGCACCCTGGGGCCCGCCACCATGCCCTCCTTGGTCACATGGCCCACGATGAGCACCGACACCCCCAGGCCCTTGGCAAGCTGCAGCAGGACGGCCGTGGATTCCCTTACCTGGGACACTGCGCCCGGCGCGGCGGACACGTTCTCATTGTACATGGTCTGGATGGAATCGATGACCACCGCCTCCGGCGGGTCGGAGCGGATGATCTCCGCTATGTCCGCCAGGTTCGTCTCGCACAGCAGCAGCATCTTCTCGGAGAACTCCCCGATCCTGTCCGCCCGCATCTTGATCTGGACCAGGGATTCCTCCCCCGATATGTAGAGCACCGTCCTGCCCTGCCTGGACAGGTTGCGGCAGACCTGCAGGAGAAGGGTGGATTTCCCGATGCCCGGGTCTCCTCCTACCAGCGTCAGCGACCCCTGCACGATGCCGCCCCCCAGGACCCTGTCCAGCTCTCCGATGCCGGTGACCAGCCTGTCCTCCTCCCGGACAGTGACCTGGGACAATACAGTGGGGGCGGCCCTGCGCAGCCTGTCGGCAGACGCGCCGAAGCCGCCCCCATGGGGAGCCCTGCCCGCGGGCCCCTCCACAAAAGTGTTCCATTCCCGGCAGCCGGGGCACTGCCCCATCCATTTGGAGGATTCGTACCCGCAGCTGCTGCAGAAAAAAACATTGGATGTCTTTGCCTTCGCCATATCCTGTCCGTACCCTTAAATCTGCACGATCTTCACGGGAACCTCGCCCGCCGTCTCCAGCTCCACGCTCAGGGACAGCTTTCCGCCGAAATGCGTCTTGATGGCCCCGATGCTCTCTCCGCCCACGAAGACCTCATAGGCCCTGTCGTCCGCAAGCCCCACCGTGATCTGGGCATCCTCGTCCCCCTCTACCACAAATTCCACGCCGTCCGCTTTCTCCGTGAATTCCAGGACGCTGGTGCCCGGAACGGATTCATAGAGGAAGGAGCCGTTCTTCTCCAGCTTGGTAATCTCCCTGCAGGTCTTCACCTTCAGCAGATCCCCTCCGTGCTGATAGTCCTCCACCTTGGCTTTCTTCTCCAGTTTATGATTGCCGAAACTGATAGCGCCGTCCGATTCGCTGCGGATCAACTCCTCCACCACTGCCATGTCTAAACCCTCCTGCATTTTATCGTATTCTGAAAAGCTGATGCTGCTTCCTACTCTTAGTATAATATAATCCGCACTCTTTTTCTACAATATTTTTTAAAATGTTTCATAACATATATGGCTCAGCTCCCGGCCGCTTCCTTCACGGTAAAGCACACCTTCCCGCCCTTGAAGCCCGCGGACACCGCGTCTCCGGGCTGCACCCGCTTCAGGAGGATCTCCTCCGCCAGCGCGTCCTCCACCACGGACTGGATGGCCCGCTTCAGGGGCCTGGCCCCCATCTTG
This sequence comes from uncultured Acetatifactor sp., assembly GCF_910585425.1. Classification (GTDB taxonomy): domain Bacteria; phylum Bacillota; class Clostridia; order Lachnospirales; family Lachnospiraceae; genus Acetatifactor. The sequence continues at coordinate 24,830 of NZ_CAJUCP010000015.1, read as the reverse complement.
GCGTCGGAATACTTCTCCACCAGATGCTCCTTCAGCGCGCCGGTCAATGTCAGCCTGATATCCATCTGGGCCAGGCAGCGGTCATGGAGGTTCGCGGAGAGCAGCCCGACGATGTCCTTCATGTTCCCCTGGTTGAGCTGATGGAAGACAATGATGTCGTCTATCCTGTTGATGAACTCCGGTTTGAAGCTGCGCTTCACCTCCTCCATGACCCCGGACTTCATGCGCTCATAGTCCCGCCTGGCATCGCTCGAAGCGGCGAAGCCCAGGTTCTTGGGGTCCACGATCCGCTGGGCCCCTGCGTTGGAGGTCATGATCAGCACGGTGTTCTTGAAGCTCACCTTCCTGCCCTTGGAATCCGTGATATGGCCGTCGTCCAGAATCTGCAGCAGGATGTTGAACACGTCCGGGTGGGCCTTCTCGATCTCATCGAAGAGCACCACGGAATAGGGGTTGCGCCTGACCTTCTCGGAGAGCTGCCCGCCCTCGTCAAAGCCCACGTAGCCCGGCGGGGAGCCTATCATCTTGGACACGGAGTGCCCCTCCATATACTCGGACATGTCCACGCGGATGATCGCCTCCTCCGTGCCGAACATGGCCTCCGCCAGCGCCTTGGACAGCTCTGTCTTTCCCACGCCGGTGGGGCCCAGGAACAGGAAGGAGCCGATGGGGCGCTTGGGGTCCTTCAATCCCACGCGGCCTCTGCGCATGGCCCTGGCCACGGCCACCACGGCCTCCTCCTGGCCGATGACCCGCTTGTGGAGGATGCTCTCCAGCTTCAATAGCCTGTCGCTCTCCTTCTGGGCCAGCTTCTGCACCGGAATCTTGGTCCACATGGCCACCACTTCCGCGATTTCGTCCTCGCCGATGGCATATTTCTTATTGCCGTCCTGGCTCTCCATGCGCTTCTTGGCCCGCTGGAACTTCTTGACCAGTTCATCCTGCTTGCTCTTGATCTCCACCGCCTGGGAGAAGGCCTCCATGCGGATGGACCGCTCGATCTGCTGATCCATCTTTTTGATCTCCTCCAGAAGGTCTCTCTGCTTATCCGGCATGTCCACGGCCCTGAGCCTGGCGCTGGCCGCCGCCTCGTCTATCAGGTCGATGGCCTTGTCCGGCAGGTTCCTGTCGTTGATATAGCGGTTGGAAAGCCGTACCGCCGCGTCCACGGCCTCCGGCGTGATCGTCACCCTGTGGTGCTCCTCGTATTTGGCCTTGATGCCCTCCAGGATGCGGATGGCCTCCTCCTCCGTGGGCTCCTCCACGTTCACGGGCTGGAAGCGCCTCTCTAAGGCGGCGTCCTTCTCGATATATTTCCGGTACTCCGCGATGGTGGTGGCGCCAATCATCTGCAGCTCGCCTCTGGCCAGGGAGGGCTTCAGGATATTGGAGGCGTCGATTGCCCCCTCCGCGCCGCCGGCGCCGATCAGGGTGTGCAATTCGTCCATGAACAGGATGACATTCCCGTCTTCAATTACCTCCCGGATGACCCGCTTGATGCGCTCCTCGAATTCGCCCCGGTACTTGCTCCCCGCCACCATGCCGGAGAGGTCCAGGGTCAGGAGCCGCTTGCCCCGGACGGTGGCGGGAACCTTCCCCTCCACGATGCGCTGGGCCAGGCCCTCCACCACGGCGGTCTTGCCTACCCCCGGCTCTCCGATCAGGCAGGGGTTGTTCTTGCTGCGGCGGCTCAGGATCTGGATCAGCCGGCGGATTTCATCCTCCCTGCCGATGACGGGATCCAGCATCCCCTCCCTGGCCAAATCCGTGAGATCCCTGCTGTACTGGTCTAAGGTGGATGGGCGGCCCCTGCCGGACATGCGCCTGCCCAGGTCCTCCTTATAGAGATTGCCGTCCTGCCCCATGGCGATCAGCGTATCCGCGTACAGCTTCTGGATATTGGCTCCGATGGTGTTCAGGAGCCGCACCGCCACGTTCTCGCCCTCCCGGATGATGGCCAGCAGCAGATGCTCCGTGCCGGTCTCCTTCTGGCCGAACCGCTCCGCCTGCCTGTGGGCCTCCTCCAGGATCTTCCTGGCCCTGGGGGAATAGCCGCCCCGTTCCTTCAATCCTACGCCGCCGTCAAAGGCGATCAGCTCCCGGATCATGTCCAGGACCTGCTGCAGCTCCACATGATTGTCCGCCAGGACCCTGTGGGCCACGCCGGTCTGCTCCCTCAAAAGGCCCGCCAGGATGTGCTCTGTCCCCACATATCCCTGCTTTAAGCGGCTGGCAAATTTGGACGCGTGAGCCAATGCCTCCTGCGCCCTGTCTGTAAACTGTGAACCCATATTACTCCTCTTTTCATTCCCTGGGAACTGTGCATTGCTTTATTTTTTAATCGGTTCCCTGTTATGCGTAATCCTCATAGATCTCTTCGATCAATTCGTGAATCTCTTCCTTTGAAATGTTCTTGCAGCTTCCTTTCGCCAAAATCACCTGCAGCTCCTTCTTCAGTGCCTCAAGCGTCTCCATACGGTCCACGTCTATGGCGATCACCGCGCCTCTCCTGCGGTCCACCTTCACGTACCCCTCCTGCTTCAGGACAGTGTACGCCTTGTTCACCGTATGCATATTGATTCCGATGGAATCCGCCAGCTGACGGACGCTGGGCAGCGGATCCCCCTCCCTGAAACGCGAGGTGGCTATGCCCATGATAATCTGGTTGCACAGCTGCAGATACAATGCCTCCTCACTGTTGAAATCGATTTCAATGATCATGAACGCCTCCTTACGTCGAAATGCCTTTCTTCCATTTCTCCGTTTATCATAAAGCAGCCACAGGGCGCTGTCAACTAAAGAAAAATGAAATTTTAGGAAAACAGGGAGTACCCTTTCGGAATATTCCCTGTTCCTGCGCCTTCTATAACATTGCTCATTCGTCTTTCCCGTCGTAATTCAGGAATTCGAAATCAAACTCGTCGTCATCCGCCATGAAGTTCTTCGGCTGGGCCTTCTGGGGGCTCTGGCCCGGACGGGCTCCCTGGGGCGCTCTGCCCGGCGCGCCCTCCGGCCTCCTTGCCCCCTGGACGCCGGCGGGACGCTGGCCCTGGGTGCCTCCCGGTCTCTGCTCCCCTCCGGCCATGCGCTGATTCCCTCCGGCCATACGCTGGCCCTGGGCGCCTGCCGGACGGGCTGCGCCGCCTGCGGGACGCTGGCCCGCCGTGCCGCTCACCGGACGCGTGCCCGCGCTGCGGCTGGCAGGGCGCTGGCCTCCCTGGGCGCTGCGCTCCCCGCCCATGCCTCTCTGGCCGGCCGCAGGGGCCGTCCTCTGCTCTCCGGCACGGCCCGGGGCTGCCGGACGCTGGCCGCCGGAGCCCGCCGGACGTCCCGCGCTTCCCCCGGGACGGGCACCCGCCGCCCTGGGCTGGGATTCCTTCGGCCCTACCGTATGCATGGCCGGCTGTTTCTGCTTGCCCTGGCCGCCGGAAGCGTTCTTCCTGCGCAGGGTCTCGTTCTCCACCTCGTTGAAGTAAGCGGAATCCATCATCTCCCGAATCTTGAAGACAAGGAAGGCGATGCCTGCCACCGCGGCCACCAGCAGGAACACAAGCACGATGATGATGATCTTCTGGTTCTTCACCTTTGCTTCGCTGTCGAGGTACGCCTGGGCGTTCTTCTGCACGTTCGCGAAGAGCTCGTCTACAGGATAGCCGTTTCCGGGATCGTTCACATTGTCCACGATCAGCCATCTTCCGTTATTCTCTACAAGCTCATAAGGAGCGGGCTCCGGGGCGGGATCGGGCTCCTCCGGCTCCGGGGCCTCCGGCGGCTCCTGCCCCACCGGCGTCAAATCCTCCGACAGTTCGCAGTTATCCGAAATCAGGAAGCCACTCACCTGGGTCTCGCCGGAGATATAGCTCACCTGATACCATGTGATGTTCTCCGCGTCCGTCAGATAGCCCGTCACCGTGACTACAGTGTCACCCGGCACCGTCCCCAGCACCTGCCCCGACAGGGAGGCCGCGTCCCGAATCTCCACGTTGTCCCCCGACACATTAGCGTTGACAGGGTTCACCTGGGTCACCTCCACAGGCGGCGCGCTCTCGCCTCCGCCCTCCCCTTCACCGCCTGTCTCGCCTCCCGCGCCCACGGCGGGGATGTCTCCCGACACCTCCACAAGGTCGGCGCGGACATAGCCGGTGGTGGTATCGTTCACCTGCACCTGATACCATGTATAGCCGTCAGCCCCCTGGGTCTGTCCCAGGACGGGAATCGTCTTATCCTTCTCCGCGCCGCCCACCATGGTGCTGGCGGTATCTGCGCTCTCCCGGATCTTGGCACCGTTGGGCGCCGTCACCTTGGCCTGCCCGGCGGCATGGCCTGTCAGCGGAGTCCCGCAGAATCCTACCGCGAATATGCCCATGGCCGTCACCAGCGCCAGCGCGCCTCCCAGCAGCCTCCTTCTCCATTCATTCGCTCTTCTCATGTATCTCTTCTCCTTGCAATTAATTGTCTCTGGTGAACCTCCGCTGGCCCTCCTCGGACTTCTGGTCCAGGCCGAAGCCCTGGGTGGCTTTATGCAGCATCTCCCTCTGCTTTTCCTCCAAATTGCGGTGTACCTTAATCTCGCATTCCGGACAGTACTCTCCAGAGCGAATCTGCTTTCCACACAGCTCGCAGCGGAGGAACACCTTGGATCCTTCCGTTATCTCTATCCTGCCGTCCTTCAAAAGACGCCTCACCGTGCGCTGGGACACCCCTATGGCCTGCTCTATCTGGGCCGCCGTTGCACCCTTGTTGGCCTCAATATAGCCTCTCACCTTTCCGTAATCGTCATAGTCCACGGCCCCGCAGTCCTCGCAGTGGTACTCTCCTACCCCCTTGAAAATCATCACGCCGCCGCATTCCTTACATACCCGCGGAATGTTGTACTTCTCCAACGATCCCAGAACACTCATATGTATGCACCTCCCATCTTTTCCGTCACACACTGTCCCCCATGGACCGGCTCAGGCCTCGTCGATGGCCTTACCGATATCATGCCGCATATACTTATTGTCAAATTCCACCCACTCCGTGGCCTCATAGGCCTTCCTGCGGGCCTCTCCCAGGGTATCCGCCTTGGCCGTCACCCCAAGCACCCGGCCTCCGCCTGTCACGATCCGGCCGTCCCCGTCCAGACAGCTCCCGGCGTGGAAGCAGTAGTAATCGCTCTCCCCCCGGAACCGCTCCAGGCCCCTGATCTCGAATCCCTTCTTATAGGAGACCGGATAGCCCTCCGAGGCCAATACCACGCACACCGCCGCGTTGTCCTCGAACTCCAACTCTATTTTATCCAGACAGCCGTCGATACATGCATCCACCACGTCCAGGATGTCATTCTTCATCCTGCACAGCACTACCTGCGTCTCGGGGTCGCCGAACCTGGCGTTGTACTCCAGCACCTTGGGCCCCTGGGCCGTCAGGATCAGTCCGAAGAAGATGACGCCCTTGAACTCCCTGCCCTCAGCCGCCATGGCGTCCACCGTGGGCTGATAGATGAACCTGCGGCAATATTCATCCACTTCTTTTGTATAGAAGGGGCTGGGCGAGAAGCAGCCCATGCCGCCTGTATTCGGGCCCTGATCCCCGTCCCCGGCCCGCTTGTGGTCCTGGGCGGAGGTCATGGTCTTCACCGTCCTGCCGTCCACGAAGGCCAGCACGGACACCTCCCGGCCTGTGAGGAATTCCTCCACCACCATCCGGTTGCCCGCATCGCCGAAATGCTTATCCTGCATGATCTCCTTTACGCCCGCTTCCGCCTCCTCCAGGGTATTGCAGATCAGCACGCCCTTTCCCAGGGCCAGCCCGTCAGCCTTCAGGACGATGGGCATGGCCGCATGCTCCAGATAGGCCAGGGCCTTTGCCGCATCGTCGAAGGTCTCGTAGGCCGCCGTGGGGATATGGTACTTTTTCATCAGATCCTTTGAGAACGCCTTGCTGCCCTCCAGGATGGCCGCGTCCTTCCTGGGGCCGAACGCCCGCAGGCCCTCCGCCTCCAATCGGTCCACCAGCCCTGCCGCCAGGGGATCGTCCGGGGCCACGAACACCAGGTCCACGGCCTTCTCCTTCGCGTAGGAGACAATCCTGTCGAAGTCCATTGCGCCGATGGAGGGTTCGCACTCCGCGATCTGCGCGATGCCCGCATTGCCCGGGACGCAGTAGAGCGCGTCCACCCTGGGGCTCTTCCTCATGCTGGCCGCAATGGCATGCTCACGGCCGCCTCCGCCTATAATCAATACTTTCATGCCGCACCTCACATCCTTCTGCTGACTTTGTTATCAATCATGCGTATTCTGTCGTTTGCAATATCGTCTATGACCTGGGGGAGCAGAATCCACTCCGCCTGCTCCATCACCCGCTGCTGCAGAATCTCCGGCGTGTCGCCGTCCTCTATGTACACTGCCTTCTGGGCGATGATCGGGCCCTCGTCCATGCCCTCGTTGACGAAGTGCACCGTGGCCCCGGTGACCTTCACCCCGCGCTCCAGCGCCTTTTCATGCACCTTCAGCCCGTAGTAGCCCACGCCGCAGAAGGAGGGGATCAGGGAGGGATGGACGTTGACGATCCTGCCGCTGAAGGCCGCCACCATCTGGGGCGGAATCCGCACCAGGAATCCGGCCAGCACGATCAGATCCGGGGAAAGGGCTGTCATCTCCGCCGTAAAGCCCTGGTTGAACGCCTCCCTGTCGGCGTATTGCCTGGGGGAGATCACCTTCGCCTCTATCCCGCGGTCCCTGGCGCGCTCCAGCGCCCTGGCCCCCGCATTGTTGCTGATCACTGCCAGCACCCGGGTATTGGTGACCGCCCCTCTGTCCATGGCGTCCAGGATGGCCTGGAGATTGGTGCCTCCGCCGGACACGCACACTACGATGTTCAGCATATGTCCACTCCCTTTTCCCCGGCGGCGCAGCGCCCTACCACATAGGGGGTCTCCCCTGCGGCCCGGAGGGCCTCCAGGCATCTGTCCGCGTCCTCCGGAGAAACGGCCAGCACCATGCCCAGGCCCATATTGTAAGTATTGTACATCATCTGCTCTTCGATATTTCCTTTATCCGCCAGGAGCCGGAAGATGGCCGGCACTTCATAGCTGTCCTTCTGCACCACGGCCCGGATGCCCTCCGGCAGCATCCTGGGGATGTTCTCGTAGAAGCCGCCTCCGGTGATATGGCTGCAGCCCTTTACGCGGACGCCCGCCTCCTTCACGGCCTTCAGGGCCTTCACGTAAATCTTCGTGGGGGTCAGCAGCGTCTCGCCCAGAGTGCCGCCCAGCTCCTCATAGTAGGTGTCCAGGCTCTCCCTGGTCATCTCGAACACCTTGCGCACCAGCGAGAAGCCGTTGGAATGCACGCCGGAGGAGGCTATGCCCACAAGCACGTCTTCCTCTTTTATCCCTTCTCCTGTGATCAGATCCTTCTCGTCCGCCACGGCTACCGCGAAGCCCGCCAGGTCGTACTCATCCTCGGCCATCATGCCCGGATGCTCCGCCGTCTCGCCGCCGATCAGCGCGGCCCCGGCCTGCCTACACCCTTCCGCTACGCCCTTTACGATGGCCGCGATCTTCTCCGGGATGTTCTTGCCGCAGGCGATATAGTCCAGGAAGAACAGCGGCTCGCCTCCGGCGCAGGCCACATCGTTCACGCACATGGCCACGCAGTCGATGCCGATCGTATCATGCTTATCCATCAAAAACGCCAGCTTCAGCTTGGTGCCCACGCCGTCCGTGCCGGACAGCAGCACGGGCTTCTCCATGCCCTTTACGGCCTCCATGGAGAACGCACCGGAGAAGCCGCCGATGCCGCCCAGCACCTCCGGGCGCATGGTGGCCTTCACGTCCGCCTTCATCAGCTCCACGGACCGATAGCCTGCCTCAATATCCACTCCCGCTTTTTTGTAATCCATTCACTTACCCCCTTGCCTGTCTCCCGCCCCCTGTCCGGCCTTTTGGCGGCACGGGCGGGCTCGTCCTCTCTTATTTATTCTGCAGATAGGCCTTGTAGCCCTGTTCCTTCAGCTTCGCGTCCTTGGCCTCTACCTGCTCCTTCAGCCCGGCGCTGTAGTCCTTCAGCTTCTGCAGCAGGGCCGGATCCGAGGTGGCCAGGATCTTCGCGGCCAGAAGCCCCGCATTGGCGCCGCCGTTTATGGCCACTGTGGCCACGGGGATGCCGGAGGGCATCTGCACGATGGAATACAGGGAATCCCGTCCTCCCAGGGAGGTGGTGTGCATGGGGATCCCGATGACCGGCATGGGGAAGATCGCCGCGCACATGCCCGGCAGATGGGCCGCCATGCCCGCTCCCGCGATGATTACCTTGAATCCCTTCTCCTCCGCGCTCTTCGCGTACTCGTAAAATACATCCGGCTCCCTGTGGGCGCTGATGATCGACATCTCATAGGGAATGCCCAGCTCCTCCAGAATGTCCGCCGCCTTCGCCATCACGGGCATGTCGGAATCGCTTCCCATCACAATGCCCACCTTTTTTTCCTGTATGTCTCCCATAAATGCCTCCTTTGGCTCTAATCTCTCTATTCTCCAGTTTACTAAAGAATGGCCCTGCGCGCAACCACTTTTTCCAAATTTGGGCTTCCCGCCTCCCTCATGCCAGGCTGCCTCCCGCGTATATGATCAGCCCCACGCTTACCAGCGCCAGGAGGTTCAGCACGATCCCCAGCACGGGAAAGAGCCTGAAATACTCCTTTTCCTGCAGGGTCACCAGCCCCAGAATCAGCCCTACGGTGGAGTAGAGCGCCGCAAGCAGGGCCCCGACCCCGAAGCCGGCTCCCACCTTCCCGCCGTTCCTGTAGGAGAGGAACACCATGATGCCCAGCGAGGCCAGGCTGATCGCGCCCAGGACCGCGGCCATGACGGCCCGGTTGGAATGTTTTTTATCCGTAAAAATAAAGCCTTTTCTTTTTTTCATATAAATCCGAAAGGGCACTCCCCAGAAAGGTCTGCCCCTCTTAGGAAATGCCCACCAGTCGCTCCCCGCCTAGAATATGATCTTGGACTTGCCCGCAATCAGCTTCGCCCCGCTGACGATCAGCAGGATTCCCGACACGATTCCCACTACCAGCGAGATCACTCCCACGGTAATGCTGGTAGCGCCCGCTCCTTTCATCACTTTATAGACTCTCTCGCTCATATAGCCGCTCCCTTCTTTCCCGTGTGGCTTTACTTCAATGCCAGCTCTCCTGCCCCGTATGTCCTGTAGTACGCTTCTATGGCCGCCTTTGTAGCGTCATCGATATAGATCCGCCCTTTGTACGGCCTGTTGTACAGATGCTCCACCACTTCCCCCATGGTCACGATGGCAGCCGTCTCAAAGCCGTAGCGCTCCCTGATCTCCTCCAGGGCGCTCCTGTCTCCCGCCGCACCCTTCTCCATGCGGTTCAGGGACACCATCAGCCCCCTGATCTCCACCTTCGCCTGGGCCATGATGATGGGATAGGTCTCCTCGATGGATTTCCCCGAGGTGGTCACGTCCTCAATGATTACGACCCTGTCTCCGTCCTTCATGCCGCTTCCCAGCAGAATGCCCGCCTCGCCGTGGTCCTTGGCCTCCTTGCGGTTGGAGCTGTAGCGCACGTCTTTTCCGTAGAGCTCGCTGTAGGCCATGGCCGTGGCCACGCCCAGGGGAATCCCCTTGTAGGCCGGTCCGAACAGGATGTCGAAGTCGTCTCCGTACTTCTCATGGATGGCCCTGGCGTAGTACCCGCCCAGGCACCGCAGCTGTGTCCCTGTCACGTAAGAACCCGCGTTCATGAAAAAGGGGGACTGTCTGCCGCTCTTCAATGTAAACGAGCCGAACTTGAGCACATTGCTGTCCACCATAAATTCGATAAATTCCTGCTTGTACTGTTCCATACCTCTACCGCTTCCTCCTGTCAAACAAGCCTATGGTCCTTCCCTGGAAAAAAGGTGAGCAGGACGATAAGCCGGGTTCTGTCGCGTACGATGGAAAATCCGCCGGGCGCATCTTCCATCGACAAGAATAATCATCTATCTAGCACGGCTGTCGCCAGCCGCGTCCAGCGACCTACCTGAAAGCAGGCCGGGCAAGCCTGTCGCCTTCATCTTGGTCTTGCTTCGGATGGGGTTTACATGGCTCCGCACGTTACCGTACAGACGGTAGTCTCTTACACTGCCTTTCCACCATCACCACACCGCAGTGTGGCTGTATATTTCTGTTGCACTGGCCTTGGAGTCGCCTCCACCGGACGTTATCCGGCATCCTGCCCTGTGAAGCCCGGACTTTCCTCAGGCCCCCGCTTGCGGGAGCCCGCGATTATTTATCCTACTCACCGCTTCCTATTATAACGGCAGATCCCCGAAATTACAAGTGCAAAATCAGGCGCAGACGCAAAAGCGATTACAGGCGTTACTGTTCACGGCTTCGCCGCTCACAGCAACATGATGCACACAAAATGAGCAAAGTCCGCTCATTTTGGCGCTTGCTGTCTCGTGATTTTCGTGCATAATGCGCACGAAAACACTTCGCGGAGGCACCTGTGAACAGTAATTTACAAGCGGCCGCGCGCCGTCACACATTAAAGCAGCTCCCTCCCACGAACTCCCTACAGATGGAGTTCACCGGCAGGCTCTCGCTGGGCACGCAGAGGAAGTAATCCAGGAACTTCAGGAGCCGCTTGGCCTCGTAATACTCCGGCTCCCCCTTGGGAATCTGGAACAGCAAAGGCTCCGCGAAGGTCTTCAGCATGGCCAGCTCATAGACAAGCGCCGAGTTGAACATGGCGTCCGCCTCCTCCTGGAAGGGGAAGATGTTCTCCTCCTCCCCCCTGCGCACGGAGGGCCACATCTGGATCGTCCTCTGGGCGCTGGAGCCCCTGGTGCGGGCATCCCGGACCATCCTGCGCAGCAGCCTGCCGTCGGTGGTGGGGATGCGGTTGTGGGCGTCTATGTTCAGGGTGGTCAGGGCGCTGATGTAGATTTTGTACTTGCTCTTCTCCGGCAGGGCGTAGGACATCTTCTCGTTGAGCCCGTGGATCCCTTCGATGACGAGTATGTCGTCCTCTCCCAGCTGCAGGAAATCTCCCCTGTACTCCCGCTGGCCCACCTTGAAATTGAACGCCGGCAGCTCCACCCGCTCCCCGGCCAGGAGCTTCACCATGTTCTCGTTGAACAGCTTCACGTCTATGGCTTCCAGACATTCGAAATTGTAATCCCCCTTCTCGTCCCTGGGGGTGTCCTCCCGGTTCACGAAATAATTGTCCAGGGCGATGGGGTGCGGCACCTTGCCCAGGGTGCGCAGCTGGATGGAAAGCCTGTGGGAGAAGCTGGTCTTGCCCGAGGAGGAGGGGCCCGCGATCATGACGAACTTCACGTTCTCCCTGCCGGCGATGTCCCTTGCGATCTCCCCGATCATCCGCTCCTGCTTCGCCTCCTGGACCAGGATCAGGTCGCTGACAGAGCCGCTGCAGATCTGCTCGTTCAGGTCCCCCACGGTCTCGATGCCCGCCGTCCTGCCCCAGCTCTTGGCGCTCTCCATGGTGTCGAACAGCTTCCTGCTCTCGCTGAAGGGCTCCAGCACCGTAGGGTTGGATTCCGGCGGCAGAACCAGCATGAAGCCCTCCTCGTAGGGAATCACGTCATACCACCTGATGTATCCCGCGTTGGGGAGCATGTATCCGTAATAATAATCATAATAACCCTCAATTTCGTATATATTCACCGTGGAGCCCATACGGAACCGGAACAGCTTCACCTTATCCTCCATGCCCTTCTCCCGGAACAGCTCCATGGCGTCGTCCAGGGGGTAGGATCTCTTCATGAAAGGCGTCCCCGCCTCCACCAGCTCCCCCATCCTGCGCTTGATGAGCCGGGCGCTCTCCTCCGTGGCGGGCACCTTCCCCAGGGTATTGACGTACAGCCCCCGCCCGATGGAAAACTCCACGCAGCTTTCCCTGGCCGCCCGGGCCCCGAACACATCGCTCATGCTCTTCAGGAACAGCATCTTGGCCGCGCGGATATAGGACTTATGCCCCACGCTGTCCCTCAGGGTGAAGAACTCTATGGTGCAGTCCCTGACCACCTTTTTGAACAGCTCCCTGATCTTGCCGTTGGCGCTCACCAGAGCGATGGTGCCGTCGTATTCCTTCTGATACGCAGCCGCGATGGCCTCGTATGTGGTTCCCTGTTCTACCTGCTTCTGCTCCCCATGAATCGTGATCGTAACCATATCCAACCTTCCCTTCTGCATTATTATACTGCGCGCCTGCCGGCATGCCTCCCCAGCGCTATCCGTAGCGGCAGAACGCCTCCTCTATCTGCGCCAGCTCCCGCCGCACCTCCTCCAGCCGGCCGCCGGCCCTGGCGGACCCCGCCGCCTCCAGGTCTGCCCCCAGCCGTCCCAGATAGCTCCTGCGCTGCCGCAGGTAGGCAAAAAGCACCGGATGCCTGCTCTTCAGCAGATGCTCGCCGAACAAGTCGTACAGCTCCGACGTCCCCGCGTCCTCCCCGCCGCAGCCTACGGGCATCTGCCCGGAATCCCCTGCCCCGGGCCGGGCCTTCATGGCAAAGTAATACTTCCCGTCCTCCCGGATCGCATCCTCCTGCACAATCCCAAAGCCCGCCTCCCGCAGGAACGCCCGAAACTGCGGGAGCTCCGACTGGGGCTGCAAGATCAGCTCCCGCATCCCCCGTGCCAGGTCCATGCCCTCCCGCAGGATCCGCTCCATGAGCCTGCCGCCCATACCGGCGCAGACCAGCGCCTCCGCCTCCCCCGCCCGGTATGCCGCCAGGCCGTCCGACAGGCGCAATGTTATGTAGTCCCCAAGCCTATATGCCTCCACATGGCGCCTTGCCGCCGCCAGAGGCCCTTCCCGCACATCCATGGCCAGCGCCGCGGGACACGCCCCCTCCTGCACCAGGTAGATGGACAGAAAGCCATGGTCGCAGCCCACGTCCACCAGCCTGCTCCCCGGCGTCACCATATCCGCCAGCATCCGAAGCCGCCCTGACAGCGCCATGCTGCCTCCCGGTCCCTTCCTCTCCATCAGTCCAGATAGTCCTTCAGCTTCCTGCTGCGGCTGGGGTGGCGCAGCTTCCGCAGCGCCTTCGCCTCGATCTGGCGGATGCGCTCACGGGTCACGTTGAATTCCTTTCCCACCTCTTCCAGCGTGCGGGCCCGTCCGTCATCCAGGCCGAACCGCAGGCGCAGCACCTTCTGCTCCCTCTCCGTCAGGGTCCCAAGCACCTCCACCAGCGACTCCTTCAGCAAAGTGAAGGCCGCCGCGTCCGCGGGCACCGGCACCTTGTCGTCCTCGATGAAGTCCCCCAGATGGCTGTCCTCCTCCTCGCCGATGGGCGTCTCCATGGACACCGGCTCCTGGCTGATCTTCAGGATCTCCCGCACACGGTCCGCGGGCATGTTCATCTCCTCCGCGATCTCCTCGGGGGTCGGTTCCCGCCCCAGCTCCTGGAGCAATTGGCGGCTCACCCGGATCAGCTTGTTGATTGTCTCCACCATGTGCACCGGGATGCGGATGGTCCTGGCCTGATCCGCGATAGCCCTGGTGATGGCCTGCCTGATCCACCAGGTGGCGTAGGTGGAGAATTTATAGCCCTTGCGGTAGTCGAACTTCTCCACAGCCTTGATCAGTCCCAGGTTCCCCTCCTGGATCAGGTCCAGGAATAACATGCCGCGGCCCACATACCGCTTGGCGATGCTGACTACCAGGCGTAAGTTCGCCTCGGCCAGGCGCTTCTTCGCGTCCTCGTCCCCCAGCTCCATCCGCTTGGCCAGCTCGATCTCCTCCTCCGCGGACAGCAGGGGCACCTTGCCGATCTCCTTCAGATACATGCGCACGGGATCCTCAAGGCTGATTCCGTCCGGGATGGACAGATCCAGATTCTCCACGTCCACATCGTCCTCGTCCGACAGGATGATCTCCTCCACGTCGGTCTCGTCCTCCGTGATGCGCAGCACGTCCACATTGTTCTGCTCCAGAGCATCCAGAATCTTCTCGAACTGCTCCTCCTCCAGGGGCATGTCCGCAAAAAAGTCGCTGATCTCCTGATACTCCAGCACATTTTTCTTCTTTTTGGCCATATTGAGGAGCTCTTTCACCTTCTCTTCAAACTTTGCCCTTGTGTTTTCATCCATTGTAGTAATTCCATCCTTCCTCGGGAAATCCTTTCCCCTTTTTGTTTTACTGTAGATGCCTTGCGATCCCACTGCTCAAAGTTACCAATATCTTTACCTTAATCCAGGGAAATATGCGTTCCTGCCAGCTCTTCCAGCGCTTTCTTGCCCGCGATAGCCTGCGCCAGGGCATTCACGTCCGCCCCCATGTGGGCGATATGGTACTCGTAGCTGTTCTTTTTCACGGAAAGCAGAATCTCGTGAAAGGCTTTCTCCCGCTCCTGCTTCGAATCCAGCCGGGGCAGAACCGCGCCGAAAAGCGACGCCGCCTCCTTCTGCTCCTCGCTGTCCTGGAACATGCTGATGATGCCCGCCGGGTTGGCCCGGCCCTCCTCCAGCTCCGCAAAGAGCCGCTCCGCCACCTTGTGGTAGATCTCCACGGTAAAGTCCGCCGCGGAGATGTATCTCCTAATCCTGCCATAGAGGCCGGGCTCGCTGCAGAGCCATGTGATCAGAAGCCTCTGGGACTGCCTGGCGCTCTCCTCGGGGCCCTTTTTCTTCTGTATGCCTGATTTCGGGCGTTCCGGCTGCTTCGCCAGGCCCGTGCTCATGGCATAGCGCGCCACCAGCCTGCGCAGGTTCTCGATGCCGATATAATATTTCCCGGCCACTGCCTGCAGGTAGTTGTCCCGCTCCACATCCTCGGAGAATTCGCACAGCTTCTTCGCAATCTCCCTGTGGAACCTGGTCTTCTCCTCCGGGTCGTCCATGTCGAACTGTCTCTGGAGAATCCGGACTTCGAAGAAGAAGCTGTTCTCCGCCTGGCGAATCCGCTCCTCGAAGGCGTCCTTCCCCAGCCCCTTCATGAACTCGTCCGGATCCTTGTAGGGCTGCATGTCGATCACCTTGCCGGTGAGTCCGGCCTCCCGCAGGATGCCGATGGCCCGGAGCGCCGCTTTCACCCCAGCGCCGTCGCTGTCGTAGGCCAAAAGCACTGTCTCCGTATAGCGCTTGAGCAGCGCCGCCTGCTCCGCCGTGAAGGCTGTCCCCAGGGAGGCCACCGCCTGGGTGAACCCGGCCTGGTGCATGGCGATGACGTCCATATAGCCCTCGCAGAGTATGATGTTGCCGCTCCTGGCCTTCCTGGCATAGTTCAGGCCGTAGAGATTGCGCCGCTTGTCGAATATGGGGGTCTCCGGGGAGTTCAGGTACTTGGGCTCCCCGTCCCCCATCACCCGGCCGCCGAAGCCGATGACCCGGTTGTTGATGTCCTGGATCGGATACATGACCCGGTTCCAGAACTGGGTGTTCAGGCCGTATTTCTCGGAATGGCTGGCCAGCCCCGCCTCCTGTATGAGCTGATCCTCAAAGCCCTTCTCCCGCAGGTACTGCACCAGATTGGCGCCGTTCTTCCCCGCGAAGCCCAGGCCGAAGCTGCGCATGGTCTCGTCGGTGAGCTCCCTTTTCTTCAGATACCGGTATCCGACCTCCCCGTGGGGGCTGCGAAGCTGATAGTAGAAGAACCTGGCCGCCGCCTTGTTGACCTCCAGGAGCCTGGCCCGCCTGTCTCCGCGCCGCCTGGCCTCCTCCGACCCGTCCTCCTGGGGAAGCGCCACGCCGGCCCGCTCCGCCAGCATCCGCACCGCCTCCGGGAAGGTGTAGTTCTCATAGTTCATCACAAAGGTGTACACGTTTCCGCCCGCTCCGCAGCCGAAGCAGTGGTACACCTGCAGATCTCCGTTCACGGAAAAGGAGGCGGATTTCTCGTTGTGGAAAGGGCAGAGCCCCCAATGGCGGCCGCCCTTTTTCTGCAGCCTCACGTATCCCGAGACCACTTCCACGATATCGTTCCTCGACCTGACCTCTTCCACAATCTCGTCCGAATAGTACATCTGTGCCTCCATCTCTCACCGGAACCTCAGCCCATCCATGACTTCGGTATGTATATGTCGTCATAGACGGCAATGGCGTATCGGTCCGTCATGGCCCCCACATAATCGCACACCACCTGCTCCCTCGGCTCTCCCTGCTCCAGCAGGCCCCTGAACTCCTCCGGCAGGCTGTCGATATGGTGCAGGAAATGCAGGTAGAGCGTCTCCATCAGCCGCTCCGCCTTGGACTCCTCGCTCTTGGCCACGGGGTTCTCGTACACATGTTCGAACATGAACGCCCGCATCCGCGTCATGGCCAGATGGGTCTCCTCCGACATGCGGATGTCGTCCCTCCCCATGCTGGCGTTCACGATGTCGTGGATGAAATGGTCGAACCTGTCGCTGGGCGTGCTGCCGATCACGTCGCGGATCTCCCTGGGCACGTCGCTCTCCTTCAGGATGCCCGCCCGCACCGCATCGTCCATGTCGTGGTGGATGTACGCGATTTTGTCCGAGAGCCGGACGATCTTCCCCTCCAGCGTATGGGGGGTGCCGCTGGTCTGGTGGTTCAGGATGCCGTCCCGCACTTCTTCGGTGAGGTTCAGGCCCTGCCCCTTCTTCTCCAGCCTGTCTACTGTCCGCACGCTCTGGAGGTTATGCTCGAAGCCCAGAGGGCATATGCGGTTCAGCGCCCTCTCCCCCGCGTGCCCGAAGGGCGTATGCCCCAGGTCGTGCCCCAGTGCGATGGCCTCCACCAGCTCCTCGTTGAGCCGCAGGGCCTTTGCGATGGTGCGGGCGTTCTGGGAGACCTCCAGGGTATGGGTCAGACGGGTGCGGTAATGATCCCCCTCCGGGGAGAGGAATACCTGCGTCTTGTCCTTCAGCCTCCGGAACGCCTTGCAGTGTACGATCCGGTCACGGTCGCGCTGAAACACAGGCCGTACATCGCAATGCGGCTCCGGCCTCATCCTCCCCTTTGAATCCGTGCTGTAGGACGCATAGGGGCTTAAATACTGCTTCTCCCACTGTTCTAGATTTTCTCTGATCGTCATGTGCGCTCCTGTCTTCTGACTGCTCTACTATTATTATTCTGCGCCCGAAGCCAAAATCCTTTTTCCTGTAACACATGAGCGGAATCCTTAGCGGCAGACATCGAAGATGAATTCCGCGTTCTTGTCCATGGCCGCCCTGGCCGCCCGGACAGGGGACATCTGGAACACATGCCACATGCCGGGATAGATGTCTATCTTCACGGGCACGTTCTTCTCCACGAAGACCCGGTGGAGCCGCAGGGCATCGCTCAGGAGGATCTCATTCTCCCCCACCTGGATATAGGTGGGCGGGAAGCCCTCGAAATTCCCGAACAGCGGGGAGATCATCGGATCCGTCAGGTCCAGGCCCCCCGCGTAGGCCTGCACCATCCTGTCGATATAAGCGCAGTTCAGCACCGGATCCACCTCCGCCTTTGTCTGGAAGGACTTGCCCGTGGACGTCAGGTCCGTCCAGGGCGACATGAGCACCAGCCCCCTGGGCAGCAGCCGCTTCTGCTCCCTGAGCTTCAGGACCAGCGCCAGGGCCAGGTTCCCTCCCGCGGAATCCCCCGTCACCACCACGTCCCTGGCGCCGTACCCCAGAAGCATCAGGTAATCCCATGCCCGCAGGGCGTCCTCCAGGGCGGCGGGATAAGGATGCTCCGGCGCCAGCCGGTAGTCAAAGCACAGCACGTCCATGGAGGTGGACTCCGCCAGCTTGGAGGTCAATGTCCTGGCGTACAGGCTGCTGCCGGTGGAATATCCGCCGCCGTGGCAGTGCAGGAGCACGTATTTCTTCATATGGGCCCGGTTGACGCCGACCCATTCCCCGTACATGCCGTCTATGTCCACCTCCCGGTATTCCACCGTCTTGGTGTTGCTCAGGATCGTACCGATATGGTCCTGGGACTGCCTGTGCTTCTCGATGTCCGCATTCTCCACCATGCCGTGGACGCGCCTGATCAGGTTCATCAGCCCCTGGACCCTTCTGTCCGTGCTGTCCGCCTCCTCGATGTCCTTCCCCGTCTCGATTTCCGCCTCTACGCCCGCCTGAATCTCAATTTCCCTTCCAGTCTCCATTTCTCTCCCTTTTCCTGTCTCCTGCGCCATTCTCGTATCCTGTCTTCCACTCATTTTTCATCGTTTTACCGCAAAAGTCCCTGCGCCATTCCGGCACCGCGATGTGTTTCTGCGGTGCGGCCGGCTGCATGGGAGCTTAGAAATGCAGCCTCCTGCGCACCTCGTTCCGCAGCCTCCTGCGGGAGAGCATGGTGATCACCGCGATGTCCAGTATGGTGCAGATCGTCAGCACCACCGCCGACCAGGTCAGGAATATCCGCGCCTCCAGATAATGCCTGATCAGCATCTCCAGCCCCATGCACAGCAGCCCCAGGGCCGTGAACAGATAGAGGGACACCGTCAGGAAAGACCGGGGGAGCTTCCGGATGCACAGGGTCACCAGCTCTGCGATCGCAGTCACCAGCACCACAATGGGCAGGCCCAGCCCCGTGAACCACCCGCTGCTGCCGGAGAGGAACGTCAGCATATACAGATAGAGCGTCACCGCCCCGCCGTCCAGCAGCAGGGACACATAGACCGACTGCCTCGTATAGATGACCGCCGGAATCATGAACACCCACAGGATCATGCAGGCGCCGATTACTGCCAGCGACCAGGGCGAGCCGTTGAACACCAGCAGGTTCAGGATGCCGCAGGTGGCCACCGACGCCAGTATCACCATGGAGAGCAGAAGGCCCAGGTCCTTCCTCTTCACCGTCTCCACCTGTCCCTTCTCCCTGGGGAACGCGCCGGCCTCCTCCCGGTCCGCCCCGGCCTTCGCGCTCCCCTGCCGCATCTGCTCCCGGGGATTCACCACAGGCGTATTGCACAGAGGGCATTCCCCGGCATTCCGTTCCAGCTCCACACCACAATTCACACAATATGACATATCCGTCTTCCTCCCCTCACTCCTCCATCTCCCGGTTGCTCTCTATCTTCACATGGATGCCGTCCCGCACCAGCCGCCGGAAGAAATACCGCTCCACATCCGCCTCCACGATGCTGCTGGCGAAGTTCACCGTCAGGATGTCCTCAAAGCTGATGATGGCGCAGTTGGTCCTGCGGGAAAAGGGCTGGCCCATGTAGATGTCGAACCTCTCGATATAGGGCTTCATCCCCTCCGGCACCTTCATCACGCCCATATTGGTCAGCCCCGCCGACGAGTTCCTGTCCTGGACCTTCGTGTAGAACAGCCGCACCACGAAGTCCTTGATGAACAGCGGCACCACCCGGATAAAGGGATTGCGCTGGGTGGCCGCGTTGGTGGTGATGTCCCCCCGGAGCAGCTTCTCGTTGATATGGTATCTCATATAATTGCGCACCTGGACCACGATCTCCTCAAAGGTGTATTCCCCCAGCCTGGGATCCACCCCGGGGAAGATCATGGTGATGAAATTCCGCAGAGTGATGGACGGGAAAAAGCGCCTCAGGTTCACCGGCATTGCAATCTTCACCGGCCGCAGGCGGGCGCGGCGGTCCTCCTCCTGCCTGGTCAGCAGCGCCTGGAGGAGCACGGCGTTCAGGTACTCCGTGATGGTGGCCCCGTAGCGCTTGGCTGCCGCCATGACCTCCGAGACGGACATGATGCCGTCTATGATGTTCAGGGTGTAAAAGGGCTCCGCCGTGCCCCTGACCCGGTAGGACCGCTCCTCCAGCCTGGGGGGACAGACCTTGGCGTTGGCATAGCGCATGTAGGCGTCCTCCAGCTCCCCCTCCCGGGGCGTCCCGTGGATGTCCAGCACGAACCCGCCGTTCTCGATCCCCTCCGCCCCCAGCAGCCGCAGATAGGTGGCCGTCAGGGTCATCAGGACGCACATGCCGCCGGTGCCGTCCCCCAGGCTGTGGTGGGCCTCCAGGGCAATCCTGTTGCGGAAATAGTAGACACGGACCAGATAGCGGTTGTTGGCCTTGAAATACATGGGCTGACAGGGATTCCGCACATCCTTCTGCACGAAGGGGCCCGGGCGGTCGTTGGGCTCCAGGTAGCGCCAGAACAGCCCCTTGCGGATGGCCGCCTTGTAGGTGGGGAACCTGGGAAGCGTCATGTCAAGGGCCTGCTGTAGCACGTCCGGCTGTATCTCCTCCTTCAGGAGGACGGACAGCCTGTACACGGACGAGAAGTCCCGCCTCTGCAGCGTGGGGTACACGATGGCCGACAGGTCCAACTGATACCAGTCCCTGCGGTGGGCATGTTCTTTTCTTTTCACGGCATGTTCCTTTTCAGTCTTTCCCATTCTCCGACCTCTTTCAGGGGAAAACAAAAGGGCGCAAAGCATTCAAAAAACACACTTTACACCCACTCCCATGTTACCTGTATAGACTTTGAAAGGTACTTGACATCTATCAAGTACCTTTCGTTATAGTGCAGGAAAAGAGACTTGAACTCTCATGGTATTGCTACCACACGGACCTGAACCGTGCGCGTCTGCCAATTCCGCCATTCCTGCATCCTTGTGTTCTGCATCCCTGCGAACAAATCATATCTTAAACCATCTCGTCCAAAAAGTCAATAGGTATTTTGTATTTTTTTCAAAAAATTTTTCGACCCATTTTTCACCCAAAAAATTTTCAGGAAAAACAAAATACCTCTTGCATTTTTTGGAAAGCGTGGTACAATAGAGGACATGGAAGCATAGCTCAGCTGGGATGAGCGTTCGCCTCACACGCGAAAGGTCAGGGGTTCGAGCCCCCTTGCTTCCATTTTTTGTTGTCTGAAAGGACTTGATTTTACTGGCTTCGCGGAGCCTGTCTCCTTTCCTTTCGCCAAAAGGTAATCAAAAAGGTAATCAGAACATAAGTTTGGCATTCCTGAATTCCGGGATATCGCTCAATATCGCTTCTTTCCTCTGGTCTGATTTCCTATTGCGATGGTAGTTCCTTTCGCTTGTGGAAATCTGCGCGTGCCCGGCAACATCCTGAACCAGCCTCTTGTCCACTCCATTGTCCAAAAGAATTGAGACGTATGTCTTCCTGAGCTTATGGGGAGATTTCTTCTTTATGCCTAACTTCTTGCAGATATAGTACAGCCGTTTCCTGACCTGCATTGCCTTTATGTTCTGCCCGTCTTCCCAGAACACATATTCCTGGATGCCGCTCAACAGCTTCAGCCGCCTTAGGATACTGGAAAACTCATTTGGCACGAACACTGTCCTGATCCCCGCTTCGGTTTTAGGATAATCCCTGATTTCATATACGTTCCTGCCATCGCAGTCCTTATACGATATCTCTGTCCTCCGGATTTTTATAGCATTTTCTGTGACATCGCACCATTTGATTGCAACCAGTTCGCCCACACGGACACCTGTGCAGAACATCAGGATGATTCCCAGATTCAGGATGTCCGGCTTTTCCGTGAGGTATTGCAGAAGTTTCGCCATTTCATCATCGTTGAACACTTCCTCATCGTCTTCCTTCACCACCTTGCGGAACGCCTTTCTCGGAAGTTCCATGTCGTTTACGGTCTGCGATATGCTCCATGATATGTACCCTTTCTCCTTTGCATATTTGAACATTCCGTAGGTAAGCGTCCTCAGATTACTGTATGCTTTCGCCGTCAGGGAATAGTTGGCAATCGCTTTCCGCAGGAATGGGGCGATTTCTTTTGAATCAACATTCCTTATCCTCGCCTCGGAAAACTTGGATTCGTCTTCAAAGAATCTTCTGAAGTCTTTTTCATATCTATTGAATGTTCCGACACAGATATCCTGATATTCCAGCTTTCTCTCCATCCATTCATAGAAAAGTTCCTTGATTGTGGGATTCTCTGCCTCCACTTTCCAGTATGCCACGATTGCCTCTTCAATCGCTTTTTGCGTGCTTCTTTTGACCATCCTCCTCCCTTTCTTCTCGTTAGGGAGATATGTGTACCACTTCCCTTCTTTTCCCTGCCATATCTTGTACGGATGCTTCTTTAGCAGCTCTTCTCTCTTCATAGCTTCCATGCTGTCCTGTACATCGCCTATGTCTATCATACCATTGTTTATGATGAACCGCAATATGTCGTTGCCTTGGGCATATTGCAGATAATTCGTCTCTATATTATTTTTGATAATGCCAATCACCTCATGCTAATAGTTTTTATCGTTCAGAAAGGCACTGCCGATATCTACTGCAGCGCCTTATGTATTCATATTTGTTATTCAGTTTTGTTAATTTAAACAATCGTGCCATTAATCCTTGTCCATACATCACTTAGATATTCCGAGTCTACTGCCGACTTTGACATCTTCCCTAAATCCTTTCCTACAAATTTATATTTTCCAATAGCTGTCTCATTTGCATATCCTGTCAATCACTTCCTCCAGCCGCTCCCGTCCATCCTGAAGATAATAAAGGGTATCACCAATGACAAGCGGTTCTTTTCTTTTGTGGGCCTCTACTACCCTATCCTGATGAATCTGTATCCCTACAGCTATACCAGTACAGAAAACCTCATTTTCCAATAGTTCTTCCAACACCCATTCCCTCCAATCTCTGAAATATTCTAACTACCATCGCTAACCTATCGTAATCATGTCATTTTGGCTTCACCGCCTTTCCCCATTCCCTATATCAACAGTTCTCCGCATTTAAGCAATCTGACCCGGCATATCAAAGCATCTCAACCTTCTTCCTGATCTCATCCAGGTTAGAGTTCATGTACCGCATAGTGGTCTTGATGCTGGAATGCCCCATCTGGCCAGCAATCTCAGGGATGGTGAATGCCCCGCTCGATATGGCATTGATGGCATAGAAGTGCCTCAGTGTGTGCGGCGTGATGCTATAGCCTTTCGGACTGCATAACCTGAATACCCTGTTTATCGTTGTCTGGTTCAGCCTCTCCCCTCTGCTGTTATGGAAGAGCCACTGCGATTCCATCTTGTCCCCTTTCTGGCACTCACGGACTGCCGACTCTATCTTGCTGTTGATTATGACTATCCTCGCTTTCTCCCCTTTCCCGTCAACAATCTTTAATTGGCCAGATTCCAGGCAGATGTCCTGCTTCCTTATGTTAAGGCATTCCGTTATCCTCAGTCCGGCATACGCAAGTATCGTGGCTATGGCAAAGTTCCTTTTCGCCGCGCATCCCTCCGACTGCAGCACGATCTGTCGGAACTCCTCTACCTCCTTTTTCGTGATGGAAGTAGGGCTCACCAGTTCCGCTTGTATCTTTATCAGGTCTCTTTTCGACACCACGATGTTGTCAGGCTCCATCAGTTCATTGAAGCAGATCAGTGCCGACAGCTTTGAGTTGATTGACTTGGGGCATAATCCGTTCCCGGAACGCTCCGATTTCCTGACGTTCTTCAGATAGCTTTTATATTCCAGTATGTTCTCACGGTACAGCTTCTTGAACGTTATATCCCCATAGCTGTCATGGAACCATCTGAAGAATTCCTTTACAGAATTCGAATATACCCCTATCGTCCTTTCCGACTTCCCATCCAGATACATCTTCCTTTTGAATCCATCCACAAGACTTTCCATGCCGTTACCTCCAGAAATTTTTTTGAGTTTTCTAAGGTTATTTATTCTGTATCTTTTTTGAGTTTTTCCCTTTATCCATGTATATTCCTAGTAAGAAACTCAAACAAATTGCCCTTATTTTGAGGAAATTTTCCATGGTATTTCCGGATAGGATATTGTATATTTTTCAGGCAGAGTGTATCATAGGAATAGAAGATTAGAGGTGAAGGATGTGATATCAATGGACATAGAAATCAAGCGCCAAAACAGGATAAAAAAATTATTCCAGAAGCTCCATAGCAAGTCAGAGGACATCTTATTTTCCATCATATCCAAACTCCCTGAAAAGCTTGTCCCTCCCCCGCTTATGGAATGGCTTGGACGCTACATAGACAGGCGAATCCAGCAGACGAAGCAACAGATCGTCAAAAGCAGATGGAGACAGGGTTCTCTGGAAAAAGCTCTTTCAGATATCAGCTTAAAGTAGCAAAAAACAAAAGCACCATCAGATGGCCAGTCCATCCTTTGGTGCTTCTCGTTTTTATGTTTTTATTTTCTGGCTGAACAGGCTTAAGCATTTTCAAAAATTATGCTTTCTGTAATTTTTTTCCTGTATCTGCCTGTGTACCTCCATTCCACGTTTATTATAATAATCTCGCCTTTCCTGTGGTGTCATGTCCTTTGTGAGATAATAATTATACTCTCTCAATTTATGGATATCCTCAATTGTAAAATCAGGACTCAGAATTGGTCTTTCCATGCTTACTCCTCACTTTCTAACAGTACAGATGGATTCAAAATCTCAATAGGTTTATAACCTTTCAGATTAGTGATGGCTCTTACACCTCTGATTGTTTTAATATTGACAATATGCTTAAAATTCCAAGATATGATGCAATCACATCCATAAATAACCGCCGCTGCTATATGTTGGCAATCATCATAACTTTTCTTTGTCAATATACCCATCTCAATAATCTGTTGTGCAATGTCTGATACATCATCCGTGATTTTAACAGGTGTATAGTCTATCTGTTCCAAGCAATCATACATCTTGCTTTTTTTAGGCTCTGGACAGTCTGCAATTTCTTCTAACGTCACTGTAGACAAATACACATCGTATTTTCCATCCTTAAACATTTCCCATAATTGTCTTGTATCTGCCATTTTCTCAGGGACATCCTCTTGCAACAAATGACTAATGACAGATGTATCTAGATATACCTTTAATTTCCGCATATACCGAACCACACCACCTTTTCCCTAATCTCATTATTTCCTTTTTATTATATCATCCTTTTCCAGTCAATACAATCGGCACCAGCAGAAATTTTCTACCA